>CAITIQ010000373.1 GCA_903892415.1 uncultured delta proteobacterium | reverse complement strand
TGACCGTTGGGAGCGCCCAACAGCCATCATTGTACATGGGTATCGCGCGGGGCAATTCGCAGTCGAAGAGCGTGTTTGGCCTCTCAAGTGGCTGCTCGAACACGGGATGAACGCGGTGCTCCTGGTGTTGCCTTTCCATGCGCTTCGCTCGGGTGGTCGGCCGCCGGCGTTCCCAGGCTCGGATCCGAGATTCACCAATGAGGGCTTTCGCCAGGCGGTGTTCGATGCACGTACGTTGATTGCTCATCTTGAGAGCCGCGGGGCTCCTGCCATCGGCGCGATGGGGATGAGCCTGGGCGGCTACACCGTGAGCCTGCTTGGAACCTTGCTGCCCTCGCTGAGCTTCTTGGCGCCCATCATCCCGCTCGCGTCGTTCGCGGATGTCGCGCTGGCGGCGGGCAGACTGGTGGGTTCCCCGGAACAACAGGCCTTGCAACAACGAGCCCTGGAGAACGCCCACCGAATCGCCAGCCCTTTCTCACGCCCGCCGCGCATTGCCGGCGATTCAGTGGTCGTCATTGCGGGAGAGGGGGACCAGATAACGCCGCTGTCCCACGCAGAAAAACTGCGCGACCACTTCAACGCCCGCTACGTAACCTTTGCGGGGGGCCACATTCTGCAACTCGGTCGAGCCGATGGGTTTCGGGCCGTGGGCGCCCTGCTCCGCGAGAAGGGACTCTTTCGCTAGCAACGCTGGCTCCGCTGGCCTGGGTCCATTTGCTTGGATCCGCTGCTAACAGCCGAGAAACGAAGTTGTTCCCGCTGCCGTGGATTGGCCTCATCCGCTTGCCTCGATAAGTACTTTGAGGCAAGAAGCGCCTATGCAGCTAAAGCAGAGCGCGCTCGTTTGGGCCCTTAGTGCATTGACTCTCACCGCAGCCTGCCGACCAGCCCCGGGTACCCAGGATGCCTCGAAGAGCACTGACGGACCACGCAGCGAGCAGACGGCTGGCGGAGCGGGTTCGGCGGAACCTCCCGCAATCCCACCGCTCTCTACGAATGCCCTGATCGAGGATGAACGCAACTCGATCGGCGTCTTTCGCAACGTCGCGCCAAGTGTGGTGTTCGTTACGCAGAAACGCCTCGTAACGAACTATTGGAGTGGCAACGCTGTGGAGGTTCCGGCCGGCTCAGGCTCGGGCTTCCTATGGGACGCTGAGGGTCACATCGTCACGAACTTCCATGTGGTGGACGGAGCACAGTCGTTGGTCGTCCGCCTCCACGATCAAAAGACCTATCCCGCTACCGTCGTCGGCGTTGAACCACGAAAGGACATCGCCGTATTGAAGATCGACGCGCCCAACGACACGCTGACGCCAATTCAGGTTGCCCCGCTGAAGGTGCCGCTCGAGGTTGGGCAGAAGGCCGTGGCGATCGGCAACCCCTTCGGCCTCGACCATACGTTGACGACGGGCGTCATCAGCGCGCTCGGACGCCAGGTGGACGGTGCGGGCGGGGTGACCATCCGCGACATGGTTCAAACGGACGCTGCGATCAATCCCGGCAATTCAGGAGGTCCCTTGCTGGACTCCAGCGGAAGGCTGATCGGGATGAACACGATGATCTTCTCTCGGAGCGGGCAATCAGCTGGCATCGGCTTCGCCGTGCCGTTCACGACGGTCGCTCGTATTGTCCCGCAGATCATCCGGACCGGCCGAGCCGAACAGGTAGGGCTGGGCATCAGCATCGACCCAGCTAGCCGCATCGAAAGACGCCTCCGCATGAAGGGTGTCGTGATTCTCGGGGTTGAGACCGGTGGGCCTGCAGCACGTGCTGGGCTGCGACCGGTTGAACAACGCGGCAACGAAATCGCCATCGGCGACGTGATCGTCGGCGTCGCCGGACAGGAGGTTGGGGACTACGACGGTCTGTACAACGCCCTGGACGGAAGAAAGCCCGGGGAGAAGGTGAAGGTTACGGTGCAACGTGGAAAGGAGCGGCTCGAACTCGAGATCGAGCTTGTGCTGCTCGACCAAGGATGACGAATAGCGGTCCCTCTTCACCTCAACCGCCAAACGCCGCGCGCCGCCAGGCCCGCTCTTCCTCCCACATCAGCTCAAGCTTCCTCTTGGTGCTGAGACGCAACTCTGATTCCGGCGGGTCTCCTTCCTCGAGGATGTCGGCGATTGGGAGCCCGATCGAAACTAGCCATTCGAGCGTATCCAAACCCCCAGCCCCTTTGCGCGCTATGTCGGCGAGCAGCAGGGACAACAGGCGGTAGTGTGGCTCGTAGGGGAGTCCGAGATCACGAGTTGGAGCCGTGTCGTCGAGCCAGGTTCGCAACGTGTCCTCGAGCGCAAAACACGCCCCGACAGGGTCATCGACAAACCAGGGGAAGACATCACACACAGCAGCGAGCGCGCCCGGCTCGTTCAGGACCTCAGCGGCTTCCCCTTCAAAGTAGCGAGACCGAAAGGTAGGTGGCAAGACAGCGAGCCGCGCGCGCGCGGCAGCGCTACCGCGTTCCCACACGGGCGAGAGCAAGAGCCCTTGCTCCGCAAGCCCGGCAACTTCCGCCGCCATCTCCCAGTTCCGCTCCACGATCATGCGAGCATCATCGAGCAGCCTTCCTGCATCCAACGCGCAGGAGCCCGAGAGACCGAGCAACCCTCGCGCCTCGACAACCGACAGTTTGGAGCGAGCGTCCTTCATCAGCGACCGGACGGGTCCAGTCGTGCGGCCCATTTGCCTTCGCTCGGGGGCAACCAACGCTGAAGCGAGTCGAGCAGCTCGAGCTCATCGGAACTCACCAGTAATGAATCCAAGTGCTCTTGCGCTAAGAACTTTGAGGCCACGGCATGCTGGAGAAAGGCCAATAGCTGATCGTAATAGCCACTTACGTTCAAGAGCCCAAGTGGCTTGTCGTGAAATTTGAGCTGCTGCCAGGTAAACGTCTCAAACAGCTCCTCCAACGTTCCGATGCCCCCCGGCATGGAAATGAACGCATCGCTCGCGTCGGCCATCCGCTTCTTACGCTCGTGCATCGAATCAACCACAATCAGCTCGGTACATGAGCGGAGGCCGAGCTCGCGGTCCATCAGCGCCTTCGGGATTACACCGATCACTTCGCCGCCAGAGGCCAGTACGGTGCGCGCTATCACGCCCATTAGTCCGATATTGCCACCGCCGTACACGAGGCCGATGCCCCGCTTCACCATGAGCGCACCTAACCGCTCAGCTGCACTTTGGAAGTCCTGCAAGTTGCCAGTGCCAGAGCCGCAATAGACACAGATACGCTTCATAGATCGTCTCATCCCAGTCGTTGATACGGTGGTTTCGCTGACGCTACGCGCGAATCAGCGATGAGGGAACCATCGGGACCCGCGTCGAAGCGATTGCTCGGCGTGCCTGGGTCTGGTCTCATACCAGGATGCGCACAGCCGAGTGGGTCTTGCTCTCGCCGCTTGCGGTGGCTCTCCACTGTACGCCCAGCTCTACCGACGGCCTAACAGGCTCCACGAACGCAAACGGTGGGAGTGGTCTTGGGGGTAACGTCACGGGCGGCGCTCCCTCTGGAACGGGTGGCGCTGGAACGGGTGCTGGCGGTGAGGTCGGCAGTTCGGGCCAATTCATGGACACCGTCAGTTCTGGTTCTGGCGGATGCTCCCCTGTGCTCTCGGGCATCGTTCGCGACTTTCGAGCCTGGAACAACGGGGCTGGGCATCCCGATTTCGAGAACTATGGTGGAGATGGCTTGAAGGGGCTGGTCGCTCCCGTGCTCGGCGCCGACCATAAGCCTGTGTATGCGCACCCCGGAGCGACGGCGCACACCACGGGGCCCAATGAGTTCAATCAGTGGTACCGGGATGTACCCTCGGTAAACCAATCATTTCCGTTCGCGGTCGTGGGCACAATCGACGGAAGCGGCATGTTCACCTACGACAACAGCGCCTTCTTTCCGATCGACACGCTTGGCTTCGGCAATGAAGGTCAACCCCACAACTTCGGCTTCACGTTCGAACTCCATATGGAGTTTTATTACGGCGGAGGGGAAGAGTTCACCTTCTCCGGCGATGACGACCTTTGGGTGTTCATCAACGATAAGCTGGCGATCGACCTTGGGGGTCTACACCCCGAGCAGACAGACACCCTCGACGTCGACGCACGCGCAGCAGAACTGGGCTTGGTCGTTGGCCAGACCTATCCGCTGGATCTCTTTCACGCCGAGCGCCACACCAACCAATCAAACTTTAGAATCCAATCGAGCCTGAACTTCTCCAACTGCGACCCGATCGTCTACTAGCGCTCATTGGTAGTCAGCCCCAGGCGCGGGTGCAGGCCTCGCGCGCAGGGTCGCAGAACTCCTTTTGGATCTTGTCGCAGAGTTCCGAGATAGCCGCGAGTTCGGGCGCTCGCTCCGCGAGGATACGCGCGAGTACCGGCGCAACGAGTTGGGTTGCCTGGCGCACGCGCTCAGCCTGCGAGAAGTTTGGCTCGGTTGATTGTCGAAGCTTCTCGCGCGCCGGTTCGATGAACACGGTGCCGACCTGTCCGATCGACTTATTGAGGCCCCCGAGAACCTCACGTACGTGATCGTCGACAGCCAGCTTGCGCTGCTCCGAGAGTCGCTTCTCAGCAGCCTCGAGCCCCTCTGCGCGGGCAATTCGCGCGCCTTCGACACGAGCTTCGACATGCTGACGCTCGACGTCGATCTGCTTTTGGCGGGAGATCGCTCGCGCACCGTCTTCAGCGTGGCGTCTTTCGGTCTCCTTGAGCCGCAAACCTTCTTGCTCGAAGAGCGACCTCTGCTTCTCCAGCGCCAACACGAGCTCCTCCGTCTCGCTTGGTGGGACGGGTCGCGTTGGTCGCCGCGTGCCGAGCTTTTCTGCAAGGGCAGTCAAGTTGCGCTCGATCTCGGTGCGTCGCGAACGTGCGTCGAGCAGGCTCCGCTCGGCGATTGAACGCTCGGTTCCTGCGGTCTCCGCTCGAACCGCGGTTGCACTCAGCTCCGCGCGCCGCTGACCGAGCGCCGTCTCCAACCCCTCGAGCTCGCTCCCAAATAATGAAACGTGATCACGCGAGTCTGCGAGCTTGCTGCGCCACTCTTCCTTGCCGAAAAGCAGCGGCTCCTTCTTCTCAAGTTCTGCCAGCGCAGCCTGCGCAGCCGCAAACAGCGCCCGTTTCTCTACAGCCACCGCTTCGCGTTGTTCCAGGTCAGCGCGCGCACGTGTGACCGCCTCGGCCAACGCGCCGCTCGCTGTGACTCTGCCTGATAGGTCCTTCTCGAGTTCGTTGATGCGCTGTTGCTGTTGATTGAGCAGCTCATGCGTTCGCGCCCAATCATGTAGGGTGACGGCCAGTTCCAGGTCCGCCGCGTTCTCGGAGCGCCGGGATTCAAGGACCTCGAGCGCGCCTCGAAGTTTTGCGAGTTCTTCGGTCAGCGCGCTCTTCGTGCGGGCTACCGAGGCGCCTTCCTCAGCCAACGTCGCGAGGGTTTTCTCAGCCTTCTCCACCTCCTCCGATCCGACGGGCGTGATCTGAAGGAGCTCAAGCGGCAGATCCTCGACGAGGGGCAGCTCAGCGGGAAAACTCTGCGGGAGGGAGCCTTCGACCAAGCCCCACAATTGCGCGATCGCGCCCTGCAGAAAAGGCAGGCAGGTTTGATAGACCTGTTGCATTCGCGCGCGCAGCTTCTTGAAGTCCTCCGCCGCTGACTTGGGATCATCAAAGGCTGGGACAGGTACTGCGGCCAAAGCGTCTACCGTCTGCTTTGCGCGACTCAGCACCGTCTCGGCGAGAGCGTCAAAGCGCACCGTGCCGTTGCTGCGTGCAGAAGCCGCCCGCGCTGATTCCGCTTGGGCCAACGAGTCCGCCGTTGCGAGGGAACGAGACTCGAGCGCAGCCAAACCCTGCAGCGCTGTCGCATTCTCGACAGTGGCTTGGCGAGCCAAGGCAACCAGCGTTGCAACTCGTGCGAGATTCTCGTCTCGTTCGCCTTGAAACGAGAACCGTCCCACCACCTGATAGACGTCATTGAGGCCGCTCAACTCGGCCTCGTCTTCGGGTTGCCACAACACCTCGAGATCGGCCGGAAGGACGCGTGGCGCATCCACCAGTATCTTGAGCGCTTCATGGGAGACAGGCGCGAGGTCCGCGGCAAACGGGCCTAGCTCGTCCCTTAGTGAGTTTTCAATAGCAACGACACTTTGCCAAACTCGAGCGAGCTGCGAACGAATGGCGAGATAAAAGCGGACATAGCTCGCGAGCGGGCCCGGGCCAAACGCCTGAACAACCGTGGTAAGTGAGCGGTCCATCACGACGACTTAGCGGCAGACGGGTTACCGAATAGGTCTTCGAGCGCCTCGACGTCGGCCCGAGCGCGGTCCTTCTCCGCCTCGATCGCGGCGAAACGATGGGGCCAAACGCGAACACATTCGCTTCGCATCCATCGGCGAAGAGACTGCTCACCCTCGCGGTCAATCCAGGAGTCGTGCACGGTTCGAACGGCCTCTTCGTGGTACTTCTGAAGACCGCGCGGGTGCTTCGCGAGGGCCTCTAGGAAGTTGCAAATGCGTTCGACGTCGGCGCGTACCCGCAGCAGCATCCGGGTCCAATCACGCGGCGGGCCGGGGGCGGCAGGAGCGCTAGCGGGTGCGGTGCTAGTTGCTGGTTGCGCGGCTGGCGCAGGAGCAGGAGCTGCACTTGCGGAGGGGAAGCCCTGGGTCGTCGGAAAGCCCGTGGCGGACTTTTCCTCGCTCAAGCCGAGCTTGGAGCGCATCGACGAGAGCATTCCAGGCGAAGCAGCGGGCTTCTCCTCTGTGGTTGCGGAAGCGGCGGGTGCGGCCGAGGCTTCTGCGCGACTCGTTGCCATGCCGAAGAACTGCTCGAGACCTGACATCTCGCGTTCACGCAAATCACGATCCCCGGGATCGGTGGCATCGAGGATATCGATGATTTGGCGCGCGAAGTAGCGTGACAAGACCTCGAACGCGACGTCGGCTTTGGCCATCTCGTTGTTCTGGTAACGCACGACACTCTCCGAAACATGTCCGGAGCGCCCAAGTGCATCGATGCGGTCTACCAAGGTCTTACCACCAGGAAGCAACATCTCGAGCCGGCCACCGTCATAGTGCGCCTCCGAGAACATCTCGGTCAGCATGCGCTCAACGCTCTCACGCGAGGTATTGCGAAAATCCTCGCCGAGACCGGCGATCTTCGCAGCAACTCGCTCGCGCATCTGCTTGCGCATCTCGATCTCGACCGCAGTCTCGTTCATGAGGCCGGGGCTCGGCATCTGGCGCCGTTTTGCTTCTGCCTCCTCGGGTGTGAGACGCCCCAAGAGGTCTGCGCGGATCTGACGAATTCGCTCGTCGGCGCGGGTCGCGCGCTGAAGCCGGGCTGTCTCGCTAACCTCGTGGTCCATGAACGCTGACAGGCGCTTACGGATCTCCGGAAGCAGGCCCACGGGATCTTCGCCGGAGCGCACATGCTCGAACAAAGCGTCGAACTGCTGCTCGGAGCGCCTTTCGAACTCACGGTCCGAAAGCGCGTCTTTGACTGTAACAAGCGTTCCTCGAAGCTGAGCCTCCACCTCGGCAAACTCTTGTCGAGCGTGAGAGAGGACCTTTTGGTCGAGCTGTTCGACGTCGGTCGCGAGGTAACGAGCAACCGCATCCTGGAGCTTCTCGAGCCCGTGTACCGGCACGGTGGTTCCGAAGTGGTCCATTAGTTGCTTGGCCACTGGGTGATTGGGGTTGGGCCCTTCGTAGACCCAAACCTTGGAGTACGGAAAAACGCGGTCCACGCCCTGTTGAGCGAAGTTCCGCGCGGCGAGTTGCCAGTGGTAGTTGCCGTTCTCGTCGGGTTTGTCGAACAAATCGATCTTGGTCAAAACCACGAACATTCGGTCTTTGAGCGAGATGCTGCGGTCGGCGGTTTGCGCTGTTCGGAGCAGCTCGATCTCGTTCTTCACGAGCGATGGGCGCGTCACGTCTTTCACAAAGATCGTGATGTCGACTTCGTTGGTGAGCGCTTCTTCCGTGTCGCGGCGTGCTTTGTCGCTTGGCGCATCAATGCCGGGGAGATCCACGAGCACAACGCCCGGCATCGCGCCTGCGACTGGGATCCGCACGGTGACGAGTTTGACGGCTCGCACGCCGTGGTAGGGGCGATTGCCGTTCTTGGTGTCCTTGAGCGCGATGAACGGCCGAATCACATCGGCCAACTCATCGAGGCTTTGAGCGGTCAGCGTCAGCGGATCTTTGCCCAGCTTTTCCTTGATCTGAGAGAGCGTCGCGCTGATCTCTTGCAGTTCGACGAGCGCAGCTTGCTCCAGCCGTCCGGCGCGATCTGGATCATCTACATCAAAACCTTCGCGCGCCTTGAAGGCTGCTTTGAGTCGGATGATCTCGGAATCGGTCAAGCCTTGCCACCGTTCAGCGCTTCCGGGCTCCAACGCGTCGAAATAGCTGGCGATGCGTTGCTTGAACTCCTCTGGCCCGTAGAAACTGACACTGGCGGAGAAAGTGCCGTCATCTGCCGGCTCCACCACGGTGGTTGACCAGGTGCATCGCTCGGCCTCACTCGGCAGCAGCTTCTCGCTTTTGAGCCACGCGGAGAGGAAGGCGCTCTTGCCTTGCTTCTCAAGGCCGACGACGCCGATCTTGACCACTCCCTTGGCGAGCCGCTTCTCGCGGTCAAGACAGCGAGCTCGCAGATCCTCGATCTTTCGCTTGCACTGCGCCAAGGAACGAGAGCTGTCGCTGTCCGCTGGGAAGTACGAAAGAAAGCGGTCACAGAGCTGCCGATAGCGCAATGAACGCTGCGCAATATCGCGAAGCTCGCCGGCCTTTTGAATGCGTCCTTGAGGACTCCACATCGATCGACTCCTTATTCTTAACGCAAAGCTTGAGACAGTCGCAGATGTGCGACGAGCGGATCGGCCGTGGTCTCTCCAGTATCCAACCAGACGACGACCTCATCGGGAGACACAACCGCGACCATGAGTTTACCGACGTGCCCTGGAGGTAAGCCGGTCGGAACCAAGAAGACGCGCGGGTCGTTCGACGTCATCTTGCCGGGCTCGTATTCCCGCGATGCACGCAACGGCATCTTGGAATCCCAGCGACCGAACTCGAAGATGTGTGGGCCTTTTTGGTCCGGCGCGCCACTTGGTGCTCCCATCTGCACTAACGCGGAGAACTTCGGCGGAAAGCCTCGTAGATCGCCAAGGAAGTAACCAAAACCTTGGGACGCGCGAACCAGGTGGACCTCATGGTTGGCGAGCTTGAGCGCTCCCAGCGCGACCGCTGTTTTGGGCGTGACACCAACGACCAGTACACCCCGCTCAGTCCGCGGTGCAGATTCGTAAAGCACTAGCCCAGCCAACGGGCCGCCTTGCCCATCCGGCTTCCAAGGGAGGAACGGGCCTTCCTTCTTTAGACCAAGCTCCTCGGCGACAGCCTCCGCAACGAAGGCGCTGCGCGAAGAGTTCCCAGCGAGCAGCACAACGATGCCGCGCTCTTCGATCGACGGGGTTCCGCCGCTTGATTGGCCAGCGACGGCAGGCCACGCGGCACTAGCGAGTGTGCTCGCCAGCAACTTGGTCCCTTCGCGAATGCGGGCCCGCAAATGAGCGTGCAGATCCGCCCCGAGACTGGCTAGGTCTGCGCCCAAACTCTCGATTGCAACCTCACCGCCATCAAGCCGCGAGAGGGTCATCTCTGGAGCGCTTCGCGGTTGCTCGTTCGCACCGAACTTCACGCGTTCGAGGAGCAGCTTGTGCTCGAGTCGAAGCCAATTCTGCCTTGCGGCAAGACTTCGCTTGTAGAGCTCCGGCTTCTTGGCGAGATGATTTTGCGGCACGGTTGTCGGCCGCATCATCGGAACGTCCTTCGCCTCCATCTCGGGCAGCACCGAGTTGTGTTGGTGGACTAGCCATGCAAGTTCATGCGTGAGCAGATCCCCGCCGAGGTCATTTACGCCGTTGACCTGAAGGGTCTCAATCACCGCCCGGCTTCCGAGCTTCTCTTGCTCCTCCTCCGTTGCCGGCCGGAAGCGGCCACACGCGATGTCTAGCGTGCCCCCGCCGAGATCGAAGACCACGAAACGGAGTTCTCCGTGACGCTCAAGAAGTGGGGCTAGATCGGGATGGGCGCACAATTCTGGACAGACCTCGGCCGCGAACGCTTCTGCTTCCGAAGCAACGACGTCCACACGCAAGTCCTCCGGCGGAAGAGCCTCGGGGATGGAGAGTAATAGGCCCGCGCGAATTTCTTCATCGATCAACGTTCGGAGCTTGGCGTCCGTTTTCGACGGATGGGTGATCACATAGTGCAAGAATACGTCTTGCCCCGGGCGGTTGATCGCGCGGCCGAGCAGGTACGCATAGGCCCGCAAGAGCGCCCGGACGCGCGATTCATCCAGCAGGAAGTCTCGCTGTTTTTCGCGGTCACGAAGCTGCGGCGACTCATCGAGCACGAGCACGCGCTCGGGCAGCGTCTTGAGCTGACCGATCACCGCATTCGGCGCATCTGTCATTTTCGCCACCGCAGCGTGGCTCCCAGAGATCGCGCGCACGAGATAGGGAAAGCGACCGACCCCTGCCATCGCGCTCCAGAGTCGCTCATGGTCATCGACGAGCAAGACCGTGGGGTTCTCGGCTGAGCGCAGCGGCTCATCGGAGCGCGCGCCGCCTTCGACCGGGCGTCCCAATTGCAGGAGGGAGCGGTAGCCGTGCGCTAGCATCGCCGCGACCGTAGCGCTGGTTCCAAAGTCGATGCCCACCGCGCCATGCCGCTGAAAGGCTTTGCGATGCGGCAGTGGGTCGCGAACGCGTACCGCAAGCGGCAGGGACCAGATTAGGTCGATGGTGCCATGGCCTGCCGAGGCTCTCGCTGATGGCTCGTTGAACGACAGCGTATGCACGCCCTCGAGCTCCAAGGGAATATTGCGCCCCTCTTCCGGAATCTCGCCGAGGTCGGCGTGCCCAGTATCGAAGACCAACTCGGTCTGGGTCGTGCGCTCCGCCGCCTTTCGCCTGCTGGCATCTTCAACGAGAGCGGAAGAGCCGTCGGCAGCGAGTTTGGAGAAGGCGTGCTGTACCTTGGTGACACGAAGGTCAGTCGAGTAACTCGTTCCGGAGCCCTCGTTCCACGTTACCGAGAGCCTCAGCAGGGCTTTGCCAGACCGATACCAGAAGCCCTCCTCAGCGTTCGCAAGGTCGAAGCTCCGGCGCTCAGGAGCGCCAACCAACTCGGCATCGGTCGCGTCCGTTAGGTCGACCGTATCGAGCCCGGGGCCGGACTCACTCAGCCCGATCAACGTCAGGTCGAGCAGAGTGATTCGCTTGGGCGCGGACGTTGGTGCGGCTGGCGCCCAAACGAGCAAAGCGAGCTCTACCTTGTCACCAAAGACCCCGCGTAGCGAGCTGAGCGGTAGCCGAAGCTCAGCGCGAAATGTCGAGCCTTCACCGGGAACAATTTTGAGTGGAGTGCCACGGGCTGCCCCTGCTACCTCGAGTGCGGCATCCACAGCATCCTGGGCGACGCCGAGCAGCGTGACGACAAACTCGGAGGTGGCGACCCAGCCATCAAAGGCGGGCAGCGAGAGTGCCTGAGCCGCAGTGACCGCGCGGCTAGGGAGCAACGTAAGAGTGCCCCGTGGTCCGCTTCGAACGATGCGAACCGAAAGCCCATCGATCCGGAGCCTGGCACCAGTCATCGGCGGGAGGGTAACCGGAGCACGCCTCTCGGGGAAGCGGCCGACGACGTCAGTTTGAGTTCTTCGACATCGACGGTCGAGAGGGAGCGATTCAAGGCTGACCTCGCGAGAGCGCGAGCTTCACACGGCGAAGGTTAGGCGACCTCGACGATCAGGCACGTGATGTTGTCTTTCCCCCCACGATTGTTGGCGAGCGCGATGAACTGGTCCACCGCTGCGTCTCCGCCCATGCCCGCCAGGGCCGCGATCTCATCTAGCTGCAGATAGCCATGCAGGCCATCGCTGCAGAGGATGTATTTGTCGCCGGACGCCATTGGATAGATGTTCGTGTCAACTTCGACGTATTCGCGGTTGCCCACCGCGCGAGTGATCACGTTCTTGTGTGGGCTGTTCTTTGCGTCGTTCTCAGAGATCAGGCCCTGTTTGAGCTGCCACGCGATCAGTGTGTGATCTTCGGTAAGTTGAACGGCGTTGTTCTGCCGCACCCTGTAAACCCGACTGTCACCCACCTGCCCTGTCACGAACGAGTCACCAACCACGACAGCGCAGCTGATGGTGGTGCCCATTCCCGACTTGTCCTTCTCGAACTGGGCCATGCCGAAGACCATGTAGGTCGCAGCTTGGATCGCGCCCTCGAGAAGCCGACAAGCCGAGCGGCCGCGAGCCTCATCCAGTGACTCGTACAAATCACCGAGCCCACCAAGCCCGCGCTTCACCATGCCGTAGACCGTGTCTACAGCCTCGCCGCTCGCGATCTCGCCAGCTGCGTGACCACCCATACCATCAGCAACGATGAAGAGCCGCAGCGCGTCGTCTCGGAAGAATGCGTCTTCGTTGATCTTGCGATGCCGGCCAATGTCACTCTTCCCAAAAGAGCGAACGGTTGGACGCCAGGCCGGATAGTTCATGGGACTAAGTGACGATACCTGCTCGGTCGCGGAAATGTCGAGATACACGCTACATGATTTGAACCTGGACAGAAGTCCCGCGAAACAGCAGGCCCCTAACCTCAAGAAACCCCCGCTATCGAAAGGCTGTGCATTCCGCGTTGGGTGCCTCTAGCCTGCGGGCCGAGATGGCAGCAAGCACCGCAGCCGCGACATTCGTTGCGCCCCTCGGTGGCCTGGGCAAGCTTCTGGCACGGGGGGCAGAGGCCGCAGAAAAGGCCCCCGTCGCGGAGAAGAAGTCGGCCTTCGAGCCTTTCCGCAGGGCATTCGTTGGGGCGATGCGCACGCTCCACCGACCGCGAGCCAGCATCGTGTTTCTCTCGGGAGCGCCCAACCTCGCCAACCCGTTGGCGCTTGCTGTCACCCAATCCTCGTATCGGCACCAGCCGTGTCTTTTCGTACCAGCAGCGGCGGTGCTCAGCGAGGCGGGGGAGATGGAAGGCGGTTTCGCTGCAGCCGGAGCTGGGTGGAGCAGCGGTAGTGCCGAAGTGGCGCTGGGAGAAACGCTCGAGGAGGCGCTTGGCGCAGTGAAGCCGGGCGGAAGTTTGGCGCTGTTCACGACTGACGAGGCGCCGAATCTCGAGCTGGCTGCGCGTGGCCGAAGGTTGGTGTTTGGTAGCGTATCGGCCGGGCCGATGGTGCTTGCCAATGACGGCGTTGTGAGCGTTGGTGCTTACGCCATTGTCCGCTTCGACGATGCTTTTTCACCTGTCGTTGAAGCCTCTTCCGCAGCACGGGTGGTGAGTGAAGTCTTCACCGTTACTGCAGCGGAGGGCTCGATCATCTTGGGGTTGAACGAAATGCCCGCGCTCGACGTACTCACCGAGAGCACGGGCGGTGGTAAGCACCGTGGCCTGGTCGTCTTGAAGGTGGAGCACGCGCTCGAGCCGCAACGGATCGACCTTCGGCCCATTCGAGGCGTTGACCCCACACGAAAGGGCATTGCGATTCGCGGTGAAGCGCAATCGGGCATGCGTATCGCATTTGCCGTTCGGGATCCGGCGACGGCAAAGCACGAGCTCGAGGAGAGTGTCCGCCGCACCGAGGAACGGGCACGCGGCTCACAACCAACGCTTGGCCTCTACGTCTCGTGCGCCGGTCGGCAGCGAGCATTGTACGGAGAAGCCGATACCGAGCTGCGCATCATTCGGCGGAAGTTTCCGAGGTTGCCACTCGCAGGTATGTTCGGCGCGTTTCAGATCGTGCCGCGAGATAGTGGGGCCGAACAGCAATTGATGGGATCAGTGCTTGCCCTCTTCAGAGCCCCCAGCTGATCTTTGTACGACTGACCTTCAAGGAGCGACATGACGACCATCGACACTCTTCGAGTATTTTTTGCCGAGCGCGGAGCCAAAGGACAAGGATTGGGGGAGACCGACTCTCTCCTTGAAAACGGCCTTCTCGACTCAATGGCCATCGTTAAGTTGATCGGCTTCATCGAGGAGCGCTTCGGCGTGGCGCTCGGTGACGAAGAGTTCGACCCGGACAACTTCGAGACGCTGAGCGCTATCGCCTCCATGATCGATGCCAAGAAAGCCAGCTGAGAGTCCGTGGATTTCTCCTTTAGCGACGAGCAGCGCGCGTTTCAGAAATCAATTCTCGACTTTGCGAAGAAGGAGCTTCAAGAAAGCACCGCTCCTCCGCGAACGACGCGCGAGCGCGACAAAGCGTCGACTTTCTTCGAGGATGGCTTCAAGCGGGCCGCTGACTTCGGGCTGCTGGGCCTACCCATCCCGGAGCAGTACGGGGGGCTCGGTCGTGACGTAATCGACTGCACGCTCGCGATGCAGGCTCTGGGCCAAGGTTGTCCGGACAGCGGGCTTGGCTTCACCATCAGCTCACACGTCTTTACGTGCGAAATTCCCATCCTGCTGTTTGGCAGTGAGGCCCAGAAGTCCGCTCTACTTCCGGCCATGGTTCGCGGGGAACTGATCGGGTGCCACGCGATGAGCGAACCTGAGGCAGGGAGTGACGCCTTCAGCCTCCAAACCACGGCCGAGAAGAAGGGGGACCGCTACATCCTCAACGGCTCGAAGACCTTCATCTCGAACGCTCCAATCGCCAACCTGTTTTTGATCTTCGCCACGGTCAACAAGAAGAAAGGCTGGGCCGGAGTAACCGGCTTCTTGGTGGATCGAAACACGCCGGGGCTGACGGTCTCCGCGGCGCTCGACAAGCTCGGTCTCAAGACCTCGCCCACGGGCGAGTTGCATCTTGAGGACCTAGAGGTTCCAGAGTCGGCGATTCTTGGGCGCGTCGGCCAGGGCTCGGCAATCTTCAACGCGGAGATGGAGTGGGAGCGCAGCTGCTTGTTCGCTCTTCACCTCGGGACCATGCAACGGCAGCTCGATGCAACCATCCAGTATGCCAAGGACCGCAAGCAGTTTGGGCAGTCAATCGGCAGCTTCCAGGCCGTGTCCCACAAGATTGCGGACATGCGCCTCCGGATCGAACTGTCGGAGATGATGCTCTACAAGGTGGCGTGGATGAAGGCCCGTGGGCTTCGAGCTCCACTTGAGAGCGCGATGTCCAAGCTCTACGTAAGCGAGTCCTTCGTTGCCAACAGCCTCGATGCGGTTCAGCTCCGTGGGGGCTACGGCTTCATGAGCGAGTATGAGGTCGAGCGAGATCTGCGCGACTCGATTGGGTCAAGGATCTACTCCGGCACCAACGAGATTCAGCGCAACATCATCGCGAGCCTGCTAGGGCTCTAACCTTCTGACTCGGCATAGGCAGAGGCAATGCGCTGTCGGACTTCCTCCTGTTCTTCGGCGCTCTGGTACTTTTTTCGTGGCCAGAAGAAGCCCTTGAGGCCGTCCCCCTTGGTGCGGGGGACCACGTGCACATGCAGGTGAGGCACGCTTTGGCTCACTCGATTGTTCATCGCCACGAAGGTGCCTTGCGCTGACATCGCCCGCTCCACGGCGCGTGACATTTTTTGAACCGCAGCAAACAGGACAGGCACCTCGCTGGGCGAGAGTTCGCCGAGGGTGACTCTGTGCAGGTTGGGCACAAGCAACACATGACCGAGAAAAAGCGGTGTGATGTCCAAGAAAGCTGTCACACCAGGCTCTTGAAGCACAACCGACGCGGGTGAGTTGCCCGACGCGATGGCGCAAAACACACAGGGCTTATTCATAGGACCCCTAACTCCCAAGCCTCAGCTGCGTCGTGCGCGCAAAACATACGAACGCTGGGCTCGCGGGCTAGTTCCCGCAGACGCGCCTGATTGTGGAGGCGGGCTCGATTATCAGTCGCGGCCAGGCGCTGGAACACCCTTAGCGGCCACGGACAGTTCCGCTCGCTACCGTAGATTTCGGCGTGATTGAAGTAGGCATCTCCGGCGTGAACCAGCACTTCACTTCCACCTTCAACCACGACCGCAACATGGCCTCGTGAGTGACCCACCGTCGGGACGAGCAGAAGCTCCGGTGGCAAACCTTTGAGTTCGCGAACGCTCTCGAGACCAAAGAAACGCTCGCCCTGAACTTGATACCGCTGCCACTTGGGCCCGTGGGCGAACTGGTGCTTCCGATAACGGTTGCGCTCAGCGAGCGTTGCACCCGCTTCCATCGCCTGAACCTCAGGCGCAAAGGCGTGCACCGTCGCGTTAGGAAAGTCCGGAAGACCACCTGCATGGTCGATGTCGAGATGCGTTGGCACAATGTGTCGAACGTCCTCTCGTTTGAACCCGAGCCGCTCGATGTGGGATAGGGCCGTCTCCTCCTCACGCAGTTTCGGCCGCGCAAGCTTGGCAAAGCCAGCGCCAAGCAACGCTGGGTTACGCAGATCCATCGTCCCGAAGCCGGTATCGACGAGGACTAGTCCCGACTGGGGCGTCTCAATCAGGAGCACATGGCAAATCATTCGCTGCCGGGGAAGGCTTCGCGCGAGACCAAAGACAACTGGGCACATTGTCCCGCAATTGAGATGGTGCACACGCATCGCAAGAGCCTCTCACCTGGCGTGCCGCCACACAAGCACCTGAGTCATGCTTGCTCCATGGGCAGAAATGGAAGTTCCGTACACCCGCGCACCGAACAGCTGCAGGAGAAAGGGTTTACCTGGCTCAACGGATGAGAGAGCCTTACCTTCCTTTAGGATGGTCGGCGAATTGGCTCCTTTCCTTGGCTCTGGAGGTCTCATGAGGCGCGTTTCGACTCACGTTGGGTTGTCTGCTCTGGGTTCTTTCCGGAATGCTGGTCTTGCAGTCACCCTTTGCTGCGCTGTTGCCTGCGAGGTCGAAGACACCAGCGTGATGAACACCAAACCCCAAGATTCCGTCGAGTCGGAGATCTTCGGTGGGCAGGTCGACACGACGCACGATGCGGTCGTTTACCTCGAGGGCGGGGGCTCCTGCACCGGCACGATCATCACAGCGAACAATGGCGTTGGTTGGGTGCTCACAGCGGGCCATTGCGACTCCATCGACTACATCATTATTGGAGACGACCTTCAGGCCTACGACGTGGCCTTCAACGTCGTGCAAGACGTTCCACACCCGCAATGGAGTGGGGACGCTGGGAACGGCTATGACTTCCGCCTCCTGCGTTTCAGTTACAGCGGTGGGGACCCGCCGGTGATTCCGCCGGCCACGGATGATTCGGGTATCGTCGGGCAGAGCGTGACCCACGTTGGCTATGGCCTGACGGAGAACGGGTCAACCAACAAGCGACGTGCGGTCAATCAGGTCGTTGACCAAATTTACGGGACTCCGCCGCTCTTGGGCTTCGACCAGTCGGGGGGAGTCGGAACCTGCTCAGGTGATTCGGGTGGGCCTGCACTCCGTAACGGGCAGGTCGTTGGCGTTACTTCCTTTGGTGACTCCGGCTGCGTCGTTGAAGGCTACAGCGGGCGGGTGGCCGTTGTTTACGATTGGATCGCGGCCACCGCTGACATCACCGACGTTCCAGTGCAACCCACGTGCGACCAGTGCATCGGCACCGAGACGGATCAAGGTGGAGACTGCGCGGCCGCTTGGGGAGCATGCCAGCCGCAAAGCGACTGCCTTGAGCTCGACGGCTGTTACCAGGGCTGCCAGGACGACGCCTGTTACGCCCAGTGCGACTCGACGTATGCGAACGTCGTTACGCTGCTGAGCGATGTCTACAATTGTCTGTGTCTCGCGACCGTCTGCAGCGACGTTTGCGGTTGCCTCTATGACCCCAACAGCACCGGTAGTTCGATGATGAATGGTGTGGGTGGCGGCTCCGAGGCCAGCGGTGGAAGTTCTGGCAATGGTGGCAACAGCGGTAACGGCGGCAGTAGCAACTCCGCGGGCGGAAGCGATGCTTCCGGTGGCGCCAATGCTGCGGATGACGAGGAGGATCTCACCGGCATCAACTGCAGTTGCGCAAGTCCAGCAAGGTCTGGAAGCCCCGGCACGGTCATTGGCCTGGTGATTGCGGCGGGGATATCACTTGGGCGACGCCGACGTCGCTAGCGCAACGAGCCGGCCTTGTTGCTCAAGGCCTGCTTATCAATCTTTCCGGAAGATGTACGTGGGAGCTCCGACTCGATGAAAATCGGGTCGGGAACCATATAGTCGGGCAACTTGGTACGCAGCCGAGCCGCGAGTTCCTTGACGTCTAACTGACTTTTATCGCCCAGGAGGAATGCCACAATCGCATTCCCAATCAGAGGGTCGGGAACCGTCACTACGGCACTTTCGGCAACTGGCAAGAGCTCCTCAATCGCCTTTTCAACCTCCGACAGCTCCACCCGATAGCCGCGAGTCTTCACCATACTGTCGCGACGACCAATCAAGAACAGCTGTCCTTCTGCGTCCCGCCGAGCGACGTCTCCCGTGCGATAGATACGCTCGCCAGACTGCGGGTATTCTGGATCCGCGACAAAGCGTTCTGCGGAGCGCTCTGGGTCTTTGAAGTACGCGCCACTTGCAACACTTCCCGAGCGCACGCAAAGCTCCCCTGTTCCCTCCCCTCGAAGGATGCAGCCGTCCTCAGACCAGAGGAAGACCTCGAAGTTCGCCAGCGCATGTCCGAGGGGCAGCGAAGCGTCGGCTTTCTCCGGTACGGTCACGACCTCGTGGACCATCGAAGAGTTGGCTTCGGTCTGGCCGTAGACGTTGAAGAGCCGGGCGGCACTGAAGACCTCGCGGATACGAGTGAGCAAGGGCACCGGCATGCGCTCCCCGGAGAAGAAGATCGCCCGCACCGAGCCGACGTTGTGCTCGGCAGCACGGCCCTTATCAAGCAACAGAGCCAGCGCTGAAACGACCGAATTCCAAACCGTCACACCGTGCTCGGCAATTGCAGCACATATTTTTTGAGGAAACGCCGAATAAAACTCAGGCAGGACAACCACGGCGCCGCGAACCGAGGCAGCGCAAAACAGATCGAACACCGATAGGTCGAAATGCAAGGGTGCGTGCAGGGCGAAGCGGTCCGTCTCGTTGAAGTCGAACTCTGCGACCGCAGCATTTACGAACACGAGTGAGTTGCGGTGGGAAATGGCCACGCCTTTCGGCACACCGGTTGAGCCGGAGGTATGAAGGACATAGGCAATTGCCTGATCCGAAAGCGCGGTGGGCGGCGGCCTCCGATCCCGCGAAGCCCCCTCGATCACGGGGCCCTCATCACTGAGCAAGACGAAGCCACGCTGAGCCCAGTCGCTGTCGGCCGCAGCGTGCTCGAGCAGACTGGCCACGCGGGGCTTTGTCGTCACCACCGCGGACACGGCTGCACGCGAAAGAATCGTCGAGTTCCTGTTGATCGGCGCAGCGATATCCAATGGGACGTAAGCCGCGCCGAGCGAAAGAATGCCGTACAAGGCAGCGACCGACCAGGCCGACTTCTCCACCAAGAGCGCAACCCGATCCCCCTGGCCGATCCCTAAGTTCTGCAGCGTTTCTGCCACGCGGAGCGCGTTTGTCTTGAGGGTGGCGTAATCCCAAACCTGCTTGCGATCACAAACCGCCACGTTGGTGGGGGATTCTCGCGCCGCACGTTCCAGCAGCTGGTGCAGAAGGTAGGGCTGTTGCATTGGCCTTTGATATCCCCAGAGGCCGCCGCCATCAAGATGTCCGCGCCAAGTGCTTGGATCTGAAACTGTGCCCCATTGCGCGTTGGCATCTGTGCTTAGGGGTGGTCGTAGAAAACACGACTCCCACGGTCCACAGCCAGCATGCTAAAGCGCGGAGCGTGCCGATTCGCCTCCACATCAACATCGACCACGTCGCCACTGTTAGAAACGCACGCGGGACTCGCTATCCGGACCCGCTCTTTGCCGCACATGTCTGTGAGGCAGCAGGGGCGGATGGCATCACCGCGCATCTCCGAGAAGACCGAAGGCATATCAAAGACGACGATGTAGAACGGCTGCGCGCATCGATTTCGTCTCACTTAAACCTTGAATGCGCCACCACTGACGAAATGCGAGCGATCGCTGAGCGCATTCGTCCCGACACGGTGACGTTGGTGCCTGAGAGGCGGCAAGAGCGGACCACCGAGGGTGGGCTGGACGTTGCGACGCAGCGGCGAGATATCGAAGCGTTCGTGTCGATGGCCAAGCGCTGCGGGATCCGCACCAGCCTATTTATTGCGCCCGACGAAGAGGCCATTAAGCTCTCACACGCGCTCGGAGTGGAGCAGATTGAGCTCCACACCGGCGTCTACTGTCACGCCTGTGAACCGGGTCACCATGGCGCTCGCGCGCTGGAACTCGAGCGCCTCGCGCGAGCCACCTCCCTCGCTTGCTCGCTCGGCGTCGAAGTTGCTGCCGGCCACGGACTCACCCGGCAAAACATCGGTCCCGTCGTCGCCATTCCAGGCATCGTCGAGGTGAACGTCGGGCATTCGGTGATTGCCGACGCCGTATTCATGGGGCTGAGTGAGGCGGTTAAGAGCCTACGCGCGGCGATCGATCGATCTCTCGCGTGAGTTCGCTCGCGTTGAGCAAGCCGCCGCTGCTGACCCGAGCGTTCATGCTTCTCGCGGCGTCGCACTTCTTGCATGCGCTCTCCTTCCATCTCTTCCTTCATCTGCCCGGCTTTCTGAAAGGGCTTGGCGCAGGCGAACTAGCGATTGGTCTGATGGCCGGAGTCGCGAGCTTCACTGCCATTGGCGCACGACCATTGATCGGTGGCGTGATGGATCGCCGAGGGCGCTGCGCGATCATCAGAGCAGGCGGCTTGCTTGGGGTTCTCGCCTGCCTCGGCTACCTGTTGGTCGCGTCACTGTCCCCGCTCGTTTGGGTGGTGCGCGCGGTCCACGGGGTATCGGAGGCAATGCTGTTCGCTTCGCTGTTCGCATACGCCGCCGATATTGTTCCGGCGTCACGACGGATCGAGGGGATTGGATTGTTCGGCATTTCGGGCATGTTGCCGATGGCGATTGGTGGGCTTCTCGGTGACTCGCTGCTATCGGTGGCAGGCTACGAAACCCTGTTCCAAGTCGCGCTGGGCTGCAGCGTTGTAGCTACCTTGCTATCTCTTCCGCTGACTGAACCCGCTCGAGAAGCCGGAGAGGCGCCGCGCGGTATCCTTGTGGCTGTGTTCGACCCAAAGCTGCTGCCACTGTGGGCGAGCGGGCTTTGTTTCGCGACGGCGATCGGCTCCTACTTCGGATTCCTCAAGACCTTCTTGTTGGCAAACCCCATTGGGACGGTTGGGGACTTCTTCGGAACGTACGCGGTTACCGCATGTCTGTTGCGGCTCCTGTTTGGCCGTGTCCCAGAGAGACTGGGGCCTTCGCGCGTGTTGACCGTGGCGCTCGTGGCGTTGTTCGTCGGACTCATGACGTTGGCCTTCGCTACGAGCCGAATCGAGCTGATGATTGCGGGACTACTCACCGGGGTGGGCCACGGTTGGGCGTTCCCCATTTTGCTCGGTCTGGTCGTGACGAGAGCACGCAGTTCGGAGCGCGGGGCCGCCCTGGCTATTTACACTGCGCTGTTCGACGCGGGGACGTTGCTCGGCGCGCCCCTATGGGGTGCGATCATCGAAAGCATCTCTTACCCCGCGATGTTCTGTTTGGCAGCGGGACTGATCTTCTTGGGAGGGCTGATCAACAGCGTCACCGCTGACGCCGCAGTAACTCAATCCTCAGGAAGCTCGGCATGAGCCGCGGTGTCTTGCGCTGACGGTGCAGCGACAGCGCCTGTCGCCGCGACCACGGCTGGCTGCTTCTTCGCGAGGTTCAAGCTCAGCTCACGCAACGCGTAGAACAGACCACCCCAGAACGGCAGGAAGAAGACGAGAAAGAAGAAGTTCGCCTGGTCAAACCAAGGGAGCACCTTCACGGCAGTAGCAACCACAGTGCTGATCAACGCCGCTCGCACGAGCTTGAGGGCGAACTGCGCTGACTTGGATTGGCCGAAGGCGCAGCCCAACCCACTACCAACCAGCACAATCGACCAGGGCACGCACAACATCGTGTTCTCGTTGCCGTAGCCGACCTCGTGATCGGTGAAGGCCCAAGCCGCGAGGAAGAAGAGGCC
This sequence comes from uncultured delta proteobacterium, assembly GCA_903892415.1. Classification (GTDB taxonomy): domain Bacteria; phylum Myxococcota_A; class Polyangia; order Polyangiales; family Polyangiaceae; genus Xiheicaenibacterium. The sequence goes on along the minus strand of CAITIQ010000373.1, from coordinate 141,888 downwards.
AAAGAACCCCCAAGCGAGCCCGAAGAAGCTTGTCAGCAATCCAAGCGCAACCCGAGCGGCAGGTCGCTTTGAGAGGCGACCTAGCAGCGCGAAAAGGCCTGCGAACCCAGCCCCCGCAAGTAACGAGTAGTACCAGGTCGTCGGAGGGTTCTCCGGGGGCGGCGGCCGAGTCGCCGCGAGGATGTTCCGCTCCTCGCGGACGATCGGATACTCCGAACCATCGGGGCGAACCAAGGTGACTCCGCGCAAGACCTTCTGGAACTCCATCGGGATGAAAGACTCTTCCCAGACAGTCCTAGGCTTGTCGATGAGGTCCCCCATGACGAGGTTGAGCGCGACGTACTCAGCGGGCAGGTCCGCGGTCAGGCGCAAGGTCTGCTCGCGGTAGGTCAAGCGACCAGGTCCACCGGAGACAGCTTTGACACGTCCCCCGGTAACCTTGTCGATCATGTCGCGAACGCGGGTCGAGCAGTTGTCGCGGTAGTAGTCGTACTTGTAATACTTGTTCTCCTCCTTGGCGTTCTCCTCCAGCAAACGCACCATCTCGAGCTTCATCTCGGGCGGCAGATCGAGTTCCTGCGCGTCGACACTTCGCCCCTCCCGCTTGTAGGCGTAGATGGTGCCTCCATAGCTCTGAGGCTCCATCCAATACATGAATCGGCCGAGCACAAACTTCGGCAGCAGCGCTGGATCGCCGAAGGTGAACATGCCCCAGTTGTAGACCTTGTCTCGTTGGGGTGGCTTCTTGGAGAGGTCCTGGATCCAGATCGCGTTGTGACCAAATTTGTAGAACGGGTGCGTCCCCGGACCGAAGGTGAGAATCGTTACCTTCAACTCGTCGCCGGGCACTCGCGTTGCTGCACCGCCCGGATTCGACGGTGGTGCGGCGGGTGGAGCAGTGGGAGGAGCGTCGCCGGAGACTGGCTTGGGTTGCTCCTGCGCCTTGGCTTCTGGCCAGGTGACCGAGCCAACGGCGAACACTGTCGCCAGCGCAACGACCAACAGAAGGAAGGGAGTCCGCGTTTTCATCGAGGGCGCGGAGCATGCTACCCCGACCGCAATGAAGCAAGCCGCGAGCGCACGGTGAATCGAGTACGCTCGCAGGGATGGAGGTTGCGCATTGATTCCTGTGCTCTCGCGAAGCCAGATGCGTGCGTTCGATCGTTATGCGATCGAAGAGTGCCAAGTGCCAGGCGTGGTCTTGATGGAGAACGCGGGGCGCGGCGCCGCTGACGTACTCTCGGCTCTGATCGCAGCTCGCAGCGCCGAGAGCGGTCCTACCGCGAGCTCCACACGCCGCGCGAGCCTCATTCGGCGCTCGCATTTTCCCACCCGCCACGTGCGAGCCCCCGGCCAACCAGCCGACTACCCACTCGACGCTCGCGTGGTGGTGGTGTGTGGCACGGGCCTCAACGGTGGAGACGGGTTTGTCGTAGCGAGGCACCTTCTTGCGCGTGGCGCTGACGTCCGCACCTTCTTGACTGGCGAGACGGAGAAGGTCACCGGTGAAGCGCGAATGAACCACGACGCCTTCATCGATCTGGGGGGGTTTTGCCTCGAGTGTGCTGACGAAGCTGGGCTGGCGGCGCTTCGAGTGGAGCTCGCTCGCGCGGACTTCATCGTCGACGCTCTCTTCGGCACCGGACTCGATCGGCCGGTCCAGGGGCACCTGCTCGACGTCATCCATGCAATCAACGAAGCTCGCGCACAAAAGCTCGCACTGGATGTGCCCTCAGGACTGCACGCTGATAGCGGAGCCGCATTGGGTAGCGCCGTGCGCGTCGACGACACGGTGACCTTCGGCCATTTGAAGGTCGGCCTGCTAACGCCCGACGGAGCGAGGCTCGCCGGGCGAATTCACGTTGTCGATCTCGGTGTTCCAGACGCCAAGATCCTCACGGTCGTCGGACATACGGCGGAGGTGTTGGACGCGATCCAGATTGGCGGTTACTTCGTCGCGCGAGAACCGAATGTTCACAAATATGCCGCGGGAAACGTGCTTGTAATCGCTGGCTCACCGGGCAAACTAGGCGCGGCACGGCTGACTACGCGGGCGGCACTGCGGGCTGGCGCAGGACTAGTCACACTGTGTACTTGGCCTGAGGCCGCTCGTGCGTTGGCTAGTCAGGCAGATGAAGTGATGACCGCCACCCTCGATCCAAACAACCTCGAGCGCAGTCTGAGCGATTCACTCTCCGGTCGGCACGTTGTGGCGATCGGACCGGGCTTGGGGCTGGACGAGCCGGCGAGGAGAGCCGTTGACTATGTGGTGATGAATTGGGATGGCCTCAAGATCATCGACGCCGACGCAATCACCGCTGTGGCGGTCGCTCCGCAGAAGCTCGCCCGAGCGCCCGGACGCTGTGTGCTCACTCCGCACCCTGGTGAACTTGGGCGCTTGCTTGGAAAAACGAGCGCCGCAGTGGAACAAGATCGGTTTGGCGCGGTTCGTGAGGCCGTCGCGCTCACACGAGCCTTTGTGGTCTTAAAAGGGGCGCGCACCATCATTGGTACGCCAGATGGGCAGCTATTCGTTGCCATGGTTGGGAACCCCGCGTTGGCAACAGCTGGGAGTGGCGACGTGCTAACCGGCTTGATAGCCGCCTACGGCTGCTCCATGCCCACAGAGAAAGCCTGCGCAGCGGGCGTTTTTGTGCACGCCACCGCCGGAGATCGGTGGAGCGAGCAAACTGGCTGCGATCGCGGATTGCTCGCTGGAGAACTAGGGGACCTCATCCCAGAGATCGTCGCAACGCTGATGCGACGTGCCGACGCCCGGTAGCTCGAATATGGGTTTTGCCGTCAAGCTGGGCTGGTGACGCGCCGTTGGTTCAACAGTAGGCTGCTGGGGCAGCGTGGTTCTTCACGCAACGAACAGTCTGCCCCGTCACGATTCTAACTTTCGGAGCTGCTATGCGTCGTTCGGTTCAAGTTTCCGCGCTCTTGTGCGTGCTGGCGTTTGGTTGCAATCGATCGAATAAGGCTGAGGGGAACGTCAGCCCCGGAAGCGGGACTCCAACGTCAGGATCGCAAAGCAAATCCGAACGAGCTGTGCCAATCATCGGGGGGACCTTGTTGGTCACCAGTCACGGTATGGCGATTGTGTCGGATCCCGATCGAGATCGGGTACTGGCGGTCAGCCTTGCCAAGCGCTCGTTGGAAGAGACGATTGAGCTTGGCGAGGGCACCTTTCCTGGAAAGGCCACAGAGGGCGCTGACGGCGAGGTATTCGTGGCACTACGGGGCAGTGGCGAGGTGCTTAGACTGAGTTCGAAGGGCAAGGAGTTGGGCAGGCACAAGGTCTGCGCGAACGTGCGCGGAGTCGCGTGGCTTGAAGCGACGAAGGCCGTCGTCGTGGCTTGCGCGGAAGGCGAAGTCTTGTCGATGAGCCCAGCCGGAAAGGTGATGGAGCGAGCGCAGCCAGCGGCCGATCTACGCGACGTGCTCGTAACCACCGCGGGGCGCATCTTTATCTCGACGTTTCGCGAAGCACGGCTGTTTGAACTCAACCAGGACCTTAAGGTCATTGACCAGTTAGAGCCCCCCACAACCGCAGACGCGGCGGGAGCAGCGCTCATTCCGCGGGTCGTGTGGGACCTGGTCGAGGGTACTTCTGGCGAAGTCTTGACGTTGCACCAACACGCAGCGACGCGAGAACTCACGAGCACCACGAGCACCAGTAGTAGTCCCGCTTATTATGGGAATGCTGGCTTGCCCATCGTTGAGACAGCCCTCACCAGCTTCGGGGATGATGGCCCCACTTCGACTCAGGGGCTGCCGGCCGAGGTTTTGACGGTGGACGCTGACGTTGACTCCAACAGTGGGGATGTTCTCTTGGTGTCAGCGGGCAGCTTCACTTTTTCTCGAACCGGCGGAGCCCTCAAAGAGTTCGTTCAGATGGAGGCGCAACCCATCGCAGGAGCTTTCTACGATGGCAACGTGGTGATCCAGACTCGTGAGCCTGCTGCACTCGAGTTGTTCGACGGCACTTCTTTCTTTGCCAAGATCCAACTTGGAGGCGACAACGTCGCGTCGACTGGACATGCTGTCTTTCACGGCACTGCCGAGGGACCGGCCATGAGTGTGACCTGCGCTAGCTGCCACCCCGAGGGTCGAGATGACGCACACACCTGGAACTTCGGTGGAGCCGTTGGCCTTCGGCGCACCCAGACTTTGCTTGGCGGCGTAAGCGAGACAAAGCCGTTTCACTGGAGTGGGGATATCACCAGCATGGAGCACCTCATGAGTGAAGTGTTCACCAAACGGATGGGCAATCGGGAGCTCACTGGGCAAGAGATCGCTCGTTTCGAGGAATGGCTAAGCGAGCTGGAGCTTCTGACCCCGGTTGATTCACCGGAAGTAGATGCAGGCGCCAAAGCGTTTGAGGATGCGGGCTGCCTTGACTGCCATTCAGGCAGTCGCCTTTCGAACGACAAGAACAAGAATGTGGGGACGGGCGAATACTTCCAAACGCCCTCACTGCTCGGGCTTCGGTTTCGAGCCCCCTACATGCACGACGGCTGTGCTCCCGACCTCCGAGCTCGCTTTGAGCCTAGTTGTGGCGGCAACAAACACGGCACTTTCGACGATCTTTCGAAGGACGAGCAAGAGCTCCTGCTTGGTTACTTGGAGTCGCTGTGAGCCCGCAGCTGTGGCCCGTTTGACACGAGGCTGCGTTCTCGTGTCAACACGACTACATAGCCCAACGTCTTTAGTTACAGACACTTAGGCTGCGACAGTGTTCGGCATCGGGCTTGCTGAAGCCTGTTGCATGACGACGAACGCTGCTCGCACCGCCCCCCGAACCAATCGCCGCAACACTCAGCTGACGGAACTTCGGGCAGCCCTGGTCACGTTCTCCGCAGACCTTTACGCACGCGCGCTGCGTCTGAGCCGCAACGCTGCGCAAGCCGAGGACCTCGTTCAGGACACAATGGAGCGCGCCATGAAGTTCGAGTCGCACTTCATTGGTGGCACGAACGCGCGCGCCTGGTTGTTCCAGATCCTCTTCAGCGTCTTCATTACCCGCTGCCGACGCGTTCGACGTGAATACAAGGCGCTCGGTGTGCTCGCCTCGGACCCCTGCTCGTGGACCTTGCCCGAAAGCGCTCCGGTGATGAATGACCTAACGCCGGCACTGCGACACGAACTCGACCAGCTTCCCGAGAGCTTTCGGCGCGCCCTCGAGTTGGTGGACCTTCAGGAGCTCAGCTACAAAGATGCAGCGGATTCGATGGGCGTCCCCGTTGGAACGGTGATGAGCCGGCTGCACCGCGGTCGCAAGCTACTGGCCGGTGCCCTCAAAGACTCGCAAGCGGAACTGCAGCTCGCAGCTTAGGCTGCCAACCAAATACTTCCGATACACCGTTGCGTGGTGTACCAGCAGACATGCGAGTCGAATCGCGGGACTTTGTAGCTGGACGTAAGCGACTTGCCGAACTGACGCTCATCCTGCTCGCCGCGTGTGGGCAACCGCCACCGACAACTCCAAAGCAGGGCGGGACGTCGGCCTCGAAAGTAACGGCTAGCGCAGTTGTGACTCGGCCTGCACCGCTGCAATCAAGCTCGCTGGAGGCGCTCACGAAAACGCCGGAGGATGACCTGTTTCCACGGGTCGCACAAACGGGGTTCATCGTCTTCCAGCGCGAGACACTCGACGCGCAGCTTAGCAACGCGGCCATTTTTGGCTTCTCCTCCGCAGAGCCAGCGAGACAACTCAGTCCGCCTGGCAAGGTTGGGATCGCCCCCGCCCTGTCGCCGGACGGGTCCACAATCGCTTTTGTGTCAAACGCAATGGGACCGCTGGCAATCTTGAAAACGAGTCTGACGCCAGGTGCCCCACTCAGCGTAGTTGTTTCCAGTGACCGCGCTCCCGAGCTTGGGGAGCCTGCGTTTTCTCCCGACGGCAATCAGCTTGCGTTCTCGATGAGAGGGCCTTCAGGGGTGAGAACCCTCGCCACCATTGGCATCGACGGGAGCAAGTTAACGCCATTGTTCGCGGGACGTTCACCAGCGTTCCGCCCCGACGGAAAAGCGCTCGTCTTTATTGCAGCCAAGGGCGGGTTCAATCACGTGTTCGAGCGCGAGCTTGGCGAGGAATCAGCCGCACGGGAGCTGACAACCGGCGAGTTCGACTGTGACCACCCGTCGTACTCGCCTGATGGCCAAGCCATTGTCTTCTCGGCGAATCTTGGCTTCCAAGAGTTCGGTGCGCCCCGCGAGAGCTTTCTGCGTGTGTTTGCTCAGCGCATTGGGCAACCGCCGATGCCCATTACCCCAGACACAGCGAGGTCCGGCACACCGTATTGGGCAGCTGACGGACATATTTACTTCTCATCCACGATGGGCTCTCACTTTGATCTGGTACGCGTCCGCGCCCCTTGACCGCGTGCCTTCGACACTCCTTCGCCGGGAGCTAAGGCACCGGCCAGGGCCCAAACACAGCCACCTCAACTCCCGACGAATAGTGCACTAAATCAGGCAGCGTGGACACAGCAGGGAGCCCTGCGGCAGCGACTAGACCACATTGCAGCCTCGCGACGCTCGCCGCCTGAACGGGGTACGGCACATGGTGGACTTGGCCTTTATGCACAACGCCCTTCTTCAGACTGAATAGGAGGTAGCGCTCCAAAAGAAAGAACTCGAGACTGTCTGGCATTGAGGGCGTGAGGGACTCTCCTATTGCGTAGTCCACCAACAGGTTCGCATCGCGATTGCTCCGTCTGTGGGAGGTGTAGCTGACCGCGCCATCACGAGCGACGTAGTTCATATCCGCGTAGTGGTATGGAAGCCCCCACCCCCAGCGCGCAGCTTGCACGGCCAAGCGAGAGGACGCCTCGAGCGAAAAGAAGTAAACGCCCGGTTCCCCATTGTAATGAACATAGGTCCGCAGGTTGGTTTCGAGAAAATCCATCCCTAGTGGCTCTGGCATCCACCCGAGGCGGATGTCATGCATACTAAATGGGACGACGCCGCATAGAGCCTTCCCCTCCCAAAGGTCGAGCTCGAACTTTTCGGGAACAACCCTTCGCATCTCGCCAGGGTCAATGAACCAATGAGCAAACAGCAGGTTCTTCCAGGTTTGGAAGCCTGAAGGAGAGACCGCTAGTGGTCTTTTAGTGGGAGCAATCCGATCGAGTTGGGCACTGACCATCGGACGATCAATAGCGGATTTTTAGCTTTAGTAGCGGAGCCCTCAACGTTCAGGGCACTCAGCTTCGGCTTGCATCAAGCTCACGGGCGTTCTCAGCGGGCGAGACGACCCACTCGTCGATCGCCTGGCGCAACTGGCGAACCTCCTCGAGGGCGTCCCCGAGGAATACCTCACTAATTCGCCGGGACTCCGCATCCAAGCTCGGCTCCCAGGCAAGGGCGGCATGGCGCCAAAACTGTGCATGTTGGTCCGCTGGGACCTTGGCCTCGATTCGCTGTACTGCGACCTGAAGCTCTTGCACTCGGGCGGTTGCCTGCTCCCTGCCAATCGAGCCATCAAGAAAGGCGTTCAAGGTCTTACAGCTAAACCTGCGGCAGGCGCCTGGCCGGCCCTCGTAGTCCGAACAACGTCGCTCGCGAAGCATCGCACACGGATGCGCAAAGGCCGGCCCCCGAGGAGTCTCGACCAGCGGCAGCCGGTGCTGGGTCGCCCAGGCGACCTCAGCAGCCGTGCGCAGGAGTACGCCGCTCAAGACGACCCCCGAACAGCAAAGTCCACAACTCGTGCAAAGGTGAGAGGCAGACTCTTCGGCGGCGATGGTCACTGCGTGAGTATAGGGTTAGAACACTATTTCAGACCGAGGATTTGGCACAGCGTTGCGCAGCGCCTCCATGGCCTTCTTGACTTCTTCCTCCTCGGAAGTCGGAATATGCACGAGGAACTTCACATAGAGGTCCCCGCCCGGCTTGCCCTTACGTTGAACGCCTTTGCCCCGTAGTCGAGAAAGCTGGCCCGATTGCGTCTTGGGGGGCACCTTGAGGGTTACCTCACCCTCCGGCGTCGGAACCCTTACCTTGGCGCCCTCATACGCTTCAATCAGGGTTAACGGCAAGTCGAGGTGGAGGTCATCCCCTTCCCGGCGAAAGAAGGGGTGCGGATTGACGTGCACAGTAAGCAGCAAGTCTCCGGGCTGAGAGAAGCCTGGAGCGCTGGCTTGCCCCGGGATGCGAAGTTTGCTGCCCTCGTCCACACCCGCCGGGATGCGGACGGTTACGACCTCACCGCTTTCCCGCCGCAGCTCCACGGTTGTACCGCGAACCGAGGAAACAAATTCGATACGGACGGAGGCCTCAATATCGGGCGCTTTTCTCGCACGTCGACGAGTACCTCCGCCAAAGACGTCACCGAACATGTCGCCAAAGTCCGCGGAGCCGCCACCGCCAAACATATCTTGGAAATTCGCCGGCCCGCCGGCACCCCGCCCGCCGCGCCCGAAGTTGCGCATCATTCTCGCGCGCTCCGGATCGAAGCCCTGCCGCAAGCTATCTTCTCCGAACTCGTCAAACAGGGCGCGCTTGTCCTTGTCTGAAAGCACCTCGTTGGCGGAGTTAATCTCCTTGAACTTCGCCTCGCTGTCCTTGCCGGGGTTCTTGTCCGGGTGGTACTTCGCCGCGAGCTTACGAAACGCTTTGCGAATCGTGTCCTCGTCGGCGTTTCGCGGGACACCCAAAACTTCATAAGGGGATTGAGCCATGAACAAGCCGCAAGCTAAGGCGTCTTTCGCAGAACGCAAAGACCCCCGTGACGACTTGTTGGGTCGGCTGCGTGCGGGTACACGTTTGGGATGACAGAGCAGGTTTTGGAGGGACCTCCAAGTCGTCGGCGTGAGCCCCGCGGGCCCGGCCTTCCTCAAGCGCCGTTTCTTGTGGCCTTTCGGTTTGAGCCCAAGTCAGAGCGCCGGCTGGAACGCGAGGAACTACGCACAGCACTGACAGACGGCTCCTTCGTTTGGCTCGATCTCGACGTGCGACACCCCGAAGCCGCCGCAGTGTTGAAGGAGCTGGCCCTCGACAGCGACATTCTCGAGGATGCCGAGGGTGGAGAGCCCGCAACCCAGGTCGCGCGGTACGAGCACTCTCTACACCTCGCGCTGACCGCATGCCGAATGCAAGCCGCGGACTTCCATCTCGACCGGGTCGACGTGGTCGTGGCGCAGCACTTTTTGCTCACGCTCCACCGAAGCTCCCCCCACTTCATCCGCCTCACGAAACGGAACTATCGAGATGACTTCCTGCGCTTCGCGAAGAGCCCCTCCTTCTTGCTATACGAGCTCTGGGACCACCTCTTGGAGGACTATCTTTCTGTCCAAAAGCTATTTGAAGAGCGCGTCGAACACGTTCAAGCCGAGCTAACACAGAATGCCGAGGACGCAGTCTTCGGCAAGATCTCCGCGCTTGGTTCTGACCTCCTGCATTTTCGCAAAGTGTTGCTCCCCGCGCGAAGCGTGCTGGCAGAGCTTTCCACGCGAAAGTCTCCGTTTATCAGCGAGGCCACCCAGCCCTTCTTGGGCAACATGATCGGCACGGTTGAGCGAGTGCTCCAGGACCTCCTCGTAGACCGAGACATCCTCTCTGAGTCGCTCAATCTATATATGTCCTTTGTCGGCCACCGGACCAATCGAGTGATGAACCGGCTCACCGTCGTGTCGGTGATCTTCCTCCCGCTCACGTTCCTATGTGGGGTCTACGGAATGAACTTTGAGGTCCTGCCCGAAACGAAGTGGGACCACGGCTACCTCTTCTTCTGGATTACCGCTCTCGGAATCGCGTTGTCGCTCGTGGTCTACATGCGGAAGAAGGAACTTCTGTAGACCGCCCTTGACAGAAATGTGAATCACGTTCACCTTAGTGAACATCATTCACATGAGTACCACTCACGACCGCACGACAGAACGACGGGCGCTCCGGGTAGCCAGTATTCTGGATCAGGCGCTCTCAATCGTTGAATCGGACGGGCTGGACGGCCTCACTCTGCATCGTCTTGCGCAAGCGCTGGGTCTGGTCACGACGGGCCTTTATCGCTACTTCCCGTCGAAGGATGCGCTCGTGGCTGCCCTTCAGCGGCGGAGTATCAACTCCATTCATGGCCACTTTCGGGCTGAGCTATCGCGCTTCTCCGAGCAGGTTGGAAGCTCGCACCCAGCAACCGTTTCGCTCGCCACCCTCATCAAAGTGGCAGACCTCTACTTGGCTTTGCCCAGCAGCCATCCACAAGAATGGCGATTCGTTGCAACACTCTTAGGAGACCCGAGACAGCTGCTCCCTGCCGAAGAGATCGGGGAGACGGTCCCCATCCTTGCCAGCTTCTTGCTGGAGATTGAGGCTCTTTTCGAGCGAGCCACAACCCTCGAGGCGCTGACGGAGGGTGCGCAGCGCCAGCGCGTCTTTGCCTTCTGGGCGTCGCTTCACGGTGCGCTCTGCATGGAGAAGCTGCGTCGCGTCTCAACCTCGCCAGACGACGTTGGCGGATTCGTGGTTCGCGCCCTGCTTTCATCTTGGGGTGCCACGCCAGCTCGACTTGGTGCGGCAACTCGACTCGCAACGTTGGTAACTAATACGGATCCACCTCGGGTCCTTTCCACGAAGGGACTTCCCTGATGTCGCTCGCATCTTTTGTGCTCGGTGGGATTGCTTGGTCGGCCGGAGAATATGCGATTCATCGCTTCATCGGGCACGGGCCCAAGCGACAGGTGTCACCTACACTAATGGGGAAACTCACCCTCAATGGGCTGGCTGCTGAGTTCAATTCAGAACATCTTGCACACCACGCAGACCCTCGATATTTCGCGCCCACCTCACGCAAGCTTCGAGCTGCGCTTGTCGGCGTTCCACTGCTTGGAGCCCTCAGTGCTCCCTTCCTAGGTGGAAGGCGCAGTGCCCACTTCGCGCTCGGATTCGGACTTGTCTATGGGGCATATGAAGTACTTCACCGGCGCATTCACACCCACCCCCCGACGGGGCGTTACGGCGCGTGGGCAAGGCACCACCACCTACTTCATCACCATAAGACGCCTCGGCATAACCATGGAGTTACTAGTCCGATATGGGACGTCCTGTGCTCCAGCTATACGCCGATGGAGGTCGTACGCGTCCCCCGCCACGCAGCGCCCGTTTGGCTCGTCGATGAGCACGGCGAACTGAAGGCTCAATACCGAGCCCAATACGAGCTGGTTGGAAAGCGTGAGCAAGCCAGCACTGTGGCAAGAGACGCCTAACCAGGGCACCAACGTTGCTTACCGCGGCTCATATCGATCAGCACCTATCCCGTGTCGCTGGTCTGCTAACAGCCTATCGTGACTTGCTCGAGCAAAGGACCTGGGACGGTATTCCCGGGGAGGCGCTCGAACGTCGCTCCTGGTCAGAGTCCCTTCTCGGCCTAAGTGACCGGGAGCTTACGCAACTAGAGGAGCAAGGCGCAGAAGGCTCGGCGATGAGTGCGCTGCCACGCTCGCTCCAACTTCTCGGCAATCTTACTCGCGAGGCATGTGCGGTAGGCCAGTTCTTTTCTACGTCCATTAGTTGCGTTAGGCCCCAGCACGTCAAACAGCGCAAAGCCGAACAGATTTCGGCATTTTGTCGCATTCTGGAATCAGTACTACCTCACACCGAGCGAGTGATCGACGTGGGATCAGGCCACGGTCACCTCACCCGGGAGATTGCGGCGATCTTGCCAAAGCCTGTGCTGGGGCTTGAACGAAGTCGCTCACTAACAGAACGGGCCAGTACGCTCAGCAAGCTTGAGAACCTGACCTTTCAGACCGTCGACGTCCTTGGAGTCGAGCTCGAGATCAAGCCGCGGGACTGCTTGGTTGGCCTCCACGCTTGTGGTGAGCTCGGCGACCGAGTCACTCAATACGCCGCAAAGCACGGGGCCAGCCTCGCGCTCGTCGGTTGTTGCTTACAGAAGCAGCGCGCAGCAACGCGGACTCCGCTTTGGCCGCCGCTCGAGGCGCTCAGCCTTCCCCAGACGGTTCTCGGTCTGAGCAACCTCTCTCTGCGAGCGCACGGAGTGGAGGCTAGTCGCGCCGACAATCTGGCCGCCCGCGAGCGCCGGCTCGCTCTCTATTGGCTTCTTCGAGAACACGCGGGACCGCTGAACTTCGGCGCTGAGCTCGAGGGGCTCAATCGGAGAAGCGCACACGCCGAGCTAGGGGTGCTCGTGGAGCTCGCCTTCGCCGCCCGCACACTTAGGTGTCCATCGCAGCAGGAGATACTCGATAGTGCAGCTCGCGCCAAACATGTACATGGTCGAGCGCGACGCCTCGCTCTACCAAGGACATTTCTCGCGAGGGTGCTCGAGCTATTCGTGCTGCTCGACCGAGCCCGATTTCTATGCGCACACGACTTTGAGGTTCAGCTGGGGGAATTGTGGCCCGCCCAGGTGAGTCCGCGAAACCTGCTGCTACTCGGCACTACCGCAAGAACGTAGCGAGGCGGCGACTAGGCTCCAACGCGCACAGAACCGAGACCGGAGACCACCCGCGGGATGTCAAAGCCGCCTTGCCCGCGAGTAGCTTTAGCGGTCAGCACACCTAGAAGCCCACGCGCGAGTGTGGCGGCCATCTCCATACCGAGTTCCAAGTCATCCCCTATGAGGTCCAACAAGTGGTCCGTGGACCCCAAGAGACATATGAGAGGCCCGTCCGCATGCGCAGAGTACCAGCGGACCTGTGCCGCTAGCGTCTCGAGCCCCCCAACCGCTGTCCCCGGACCATAGCGAAAACAGCGGCCATCCGGGGTGGCGCAGCGGACCCACCCGTCCAAGACAAAGTAGGTGCGTTCAGCGGGTTGGCTCGCGAGAAACAGCTCCTCCCCTGGCACGAATCGTTGCTCCGTCATCTCGCCTGCCATCGCAAATAAGGTATTCAGATTCATTGTACGAAACGCGGAGAGAGCACGCAGGCAATAGATGATCTCCACCAGGTGCAAAGCCCGTTGTGGGACCACGAGCGGAAGCTTCTCCGAAGGTAACCCGAGCGCCGTCTCTGGCATCTCTTGCATCTCGTGCAGCAGGCGTTCAGCCGTATATCGAAGGGTCGAAATCAACAGCGGATAGTGATCGTCCATCAACCCCAAAAGCGCACTCCGCGAGAGTTCGAGCGTCCGCAAAGGAGTCTCCGCTATGGCGTCGAAGGACGATTCCTTGCGCGCCACGCAGTTAATGAAGCCGACACTTTGTGGGGGTTGTAGCTCTCCTATGCGGTTGCCCTCAAGGTATAGCCCAACCCGTCCTTCGGTTAGTAGCGAGACGGCCCCCACAGCTTGCCCACTAACGGTTAATCGTTCCCCCACTGTCAGTTCTCGCGCCACCAAGCGGGCCGCCACCGCGTGCACCACAGCCTGGGAGAGTTTGGCGGTAACTGGGATCCCCCTCAGGTAGAGAGCGCGCTCGGTCACATCAATCCAACGCCGAGTCATGAGGCTCCCGGAGACGGAGCGGCTCTCAACTCCTCGAGATGGGCCAGCGCGAGCAGTCCCAAGTTGCCTGGCCGCTGCGCCAGCTGTTCGAGCTGCTCGACATAGGAAGACCGCTGGCTCACCCCATAAAGAGAAACTTTCTCACTATCTGGCACGTCATCCACAAGGACCAGCAGCCCAGCGCGCAACCTTCCCACTACAATACTGCCCAATAGCTCTCGCGAGGAAGCGCGCAATTTGGCGTCGGAGCTGCTCAAACTACGCTCTACGCGCTCGAGGTCCTCGTGCTGATAGAGCAACCCCAACATCAAGAATATCCGGCCTTGAGCGTGTCGAACCTTGTCCTTCAGCAGCTCGACCAGCAGCTTACCGGCTGGCAAGCCGTTGACGGGCTGAGATGCTTGTTCCGTCTCAAAGAGAACTCGCAATGCCATGTAGCCAAAGATGGCCTCGAGCGTACCCAGAGCCAATGCATTGAGCGCGCTGGGATCAACCACAAGCGCTCCGTTCTCGCTGCGGGCTCTTTGCAAGAGCTTGAGACAGCGATACCGCACGCGACCATCCGGCGCCTTGCGTAGGTAATGCATCAACACGGGGACCGAAAGGTTCTTCGGAAACGCGGCTATCGCTGTTACGAGCGCGGGAGCTTCGCGGAGTGTGACCCGTGCCTCTAGAGTACTCGAAAGCAGCTCGAGCGCTGGCGGGCCTATCTGAACGAGGCCAGCCTTGGCAACCGCACCAAGATCGCGATGCGGGACGTGCTCAATCAGCTCGCGCACCAGAGTTGCTCTTGTGGAAGGAAGCCGACAAGCATGAGCTGCCAAGGCTCGCAAGAGTTCAGAGCGAAGCTCGAGACTGAGCGTCTCCTTGAGTGCGGTAAGGAGGGGCTCAACAAACTCTGCCGCTGGGTCTTCGAGCGAGGCTCGAATAGCTGCCCGCTGCACGGCTTCTTCGGAGGTTCGTAACATGGACTGGAACTCTTCAAGGTGGCTTAGGCTCCCACCGGCAGCCAGTTGAGCCGCAAGTGCAGTCGCGCGAACCTCGGGTCGAGGGTCCTCGAGGTAGCGCGAAAGACTGTCACTTGTGAGACGTCCAAGTGCCCGAACGGCGGCGGCTCGGACTTCAGGGTTACTATGGTCTAGCAACCGTTTGGCGATGGGCACAATGTCCTTACGCTGTTCCGCTACCAGTATCTCTATTCCGTATAGGACGACGGATGGCGATGGGTGGTAAAGGATGAGCGCTGGGATTAGCTGGGCGCGCTGCTGGCCTGCCAAGAGGTCCATGGCGCCTACCACCTCCTCGTCACGCGCTGAGTTAAAGGCGAACAATATCGCCTCGAGGGCGCGCAGGTCGAGTTCGGGCACGCCGTCAGCATCGATGAGCTCGCCAGTTTTTAGCCGTTGTCGGAATGCGTCGACATAGAGGTGCCCCAAGGGGTAGCCCGCGAGCAACCAAGCCAGCGCCAGCGAAAGTGCAACAGCGCCAAGCAACTGAACGTTGGCTCCGAGCGCGACGAGCGCCAAGGTCAATAGCGCAGCCAGCGTTTGGCCACCTCGTTGACTGAGCAACTCCAACATTGGCTTCGTGCCTCTTCGGTGGGCGTCAGGCAGAGGGAGAAAAAGAAGCTCGGTGCTGGTCTTGTAGATAGAGTGGCGGAATACCCCGTCAGAACCACGCAACAGGACTGCGGCAGCAACGGAGCCTGTAGCGAGCACACCAATCGATGTGACCGATATGAGTATTGGCAGACCGAGCAGAGCGCGGGGGAGACCGAAGAGCCTAAGCGCTAGACTGGTCAAGCCAAGCTGAACCGCCAACGCAAGAACGTTGTAACCGAGATAGATAGTTGCGAAGGCATTCCCCAGCTCAGCCTTGGGCACCCTCGCGGCCAAGGTGGTTTTGAAGATATAGTCACCAAGACTTAGCGTGATGGTACCAAGTGCCAGAAAAAGCCCGACCCGTTGAAGATACGGGCTTCTCAAGAGTTCACGAGAGGTGGGAACTGCGACCGGTGGGACAGCCTCTGCTGGGCGAATTGCTCCGACCATCCGGCGTTCGAGCCAAAGGGTCGGCAATAGCCCCACAGCGAATGCGGCTGAGGCAGCTAGCAGCAGTTCTCGTGCGCCAAAGAAGCTGGCTAGTAGTTTAGCTACGACTGCCCCCAAAGTGGCTCCCAACACAGCACCAGCGCCGATCAGCCCAAATAGCCGCTTCGCCTGTCCTACATCGAAAGTAGTGCCCAAGAGCATCCACAATTCGAGCGCGACCACCGAGCCAAAAGTGCCAGTCCATATGTATAGAGCATAAAGACTGAATGAGCTGGAAGCTCCGGCTAGATACCAAAAGACAAGCGGGGCGAGCGAAGCCACAAACATTGCAAGACTCGCCGTACTGGCGCGCTGGCGGCTTGCGAAAACACGGGCGATGCCGACGCCAAACAAAGCAATTGCAAACGACATCCAAGGCAGAAGCGTCGATGGCAGCTTTGCTAGGAACAGCGCATCTCGGGAGGTCTCAAGGAGCGTGTGACCAGCCGTCGAAGAGGCAAGCGAGCCCATCGCCAGGATTACGGCTGTCCCCTCGTTTGCACGGATGTCCCACGCTGCGCGCACCCCGGCGATGATAGGCGCACCCTGCTGGATGATGTCGAGACCTTGACGCCGACCGACAATTTCCCCTCAGCGGGCTGTGACACTGTGACGAAGCAGTCGTTGCGTATTCGCCTTTTGCCGCCCCGCGATGTGTGGCGCAACGCTTGCTACGTCGCATTGACCAGCAATTGAGGGCAAGGCGCATGAGAGACCTCCGCGACAGTCATTGGGATGAAACCCCCTATTTACCAGCACGTGACAACGCCAACTCCGCTTCGAGCGGAATTCGAACTCGCGTCGCAGCTCCTGTCGAGGATGATGAGGCAGAGACAGCGGGCTGGATTCGCTTTGCGTTCAAGAAACTCACTCGCTACGCCTTCATAGCTCCTCGAAGAGGTCACCTGAGTCAGTAGTCACTCGCCTGCGGCGGATTGACAATTAGAAACAGGCTCGCGTTGTTCGAGGATGCTAGGCTGCTCGCAGTCGATATAAACCGCAGCCCGAACCTAAAAGTGGTGCCCCATGGGCGACAAGTCTCCGAAGGCCAAAGACAAGGCGAAGAAACAGGACAATTCCAACAAGGCCCAGAAGCAGGCCGCTGCTGTCGAGAAGGCAAAGCCGAAGGATCCCAACCTCAAGAAAAAGTAGACAACAGCGTTCGCCCAGCAATGACTCGTGCCAACTCGAAGGTTCAATCGTGCCTTCGGCCGTTTCTCTCGAAGAGGGCACGAGTCATTCTGTTTGCTGCATCCACCTTCGGTGGAATGAGGGGGCGAACGGCTCTTGAACGCTCCGGCTGACAGCTGGGAAGCCGAGCAAACTACTCAATCACGGACCGCCGCAGCCAAAGGCAAGAGTATCGTTCGCCAGGCGGGGCTGGCCGTAGTAGCAGACGGGGGATGAGCTTCGGGAAGAACCCATACGTCGTGAAGGCACAGACCGCCGAACAAAAGGCAGCGGCGGCGCCAGACGACATTGCGAAGGCACGAGCCTACCGGGACGCCGCCCACCAATGGGAGCGAGCAGCGACGCGCGAAG
The DNA here is from genome assembly GCA_903892415.1 of uncultured delta proteobacterium. GTDB lineage: Bacteria > Myxococcota_A > Polyangia > Polyangiales > Polyangiaceae > Xiheicaenibacterium. The sequence continues at coordinate 124,846 of CAITIQ010000373.1, read as the reverse complement.
GCCCAGGCAAGCGCCGCGATGAATATGAGCAATTCGCGGAAAAGAACCGCCGGTTAGCCAATGGTGAGCTGCTGCAGGATGAGGAGGATGAGCTCGCGCAGGCGGCCATCGATCCCAAAACGCTCAATTAGCGGCTACCACTGACTGTGGCGTCAGCAGCTCAGGGCACGATAAGTCGAACGCCGCGCGGAACGACCTCAATTGTCACGTGGTGTTCGGCGGGCCATTCCTCGCCGTCTAGCTGTGCAGCCAGAGGAGCCCCATCGGTCGCCGAGTGGAATGTTAATTCCATCTTCGCGGCCCGGAGCGGCTTTGAGTGTTCAATGCCAATCTCGTTGAGGGCCTCCTCGGTGACCGGGTTTCCCTCCAGGTCAACGATGGCCTTGGACGTCCAGTCGAGTTTACCTTTGAACGGTATAAGCTCGAACATCCCGTCGTTGTGCAAGCTCGTGCGGTCGAAGACCCATGCGCCCGCGTACACGCGAGTGTTCTTGACGACGAGGTCGGTGATGCCGGAGAGGGTCATCGGTCGACCGTCAAGAACCAGTTCGACAGTGAGGCGATCGTCGATGACGTAAGACTCGAGAAACGTCTTGAGGAAGGCCCCCGCATAGACGGCGTGATCTCGATAGATCTCCTTCAGCGGACCTAGAGTTTCTACGACTTTACGACTCCGGTTGCGCTCCGCCAGGACCCTAGCGGATAGTCCCCACCCTGCAGAGTCAAAGAAGAAGTCTACGCTCGTACTGCTTCGGCGACGGTAGACGCCAACGTCTAGTTCCGTTTCTTTACCGTCAAGGATGACTTGCAGATTGCGCTCGAGCGCCGATGGTGACGCGTCCAAGCCGAAGCTCTTGCCCTGATCGTTCGCAGTTCCAGTGGGTAACATGGCCAGGGCCACGCGCTTCTGAGCCTGACTTTGGTAGAGCCCAGCAGCAACCTCGCGAAACGTGCCATCCCCTCCCATCGCGATCACAACGCGCACGGAGGGAGTGCTATCCAGAGTTTCTGTGACGCGCGCGATGGTTAGCCCCTCGGGCAGCGTGGGCAGTAACATCGCAGCCACGCCATGATCGTGCAACCAGCTGAGCGCACGCTCGATGCGCTCGCGGTTTTTCCCGCTCTGCGCGGTTGGATTGGCCACCAAGAGATGCGTCGTCATGGCGGAATGTTCCTCGCTACTGGGGTCTTCTGCAAGTGAGAGGAAGACGAGCTACTTCAGAGGCGCAAGGTCGCTCTCTTGGATTGGCGATTGGCCGAGTTCATTGAGAGCTTCGTTGATTGCTCGCAAAGAAGCTGTAAGTGGTAGGGGAATATCGAGACCCGAGGGGCTGCCCTTTTCATCGTAGTGCGCCACCATTGGCGGACGGATGGCAATCTGACGCTTGGAACGCCCGCTCCCCTCTTCCGGGAAGTGGAGGAAGGCAGCGACTGGGATACCCTTACGGAAGACGATTTCGATCCGCGGCTTGGCCATGACGTCACTTCACCAAGAAAAAGTTACGTTCGCCCTTGGCCGTTACAAAGATAGCCCCTTGATAGTCCCAGCCAATCTCGGTAACAGGCAAACTGAGCGGCTTCGTCTGGATAACCTTTCCAGTCAACGAATCGATCAGCACCAGTTCAGCCTGCTTTTCTTGCTGAAATAAAGCGACGATGAACTCATCAAAATAGAGCACGTTGTAGTTGCCAAGCCCTTCAGCCGTACGCCAGAACACTTCGCCAGTACGCGGGTCTAGCGCGGCGAGATAGGACCCGTTGTTGTCCATCATTGTTGGTGAACCCACGATGGTTACCAGACGGTCACCGATCCTCCCTAGGAAGGTGACCGCTTGCGAGTCGAGCGCCGCGGGCGGGTCCTTCAAAAGATAGGCGAGGTCGAGGATTGATTTTACCTCTCCATCCTCGATGCGAGCCACGAAGCGATTGCCATAGTTGACGAAGGTTTCGTTCTGGAACGCAAAAGCCCCATGGCTCGGGTTGGTGCCGTAGGTCTGGGGAAATAGATCACTGCGCGCCTCTGGATGAACGCTGATAATGGCGCGCATTTGCAGTGGCTGAGACGGCACCGGTGATTTGGTTGGCACGAGCTTGAGCTTCTGTGCCGGAGATGCTGGGCTTTCGATCGTCTTTGTCCCAGCGACAAAAGCCGCTCGTTTGGGCACGACTTCACTCAGATCGATACCCTTTTCCCCTGCCTTACGGGCCCGTAGAAACTCAAGCGCTCCCTGCAAGGCACGACCTGCGCTCGAAGAACGCGGCAAACCTTGTATGGCGCTTGCCAGGGCCGAATCGTCACGAACAGCAAGCGCCTTCGCTGCGTTCTCGAGATGACAGCTCGCGGCAGCCGACAGCGGCTGTACGTGCGAATCCCCAAGCTGGACAGTATCCCCATAGTCGGCGGCCGGAGGCGGGCTTTGCTTGACAATCCGCATTTGCACGTTCTCAGGCGCCCAAACATGCAGCATCTCCCCCTCGAGCGCGAGCCACGAGATCCCCGACGGCATCGCTTCTTCTGCGACAAGTTTACCGCTCGAAAGCTCGAGGACCTGAACGCTGGAGCCAGCGCGTCCATTGAACCCAGTAAAGAAGTAGTCGGCGCTCACCGTTGGCCCTGCGACATTGCCAACAGCTCGCTCTGATACCCACTTAACCTTGTTCGTCTTTAGATCGTAGGCGACAATGAAAGCGTCTGCAGGCAGGTTCGAGTCACCCACGTGGGACAGCTGAACGACCAACGTCGAGCCAACCACGGTGGCAAAGGAGACCTCGGGGAAGATGGTTGCCTCACCCGACGGCTTCGCCGCCTCTGGAAAAGCTGCAATGATCGCCGGCTCGAGTGACAACGAACGAAAGCCCTTTTCGTCGTTACCAACAACGAGCAATGAGTCTTGGTAGCGCGCCACCAAGGACTGATTCGATTGAAAGGCCATTGAGAAGCCCACCTCGCCAAGCGTGGGGCCGATGGTTGAGGGGGGCTCGAACGCGGACGGAACTTGCAGATTTCTTGCTGCAAAAAAGGCCTGCACATCGGTCGGGTCCGAGCTAGCGAGGCGCTCCATCTTTAAAGTCTTCTTGCGAGCAGATGAGGCCGCTGGGGTTGCCGCCGGTAGTGCCAGCGGCCGAAGCTTCGAGGATTGCTGGCCGGAAAGACGCCGTATCTCTGAAGCGTCACTGCGGGCCGCCGAGAGCAACACAGCCGAGACTCGATCCGCTGGATTGGCACGCAACGCCTCTGTGAAGCTTGCCTCCGCCACAGTTGCGGACCCCTTGGCCAAGGCCGTAATCCCTTCGACCTGCTTGGCGCTCAAAGCTTGAAGCGCATTGGCCGCACACGGCGGAGCTTGCGGGTCATCGTTCGCCAGCGGCTTGGTTGGCTTGGCTGAAGTAGCTGGCTGCAGCGCCGATGGTGAGCTGCTGCAAGCCGACATCAACGAGGCGACCACAAGGGAGCGAAGCCAGCGACGCGCTCGCGGTTGGGTGAAGTCGAACGGGCGGGTGAGCAGCGACACGGTAGGTCCTTGGTGAAGGTGGCTGAGCTGACTTTGGCACGAGTCATTGACTGGGTGCCACACGCAAGTTCGGTCGAGCGCCAAGAGTCACGCCAGAGCAAATGAAGAACCGACGGACCTGGCCGTTCTGCTACCACTAGCGGATGGCGCATCTCCGACGATGGGCGTTTGCACCGATAGCCTCGTTGCTGGCGTTCACTGGGTGCCTGCAACCGACAATACCTGCGCAATCTTCATCCTCGTCGCAGGCACCGCCGTGGCTACCTCCTTACACGCGTGAGCAGCTCTCGCTGCTTGAGCCCCTTGGTGAGCCGCCTGAGTTAAGAGCGCGCCGTGCCTACCCTGACGAGTCGCGCTTTCAATATGCTCACGACCGCACGCTCGATGACCCAGCGGCCGCGATGCGTACCACAAAGCTCGTAACCGATTTGGTCTCCGAATCGGCCCGCACCTATCTGCTATCGGATTCGGAGCCTCAGACCGAGAATCGCATAGCGCAGTACGGGCCGCCGCCTGCTGGAGAGCCGGATTCGTCGCGAATTGCGAGCAGGGATTTTGAGGGCCGCATCGACTTGCGTAGGTTGGAGCTGTCGAGCAAGGCGCGCGCTGCGCTTGCTGATGGGCGTGCGTCACTGGAACGGAAGGAGGCCGAGGCGGCCATCGCTGAGTTTGAGCGCGCAGTGGCAGCAGCGCCCGGCACCTTGGAGCCGCTGCTGTTGCTTGCTCAGGCACACAAGCTCGTCGGGGAGCCTGCAGCGGCGGAGCAGGCTCTGCGCGCAGCACTGGAAGTTGATCGGACCTTCGCCACGACCCATCTCCAACTCGCGACCTTGCTGTTTGAAAGGGGCGACGGCCAAGCAGCAAAGGAAAGTCTCGCTCAGGCGCTCGCTTACCATCCAGACTTTAAGCCGGGCCTTGCGCTAGCCAGCCGGATTCGGCAGCGAGAGGGTCTGGTGGAACCCCAGCGAGTCAAGCCTTACCGCATCTTCCTCGAAGTAGACGAGCTGGGCGTGGTCCGCGCTGGAACCGGCACCACGTCGGGTGCAAGAATGTACGCGGGTTGCCGGGCGATTATGCGTTACGAGCTGGAGTTGCGAGCGGCTCTATTCGATCAGCCCGAAGATGCCCCTTACTTTTTGAGCGCCGCTGAAGAGATGTTCTGCGTCGAGAGCGCCATTGGCGCCTACGTCGCCGAACGAGCCATCTCTCGCGAGGCGAGGCGAGAATTGCCGCAAGATGAGACAGCGGAGGGCCTCACCGCGCTGGCGCATACGGAAGGGCTACTTGGCTACATCATGTTCGAGATCCTCGGGAACCAACGGCCAGAGGTAGCTCGCAAAGCCCCAGGATTCGTGCACCGCGCGATGGTGGCTTACGTCAAGCGCCACATCCTGGGCTATGAGCCTTCATCTGAATATGAGCGTAATTTCGTTGAGTGGTTCGGCCCGGGCGATAGTGAGAAGTCGACTGCGCTTCTGTCGAGCGCGCCAGTGGTGCAATGACTAGGCGGATCGGTTGGTTGCGAGCGGGCTATCTGGGGCTACTGTGCCTTTGCCCGCTGCTTACGCCCCAGCCTTCGCAAGCTGCAGATACCGAAGTAAAAGCTGCGATCCCGCTCTTGTGGCGAGCATCTACGATGTCGCCCAACCCCATGAAGGGTCAGACTGACGAGCCGCTATATGACATTTGCGGAGCACCGGATGAGGCGTTGCAGTCGGTTGCCACGCGGAACGCCGCCCGGCAATTGCGAGGGGAGTCCTCATTTGGCGCGGACGAGCTGGCCTTCAACCTGCGTGCAGCCGGTGCGCCATATGTTTGGCCTCGCGCGTGGACGCTAAAGGGGAAAGAGCTGGACGCCCAGAAGGTAGCTTCTTCACTGGCTGCCTTCGTCGACAAGACGAAGCCTCTTGGGGAGAGGCGCTGCGGCGTTGCCCGAATGCAAGACGGCTCGGGAGTCGAGCTGGTCAGTCTTGTCCTGGTCGACGCCCTTGCCGACGTTCAACGCACCCCAACGCTCGCTCGTGTTGGCGAGTGGATCACCTTGAAAGGGACGCTGGTCAGTGAAGCCTCCGACTTGACGATTGTGCTGCTTGGGCCTCGCGGCAAACCGCGGACGGTACTGGCCAACCTGACTCAGAAAGAACTCCGCACCACGTTCATGGTGGATCAGCCAGGAGAATGGTTGGTGCAGGTGGTAGCCACCGTCGCAACCGGGCCGCGCCCTGTGCTCGAACTTCCCATTCACGCCGGCACGGCCCCGCCGCTGCGTTTTGCTGAGACACCCGCCCCGGGTGAGAGCGCCGCGCCGCCCAATGCTGACGACGAGGTAGCGCTAGCTGCAATGGTGAATGCGGCAAGAAAGGCTGAGGGGTTGGCTCCACTAGCGCGCGACTCAAGTCTCGATAAGCTGGCTCGTGAGCACTCCGTCGTGATGCGAGAAGCGCGGCTGATTGGTCATGACGTCGGCCACGGCAGCCCTGAGCAACGATTGCACGAGGGCGGCATCAGCTTCCGTACGCCAGGCGAGAATATCGCTGGCGCGAAGAACATCGTGCGCGCCCATCGTGCTCTTTGGATGAGCCCATCCCATCGCGGCAACCTTCTCGAGGAGAGATTTGGGCGCATTGGGATTGGCGTGGTGAAGAGTGAAGATGGGCGGGTCTGGGTTACTCAGCTGTTCACCGACTAACCACGGGCGGCTCAACTCTTCGGCGACAACAGGTTGCTGCGATAGTGGGCCAGCTCAGCAATGCTTTCGCGAATATCAGCGAGGGCACGGTGGCTCTCCTTCTTGCGCGGGGGCGGAGAGGCCTCCGGACGCCAGCGTCGCGCCAACTCTTTGAGCGTAGAAACGTCGATCAAGCGATAGTGGAGGTGCTCAGCGAGCCGCGGCATGTAGCGCTCAATGAACTGCCGATCCTTCCAGATCGAATTGCCGCACAGCGGCGCGGTGCGCGGCGCTACATGCTGCTTGAGAAACTCCAGCGTGGCATCTTCGGCGGCGCGTACGTCCATTCGGGACGCCCGGATCTCATCAGTCAGGCCGCTCTCCGAATGCATCTTCTGCACGATAGGCGCCATAGCCCCCAGCGCCTCCTCCGAAGCATGCACCACGAGGTCTGGCCCTTCTGCAATGAGCTCCAGGTTGGAGTCGGTCACAATCGAGGCAATCTCAACGATCGAGCAGCGCTCTGGATCGAGTCCGGTCATCTCAAGATCGATCCAAACAAGGAGATCTTCGCGAATTGTCATTCGATGAGGGTAATCGACTTTGCGAAGTAAGTGGCAACCGCAGCGCGCGCGCCATCGGGGGCAACCGCTACGGTATCAACACCGATCCCAGTCTCGAGCGACGTAAGAATTTCCGGCGGTTCTCCACCGATCACCACAACGCCGCGACCGCGAGCCGGTTCCCCAGCTGGGCCAAGGCTGACGAAAAGCAGCGAGCGATCTTCCGATAGTCGCCCACGACGCGGCTCGTCGGGAAGCATCAGGGTAGTAACGCTTGCCTTGTCTGCCGACGAGAGCAGCGGCAGATCGATGGTTGTAGCCGTCCTCGCGGTCACGTTCAGCGTCACCCCGTACAGGTCGTCGCGCATGATGAAAGCGGCGATAGGCCCCTGCCCGACGTCCACGGAGTGGGCTCGGGTTTCTTCACCAACGTCCACCAACTTCGCTGTGTTGGCTGCAAAATCAGGAAACAACAGCGAGCTTCCGGCGCGCGTCACAGATCCAGCACGCGGATCCCGACCGATAGCGATGCTTCGCCGCGTTGCACCGAAAGGCGACTCCTTCGGATCGAAGAGGTCCATCCAGGCGCCGTCTGGCCGCCCCTCGTGAGAGAGCGCGCCAAGCGCAGCGAGTGAGTGGCCAGCCGTGGTGTGAAGCAAGAAGACCTGACTCGCCGCTTGAGGCAGGGTCATGTCGTCCAACAGCCGGCCCGAGGGCAATGCAAAGCGTGAAAGACGATGCGACTTGCTGCCGCCAACAATCACAGTGCCGTCGTTCATTTCGACAAGGTCGGTTGGGCCCGCACCGACCTCGAGCAGCACCGGATCGCGGTCCCAGCGAGTTACGTCGAATACAGGTACTTGGGTAACGGCTGGATCACTGTTGAGCAGCGCAACGTAGCGCTCGGCAAAACATACGATGCGACTCCCCTTTACCGGGATTGTCGCCTTGTGCACGATCTCACCGGTGTCGACGCGGTACTCGCGGAGGGTCGCGTCATCCGCGGAGACGAAGAGCGACTGGCCGGTTTTGGAAAAGCAGAGGTCGAGGGGGTGCACGTCACCCATCCGTAGTTCACGGGCTTTCCAATCCTTCTTCGGTGGTGTTGCAGGAGGACGTCTCTCCGGAAGCACCGGCGCGGGAGCAGCCGTGGTGGGCGCTGTAGAGCTGCTTGCGGGAGCCGGATCTCCAGCTAGTGCCGTTAGTGGGGGAGCTGACTCGACCACCGACTCTTGCGAGGTGACAATCACCGAGAACACGCTGGCGATCGTCGTGAACATCATGATCGCCGCTCGCGGAGTCCGTGATTTCTCAGGCTGCCAGCCCTTGCAGTGCTTGCACTTGCGAGCCCCCTCGAGAATCGGACGGCGACAGAGCGAACAGGGAACGGAGCGAAGGCCCTCGCTCATCGAAACACCCACGCAACCTTGCTGCGGTCGCTCATCGCGATCACGGCTTCGCCGGAGGGCGAGATATCGAGACGTGTTGGCGGTTCGGTAACAGGGATCATCTCAACGCTGAAACCGTCCAAATCAACAAGACCGATGGCACCATCGGTAGAGCCCGCCACCGCCACCACGAGCTGTTCACCATCAGGGGAAACCACGACGTCTTGCACCGGATCACCGAACGGGATTCGTCGGATGAGGGTGGCGTCATCAAGGCTGAATATCTCGACCGCGCGACCACGATTGCAGCGCACCGCAGCCCAGCGATTTTTTCGGATCAACTCGATCTGTTCTGGTTGGTCGCAGGTCGTTTGAGCTTCGCCCAGCCGAACAGCGCCAGAGGCGAGCATCTCCATCGGGACGAGCGCATTGTCCTTGCGCAATACGGCAAAGCCACGACTTCCGTCCGGGGTAACAAGCACGCTGGTTGGGTTGCCGACGATCGACGCACGCACCCGATCCTGACGGGTGGCAAGGCGACTCGGGTCAAAGGCGTACACAGCGCCAAGTTGCGCGTCGCGTTGGCCCGGGACGGGAATTGCGCCGGTTGCGGTCAACGCACGTTTCCCCGAGTCGTCGACGGCGACCCGCCCGACGTGATCGTCTCCGAAGCGGATCCGTTCCAACTCCACGTGCAATTCGCTCGAGAAGATCGCCACAGAGTGGAGTCCAGGAAGGGACACGAAAACCCGTCGACCGTTCGCGCCAACCGAGACCTCTCCGGCTATTCCCCCGAGCTCGAGCGTCTTCTCGTGACGCAGGGTTTGACCGTCGAGCACGCTCACATGTTGAGGCCCAATTGCGTAGATCGCTGATTCGGCGCGCAACAACTTCTGCGTATGCGCGGCTTGCGTTACCAGCCCGAGCGATTGGCCGGTGCGGTTCGATCGAATCTCTGTGCCAGCAAGCAGCGCCGTCGCGAACCGCGATTCATCGATGATCAATACGTCACTCACGTCGGGAGGCAGCGAGAACGGGCCCGCCACGCCCGGGCGTGCCGCGACATGCCCGACGTCGTTGGGCTTCTGCCAGACGCAGACGCTAGCCTGACAAGACTCCCCGTTCCAGCAACGCGCTTCACAGGGTTGTTGCGCGGCCGGAGGCCCCATCGGAGCAGCCCGTTGCTGGTCGGCCAGCGAGAAACGCCCTGGCGCCATGTAGCGCAGCGCGATACCCGTCATGAGCAAACTTGCGATGCTGCCGAACATGACGAGAGGTCGCCAGTGCATGCGCAACCAGGAAGCGTCCTCCGGGTCGTCCGGTATCGAGCCGCGAGAAGCGGGTGAGGAACGGGGACCAAGAGACTCGTCACACTCGGGACAGACGGTCGCTGTCTCTGCAACGAGCTCGCGGCACACGCCGCAACGGACCGTCTTGAGATCGGGCGCGGAGTGATGGGCGACGGCACGTGTGCCTTCCGAGAGCGTGCGATCGAATATCTTGCGCGCGAGAACCCAATCTTCCGTTCCAAGCGGCGCCACATGTGCTTGGCGGTACTTCCCGAGCGTAACTCCCTCGCGGATTTGAGCGCCGTTGATGGGCCCAAAGGACTGGCCGTGATCGGCCACGACGAAGCGAAGCCGCTCTAGGGTTTCAATTGGCGCCATCAACAGATCCGGAGAGGAGCTGAGAACACCGTCTTGAGTGACTGGAGGTGGGGTGAGAGGTGGAGCTGGCGTCGCCAACGTTGCCCAGGCGCAGGCGGGCAACCACAACATGGTCTCCACTTCGCGACAGCGAACCTCTGGGGGGTAGTCGCCCGCCCGCAAAGCCTCACGCAAGGCATCGTCGCTCAGAGGCCCCGTCGTTCGACCGGGCGCAGTTTGGACAAGGAACTGGGTGGACAACTCCAACCGCCTAGCAACGTCGAGCCTGAGCGTCGAGCGACTTCGCCTTCCCTCGTGGACTGCTCATCCCGCAGAAATCGGCCAGCCGCCACGAGGACTTCGATTGCACCGCAACAACGGATTTCTTCGATCTGGGTTGAACAGAGGCAAGAGGTGAGTTAGTAGGGCCGCTGACTACATTTCATCCCATCGGAGGACCTATGTTTCACCGCTTCCTCGTCACGATTGGCTCACTCTTCGCGCTCGGACTTGGAGCTTGCGCCCCCGACAGCGGACTGGAGGATCTCGAGCAAGCGGCTGACAGTGAGAATGATCTCTCCCTTTCTTTCGTGGAACTGAACAGCGTCAAAAGCCCTGCGCCGCCTGGCCTGACGATCCTGCGCAAAAAGTCAGAGTACGTGGCGCACTTTGGTACCCAGCCGCCGGCCGACCTCAACTTCAACTAGAGCTGGGTGCTCCACTACTCGATGGGCGTTCAAGAAACGGGCGGTTACGACGTTACCTTTACGTCAATCGCTCGTGAGGGAACGGGCGCAAACGCACGCCTCGTCGTCCATACAATGGAGGAAGGGCCTGGGCCCAATTGCATGGTGACCATGGCCCTGTCGAACCCGCAGGTCACCGTAAAGATCCCGAAGCAGAACAAGACCATCGGCTTGGACCAGACGAATGAGACGTCGGTGAGAGACTGCGGGACGGTGCAGAATTTCTGCGCAACGAAAGAGTGCGGCCCCAACCAGGTTTGCGACGAGTTTCAGGACGCTTGCGTCGAGGAACCGTTCTGCCCCAAGGTGAAGTGCGCAAACGGTTACGTCTGCGATGAGGATGTTGACGCTTGCGTAGGCAGGCCGTGCGAACCGAGCGATCCGAACAGCTGTCCGGCAGACTTCGTATGTGACAATCAGATCGCCTGCATTACGCAGCCCTGCCCAAGCGAGTTCCGTTGTGAACCAACTCCGGCGCCAGTCACCTGCGCGGAGATCGGTTGGGTCGGAGTTTGTGAAGGGACCGTGCTCAAGTATTGCTCAAGCAACTCGAGCGACGACATGACCACGCTGGACTGCGCACCGGGGAGCTGCGAATTCAGTCAGGCCAATCAGTACTTCGACTGCGTTCAATAACGCTCACTTCGATGGCTTCAGCGACTTTGCGCACCGGAAGCCAATTCCGTGCGCACTCGCTGTCGCGAGTTGGTGGTAGCGGAACGCCGGGTTTACCCAACTCGCGTACCCACCGTTGAACCCCCCGCCGCGGATGGCTTTCTTGTCGCCCGCGGGGGCTCCCATTGGGTCGACCTGCTCCTCGCTCTGGTAGATGGCAAAGTAGTCGTTGGTCCATTCCCAGACGTTACCGACCATATCGTTGAGACCAAATCTGGTAACGCCTTTCGGGAAGGAACCAACCGGAGCGGTACCTGGAAAGCCATCGTCTTCCTCGTGCATGGCCTCTGACTTCGGCTCGACCGGGCGTGCCTGCTCCCACGCGAGACATTCCTTGCCGCACGCGTTCATGTGCTTGGAGTCGGAACCGGGATCATCTCCCCAAGGGAACTTTCTGCCGTCCGAGCCACGCGCGGCGAACTCCCACTCGGCCTCGGTTGGAAGGCGCCCACCGTTTGCCTGGCAGTAGAGGTCCGCCAAGGCCCACGAGACGCAGTTCATTGGGTGTTTCTCGCGACCAGGTTTAACGGTGTTGTTCTCACCGATGTTGCACAGCTCGGAGAAGATCTCGCGGTTCTTGTCATGCTGTGCCGGAGTGATCTTGTCGCTCTTCGGATAGTCAGGGACTGTCGCAGCACGCTTGCAATCACCCTTGTCCACGCAAGCTTTGTATTCGCCTGCGGTCACCTCGTTGATACCGATGCAGTAGGGCGAGAGGGTGACTTTGTGGGCCGGCATCCACCGTGGAAAAGAAGTGTCGTCGGACCCCATGAAGAATTTGCCACCTGGAATCTCGACCATTCCGGGACCACACGTTGGCGGAGCCGAGGCGACCGACGCTGTTGGTTCAAGCGATTCGCTAGCGACAGGAACGACCGAACTATTGGAGGCGGAGGGGGCTTTGCTCGAGTTCTTTGACAAGAGCAGCACGGCCGCTGCCGCACCGCCCACCACAGCAATCGTCCCGAGCGTAACGAGCACCCACTTGCCCTTGCTCTGAGTTGGAGGAGCGGCGCTAGCGCTCGCGGGCGCAAAGAGCGGGGTTGTTGGCGCGCTGGGTTGTGCACGACTGACAGGCCCAGTGGTGTCGACGGAGGGTGGTCGCGTCCCGCCCGTGGAGTAACCGCCGGCCGTCATCCCTCCCGTCGTCATCGGGGACCAAAGCGGGGAGCCCGGAAAAACCGCCCCGTGGAGATCGGCCCAGAACTGCCCCGCGGTCTTGTAACGGTCATGGGGAGCAACAGCGAGCACCTTGCGAAACACCCGCTCGACATCGTCGCTGACCTCCACTCCGAAGGCGCGCGGAGTGGGACGCACGCTCGTGTCACGACTCGCCACGGCCAGCTGGATGTAGTCGTCCCCTTGAAGCGCCGGAATCCCGCCGCGCAGCATCTCGACCATGATCAAACCGAGCGAGAACACATCGGTCCAAGGGCCGGTCGCGCCGTGGGAACGGCTGAATTGCTCCGGAGCTCCGTAGTTGGGAGTGAAGGCGGTTATCTCTTTGCCGGTCTGGGCAAGCGAAGTCGCCAATTGGGCGTGCTCGGCCATCACCTTCGCGATGCCGAAATCGAGAATCTTGACGAACGCGCCTGCACCACGTGGATCCCCGATCACGAATAAGTTCGCTGGTTTGATATCGCGGTGGGCGATGTTCTGTTGATGGACGACCTCGAGCGCGCTGGTCACAGGCTCGAGCAGCGCCATCACGTCAAAGATCGAGCGGGCCGGAAAACCGCGTTCACGCTCCTCGTACAGGATTCGGTCGAGCGGTCGCCCTTCGAGCCATTCGAGCACCATGAAGGGCACCTGCGCGCCAGTGCGCGGCGAGGTGAGCGACCCGACGTCGCGCGCTTGGACGATGGCGGCCGTGCGGCTCGATAGCGCCGTCATCAGCTTGCCCTCCTGGATGAAGCCGTTGAGCAACTCTTGCCGCATCTGCGGGGGCACATTGGCGAGCGCGTTGAAGCACTTGAGTGCGACCGGCTGCTTCCAAATGATGTGCTCGGCGCGGTAGACGATGCTGAAGCCACCCTCGCCGATCACCGAATCGACCCGATACTTTTGGTCGACGACCGTCCCGATCAATCCGAGTGCGTCTTGCCCGCTCATGCGCGCTTCATCCTATCTGGTTCTACCGTCAGCGCCCGCCCCAAGAGGACCCCTCGTTTCGCCAGGTCTGCCAGAAAGGCGCTGGTCTCCGAGAGACCTTCGGTCGTCAGGGCGGCCCCAGCATCGACGAAGGCCTGCTGGATAGCGGAACCGAGAGCCTGCCCGTCCAAAAGCCTCTCAACCAGGTTGGCAGCCACTTCGGAAAGCGACAACCAACGCAGTTCATCAGCGCTGTCCCGGTAACAAAGCAGTTGGGTCGGCCGCGGTAACGGCACGGCGGGGCTTTTCACTTCCTGCACGGCGTGTTGATACCGCTCAACCGACACCGCAGGCAAAAGAGCCACCGGTCGTTCGACCTCGAGGTCTTGATACGCCTCCGCGGAGGTTGCGTCGGGTTTGGCTGCGACCTCAAAACCGACGAGTTCGTAGCGCGCCAAATCGCAAAGAAACGCTGGAACTGCCGCATCACGCTGCCAAAAGGGCGCGATGAAGTCGATGAACATTCGCGGCACGTCGCGAAGAAACGCAGATCGGGGCAAACCACATTCGACGAACTTGTGCAGATCCTCCGAGAAGGCCTCCCCGCGAACCGCGGCCGCCTCTGGCATCTGCGTTCGCGCTGCGTCGAGCAAGCCTTGCCGCACCAGCGTTCGGTAGAGAAAGAACCGGCTTGGAGGCAGCGACAAAAGCGCTTTGCGGTCCTCTTCGGCGAGCTCAGCGACGAGGCAAGCCTCGATGACCGGCGAAGGGCACTCCACGCTTCGCATCAGCGACTTCACGATGGGTGGCAACCGCTCGACCACTTCGGGCACGCGCCCCGCCGCGACGACATTTTCGGGCAGCTGACCCTTTGTCACAGCGGCACTGCTCGTTTGGGTCGCACGGAGATAGAGTTCTTGCAGCAGGGCGACCTCACGTAGAAGCTCCGCCAACGGCGGTATTCTCGAATCCCGCTCGAGAACGACGGGGACAGGACCTGTTCTACGCAGCGTGTGCTCGAGTAGCTGAAGGACCTCGCTCGTCACCGAAGCTCCGTGCGTGTCGACGATGCAGCCAGCGGAGGGGCTAAAGTCATGCCCCGCGACGTGCAGCTGAACCACCCGCTCGAGCGGCAACGCATCGATGAACGCGAACGGATCCGTACCGAAGTTGCGCGCGTTCACGTACACGTTGTTGACGTCGAGAAGCAGGCCGCAGTCGGCAGTCTGCAACACGGCCGATAAGAACTCGGCCTCGGACAAGTTCGAATACCCGGGCGCAAAATAGTAGGAGATGTTCTCCACTGCGATCGGGCGGCCCAATCGCTCGCGTGCCTCTCTTACGCTCGCTGCCACGCGAAGCACCGACTCTTCGATGAAGGGCAGCGGCAACAAATCGTGCGTGAAGCGACCTTGCGTTGCACTGAAGCACAGATGGTCGGAGTGAAACGATGGTGCGAGACGCGCGAGGAACGCCTTCAGCTCATCGACGTAGTCGGCTCCGCCCCCAAGAGGCCCGTCATTGCCGAACGACATCGTCAGACCATGCGAAAGAACGGGGAAGCGCTCGGCCAACGCGAACAGCGAGCGTGGAACGGCTCCGCCCCGACGCATGTAGTTCTCAGGGCACACCTCGAGAAAGTCCAGCGGGACGCTCGTGCCGTCGGCGACGAACTCGGCAAGCTCATCCAGAAACGCATAACGGAGCCCCAAACCGACTCCCGCCGGTAGGCGAACCCCGTCACGAAAAGACATGGCGTTCAATGACTCGTGCAAAACGACTCGTGCGGTGATTTCTCCTGCAGAGGGCACGAGTCACTCTGTTCACCCGTCAATCAGCCGCAGGAGCCTTCGCCACACTTCGACTCGGC
Source organism: uncultured delta proteobacterium (assembly GCA_903892415.1). Lineage (GTDB taxonomy): Bacteria > Myxococcota_A > Polyangia > Polyangiales > Polyangiaceae > Xiheicaenibacterium. The sequence continues at coordinate 109,687 of CAITIQ010000373.1, read as the reverse complement.
GCCCTTCTTCTTGGTCTTGCCCGTACCAACCTTCTTCGGGGTGGGTGCAGCGGCCGAGGCGACGGCGGAGGGAACAGCGGAAGGAGCTGCACTGGCTGCGGCGGTCGCAGCAGGGGTAACGTCCGAAGCAGGTGCGGTATCTGCTGCTGCAGAGGGCTCCGGAGCGACCTCCGTGGCCTCCTGCTTGGCTTCAGTGATTTCCCCTGCCGCCGGCTTTGCGTCGACCTCGGTCGAATTCACCGGCTTCTGGTTACTCGCACAACCAGCCATAAGCGCCACGCCCCCGAGGACGGCGAGAGTTTCGGAAATCGACTTCAGGCTCAGCATTGGTTCACCTCGAAAATGGACAACTGACCCGAGATGGTTGGCCGCCATTTGTTTCTTTAGCGCCGAAGGGGGCGCATTGTTGGGTGCATTCTACTACGACGACCCCCCCACCGCAGTTTCAGAAATTGCGTCCGCGGCTGCTCGAGAGCCAACTTCGAGGTAATACTCCGCCTTACGTCGCGCGAAGCCAGCTGAACAATGAGAAACTTTTTGCGACTTCTCGGAATTGGTGTGTGGGCGACTTGCTTTGGGCTCTCGCTCGGAGCCGGCTGTGAAAAGAAGCGGGCGTGCGAGGAGGAGTGTCATTGCAAACAGCGCGGGCTTTGCAAGGAACTCAAAGGCCAGTGTGTCGCCGGGGACGACAGCCACTGCAAACGCTCGAACGTGTGCAAAGTCATGGGCCGCTGTGGCGAAGAAGGCGGCCACTGTGTGGCAGTGGCCGCCCTCGATTGTGAGGCCTCGGAGCTGTGCAAAAAGGCTGGGGCTTGCACGCTCCGTGGCGATGTCTGTGCTCGCTAGTTCAGTCGACCGGTGAGGCCTCGCTTGCGGAGCGTGCAACGTCCGAAGGAATAGCATCGGACTCGAGGGCGGCCTCGAGCACCTTGCGCATGTCGTCTGCAAGGATGAACTCGATCTGACTTCGCACGTCGGCCGGCACGTCATCGAGATCCCGCTCGTTGTCGCGAGGCAGGATCACCCGCGTGATGCCTGCACGGTGAGCAGCGAGCACCTTGGACTTAATACCGCCGACGGGCAAAACACGGCCGCGCAGCGTGCATTCGCCCGTCATCGCTGTATCCGACCTGACGCGGCGGCCGGACAAGAGCGACGCGAGCGCGGTGAAGATGGTCACGCCCGCGCTCGGACCATCCTTCGGTATTCCGCCGGCTGGTACGTGAATGTGGAGGTCCGCGTCCTCTAGGATTTCGGCCGCAAAGCCGAGCTCATCCGCGTGCCCTTTGACGAAGGTCAGCGCAGCGCGGGCGCTCTCCTTCATGACGTCACCGAGCTGCCCGGTGATTTCGAGTTTGCCTTTGCCCTTGGTTCGGGAGGTCTCGATGAAGAGAATCCCGCCACCCACCGGCGTCCAAGCGAGGCCCGTCGCGACCCCCGGGACGCTAGTCCTCTCACGAACCTCGTTTCGGTATTTGGGCTTACCGAGAATTTGTTCAACCTGCGGCTCGTCGATTCGAACTCGGATCTCCGAGTCGTCCTTCTTGCGAGCCACGTCCAGCGCGACGTGACGGGCGATGCGGGTCAACTCCCGATCGAGCTGACGAACACCGGCCTCGCGCGTGTACTTGGTGATGACGTCCAGAATGGCATCATCGGTGATGGTGAGCGCACCTTCTGGAATGCCCGATTGCAATAGACGCCGCGGCAGCAAGTGTCTCACAGCGATGGCCTGCTTCTCGGGGGCGGTGTACCCGGTGAGCTCCACGATCTCGAGGCGATCTCGAAGCGGTGCGCTCAACGTGTCGAGCGTGTTCGCCGTGCACAGGAAGAACACCTGCGAGAGGTCAAACGGCAGCTCGAGGTAGTGATCCGTGAAGGTCTTGTTCTGCTCCGGGTCGAGCACCTCGAGCAGCGCTGATTCAGCTGCAGCTCCCCATTGCTGGGAGAGCTTGTCGATCTCATCGAGCAGCATCACGGGGTTGTTGACCCCCGCTTTGCGCAGCCCGTGGAGGATGCGACCGGGGATCGCCCCGACGTAGGTCCTGCGATGACCGCGCACCTCGGCTTCATCTCGAACGCCGCCGAGCGAAACCCGTACGAACGGTCTTCCGGTCGCTGCGGCGATCGATTCGCCGAGCGAGGTTTTTCCAACGCCAGGAGGTCCTACCAAACAAAGGATCGTCCCTCGCTCGCTCTTCGACAGCTTGCGCACAGCCATGTGCTCGAGAATTCGCTGCTTAACGTCCTCGAGCCCGAAGTGGTCCTCATCCAGCTTGGCGGAAATGGCGTCGATATCTTCTTTGGTTTTCGCCTGGGCCGACCAAGGCAACGCCGCGATCCATTCCAGGTAAGTTCGGATCACCGTCGCTTCTGCGCCTTGCCCTCCCGACTGCTCGAAGCGGGAGAACTCACGCGCCACGACCTCCTTGGCTTCATCGGGGAGATTCGCCTTCTCGAGCTTTTCACGAAGCCGCTCGAGACCATCCTCCTTCTCCTCGCCCAACTCCTTCCGAATCGCTCGCATCTGTTCACGCAGGAGGTGCTCACGCTGGTTCTTGGAGAACTCGCGCCTTACGTCCTCGCCAATCTTTTGACGAAGTTCGCCCAGCTCCTTCTGCTCGTAAACCAGCGCCAAGAGCTTGCGTAGACGCTGCGGGACGTCCGCCGTCACCAGCACCTCGAGGGCTTTGTTAGACTCAACGCCCAAAAGCGAAGCGACCTTGTCTGCCAGTGCGCCAGGCTTGCTGATCCAACGATCGGCCTCATCCAGCGCCTTGGTCCGTGGAACCTGCTTGAGCGCGTCCACGAGCTCCTCTGCCAGCACCTTCGCCTCGGGAGTGTTGCCATTTTCCTCGAGAACCGCGTGTCCGACCGCCTCCAGGAAGGGCTCATAAGCCACCACACGATCGACCGAAAATCGCGAAAGACCTTCAACGGTGACGCGAAGCGCCTCCCCCGCCGTGCCCGACTTCGTCGACTTTGTGAGACGCGCGAGCGTCCCGACCGCATGGAAATCACTGACCACAGGGTCTTCGACCCGCGGATCGATTTGGGTCACGATGCCCACGAGTTGCCCTGGCTTGAGGGCTTGCACCAGCGCGAGGCTGCGTTCGCGCCCAACTGTGAGCGTCATCGTACCCTCGGGTAGAAGCACACCCGAGCGCAAAGGAAGAATCGGGATCGGACTCTCGAACGTGGGACTGTTCATGGATGTTCCTGCTCACCTTCTCGGTCCCAAAACAGGGACCAGGTCACAACTGACGGAACAAGCGCCGAGAGAGGGCTTCTCTTCCTACGTCACTGCAGCGTCTAAACAGACCGCGTCAGCACTCGTCGCAGGAAAAGCTGCTTGGCACCGGAGTTGCCCGCCGAACCTAACGCGGTGTCACTGGTCGTCAACCGCCTCGCAACGTTCCTTAACGTTCGAGCTTGTCCCCGGCAGCCGGAATCGGCACGTCCGCAAAGCCAGCGGTAGCGAGCTTTTGGGCCAGCACCTTCTGCGGGGCTGGGTCCCCGTGAACCAGACACACCGTACGAACGGGGCCACACGCACGCGACTCCGTCGCGTAGTGCAGCAAATCCTTCTGGTCGGCGTGCGCCGAAAAACCGTTGAGCACGACGACCTCGCAGCGCCTCTCTCGCTCGACGCCGAAGATCTTCACGCGCATACGCTTCTCCACCAGCCGGCGCCCCAACGTATGCGCCGCTTGATAACCGACGATGAGCACGGTGTTCTTGGCGTCCTCCACGGCTCCCCGGAGGTGATGGAGAATACGCCCGGCCTCGCACATTCCGCTGGCCGAGATCACCACCGCTGGCTCTGAGGACGTGGAGATCCGCTTCGAGCCCTCCTTGTCTTCGATGTACGAAAGGTTCTCGAAGTCGAACGGCGAGTCATTGCCGCGAATGAGCGCGCGCGTCTCTGTGTCGTAGCACTCGGGGTGGAGCTTGAAGACGTCGGTGACGCGGACGGTCAGCGGGGAATCGACATAGACGGGCAAATTGGCCGGGATTGAGCCGGCTTTCTTGAGCTTCTTGATGGCGAAGATCACCTCCTGCGCTCGTTCGAGCGCAAACGAAGGCACAATCACCTTGCCGCCACGCTTGATCGTCCGCGTGATCGTCCGCCCGAGATCGTCGTCCATCTTGTCGATGCTGTCGTGCAAACGATCGCCGTAGGTGCTCTCGGTGATGAGCACGTCGACGTTTGGCACCACCTCGGGGTCGCGAAGAATGGGCCTGTCCGCGCGACCGAGATCGCCGGTAAACAGAAGCCGCTTTTTGCTGTCTCCCTCGTCGATGTCGAGCACCGTGATGGCGCTGCCGAGGACGTGGCCGGCATCGTAGAAGGTCAGCTCCACACCCGGCAGGAGGGGCACCGTGGTGTGATACGGCACGGCGATCATGCGCTCGATCACTCGCACCACATCCTCATCGGTGTAGAGCGGATCTACATATTCGTCGCTGCCCGTCCGCTTGGCCTCCTTGTTCAAATAGCGAGCGTCTGAATCTTGGATAGCAGCAGCGTCACGCAACATCACCGTGGCGAGCGAGCGCGTCGCTGGGGTCGCGTAGACAGCACCCTTGTAGCCCTGCTTGTAGAGCAGAGGCAGAGCACCCGAGTGATCGATGTGTGCGTGCGAAAGCACGACTGCTCGGAGCTCTCGCACGGGAACGCGCAGGTTTCGGTTGCGCTCCGTCGACTCGTGACGCGCGCCTTGAAACAGGCCGCAATCGAGCAGAATAGCGCCTGCTCGAGTTCGGATCAGGTGCATCGATCCGGTGACGGTCTGGGCAGCGCCTACAAATTCGATTTGCATGGGCCGCAAGCATAGCGAGCCTTCGCAGGCAGGCGGGCCGGATCAGCGCTGGAGCGCCTCAGCGATCAAGCGCACGTCATCGGTCATGATGCCGTCTGCGCCAGCCGCTACGGCTTTGCGGGCTGTGGCGACGTCGTTGATGACCCAGAAATCGACCTTCAGACCGTGCTGGTGCAAACGATCAAGAAGCGACTTCGTCACCAGATCTACCGGTCCGATCCGCACCGGAAGCTGAATCCGCTGACCACCAGGAGCGAGCCAACGAGGAGCCGACGCGGGCAGAAGCAAGGCACGCACAGCCTCCTTTTGCGCGAGCCCCGTGTCTCCGCGATAGCCGTTACGGCGGACCTCTCGCACAACCGAGTCATAGAAGCTCGTGAGCAGCACTCGCTCCTCTGCTCGGCATTTTCTCACCACCTCCATCACCAAGGAGACGGCGCCCTGCTCTGGTTTGATGTCGATGTTGAAGCGCTGGTTCGGAAATCGCTCAAGCGCTTCAGCCAAGAGTGGCGCACGGAAGCTTCGGTCGGCAAACCCAGTACCGTCTTTGGCTCGAAAGCCAAAGCCAACATTGAGTCGCGAAACCTCCTCGAGACGCAAGCTGCGCAAGAGCCTGCGATCGGCAGCCATTCGCAGCGCTGAGGCGTCATGGTGAATCACCACCGCGCCATCCGCGGTCACGTGAACGTCGGTTTCGAGTGCGTCAGCTCCGAGCTCTACCGCGAGCTCGAAGGCCTCGAGCGTGTTCTCAGGAAGCTCGATCGATGCGCCACGGTGGCCGAAGAGGATGGGTCGATTCATGGGGTGCAAGCGCCGGCGGGAAGGGAGTCAATCCATTCGGAGAGCAACGCGAGGCCTTCTTGGTGGACCACCTTCGAGCCAAGCGGGGGCATTCTCTTCTCGGCGTCGGTCGAGGTCATCCGGCAAATCATGATCGAAAGATCGCTCCGCCCCGGAACGACGTCGAACTCATGCCCACAATTGGCTCCGCCAGCACTGGTTGGCGTTTTGCAGATGCCCCAATTGCTTTCGGGGTTGTCGCTCGGGTTCGTAGACGCAAAGTCGAGCAGTAATGCGCTGGTTGAAGCCTCCCCGCCAGTGCGGTGACAGCTCGCGCAGTTGGCGTCGAAGTAGGAGCGCACGCGCAAAAACAGCTCGGCGTCTCCGTAAGGGTCGACCAGCCGCTCGCGATCCTCCGGCGGCGGAAGCGTGCCTGCAAGCCAGCCGAGCTCCACCAGGTAGTCGAGCTGGTTCTTGCTGACGCCGTCGTACTCGTGGCTGCGATCGAGCTGCCGAACCCGTGGTCCGAGCAGGACCACCGTGTCGTCGATCTTGTGGCAGTTCTTGCACTCGTTTGTGTTCGGTACCCGATAGTCGGTGTCGATGGTTTCGCCGTCGGGCCCAACGAAAGAGACGGGCACGCCGGTGCCCGAAACCAGCCGCTCCGCTTCGGTTTGCTCCTCGTTCCAAACGTAGGTGTGCGCAACCCAACCGTCCGGTTCGCGAACGAGGATTCGCGTTTCGACGATGGTTAGCGCCTCGAACGGTGCGCGAGCGTCGGCCGCATGAGCAAACGTCTTTACGAAGATCGAGCCCTCGGGGAACGCCAGAATGTCGTCCGCTTCGTAGCCGACCGTTTGCCCTTCAGGCACATACATGAAGCGGAACTTCGTCGTGTAGTCGCTGAAAAGCGGGGCGATCACATCGTAGGGCACGACGCCGTCCGCTGGAGCTTGCAGCGCCAAATCGCGAAACAGGTGCCAGTCGCTGAGCCGGTCGTAGGGTTCACCCACAGGCGGCGGAGTCACCACGACCTTGGGCTCTACCGGGGGCTCCGTGTCGTCGGAACAGCCACCCGCGCCGAGGGCCATCAACGATAGGACGAGAGCGAAACTTCGGCCGAAGTGCATTCGCAAATTGTACGCGCGATGGGTGAAGCCGTCATCGAGTCAGTGACCGCTGCGTACAAGAGACATCAGCTCGACATCCAGCAGCGCACTCTCTATGGTGCGCCGCCAATGGCTAAAAATGAGCATTCTTGGGCCTTCTTTCGTGCGGGCGGCGTTGATCAGGTAGCGCTGCGCACGGGTGCGGATGTCGACCATCTCGATCAACTCGACAAGAAGCTTTGGGTCGCGCTCGCCTGCCCGACCAAGGGCCTCGAGATCGATGAAAAGACCCTGGCGATCATTGACTCCGACGGGGACAGTCGGATTCGACCGCCGGAGGTGTTGGACGCGGTTGCCTGGTCGAAGAAGGTCTTCAAGTCGCTCGACCTACTGTTCGAGAAGGGTTCCGCTCTACCCCTCGCCCAGCTGAACGACGGCTCTGCCGAGGGCAAGGCCGTGCTCGCGAGCGCGAAGCGAATCCTGCGGGACCAAGACAAGAAGGACGCCAAGGAGATCTCTCTCGACGACGTAGCGGCGATGGAAAAGGTGTTCGTCGCAACGCGCTTCAACGGAGACGGCATCGTCCCGGTCGATTCCGCCGACTCGGAAGAGCTCAAGAAAGCCCTGGGCGAGATGCTCGAGGCCGTTGGTTCGGTGGCCGACCGCAGCGGAAAGCCCGGCCTCGACAAGAAACTATGCGAGACGTTCTTCGCCGATGCCGAGGCTTTTCTGTCCTGGTCCAAGGAGGGCGAGGCTGCCGACGCAAACCCGCTGGGCGACAAGACGGCGTCCGCCGCCGAGGCTCTCGCAGCGGTTGAAGAGAAGGTGCGCGACTACTTTACGCGCACACGCATCGCGACCTTCGACGCCCGTGGTCCGGCGACGCTCAACGCCTCGGAAGCCGAACTGACCGCGCTCAGCCCGGAGACGCTGAGCGCCAGCAGTGACGGGCTGCGCAAGCTTCCGCTCGCCCGGATCGAGCCCGGCAAGCCGCTAGCGCTCGAAAGCGGCCTCAATCCCGCGTGGAGTGCCGCCATCAGCAACTTTTCGAAGGAAGCGGTTACGCCTCTCTTGGGCGCGCGAACAACGCTCACAGAGGTGGACTTCGAGGCATTGGTTGCAAAACTCGCCACCTTCCGTTCCTGGTCGGCCAAGAAGCCAAGCTCGGGCGCCAGCAAGCTTGGGGCAACCCGCTTGAACGAGCTGCTCGACAAAACGCTGCGTGCATCCGTGTTCGCCTTGATCGACGAGGACGCTGCGCTCGAAGGTGAGTACGCGCAGATCACGACGGTGGAGAAGGCGATCCGCTATCGCAAAGACCTGCTGCGGCTGCTGCGCAACTTCGTCAACTTTGCCGATTTCTACAACAAGAAGGATGGCTCTTTCCAGGCCGGCTCCCTCTACTTGGACGGTCGCGAGTGCGCGCTGGTGATCTACGTCAACGACGCCGCCAAACACGCAGCGCTCGCCGGTATGTCGAAGTCGTATCTCGCCTACTGTGACTGCACGCGTAAAGACGGCGCAAAGACAGCGGTGGTCGCAGCCTTCACCGCCGGTGACGTGGACAACCTGATGGTCGGCCGAAACGGCGTCTTCTACGACCGTAGCGGCCAAGACTGGGACGCCACCATCACCAGCATCGTTGAGAACCCGATCCGCGTTCGGCAGGCCTTCTGGTCGCCGTACAAGCGCGTGGTGCGGTTGGTGGAGGAGTACGTTTCCAAGCGCGCCGCCGAGAAAGAGAAAGAATCAACCGCCTTGGTCGACTCGACCACAGCGGAAGCGACCAAAGCCGCAGAAGCCCCGCCTCCTGTCGCTGGAGTGGCAGCAGCCGGCGCCGTTGCAGCTCCTCCGCCCGAGAAGAAGGGGATGGATATTGGAACTGTGGCAGCCCTTGGCGTCGCAGTAGGCGGCATCGGCACCTTCGTCGGAATGATTCTCTCGAAGTTCATCGACCTAGGCGTGTGGATGCCCGTCGGCATCCTTGGTCTCTTGCTGCTCATCTCGGGCCCCTCGATGTTGATCGCCTGGCTCAAGCTTCGTCAGCGAAACCTTGGTCCTCTGCTCGACGCCAACGGCTGGGCCGTGAACGCCATGACCAAGATCAACGTTCCGTTCGGCGGCTCGCTCACCAAGGTGGCCTCGCTGCCCCTCGGCGCCTCGCGCACCGCGGAAGATCCCTACGCCGAAAAAGAGACGCCTTGGGGGCTGTACATCTTCTTGGCGATTCTCGTCCTTGGGGGTGTGCTTTGGACGATGGGCAAGCTCGATAGCTATCTTCCGGAGAAGGCTCGCGCAGCATCGGTGTTCGCACCCAAGCCTGCGCCCTCGGCTGCCCCCTCTGCGGCTCCGGCTGCGCCCGCTCCCGCCGCACCCGCTGCTTCGGCAGCTCCAGCTGCTCCCGCGAAGTAGGGTTTCTTTAGGAGACCAACTCAGCTCGCTGCGGCGTCGACAACGACGCCGCAGCTGCTTTGTAGGCTCAGCGCGGAATGCGAAAACCGTCGAGCGGTACGGGAAATCCCGAGGGGACCTCGTCCGGTCGTGTTGGCTCGTTGGCGCGAGACATCAGCGCCTTGCGCAAGAAGACGGAGATCAGCGCGGCTTCGTCTGCGGACAATGCGCGTCCTTCACGTCGGGCTGCAGCAATCTCGACTTCGCGCAACACGGCGTCCTCGAGCTCAACGGAGGACCCATCATGAAAGAACGGTCCTGTCTCTCGCAAGTTGCGCAACGTCGGGACACGCATCTTTCCGAGGTCCGCCAAATCCTTGGTGACGGAATAGCGCCCCTCGTCTCCGGATGGGATGCGCTGCTCGAAGCGCTCGGAATCGAACAGGGGCGGTACGTGACATCCAGCACAACCTGCCTCCGCAAACAGCACCATCCCCTGTTTACCGTCCGCGGATAGCGCGCCCTCATCACCAGCCACGTATTGGTCGTAGGGAGCACGCCGCGTGATCAACGTTCGCTGAAAGGCAGCCAACGCCTTGGCTAGATTCTCCTCCGTTACGCTCGGCGAGGATTCGGGGAAGGCAGCGTCGAACATCTCCACATACGTGGGAATGGCTCGCAACCTATCCACGGCCACCGAGGGCTTCAGATTGAGCTCAACCTCATTGTCGAGCGGATCCAGCGCTTGGTCCTCGAGCGACGGGCGCCGGCCATCCCAAAAATAGGACTCGCGAAAAACGACATTCCACAAAGTTGGCGCGTTGCGCGTCGTCTTATGCGGGCCGTCACGTCCAGGCCCCGTAGGACCTTCCCCCTCGACACCAACCGAGAAGGAAAGCCCATCCGAGAACCCCCACTGTTCGCTGTGGCACGTTGCGCAGGCGGTGAGTTTGTCACCGCTGAGGACGGGATCGTAGAAAAGCAACAACCCCAGCGACACCTTCTCCTCCGTCGTGGGATTGTCCAGCGGCTCGATCACGAGCGGAAAGGCTTGATAATCCCACGGCAGCGCCGGCCCGTCGTAAGGCTGTGCAACAGGCTCCTCGGTGCAGCCAAAGAACACTGCACAGCCCCCAAGAAGCACGGCCGCTTGAGATTGCCGGTCGAACCTCACGGCAGCACGATCGCCGGGAGCGGCTCTCGATCACACTCGAACGGCGTGGTGTCCGTCGACTGGTTTGCCGCGTTACCGATGTTGGCGATGCCGTTGAAGTTGCGGAACGTCGGAGGCATCGCCGAAAGACAAATTTCGCCAGACCCCTCCGTCTTCTCGACGCCATCCCAAACCACGTTCTCAAGCGGATTGGCGGGCAACGTGGAGAGCGGCTCAAACGGCATCGCGCCGTTGTTGGTGAAGGTATTGCCGTAAACGTACAGCCCTTCGGGATCCGGATCCGTCAGCGGATCTTCATCGACGTCGGGGAGCAGCAAGCCCAGCGTGGTGAACGAAACCACGATCACGCTGGTGCTGTCGTTGTCATAGATGTTGTTGTCGTGGATGTGGGTCTCGTCTGCAGAGAGCACCAACACTCCGATACCCGGCGGGACCGCTGCGACAACCGTACCGTTCTCAGCGAAATTTTCGCGGTTATTGTCGTAAATCTCGTTGTCGTGGACGTCGCAGTTGATGCCGTCCTTCTTCTCGAGGTTGGGCAGCGTGAACACCAACACGCCGGCAGAATTGTCGTAAGCCTCGTTTTCGTAGACCTCGGCGTCGGTCGAGTTCTCGATCTCGATGCCGGCAACGTTGGCGTAGACCTTGTTGCGACGAACGATGATGTTCTCGGATTGACCAACGTAGGCTCCGGCATCCGCAGCACCAACGATCTCGCAGTCCTCGATCAGGACGTTCTTCGACTTGACGGGGTACACAGCGTAAGCGCCGTTCTCAGTGACGGAGCCCGCATCCCAGAAGACCTTCAGATCGCGGAACGTCACGCCATCTGCACCGGTTACGACGATGCCGTTACCCGGCGTGTTCTTCACGGTGAGCTTCTCGACGGTGAAGCCGTCGCTGGTGGCCGTTAGACCGTCATCTCCTCCCCTTTGATTGGCGAAGTCGAGAATGACGTCGTCTCGTGAAGCGCCGACACCGCGAACGGTAAGGTTCGGCTTATCCACCGACAACTCGTTGGTCAGGTTGTAGGTACCAGGACACAAACAGACGGTTTCACCGGAGTTCACTCCCTCGATGAAGGCGGACTGCAAGGTCGTGGTGTCGTCATCCGTGGGACCAAGTGCCAGGTCACAACCACTGAGATCCAGGCCATCACAGGCTTGCGGAGTGCTGCCACCGCCACCGGAGCCACCGGACCCACCCGCGCCACCGGAGCCACCAGATGACGAGGAGCTGTCACCACATGCAACCAGCAAGGAGAAAACGGACGAGACCAAGAGGGAAAGCGTGGGTGTGCGCATAGGCAGCCAGATTAACATGTCCGCGAGAACACGATGGCGAAGGTATTGATTCTTGGCGCAGGAATGATGGGCACCGCACTCGCGCAACCGCTTTGCGATCGCGGACACGAGGTACGACTCGTCGGCACCTGGAAGGACGCTGACCTGGTTCAAGGCATGAAGGCCGACCGCACACATGCAAAGCTCGGCATCAAACTTCACGACCGCGTGAGCGTGTGGACCCATGACGAATTGCCTACCGCCTTGCAAGGCGTGGAGGCCGTTGCACTTGGGGTAAGTTCGGCCGGGATAAAGTGGGCATGCGAAGCCTTGAACGGCGTCCTCGACCGAGCGCTGCCCATCTTCATGATTACGAAGGGGCTGGAACTGCACGGCACAGAGCTGCGCACCCTCCCCGACGTAGTGGCTGGCTCCTTCACCGGCGCGCTGCGCGATTCGCTTCACCCGGCGGCCATTGCAGGGCCTTGCATCGCGGGGGAGCTCGCTCGCTGCGTCCCCACTTGCGTGGTGCTCACGGGCCGCAGCGAAAGCACGAATCGTTGGCTGGTCGAGCTGCTCCAAGGCCCGTACTACAAGGTCTTCCCGACCACCGACGTCGTGGGCGTCGAAGTCTGCGCCGCCTTGAAGAACGCGTTCGCCATGGGCATCGCCTTTGCTGAGGGGCTTCACAAAAAGGCTGGTGGAAGTTCGGGCAGCGTGGCGATGCACAACCTTGAGTCGGCAGTGTTCGCGCAGGCTGCGCTCGAGATGCGCTGGCTTACGCGAGCGCTGGGCAGCAGCGGGGATAGCGCAGTTGGACTCGCAGGCGTCGGCGATCTGGACGTCACCACCAACGGTGGGCGCACCGGTCGCTTCGGAAGGTTGCTTGGTGAGGGGTTGAGCGTAGAACAAGCGATTGCGCGCATGGACGGAGCAACGCTCGAGTGCCTCGAGATCCTGCGCGTCGTCGAGCGGGCCTTCGAAGTGGGCGCTTTCGGCTCGGTTGGCCGAACACAGTGCCCGCTGCTCTCGCATTTGATCGAAGTGGCGCTGCACAACGAAGCGGTTGCAATTCCGCTCGATCGTTTCTTCGCTGCGGAACTTTCACGGTGAGTCTCGTGATCGGCGTCGACGTCAGCACCAACGCCGCAAAGGCGCTGGTGGTGGCAGCTGGGGGACGCATCGTGGCGGAAGGTCGAGCCGAATTTGCGACCAGCAACCCGTGCCCCGGGGGATTCGAACAGAACGCCGAGGATTGGTTTTCGGCAGTGATGCAAGCTTGCAACGAGGCACTCGCTACGCTCGCTCCAGTAGAGAGAGCAGCCGTCCGAGCCATCAGCATCACCCACCAGCGCGAGACCTTCGTCTTCTGCGACGAGCGCGGCACGGTACTGGCTCCGGCGATCGTTTGGATGGACGAGCGTGCAAAACGAGTCGTTGAAGTCGTGGTCGCGCGCTTCGGTGCGGAACCGCTGAGTCGCGTCAGCGGCAAGCCTCCATGCGTAACGCCGTCTCTCTACAAGATTCGGTGGGCGCTAGAACGACTCGCAGCTCCGCTGAAACAGGGCGGACTGCGAGTACTCGATGTGCACGGCTTTCTTACACACAGGCTGACCGGCGCCTGGGGTACCTCGCTCGCTTCCGCAGATCCGTTGGGGCTCGTGGATATGGTTGAGCGCCGCTACTCGAGCATGCTGCTCGAATCCGCACAGCTCGAGTCGAGCAACGTGGTTCCGTTGTTCGCGCCGGGCTCCGTGATCGCCCCGCTGCTCCGGCCGCTCTCCGAGCAGTTGGGACTCGCCGATGACGTGATGCTCGTCGCCGGCGCGGGCGACGGCCAGGCCGCTGGCTTCGGCGCAGGGGTGCTCACCGAAGACGCGCTCTATCTCAATCTCGGCACCGCCGTCGTAGGCGGTACACCATCACGGAGTTACCGCTCGAGCCGCGCATTTAGGACGCTGTATGCCGCCGATGGTGAGGGCTTCTTGTGCGAGATGGATCTCAAGGGCGGTACGCTGACGCTCGACTGGCTTTGTGATCGCGTGATGAAGCGCAGCAGTGAAACCCGCTCACAGGTGCTGTCCGCGCTCGAGCAGGAAGCTGAAAAGCTACGGCCAGGAGAGTGTCCCCTCGTCCTTCCGTACTTCGCTGGTGTGATGAACCCGCATTGGAACGATTGGGCCTCTGGCGCGCTCTTGGGGTTGCGCACCGATCATGGAGCAGCTCACCTTTATCGCGGGATTCTCGAGGGCATCGCGTTCGAACAAAGGCTGGCGCTCGAGGCACTGGAGGCAGAGCTGGGACGACGCGACAACGTATTCGTTACGGGCGGAGCGAGCCGTCACGACAGCGTGATGCAGCTGCTGGCGGATGTTTTGGGCCGGCCAATCGTGCGCAGCAGCGCCGCGGAAACCACGGCCCTGGGCGCTGCGATGCTCGCCGCGCCACACGCGGGATTGAGCGCGACGCCCGCAGACGCAGCCCGCGAATGGACCAGAGATTGGCTGGCGAACACCAAGCGATTTGAGCCTGGGCCCCACGCGGTAGCTTACGATCGACTGTACCAATCCGCGTACAAGAGCTGCTACGCGACGCTCTCGTCGTTGCTGCAAACGCTGTCCGACTTGAGGGACTAGCGGCTGGGGTCAGCCGTCACAGAACGCGAGCTGACTGGTGTCGCAACCCTCGACGCGCACAGCGTTGTCCCGACAACTGAAGACCGCATCGGAAGCCACGCAGTCCCAGAAAGACTTGGCTCCATCGGAGCAACTCGTTGGGGGCAGGCACTCGGAGAAAAGCGTGTCGCAACCAAGTTCACAGCCGTTGATTTCGACCCGAGCGCAGATCTGTTCACATTGAGGCAGGGCGACCTCGTCGGTGCTTGATTCAATCACCGAGGCGAGGCCCTGGAGGGAGTCACAGCGCTCTTCGCAGAGAGTCTGCGAGTCGCGGCAAGAGCCGAGCTCGCAGGTGGTGTCGAGCACAGCGGAGCCATCATTGCAGAGGCAGGCAGCCGTTGGGCAACCATGGCCTGAGCCGCAGGCCTTCGGATCCACAGCGTCGAACACCGACGTGCCTCCGCAGCTCTCGGCCAATGGCGCGATAGCGAGTAAGGCCGTCAATGCGAACCAGCGCTGGTTCATCCTCAAACGTTCACCGGTGCAATGCCTGGAAGATCCATGTGCTTCTTCTTCTCTTCGACCCGATTGAGGTTTGCGTACTTCGCCTCGATCTTCTCGACGTCGATGTTGAGCACGCGGCCCCACAGGCTCCACACAAGTCCAAAGAAGCTCTTGTGACACTCCTGCTGGACCTTGGCATCGTAGTAGGGAAACGCGGCTTCGTGGAAGCTACGCAGGTTGTACCAGGGAATGCCGGGGAACTTGTGGTGCTCGTTGTGAAAGCTGACGTTGTTCCAGAGGAAGTTGAGGAAGTGGTGGTCGATTGCGTAGGTACGTGAGCCGTACGCGTCCTCGCCTGGCTCCATCTCGAAATGCTCGATCATCGACGTCGTGCTCGCGAGGATCGTCCCGAGGATGAAGGGCAATCCGAACACGAAGAACGTGACGTAGCCCGGCAACGAGTAGAACAGGAACCCGACGAAACCCCAGAAGCCCAACAGCTCGAGGTTCATTCGAACCTTCTGCCAAGCCGTGAGCCGGGCTGTGTAGCGGAACATCTGGAAGAGGAAGTAGATCGGGTAGGCGAACGTGTAGACCGCCAACATCAACAAGCGCGCGGCTGCAGGGTTCTTCGTGTAGTCGGTGACCACGAAGTTATCCACGTCAGGGTAGGTGTTGGTGATGCGGTGATGATGCAGGTGGTAGTTCGAGTAGATCGTGTAACTCATGCCGGTCGGCGACCAGCACAGTAGGCCGAACCAATAGGAAGCCACCTTCGACTTGAACACCGTCCCGTGCACCGAGTCATGGGCGACGGCGCCCAAGCCACGAATCAGATTGGTGACGAGCAAAGAAACCAGGACACCCAGCGCCACCTTGATGCCGAGGTGGAAGCTCTGGGTGTGAACCCAGTTCAGAAGAAACCCACTGCCGATCCACAGCGAAAAGTGCAGGGGCACCTTGTAGATGTAGATTGGGTTGCGCTTGTAAGCAGCCTGTAGAATCTCCCGGGGAACGTCATCCATTGCGGCCATGAGCTACTCCGCGGAGGACCTTAGTCCAGCCATTTGGCGAAGTACAAGCACCCGTGGCGGGGAGCGGCTTGTGATGAACCTCCACGCTGCGTAGGGCCTTTCGCGCTCAGGGCGTGATAACGTGGCCGGGCATGCTCACACTATGCATCGACGTCGGGGGAACTGGAATCAAGGGCAACGTCTTCGCCGAGACGGGTGAAGCGAAAGGAGAACGAATTCGGCTGGAAACGCCGCGTCCTGCGACACCGGAGGCTGTGCTGCAGACCGCGCTGACCGTCGCTAGAGGGCACCAGGACTTCGATCGGGTCTCTTGCGGTTTCCCCGGGGTCGTTGAGAACGGGGTGGTAATGACCGCGCCCAACTTGGACGGAGATTGGGGAGGCTTTGAGCTTCAGGCCGCCCTGGAAACGCACTTGGGGAAGCCCGCTCGCGTAGCCAACGACGCCGATGTCCAGGGACTGGCCGTGATCGAGGGCAAGGGTGTGGAGTTCGTGCTCACGCTCGGAACGGGCTTGGGCAGCGGCCTCTATGTCAACGGCCACTGCGTTTGGAACCTCGAGTTCGGCCACCACCCGTGGAACGAGAAGGAGACCTACGAGGACCGCGTGGATGAAGCGGCGCGCAAAGAGATCGGCAACAAGAAGTGGGCAAAGCGAGTGCTGGCGATCCCTGCTCGACTCGCACCGATCTTCAACTATCGGCGCTTGTATCTCGGCGGCGGCAACGCCTCACGACTCACGCAAGCCGATTTCCCACCCAATGTGCAGCTGATTGACAACACCGCGGGGATGCTCGGTGGCCTGAAGCTTTGGTCAGCCACCTGAGCCGAGAGCAAAAGACTGGGGGCGACAACACGCCCCCACCAACAGACGGACAGCGCCCGTAAGGGCGCCTCCAAACGCTCACTCCACAGTTACGGTCTTTGCGAGATTGCGCGGCTGATCGACGTCGGTGCCTTTGAAGTCAGCGACGTAGTACGAGAGCAGCTGCAGCGGGATCGACGTGATGAACGGCGAGAGCAGCGGATCCACCTTGGGCACGTAGATCACCTTGTTGGCGATAGCGCCGATCTCCGAGTTACCGCGCGTAGCGATCGCGATCACCACGCCGTCTCGCGCGCGGGCCTCCTGCACGTTGCTGGCGATCTTCTCGTAGGAGCGATCATCCGGCATCACCGCGATCACCGGCATGTTCGCGTCGATCAGAGCGATGGGGCCGTGCTTCATCTCGCCAGCGGCATAGCCCTCCGCATGAATGTATGAGATTTCTTTGAGTTTGAGCGCACCTTCGACGGCGATCGGAAAGCTAACTCCGCGACCGAGGAACAGCGCGCTGTGCGAGCTTGCCAGAGGCCGTGCAAGATCTCGCACGAGGTCATCCAGAGCCAACGTCGCTCGCATGTGGTGCGGCAGCTCCACTGTGTGCTGCAAGAGTTCCTGCGCCTTCTCCTTGCTGAGCTTGCCGTTTCTTCGCCCCAAGTACACCGCAAGCAACAAACAAGCGGCCAACTGGGTGGTGAAGCACTTGGTGGAAGCAACGCCGATCTCTGGGCCCGCATGCGTGTAGAACGCAGCTCCAGCCGCCCGCGGAATCGCAGAATGAATCACGTTGGCGATCGCGAGCAGCTGGGCGCCCTTTTCCTTTGCCACCTTGAGCGCAGCGAGCGTGTCGAGCGTTTCTCCGGACTGGGAGACAGCGACGACGAGGTCCGTCGGACCAATCACCGGGTCTCGACCGACGAACTCGCTAGCAAGCTCACACTGCGACGGAATCCCAGCGAGCGACTCGACCAACTGGCGCCCGTAAAGCGTTGCGTGGCTGCTCGTTCCGCAGGCAATGAAATAGACGCGCTGCACTTTTGCGACAGTTGCTTCATCGAGCCCAATCTCGCTCGCGATGATGTCGCCATTGGCCAGGTCCACTCGTCCGCGCAACGTGTCCTCGATCGCTCGCGGCTGCTCGTGAATCTCCTTCAGCATGAAGTGCTTGAAGCCGCCCTTCTCGGCCTGCGCGGCACTCCAGGTGATGGTGCGCGGCTCTCGCTCGACCTTCTTGCCATCAAGGCTCTCCACCTGAATGCCGTCAGCGGTGAGAAGACCGACTTCACCGTCTTCCAACAGCAAGACGCGATTGGTGTAGGGCAGCACCGCGGGGATATCGCTGGCGGCGAACATTTCGCCGTCGCCAAAACCAATGACCAACGGTGACGCGTTCTTTGCAACAACGATTCGGTCGGGCTGCCGCTGGTCAATCACGGCCACCGCATAGGCCCCGTGAACCTGCGCGAGGGCTCGCTTCACCGCCACAAACAGCTCGTGCCCAGCCTTGGCTTCGCGGTGGATCAGGTGCGCCACCATCTCCGTGTCGGTGTCCGAGGAGAACTTCACTCCCTCGGCCGAGAGCTCTCGCTTGAGGGCCAGGTGGTTCTCAATGATGCCGTTGTGAACCAGCGCGATGGGACCAGCTACGTGGGGGTGCGCATTGACCTCGGTGGGGCGCCCGTGGGTTGCCCAACGCGTATGTCCGATGCCAGTCGTTCCCTTGAGCGGGCGCTCACGCAACGCGGCAACTAGATTGCCCAGCTTGCCCACCGCGCGAAGGACCTCAATCGGTCGCTTCTCACCGTCGGAGCGCACCAGCGTGGCGAGCCCCGCTGAGTCATAGCCGCGGTATTCCAACCGACGGAGCCCATCCACCAAGAGGTCTGCACATTCCTGATTGCCGACGTAGCCAACGATGCCGCACATGGCCTGGAAGCTAACACGGGAATCAGGCTGCGCGTCAGCGAGGATCTATAAGGGTGCCGGTTAGTCCGCCGGGGGGGCGCGCCCTTCTGCTTCTGACTCGCTTTTCTTGGTCTCTTCATCCTCACCGCGCTCGGTGCGGGGCGCCTGCCGACCGAGTATGTCGAGACTTGCTGTTGGCGCGGGCAACGCAGTGAACGCGGCGCGGGCCACCGTTGGCTGACCAGGCCACGCGAACGTCGTATTGAGCAAGCCGCTGTGCCGCGTGATTGTCGGGAGCGCAACATCTTGCAAGTAGAGCCGTTGCTGATGGCTGAACTGGTAACGCAACTCCAAACGCATGGGCACCGTCGCTGGCACCCAGCCTACAGCAGCGTCTCCCAGCCACGCACCTGTCGGTGGGCCGAAACCGCCGGGACCGAGAAAGGCGCGATTGATGCTGGCTCCAACCGTCGCGGATAGATCGAAGCCCTTGGGCAAGAGATAAGTGGCATTCACGTTACCGGCGTCAACCAGAGTGACTTGAGCGAGCAGCACGTTGGGCGTGGCGTCGTGATTGTAGCCGAACGTCAACAGGCCGGAGGGCAACGCGTATGTGAAGGCAAGGTTGCCAACAGGATTGACGACGGCCGGAAGGTCCGACGTCGGATCGTAGCCAACTACGATTCCGGCTCCGACTGAAGTCTGTGCTTCCTCGTTGAATTGGTGGGTCCACGTGGCCCGTCCGCGATGCAAGACCTGATAGGTTTCTATGCCCTGAACGTCACCGAGGTTGGCGGTCCTTCCGCGCTGGAAGTCGTTGCTCTGCTCAAACCCGAGCTGGTTGATCAAAAAGCGCTTGTTGAGCCCGAGCGCAGCCGACGCCAACGCTGTGCTCGTATCAGCGCCGTCGGGAACCAACGTGTAAACGTAAGACCCCGAAAAAGTCTGGGAAACCGACACCGTCTCGGACAACTCAGTCGAGAACCCCAGTCCGCCGCCGCCGCTGAGTACGATGTTGTTGGTGCCGGTGTTCGGCTGGGGCTGCCCGGCAGCCGCAGGAGCCAAAAGCTGAAGAGCGGCTGCGGTTGCCTGCGCTCCCGCGAGGCTCAAGGTCATCTCGGTGACCTCCGAGACAGGCGTGCGAAGGCCATAGCTAAGCCCGTTCGAGTAGTTGTTCGCATCGGAGTTCAGCAGGTTGAAGGTGTAGCCGAAGGCATATGCAAGGGTATGTGTAGTCCCCGGCGTCTCGAGTTGTAGGCGGACGGACGGCGCGATGGTGCCAAACACATCCCCTCGGGGCCGGAGCACGTCCAGACCGGCATTCGCCTCCGGCGTTGGCGTGTTGGCAACGTTGTCCGTCACTCCAATGCTCGCGGTCGCGGCCAGATCCACGTCGGCGGCGACTTGGGCACGAACGTGCTGGGACCCCGCCAACACGAGCCCCGCGCCCCACCAACGTACTTGCACCAGAAATCGAGCCACGAGCCTCCTGTGCTAGCATGCCTTTGCTTCCGCGAGGCTACTGTCGTTAACTTTCCCGTGGCCCGAGACTTTATAGCCGTCACCGAGATCAACGATGTCCTTCAAATGATGGGCCAGTCTCGGCGCGCCGTTGGTGCCGAGGAGCTGCTCACCATTGATTCCGAGTCGGCGCGACTGGCGCGTGAACTCAAGCACACCGGCTATGGCACGATCGGTCTCCTTCCCGCGGACACCCACGTGGACGTGCTGGGCGCTGGTGAAAAGCTTGGCCGCGCGCTCGCATTCGTAACTGGTTCGTTGGTCGCCTTATTCGATCCGGAGCGCAAAAGCCTCCCGACGAACACGACGCCAAAGGGCATCTTCAGCTCGGTACTGGGCTCCGGCATCGTGTGTTTAGCACCGGGGGAACGAGCACCAGCGGGAGACAAGGTCCGCGCGGTCAGCCAGCTACTCGATTTTGTAACGCCCGAACGTCCGGGTTTACGTGCAGTCTTGGTGGACCTTTCTGGTTGCGCCTGGCCAGGTGAATTTGCCTCGGTCCTGAACCTCATCGACGGCGTCATCGTGCTTGGTAGGGCCGGTAAGACGAAGCAGGGGGACATCCTCGCTAGAGCCAAGCAACTACCGCCGGAGCTGCTTCTAGGCGTTCTGCTCGTGGAGCACTAGCTCGCAGGAGCGCTACGCGCCGACCCTAGCTTGCAATGTTAGCCGTTCTCCCTCCCGTCTCGCCTCAGGAGCCAAATGCAGATCTTCCGCTATCTCCAGCAAAAGCAGATTCACCTTTGGGGTCCCAGCTATCTGAAGCACGCCCTCGTGCACCAACGTGAGGCGGCTCGCGCTACCGGGACCCGGCATCTGCTCTTCGCGATCTGCGACCACTGGGAGCCACTGTTTGCGGGCGTTACCGACACGCAAGCAGATGCTCGAGTTGCCACCTGGCAGGAGCAGTACCCCAAAGCGTTTAGTCGTTTTCGAGACGCCGACGGCAATATGCCGCAGCACAGCTTCTTTTTCCCAGGAGAGCACTACCGGGCGCGCTGGCTGGACGCGCTTAAGGAGATGGTCAAGCAAGGCTGTGGCGAGGTCGAGCTTCACCTCCACCACGACGGAGATACAAGAGCCAGCCTAGCCGCCGACGTACGCCGTTACGTCGACAGCATGGCCAGCCACGGCCATTTCACGCGCGTTGATGGCGCGCCCAAGTTCGCGTTCATTCATGGCAACTGGTGCCTGTCGAATGCGCGCCCCGATGGGCGCTATTGCGGTGTAGACGACGAAGTCGATCTGCTTCACGAGCTCGGCTGTTACACCGATATGACGTTTCCTGCGCCGGAGGACCGCTCCCACCCGCGCACCGTCAATCAGCTGTTTTGGCCCACAGGGGATTTGAAACGACGTCGCGCCTACGAGGACGGCGAGCGCTCACGCGTGGGCAAGAGCTACGACGACCGCATGCTGTTCATCACGGGACCAAACGGTTTCTACCTCGATAGAGGTCGCCCCAAAATTGAGTTTGGGGCGTTGATGGCTTCGAATCCTCCTTCCGACAAACGCGTCAAACTTTGGGGAGACCTCGGAATCTGTGTGGATGGTCGCCCCGAGTGGACCTTCGTCAAGCTCCACACGCACGGCGCGCCCGAGAAAGAAGCCGAGACGTTGCTAGGAGAAAAGGCGCAGAAAATGCACGAGACCTTGGCCAAGCTTTACAACGACGGCACCCGCTGGAAGCTCCACTACGTCACCGCCCGAGAGCTCTTCAACATTGCTCGCGCAGCGATGGACGGCCATTGCGGAGACCCCAACGACTATCGCGACTATGTGTTTGCCAAACCGCCCTGTCGAACCGAGGGTGGTTGAGGACTACGATGGAATCTCACCCGCTTCGCTACGCCACGCGAGACGCGCTCGCGGCCCTCCCATGGTTCTCCGAGCACCATGGGGAAGTCGTGGTTTCGGACAGCAGCATTGGGCCAATCATCGACGTTCATACGCATTACGCGCTGCCTTCCCTCAAGGCCTCCCATATCGACCTGCAGGCAAGCCACGCGGATTCACATTTGCTGCTCGGTCGCTGTTGCGCGCATCACCTCGACATCTACGCGAACCAATGTTTCACCAAGGTCGAGCTGCAGGCCATGCTTCGCGAGCTATTGCACGGTGGCGTTCGCGGGAAGGGTTTACGGCAGTATCACACAGCGCCCAACCTTGCTCGCGACATGCAATCCATGGGCGTCACGCACTCGATTGTCTTGGGCATTGATATGCCTGTCCCAACGCTGCACGTCGCGAGGACCTTAGCAACAGCCAAAGACCGCACCGACGTCACCGGCTATGGCAGCGTGTACCCCCGGTCATTCCATGCGAAACACAAGTTCGAGGAGCAACTGCACCTCGGCGCGCGCGGCATCAAGATCCACCCGCCCAACATGTTCATTCGCCCGGACCACCCGAAGGCGATGCACATCTACGGGCTGTGCGGCGAAGCCGGCGTTCCGGTCTTCTGGCATTGTGGGCCAGCTGGCATCGAGCCCAAGCTAGGCGCTTATTGTGGGCAGGTCCGTTTTTACGAGGCAGCGCTCAAGGCACATCCCAAGACGACATTTGTTCTCGGCCATTCCGGGGCCACGCAACATTGGGAGGCGATTGGGCTCTACCGCCGCTACAAGAATGCCTACTTGGATATCTCCTGCATTTCGCTTGGCCAGCTGCGCGACGTGATTGACCACGGTGGGGACGACAGCCGCATCCTGTTCGGCTCGGATTGGCCGTTTTATCATCCTATTCTACCGCTAGCAAAAGTGCTCATTGCCACCGAAGGGCAGCCCGCACTTCGTCGCAAGATCTTGCATGACAATGCGGCACGCATGCTCGAGGCGCACCAACCGAGCCGCTACTGACGTAGCGGTTAAAACCAGTCGAGCTCGGGGCCAGCGAGCCACTCGACGGTGATCCCACTTCGGGCGGCGGCCCAGTCTTGACTCAGATCGTTTAGCTCCATCCGAGATTGCGGGCTTCTGCCGAGACCGATCACGAGCTCACAGCCCGTCGAGGTCTCACGCGCATACGGCCAAGCTCGAACCGAAAGCCCGCTGCCTTGCCGCAGCGCGCGCAATAGTGCATTCATTCTTCCGCGGACAAACCCGAGCAATTCGTCGGTCTGCGTCTCACCTTGCTCTTTTGGCACGAGCAAAACGCGCGCCCACGCAGCATGTTGGCGGTGTAGCTGCGGCGCACGAAGCAACTCCCCGATTGCACTCTCGAGATCGAGCGCGCCCTCGACCGCGATCCACCCGCCGTAAAGCTCATCCGTAAGGATTTGGAGACTGCCTTGATCGACCTGTTCACTCAAGGAACGAACAGGCGACGTCGGGGTCAAGATCGTCATAGGTGCGCATGAACTTCGCTGGATCGCTCCATTGGCTCCGCCGAGCGACACCACCTCACGCCAATCATTTACCGCCCACTCCGCGAAGAAGGCCTCGAGCAGAGCCAGTGGCTCAGAAAGCGAGCTTCGCCGAACCGTTTCAGCAGCAAGCACAAGCCAGCCCAAGCCCGGCAGCCCACCAAACGGAGCACTGGCCAACCCCTTTGCACGAGCCCACGCTTTGACAATGCGCGCAAGTCGAAGGAACCGTTGGAACTGAGCGCTGGATAGGACCAAGCCAAACTGATCGGCATCAGAGCAGGCACTTCGTGCAAGTGCGCTCTCCTCGGCCCCCGCGGAGGCAACCGTGAGGTCGACGTCGATGGCGCCAGGCCCAGCGTGATAGCGGAACTCAAACCCCGGTACGCGCGCAGCGATGACCGAGCGCAACCGACTCACCCCGGCCAGCGATGCAAACTTCTCGCCCAGGTGCTCGAACGTCCACGAGCCGCTCAACGTGAGCACGAGATCCAGATCGCTATCAGGTAGCTCGCAGCCGATCCGTCTCGAGCCGGTCACTTCCAGCGGGTGCTCAGGCAGCAGGGCTTTGAGTTGTTGCAGCAGAGAACCAGCGGCAGTTTGACCGGGTGAACTGGGTGGACTGCCTAGCAGGCAAGTCCGCAAGGCGGGCGCGAGTCCACTCTTCGCAGTAACGCTCGACACCCGTTTACGGCCCAAGGCGATGGTCGACCGTACCTGCATAGGGCCGTCCCCTCGCCTCGATAGCAAGGCAAGCGAGGAGACGCTGGTATGAAGCTGGCCGATCTCCTGTTCCCACGCTTTTGCATAACGCTCGGCGCTGAGACCAACGGCGGCGGAGCCCAGCGTGAGATGCGGTTGGTATGGTTCGCCCACCGTTCGACCCTCAGCGCAGCGAGGGAAAACAGCCGTCAGATTTTGTCGGAGCTCTAGCCACTTTGCGCCAGCTGACCTTGATGGGTCGAGCCACAAAGTCGTGGACTTTCGGTGCTCGAATCGGCCAACTCCGGCAAGCGTCGTAGCGAACGGCTCGAGGTTGCAAAGCGCTTCGCTGATCAGCGCTTCGGCTTGGTCGAATAGAACCTCTGGCACGAAGCCGAAGAGCACGTTTACGTGCGCAGGCCAACGCTCGAAGTGCGGGTCATACTGCCGACGAATGCGCTGGACCGCCTCCGCGATCGCATCAGGTAGCAACCAGCACAATGCGGTGTAGACCGAGGGCAGCGCTCGCTGCACGGGCTCCTCGGCTTCGCAGCTCGCGAGCTTCGGGCGAACGGGCTCGAACTCTACGAGCAGACCAAAATGGTCGGAGAGGAAGGGGCCAACAGCGGCTACTGGCTTACAGCCCAGCAAGGAGGCCGAACTCGTTTCAAACGCGCCCGCATTGAATAACACTCTATCTAACCGCTTGGGTTTGCCGCTCAAACTATTGATACGCGCCAAGTCGTTGCGCAGAGGGTCAAACGTCGCAGTTTGGTCAAGAGGACCGTGGACCTGAGACCAGGCATCCTGCAAACCCAAACGACCAGCCAGCGCTGGGTCCTCGTCATTGAAGTCGCCCATACACAATACGTTCTTAGCCAGAGCACCCAAGCCATTGGCCAGTTCAACGAGCTCACGCTCGCGATGCCTTGCCGCTTCTTGACGGTGGTCACTGCTGAGATGAACGCTCGCTACGACCGGAGCATCCTTCAGGTCCAACACCGCAGCGACGACGCACTTGTGCGCGTCAAACGGATGAACCGCGACCTCTCTGAGCGGAATACGCGAGAGGATCAACTGCCCAAAGCGCTCGACGTCCTCGCCAGCGGGTCCGTCGGAAAGAAAGTAGCGAGCCCGAACCCAACCTGCAGCAAGCAGCAGCTCCAAGAGCGGACGCTCGACCTCCTGAAGCGCAATCACATCTGCGTCGAGCTGCTGCAGAGCCGATACCAGCAGCGGACGTCGGGTCGCAGAGGCGAGCAGCTCGCTCCCATAGCGGTCCCAAAGGATGTTCCACGTAACGACTCGTAGCGGAGCGTAACACTCGCCGTGTGTACCGACGTTGGCTTCCTGCGGCTGCCAGCTACTACCGCTGAAGGCGAACGGCTGACGAGTCTCAAAGAACGGCGCTGTCAACGTGCGGACGAAGCGAACTCGGCCCGCCTCTGACTGGTCGAGTACATCTCGGCCGGTCCGACGATCCCAAAGCAGTTGATCGTCCGCTTCAAAGAAGAGCACCCGGTGCCAAGGCAAATCGGGTCCCGGCGTGAAGCTCGGAAAGGAAACCCGTTTTGGTCGCGCTGCATGCATATCGATGCCTACGACGAAACGAGTTGGATCCAGTCGTTGGTCCCAGCGAATACGATGGTAAATTTGCTCACTGGTTCTCATCTCGCACCGTCCCTTCTAAGCGAAAGGCCCACCGACAGTGTCCTCGACGGAACCAGCGCTGCCGACTGACGACATCTGATCGACTTCACCCAAATAGGGCGGCCAGAACGCAGCACATTGTTCTCGCAGGACGCGCTCGGGGATAGGGTCCTTGCGCACACGATTGCGACGCTCGAGCTCGCCTTGGTCGACCGCAAACACAATACCTTCCGAAAAGGCACCTAATCGGCGAGCCACCGAGAGCGGTAAGCGGCGCTCTCGTGGAGACAGGCTGGTCGCGTCCCAGACGACCGCTCGTCTTTGTCGCAAGCCGTCTTCCAAGAGCCTAAGCGCTACTTGTAGCAGCTCGGAGTTGGCACTCTGATCCGCTCGCGAGCCACGCTTTTCTCGCAGCGCATCCAACGAAACCACAGCTGATTCTGCAAAATGATCACGAGTAACGGTGCTCTTGCCGCTGCCCGCCGGACCGATCATCAGCGTTAGCCAGCCTGGTGACTCGGCGCGTAGCGAGTAGGTCGCGGCGACGGCTTGCTCTGCACTGCGAACTTGACCTTCCACCCACAGCGCCCGGGCTACCGCCCATATCCGACACCGCGTCACGCGAGGTAGCGCCATCAAGCAAGGGACCAGTTCGGCGCGCAGACTTTCGAGCGGATCCTTATCCCATAGTCCAGCGTCATTGGCGACCAGCCGGGACCACTCGACCTGCTCGAGTGCGTCGCTGTTCGGTTCGCACTGCGTGGCGGTCGAGGCGGCGAGTGCGTGCAGCACCGGAAGGCTTGCCGACAGCGAGAGTTGGCGCAAACCGCGCGGACGTAGTTCGTCAGAAAAACGCCGATGCAGCGAAGGCGAGAGCGCGAGTAGATCGGCGCTGCGCCTCGCCAAGGTACACCCCACGCTTGGCTGCAGCAGACTCCGCACTTGCGTTCGTGTCCGCGACCAAAGCAGTGTCGCCAAGACCCCTGCCAACCGCTCGTCGCCTATGCAGCCCTGAGCATCTAGCTCCGATTGCATCGCCTGAAGCAACGGCGCAGTTCCTGGCTCTAGTTCGATAGCAGGCTTTGACTGGGAGATCGCCCGGACGAGCGCGTCAGTGCCCTCACTGAGGCCGCTGCGGACATTCCAAAGCGCAGACTGCGCTCCCAAGCGATTCTCGACCACCGGCGCTAACCGCCAATGTTTTTGGCTCGTAACGTGATTGGGCCGAACCCACTTGGCCACATTCTCGGCGAAATCTGCAAGGCGGAAGGAGCCGCTCGGTCTTACTACGTAGCCTTCACAAGTGGAGGTCGCCGGCTCGAGCTTCCGTAAGATCTTTTCATTGTACACGCCGCGATAAAGGAGACGCGGAGTAGGCGCGCCAATGCACTTACCAAAGGCTACGGTTGAGTCCCAATCCAAACACAGGTCCTTGTGCCAAACGGAAAAAATATAGAACCAGCTATCCAATTGGTCATAGGCGAGCGAATGGAGAGCAAAGACGTTCTCTCCGCAGATTCGATGTTCCTCCGGGATGCGAAGCCGAACGCGGTCGTGGAACGCCTTGAGCCAGGTCCTTGAAGGGTGGTGCGCCGAGTCTGGGGAGCGCGCATGCAGCCCGTCTCGGTAGAGAGTCGTGTTCTCACCGTCCAGCTTCTCGGTAACCACGACCTCGATGGCTTGAATGGCGTGCCCGGCACCCCAGCGTATATCGTCGGCACTAACTCCTGGCGACCAAGGCAGATGGGGAGTTCGGGGGTAGCGCGTAATCATAACCCTCGCCAACAACGGCCGAGCGTCTGCAAGCTGACGAGTGGGCTTGGCTTTGTCAGGACTCGTGCCAGGTCGAAGGACTAGCGGCCATCCGCCAGGTAACACTGGTAAGCTGGGTCCGCTCGAATGGCGAACCTCTTGCGACCTTTACGCGTTGTTGGACGCTATTCGATCTACCAACCGTTTGCTTCCGGCGGGATGGCAACGGTCCACCTTGCCCACATGACAGGCTCTGCCGGCTTCTCACGAGTCGTAGCCGTCAAACGCATGAAGCAAGAGTTCGCTCACGACTCTTCCTTCGCCACGATGTTTCAGGACGAGGCAACGTTGGCGGCACGCGTCCTCCACCCCAACGTCGTTGCAACGCTGGACGTCGTGCGGGACCAGGGGGAGCTGATGATCGTGATGGAGTACGTGCGTGGCATCGCGCTCCGTCAACTCATGGAGGGCGCGTTCAATGGCGCTTATCGGATCCCTGTCGATATGGCGCTCTCCATCATGGGCGGCGTGCTCGAGGGGCTACACGCGGCGCACACCGTTCGCGGAGACGACGGCAAGTTGCTTGGGCTTGTTCACCGCGACATCTCCCCGCCCAACATCCTAGTTGGACGGGACGGCGTGCCGAAGATCGTCGACTTTGGGATCGCAAAGGCTTTCAGCAAGCTGCATGTAACGGCTACCCACGAAGTGCGCGGCAAGCTCTCGTATATGCCACCTGAGCGGCTCCTTCAGCGGCCCTCGGATCATCGAGGGGACATCTTCGCATGCGGCGTCGTGCTCTGGGAGATGCTGGCCGCCCGAAAGCGCTATGTGGGGGCGAACGTGGGTGAGGTGGCCAACGCCATTCTGACCACAGATCCGCCCGCGTTACACAGCCTGCGTGCGGACGTTCCGAGCGAACTCGACCGAGTGCTCCTGCGAGCGACAGCCCGCGATCCCGAGGCTCGCTATGGCACCGCCGAGGCGATGTTGGCCGACCTCGAGCGCCTGGGAAATTTCGCCAGCAAGCGGGCGCTTTCTCTATGGCTCAGCGACGTCGCAGCCACCCTGCTCGGCGAGCATGAGGATCTTACGCGTAAGATTCGCGCCCAGCATCGCGAGTTCGAGGACGAGCTATCAGGCGTGGAGCCCGGCATTGAATCAACGTTCGTGGAGCCGTTGCCACAAGAAGAAACGCGCACCCTGGTGCTGAAGGAGATGCCGTTGCGAAGCGAGCCAGAGCGGGAACCCGCAACGTTAGCCTTCCAGTCACCTGCACGCTTTCCGCAGGCGATTTCGGAAGACGAGATTGCAACCCGCACACTGAGAAAGCACGGTGCCCTGGAGCCGCACACGCGGAGCAGCGAGCCGAACGCGCCAACTGTTCAGGTTGCTGGCACCAAACCGCACTTGGGACTCTTGCTCGTTGCTTTGCTTTCGGTCGTACTCGCGTTGGTGACAGCGCTCATTCTTCGCGCATTTTCGGCCTGAAGGTTGCGAACGCCCAGCGCTCCCCGTTAACCTCTAGCGGCACAGCTGTGCAACAGGTGAGGCGTGTTTCGTTTAGTTCGGCCGTGGTTGGCGATTGCCTTGTTCGTGACGTTCAGCACCGAACTTGAGGTGTTGGCAGCCGACACGTCGCCAACCCATGCACCAACGGCGCTTGAGAAGTTGGCTGCAGCCAAGAAATTCCGTTCCGCCGAAAGCGCTTACGCCAAGAAGGACTTCGCGCGCGCCGCTCTGGAGTTCGAAGAGTCCTATGCAATCGTGCCTCACCCAGACGCGCTGCTCAATGCGATCGAGGCCTGGGAGAGTGCCGGTAATGTTCTGGCTGCAGCCAGGGCCTGTCAGCGACTCAAGCGCGATTCACCGATGACGGCGAACGCACAAGCAGCCGAGGAAAAGCTGAAGGGCCTGCTTACGAGACTTGCTCAGGTGAACCTCTCCATCGTCGGTGAGGCATCTCAGCTTCAGATCGACGCAATTGCTGTCGAGACGGGCATCAACATCGTTGAGCCGGGTGAGCACTTGATTACGGCGCGGCTCGCGGGTGAGCCGTTTGAGAAGCGCGTGAACGTTGGCCCAGGGGGCACCCTGGAGGTGGTCGTTCAAGCGGGTCTGGATCAGTCACTGCCAAAGTTGCCTCGCACCAAAGCGACGTCTCCATGGGAGCCTCCGCTTCACACCGCGTTCTTCACTAGCGCAGCCACCCTTACGGTCGCCTCAGGAGCGCTCTTGATTTGGAGCGGGGTGGATACCCTCGAGACCAAGAGCGCCTTCGACGACGCGCCTTCGCAAGGTCTTTACGATGAGGGTCGGTCGAAAGAAGTCCGTACGAACGTGCTGATCGGGACGACCTCTGTGCTTGCCGCGCTCGCGATTGTTTCGGGTGTGTTCACCGATTGGGACGGCAAGCCCGCGGTGGTTACCGCCGTCGTTGCGCCCGGGATGCTCACTGCGCAGCTGCAGTTCAGCACGCCATGATCCCCGCCGCGCGTCCGTCGTCTCCGTCAGCCACAGGCCAGACCGGTCCTCCTTGGGGCCCGCCCACGCCAACCGCCAATCGGCTGGACGCGGCAAGCAGCAGCGGGGAGGTGGTTGGCCGCTACGAGCTTTTGCTCGAATTGGCCTCGGGCGGCATGGGCTCGGTCTACCTCGGTCGTCAGCGGGGAGCTGCTGGCTTCGAGCGCTTGGTTGCAATCAAGCGCATGCACAGGCACCTGGTGCAAGATCCCGAACTTACCGCGGCCTTCCATGAGGAGGCACGCATCGCTTCGTTGATTCGGCACCCCAACGTGGTCACCGTCGTGGACGTCTACGAGCAGAGCGGTGAACACCTTTTGGTGATGGACTACGTGGATGGTGTCTCCATCGCGAGCCTGCACCAAACCGCACGCCGGCTCGGACTCAAACTGCCTCGCCCCGTCGCCCTGCGCATCGCGGTGGAGGCGTTGCGGGGCTTGCACGCCGCACACGCGCTGACTGGGCTCGACGGCCGTCCAATGATGGTCGTGCATCGGGATGTCAGCCCGCAGAACATCCTCGTCGGTGTGGATGGCTCGGTCAAGCTGACGGACTTCGGCATTGCTCGCGCACTCGAACGCAACGTGCGAACCGGTACCGGGGAGATCAAAGGCAAGCTGCGCTACATGTCCCCGGAGCAAGCCATGGGCAAACCCATCGATGGTCGGAGCGATACATTTTCGCTTGGAATCGTGCTCTGGGAGTTGTTGGTCGGCGAGAAGCTTTACGAGGCGCCGTCCGACCTCGAGATGCTCAGGCTTGCAGCCGACGCACAGATCCCGGCTCCAAGTCGTCGTGACCCCAGCATTCCTCGTGAGCTCGACGAGCTGGTGATGCGCGCGCTGCAAGCCAACCCGCAAGCGCGGCCCAGTTCAGCAGGCGAGTATGCTGATTGGATTGAACGCTGGCTGTGGACCAGCGGCACGACGTGCAGCGCTGCCGATGTTGCCGGGGTGGTGCAACACCTGCTTGGCGACCGCGTGGCGAGCCGCAGAGCTGTTGCGCTAGAGATTGTGCAGGGCAAACGCCCACCGGAAATCCGTGGGGCGGTACCAGGCCATGGGGTGACACCAGCCACCTCCTCGCTTGGCGCGCAATCAGCGCCTGCTCGACGCGGAACGTCGAAATTGCTCGCTGGTGCGTTGGGCGCACTGGTGCTCGGGGTCGGTGGTGGGGTGGCGATCTTCCTTCAAACCGCTCCTTCCCCCGGGGGCCGCCGCGTCGAAGTGCCACTTGCCATGGTGCAACCGGAGCAACCCTCAGCGCGCCCTGATGCCGTGTTGCTAGTGCAGGTGCAGGTCGCCACCACGTTGCCGTTGCTTGCGATCCGAGGCGACGGCGTTTCGGACGTCAACTTCACGAGCGGGGGAGCCTCTTTCTCGCTGCCAAAGGGGTCCGAGCCGATTCGAGTGCAGTTCGAGTTTGCTGGCGGTCTCGTGGTTGAGAAGACCGTTACGCCGTTGGCAAACACGGCGCTGCGACTAGAGACGGACGCAGCTCCAACCACCTCAGCGGCAAGGCCGCCAGCAGCCAAGTTGCCCCTGCCGAAAGGGCAGGCACCGGCAGGAAAATTGAAGCCACTTCCAAGCGCCCTGCGGCCTGAGCCACCCTAGTTCCCAACTCCGTGGCGCCAGCCTATGATCCGAGCCGCGATGGTTTTGTCCGTGCTCCAGGAGGTAACCGAGAAGCTGCTCGATGAGGTTGGCGGGCCATCGTTGGTTGCGATGTGGGACGGAGGCAACATCGTGCGCAATCTGCCGCTCGAAGGAACCTTCACGATTGGACGAGCGCCCGATTGCGACATCGTCATTGATCACAAGTCCATCTCGCGAAAGCACGCGGTTCTCTTTCTCGGACGTTCGCTCGAGGTCGAAGACCAAGGCAGTTCGAACAAGACGAAGCTTGGCGGTGTGGCCATCGCACCAGGGACGCGCATCCAAGTCCCGTGGCGCGAGCCGATTGAAGTTGGAGGAGCCATCGTCGTGGTGCGCCCCCCCAAAGGCCTGGACGAGGGCGCGAATTCAAATGTTGGCGTGAGCATGAAGCTCGACGCCGAGCGACTCGTTGAGCTCGTCGCCAAAACCGAGATGTCCGTCTTATTGCTCGGGGAGACGGGCTCGGGCAAGGGCTACGCTGCGGAGCAGATCCACCGCAAATCCAAGCGTGCGGCTGGGCCGTGGTTGCACCTCAACTGTGCGGCTCTACCCACCCATCTGCTAGAGGCTGAGCTGTTCGGCTATGAGCGCGGAGCCTTCACCGGAGCCAACCAAGCCAAAGAAGGTTTGCTTGAGGCGGCAGCCGGGGGCACCGTCTTTCTTGATGAGGTTGGGGAACTTCCGCTTCCAGTCCAAGCCAAATTACTGATCGCGCTCGAGCACCGCGCAGTGATGCGGCTCGGCGCACTCAAGGCGCGGCCCATCAATGTTCGTTTCATCGCTGCGACCAACGCAGCCATTGATGAAGCGCGCGGGAGCGAGACCTTTCGACGAGATCTCTACTATCGGCTCGCAGGCATGCCGATCATGGTTCCGCCGTTGAGGAGCCGCAAAGCAGAGATCCCAGCGCTGGTCGCGAAATTTCTTTCGGAGGGCAGCCAGAGACTCAATCGCGCAGAGCCAGTGCTCACCAAAGATGCGCTCGCCAGGCTCACGCAATACGCTTGGCCAGGGAACATTCGCGAGCTGGGGATGGTGATTGAGCGGGCCTTGCTTTGGGCGGGTGACACGCTAGAGGCACATCACCTCAATATTGGGTTTGGTGCGCTGGGCTCCCAGTTGCCAGCGCCCCCAACTGCACCGCTCAAGACGGAGCCCCCACCGCCAACTGCCGCTGCCATCGACCGCTCTTTGCAGGACGATCTGCGAGAGGTCGAGAAGAAGCGCATCCTCGCAGCTCTCGATCAGTGTTCGGGAAACCAATCAAGAGCTGCAAGTCTATTGGGGATTGCGCGCGGAACGTTGATCAGTCGGATGAACGAGTTCGGCCTGCCACGTCCACGAAAGGGCTGAGCCCCCGCTACTCGAGCAGGACCGCTCCGAGGAAGGTCGCAATGCCGAGAGCCGCAACGGCGCGCCGGAATTTCTTGGTATCGGAGCGTCTGCTCACAGCTGACATAACGAAGCCGTCCACCGAGTCGGAGATCAAATTGACGTCAGCGCTCTCCAGCACTGGGGAGGTGTCGACGACGATGTAGTCATAACCAGCGTAGCGAAGGCGATCGATCGCGATCGAGAAGGCGATCGGGTCGAGCAGCGGCACCTGCTTGTTGACTGGGTTGATCGCCATCGCGTGGAGAGAAGGCATGACCTCTGCGGCCGTCCACGGTTCAAGCGGTTCACGACGGTGGATGCGGAGTTGCTCCAAGAAGCAAACTGGAGGCAGAAAGCCTAGCGTTGCAGCAACCGCGGGAGCACGAGGGTTGGCCTCGATCAAAAGCACGCGGCCGCGAGCACCTTCACGTAAAGAGGCGGCCAAGTTGATGGCAAGCGTGGTCTTTCCCTCACGCCGGCCGGGGCTGGTCACGCCAATCACCTTTGGGTCACCACGCTTCGAGATCTGGTGACGCAACGCTCGATAAGCGTCGGCGCGCCGCGAATACGGGTCCTTGAACATGGCCAAATGGGGGCTGAGATCCTCGCTGACCTGAACGGGGATCACGTCGAGCGGGGTCTGAGGGAGCGCCTCGTTCCCGTGGGTGATCAACGTTTCTTCTGGGTGAGCGTTGGCCAAGCCAGCAGGCAACTTGATGCCCGTTGAGTAGTTGACGGCCGACATCACTCCAGATGGGCGAGGAGTCATGCCCATCGACGGTGGCGGTAGCATGTCATTCACTGCCGCGGCGAGCTGCAGAATACGGCCTGACATCTCCTCACGCACCAGCTGAGGCGGCGGCACGCTGCGCCAGTTCTCAATCATGCTGCGCAGGCGCCTGGCCTCGATCAACAAGGAGCGCGCGGCCGGATTATCGGCCTGCGGCGAAAGCCGGTCGATCAAGGCATCGAGTTGTCGGTCGGGAAAGCCGACGTCGAAGGACATGCTCATTTGCGCCACCACCGACCGCCAGTGCCGCGAGGAACGACGGCAAGCACCGGAGCAACACGGGCGAGGTCCGTCTCCTCGTAAACAAGGTCATCCAAGAGGGCCCGGAGCAAGGCGATGACCATGCCCACGACCAGAGACGCGACCCCGGCGATCATCACGATCAACGACTTTCCTGGAGCTTCTGGTCGGGTTGGCTTGTACGCCGGATCGAGCACAACGACCTGATCGGAGTAGCCGCCGAGTGAAGAGGAGGACTCGATCTGCGCCCTGAAGTAGTTGCGTTCGAGTTCATCCTTTTGGTCACGACCCTCAGAGACGTCGCGCGATAGCCGCGCCCATTCTGTTTCCAGGCTGACGATGCCGGTAGCCTCTTCGATACCGGAGGTGGGCTTTGCTTTGGCATCAGCCTCCTTCTCGCGGACGGCGAGTTTGCTCTCGATCTCGCGTTTCTTCTCGCGCAGTTTGATCTTCGCCGCCTCGGGGTCGTTGGAAGGCAGCGCGCCCATTTTTGCCATCCGAGAGGAGGAGACCTTGTCTTCGGCCGCCTTGAGCGCAGCCTCTGCGCTGGTCACTCGGCTCTTTGCCGCAATTACATCGGGGTGCTGCTCGGTGTAGGACGCGCGCTTCGAGCCAAGGTCTGCGCGAGCGGAGGCTAGCGACGACTCAGCCGCGAGCTTTGCCGATTCGAGCTCGGGATCTGCGCGAACTTCCGGGGCTCCCGCGGCTGGCGAGTCCGAATTGAGGGCGGCGTCCAAGCGGGCGGCCTGGCGTCTGAGCGCATCGGCAGCAGCATCTCGTCCGGCTGGCGTAGCCGCGGCGAGCTGGGCCTTGTGTTGAGCGCGCAACGCTGCGCCGGGGCTAGTGGCGTTCTGATCGAGGGCAAACTCCGGATGCTCCGAAAGGAAGGTCGCAAGCACGAGCTCCTTCTCTTTCAAGCTACCTTCGGCGCGTTGCTTCTCTGCCTCCAAGAACTCACGCTGGACGCGCGATTGCTCCACGCGCAGGCGCTGATTCTCATCGATCAGGGATTGAGCAAGCCTTCGCGTAACGCGCTCAACAACCTCTGGATCCTGGCCCTTGTAGGAGATCGAGAAGGTGTCGGTAGAGCGAGGTTTGAACGTGATGTCCTTGCGAAACTCTTCTACGGCCTCGGTAACACCACGCTTTTCTTTGACTTGCTGATAGACGCCCAGTTCATCGCTGATCACTTCGAGGCGAGATCGAGCCAGCAGCATCTCCTGCATACGCGCGCTGAGCGTGAGCCCGGGCCCCCCCGCCTGGTCTCCGATCTTCACGCCCTGGCGATAGATGACGATGGTCTCGGAGCGGTAGCTCGGTTTGCGTACTACCGCGAGTCCAGCTCCGACGCCGACCCCCACGGTCACGATCACGGTTACGAGTTTCCACTGCGCAAAGGCGCGGCGAATGATGCCCAATAACCGCGCTAGCTCAACGCCAGCGCCCTCACGGGGTTCAGATTCGGTCGTTGTCTGGACAGGGTTGACAGGTTCCATAGACTTCTTCAGCTGAGGCGGGTTGGGTCAACTGTGACGCGAATCAAGCTTGAGTTCACCAAGCGGGCGCAGCCCAAGACGGGCAACGTCTTCGGCCTCGTAAACACGCGGATCAAAGACAGCCACGACCAGCGCGACGAGGAACAGGAGCGCGATGAAAGTAGCTACCGAGGCGCGTACCAACGCGATCACCTCGTTTACCAACACCTTCGGTGCGCCCCAGTCCGCTTGCTCGTAGCGTAGCTCGAGGCTTGCGCGGTCGGCAGACGAAGCACGAGCGAGCATGTTGCGGCGATTGGTGGCCTCGCGCAATTGCGAGATCGCCTGTGCCAGCGCGCGCTCGCCGCCGACCAACCGCACCAAGGCATCGCCGCGGTCTCCGGTGTCATTGTCAACGTCACTGCGCGACTGTTCGAGCTCTCGGCTGACTCGGTTGAGGTGTGCCTCGAGGTAGCTGACAGCCTCGGATGCGGAGCGCTCCGCGCCAAGCATACGCGCACGCCGATTCTCCGCATCGCGAGCGATCACCAGGTTGCCGAGTTCCCGCGCAAGCTCGAGCGCTTTGTCCGGATCCTGGTAGCGAAACTCGAGCGCGATGCGAGCGGAGCGAGGTGGACTGTCAGTGTAGCGAGGCTCGGTAAACTCATTCTTGAACACATCAATGTCGATCCGATCGCGGAAGGACTCGATACGCAGCCGAGGGTTCTTCTCCACCTGATCCATGCGGTACTCGTGCGTCTCCATCAATGCGAGCAGCGTGCTCTCGGTGAACACTGCGAAATAAATGTAGTCGTGGAGTTCCTTGTTGGAGCGCACGCGATTGTCCAAAGTCTCGTTGCTCTCGATGGCAACCAAAACAACGGTTGCTGGGTACTCGCGCTGACGTCTCAGGCCTCGCACCACGGTCAGAAGCGTAATGAACAGACTGATGGCGACGATGAGCAGCCGCCGCCTCCGTGCCCGGCGCATAAGCCGGCTAAGCTCGCGAAGTTGCGCTTGGCCGTCGAACTCGTTGTCCTCCCAACGCTTCAAGAGCGCGTTGCTCCAAGCAAAACGTCCGCCAAGCAGCGTGCACTGTCCGACCAGGTTCCTCGACCGGTGAGGCGAGCGACCTCGGCCGGCTCATACGTCGTCATCAAGCAGCGTTCGAACGCAGCAGTGAGCGCTGGGACGTCGCGCACGGGCACCAGCGCCCCCATGCGTTCGCTGTGGATCATGTCGGGCACCCCACCAACGCTCGTCGCCACCACTGGACAACCGCAGGCGAGCGCCTCAATCACACAGTTGGGTGTGCCCTCCGCGTGGCTTGGCAAGGTCGTGAGGTCTGCTGCTGAATAATAGGGTGCAACCTGATCTGGCTCCTTCATGCCGGTGAGGACCACGCGAGGCCCCATCTTCTGAGCCCAGGAACGTACCGCGGTGCCGTCATCACCGTCCCCAACCAGGACGAGGTCGACATTCGCCACACGGGCGGCCAAGCTCTCAAAGCTCTCCATCAGTTCGTAGATGCCTTTGCGGCGCTCGAGCCTTCCGACGTACACGATGTGTTTTCGGTCTTCGGGAAGCCCAACCTCGAGTTTGCTCTTACGTCGATCGCGAAGGTGGAACAGCGCCGAGTCCACACCGTCTTCAACCACGGCGATCTTGCTCCACGGCACCCCAAAATCGTGAGCTGCGGTAGCAAGTGGATAGCTAACGGCTGCGATCCGCTGTGCCTTGGGGAAGCCCCACTTCACCCAAGGACCGACCTGCGCCATTCGCGCGGCAACGTTCATGTCACCGCCGTGCAGTTTCACCACCACCGGCAACTTGAGTACGCGCCCAAGCATTATTGACGCGATGCCATCCGGATAGGCAAAGGGCGAGAGAATTACGTCAAAGCGCGAGCGCAGCTTGGCGACGTCGGCAAAAGTCCCTGCGACGTAGAGTGGCGCCGCAACTGCGGGCAGCTTCGGTATGTGCAAATAGCGAGGATGGAGCACCTGCAGCCCGGCGATCTCCTCGCTGCGAGGATTGCTCGTCGACTTTCGATGGCCCTGATTGCCGAACCAACCCACCCCTGGGAAGGTTGGCACTGGATTGATGACGGTGACCTCGTGACCCAACTGGGCGAGCGCCGCCAACTGCTTCTTGTTGTAGGGGCCGGCCACCGGGTCGGCTCGACTCGGAAAGATCCGAGTTACACAAAGAACGCGCATCTTCGCACCACCGGTCAGGAGCCAGGCCGGCCTGGAAACACACGATCGAGTTGGAGCAACTTGAAGATGGCGAGCGGTTGGTCCTTGAGGCCGGTGATTCGCACTTCACCACCGTGCGCCCGTACCCGCTTCAGCAGCGAGACCAGCGCTCCGACACCTGAGCTATCGATCAGACGCAGATTCGATACGTCCACCGTTATGCTCTTTCGTTCCTCGGCCACGACGGCGTCGAGTGTTGGGCGCAGCTCTGGTGCAGAGAGCGCGTCCAAAGTTCCGTCGATGCTGAGGGTAGTTTGATCGCCGTTGTCGGTTCGAGCGTGACCCATAATTTCTCCCTGGAGCGCTCGCAATTTACACGAACTACCCGCGAACTGAGAATGTTCGCCTAGCTTAGGTACACGAAAACAGCACGGCTCGCGAACCCCGTCGTACAAAAGGGCTCACTCCGGTGGTCCCGCCTCGATCGCCCTGCGATAGCGTGTTCGTCGGGGGGCATCGCGCAGCACCTCGAAAGCCTCCTCGATCACCTCCACAATCAGCGTAACATCCGTATAGAGATCTCGCGTTTGTGGCGTCAGCAGGCGAGAAGGCTCGAAAGAGCGACGCAAATCGAGATAGGCCCGCTTCACCTCATAGGAGGTAGCTTCCCGCTGAATGCCCAAAAGCGCGAAGTAGTCGCCCTCGCGGACGAGCGTCAGTTTTGCTCGAACTTTCGCGCGAATTGCTTCGTCATCGAAGGGGTCAAAGGCAGCCTCCCCCTCCACCTTGAGTGAGTTGATCGGTGCAATGGCGACGAGCACCCCCAACTCGATCAGGGCAAACAGCACACTTGCTACGTGCGGAGATTCGCTCAGTAACTCCTCGAGTAGACGCCCCGAGGCGCCGCGCACGAGCGCTTCCTCATCCTCGGGAAGTGCGCACTCGGACAGAATTCCGTGCTGCTTGCCCCTATCGAAGCGTGCACGCGAACCGCCAATGAGCGCGACGCAGCGATCGGGAGAAAGCACCCGACGGGCCGCTTCCACGAACACTTCGGCCCCCGTTGCCCCGCCAAAGACGCTCGGCTCGGAACGCAACCGCGCTGGAACCTCGAGCTCGATCAGCACCGACCCTGGACCGCTGACGAGCGCGCGACCGATCAGCCACTCGGCATGCGCGCGGAGCACAGGCCAGAGGTCGTTCTGGGCCAAGTGACTTTGTGCAATCAACGCAGCACCAGCGTGCCGACCGGAGGGTGGAAGTCGTCCGGCCAAGCGGTCTGCCGCCTCCCTGGAGAGCTCGCCTCGCGTGGCCAGAAAGGCCACCAAGCTTTCATCAGCGACGTCCGAGCTCGCTGTGACGATGTCCCCATCAGAGAACAAGACCGTGCGCACACCCTGGTCAGTCGTTAGCGATACCGCTCCCGTCTGCCGTGAGACGATTGCCTGAGCTAGCGGACGCAGTCCCTCAGTCGGCCCGAAGACAGCCGCTTGATTGGCGCTCCCTGTATCGCCGCGAACCGAGTGGGCCGCAGGACTGATGCCCTCGACGACACGTGCTTGCTCCGATGCCTTCGGAGGCTCGACCGGGCTCATGGGTCGCACCAGCTCCTCGGACCGCAGCAGATCCTCAGGCCGAACGATCGGCGCCAATTCTTCCGGATCGCTCGGCATTACCCCGTGAAAGCCGCTGACCGAGCGGCCACTACCAAAGGCACGCTGCTCCTGAAAGCGAACGGGCGGTGAGATGGTTGGCGCCACCTGCTGAAACGTCGGCGCAACCTGCGGTACCGCAAGGTTCGACAGCGCCGAGACACCCAACGGGGTCGGTGGCACGATCAGCTTTGCGCCGCTAACCGCGTGCGGAGCAACCTCGGTAGCGGGACGAACCGGAGCTCCTCGTCGCACTTCGTCCACCCGAATTCCGAGTAGGTCCGCGACCCGAACACCCAGCGCGGGCGTTCCACTTCGAGTCCCCGGAGTGGCAGAACTCGACCCTGCAACTTCAGCAGAATAGTCGAGTGAGGGTCTCGGCCCAGGCTCCGAAGGGTACCGCGTTGCCTCGTTCGGCGAGGGAGTCACCCCGGTGCCACGCGGCAAGGGCGTCAAAGCGACGCGCGACCCCGTCCCGCTTGGCGCCCCGAATGAGGGGAGCATATTGCCGATACCGCCAGTCCCCTCGAGTTCATCCGCTGCATCGAGCGGTTCATCCAGCTGCAGCAACAAGTCCGGAGGAAGGAGACAATCACCGTCATCTGCTGCGGCGGGCAGACTGCCCTGCTCGAGCAGTTGCGAACGCACGCGTTCCTCGGCAGCGGCCATTGCGGCGGCGAGTTCGGGACTCAAACGGATGCTCGAGGAGGCAAATCCAGCGGGCATACCGCCTTCTGCGGCCTCTTCCAGCCCGAGCTCGAGCGGGTCCTCAGCGCGCGGAAAATCCGAGATCGGAGGGATGCTGTCAGCGGCTGGCGGGGACGACGGCCGGGGCAACAACATTGGCGGTGGAGTTGTACCGCGCGACGAAAAATCTCCCCCTGGTGGCATAGCAACCTGGGTGATGCGGTCCACGAGCCTTTGCACGTCCAAAGGCCGTTCGAATACGTTGCTGCTCAGACTCAGATCCTGAAGCTCCGCGGCGCGTAACGGATCTCCCAAGCAGAAGATCTCCGCGCGCTTGCCGGCGAAGGTTTCGCGTAGCCGTTTGATCTTGTCCACCGCTCCGGCCTGATCGATGTCGACCACGACGACGCGTGGCTCCTCGCTGAGCACCCGAGACTCGAGTAACGACAGCGGAACGTCGAACAAGGTAAACCCGCGTAACCGCAAAATGACTGCGACGTCCTCCGCCTCGACAGAGGAATCGGAAAGGACGATGGCGTCACCTCGCTGAGCCTCTTCAGGACTCGCGGCCGGGGAATTGGTTCTGGGCACTCGGATTCGCGAATGTACCAAAGCCCCGCACTTCTTCCATGACAGAGGTTGCGGACGCGTCTGACTGGTGGTTAGAAGGCCAATATGTCGCTGCTCGGTGCATCAACGAACGAGCTCCTCTTTTCGGCGGTGCTGGTTGGGCTAACCCTGCTGGGGACGTACGTTGGCGATTTCAGCGAGGCTATTCAAAAGAGCCTCTCGCGCCGGTCATGAGCGCGTCGGAAGATCCGCCCAAGGGCGAGGACGCAGAGGCCGGCGAGCGAGAGGACGGCGAGCGAGAGGACGTCGACGAGGAGCCGTCGGACTCGGAGCCGAATAAACGCCCTTCCCTCACCAAGGTGGAGCACACGGAGCGGGTTTCCCTGCCTCCGAAGTCGGGCTTTCGCAAGAGCTTGGCGATCGCCATGGGCGTGCTGCTCTTGGTAATCGCCGCCACCTTCATCATTCGCAGACTGCGTGAAGAACCCACGGTAGCGACCCCAACCGCCGCGCCCTCGGCCCTCGACGCTATCCCCGACGGGGCTTTCTTGGTTGCAACCGCGGACCTGCGTGCGTTGCGGCAGGAGCCGCTCACAGCTTCGTTCCTATCAGGGGATCGAGACGTCGCGGGCCTCGGGCCGATGCGCACGGCTTGCGGCTTTGATCCGCTCAACCTCGTCGATGAGCTGGCGATTGGCATCCCCGACTCTCCGGATGATGATTTTGGGGTTGTAGCCTTGGGGCGGCTGACCGCAGAGCCCATCGCAGAGTGCGCTCGCAAGATGATTACGGCACGCGGCGGGACGCCTGTGACGGCAGACCTAGGGAGGTTCAAGAGCGTTCGCGACGCGAAGAACGCAAGTTCGGGGGAGATCGCTATCGGACCGAGTGGACCGCTGCTGTTCGGCGGAGGCGCTTATCTGCGCGCGATGATGGCGGCAGCAGAAGCCCCCGCGGGCCCAGCACGAGGCGCCTCCGCGCACACTGGCCTGCGCAAGACGCTCATCAATCACGACACCATCCAAGCGACTATCGTGCTCAGCCCAGCGCAGCGGAAGACCATCGCTGACGAGCTATCGAAGGCCAAGGGCGAAGCGCCTTTAGGCGTTGGCTACATCGCCGGCGCAGGACTTGGAATTCGCTTCGCGGGCAATGAAGCTCGGCTGCTCTTGGTGCTGCGGACGGATCAGCCCGACCAGGTCGCGGCCGTTACCGAACTCCTCGCGGCCAACCTGGGATCGGTCGCGGAAGGGCCTGCCGTCCGCATGATTGGTGCAGGCGAGGTGCTCCGGCGTGTGCAGCTCGAAACGCAGGGCAATGACGTACGCGCTTCTGTGACCGTGACCGGCGCCGAGGTAGCTGACATCCTCGAGAAGGCCAATCGTTTGGCGATGCTCGTCAACGCGATGGAAGCTGGAACGCCGGTAGAAGCCCAACCGCAACCCTAACGTTGCGTTACCCAAACG
This sequence comes from uncultured delta proteobacterium, assembly GCA_903892415.1. Taxonomy (GTDB): domain Bacteria; phylum Myxococcota_A; class Polyangia; order Polyangiales; family Polyangiaceae; genus Xiheicaenibacterium. The sequence continues at coordinate 67,626 of CAITIQ010000373.1, read as the reverse complement.
CTCTTTTCGAGTTCGTTGAAAAATGAACCCTCGAACGGCCAACGTTGAACATGAAGCATGGCTTGACTCCTCTGTTGGCTGCACTCGGAGTGTTGCTCTTCGCAGTTGGTTGTGCGGGTGGAGACCCTCCCGAGATCGACTGCGATACGGCGACGGTCAAGGGCTATGCCGAGCTTGGAGAGGCCTTTGCCTATTGCACCCAATGCCACGGAGCCACCCGCGCCGACGAAGGCATCGCGCTGCACACCTATGAGCTCGCGGTTGAGCACGCATCGCGCAGCGAGCGCTCCATCGCAAACGGCTCCATGCCGCCCGATGAAACGATGCCCGAATCGCTGGAGACCGACTTCTACACCTGGGCGCAATGCGGCACGCCTCCGTGAGTGCGAACTAGGGCTCAATCCCCAGCTCGCGCATACGGCGCCAGAGGGTGATCCGACTGAAACCGAGGATCTTGGCAGCGCGTTCGCGGTTGCCGGCGGCGCGATCGAGCGCCCGCTTGATGCGCGCGGCCTCGGGCGAAAGCTCAAGGGCGGCAACCCTCGGCGGATTGTGCTTCGTAACTCCAGCCTCCTCGTCCTCCAGCCCCGCGCCATTCTCGAGCAGCTCCGGAGGCAGATCACTCGGCAGCAAGATGGGGCCGTCCCCAATGGCGAAGGCGTACGAAATCACGTTACGCAACTCGCGAACATTACCGAGAAATGCGTAGCGCTCCATCAGCTCGATCGCCGATGGCGCAATCTGCTGCACCGTACGCCGACTCTTGCCGTTCATCTCGCTCACCAGCTTTTCCGCAAGCAGCCGAATGTCTCCCGGTCGCTCGCGAAGCGGCGGGAGGAAGATCGGGATCACGCGCAACCGATACATCAAGTCCGCGCGAAATCGGCCGGCCTCGACCTCTTGCCGCAACGCGCGATGCGTCGCAGAAATCACTCGCACATCGACCGGGATCGGGTCGCGTCCACCGACAGGAATCACGGTGCGCGTCTCGATCACGCGCAACAACTTGGCTTGCAACTCAAGGGGAAGCTCCGCTACTTCATCGAGAAAGAGCGTCCCTTTGTTCGCCAGCTGAACATGGCCCTGCACATCACGCACTGCGCCCGTGAAGGCTCCTCGCACGTGCCCGAACAACTCGCTCTCGAGCAAATTGCTTGGTAACGCGGCGCAGTTGATCGCACGGAAGGGGCCGCTCTTACGCTGCGACAGTTGATGAATCGCGTGAGCGACCAGCTCTTTTCCGCTGCCTGTTTCACCACGGATAAGCACTGTCATGTCATCCGCGGCCACGCGCTCCATCACGCGAAACACCTGCTTCATGCGGGTGTCCTGCGTCCACATCCCGTGAAACAAGATTGGACCGTTCTCGTCGACGTCACTGGCATCGTCGAGCAACAAGAGCCACGCTCGATCGGGCAACGGCAGCGAACGAACCGAGATGCGACGCCCTGGCTCACTCGAGCCCGGGTGAGGGATTGAAGCGGTGACAGCGGAACCTGCAGCGAGCGCCTCGGCGATTGGTCGCTTCACGGCGCCTCCACACAGCACGCGCACGGCGAGCTCGCCTGTAGCGACGCGAAAACCCAGCAGAGTCTCTGCCTGCGGCGTCGCAAGCACGACCCGCAAACCGGCATCGAGCACGAGCACCGCACCGCCAAGTTGACCTAGCCCATCGGCCACGGCCCGCAACATCGCGACCTCGGGAGCAGACGCCTTCATAGGCAGACCTTAGGCCGGTGCCGCTAAGATTCAACCGTAGGTTTCAACGCTTTGGCGAGCGGCCTACCAAAGAGCCGTAACCCTGCAGGGACCAACAGCAGCGCCGTGATCAAGTTGGTCACGTTGCCGACCGCGCCGACGATCCCCAGGTGCCGCAGGCCATCATACTTGGCGAAACACAGGGCGAATAAGCCTGCTGAGGTTGTGAGCGCGGTGGTCACCACGGGCCGCGTCTCCAGCTCCAGCGTACGGCGGATGAAACCCTCGTCGGCGCCGCGAGCGTGATGCAAAAGAAACATCGCCTCATCCACCGAGATACCGATCAGCACCGGAATGACCAACGCCGAGTAGATGTGGAGCGGGATCTCGAACAGGCCAATCAGCCCAATGAGCGCCCCCAGCCCGACCACGAGGACGCCGGCGGCGAGCAGCAGCTCGCGAAGATTGCGCAGAGAGAGCGCCAATAACAAAAGCACGAGGGCGCCCGCGACAGCGCCGATCTTCGGTAGTTCAAGCTGCAGCGCGGTTCGCAGATCCGCCTCGAGCTTCGCGTAGCCAGTGACCTGCGCCTTGCCATCCAGCTCCGCAACCAACGCATCGAGCTGGTTTGGAAGCACCCCGGGCTTTGTATGAACGTGCAGGACCGCTAGCTGTTCTTCGTCCGCAGCGAGGTAGCGCGCTGCGACCACCGCTCGGTCTCCCTGCAGCAGGTCGTCGACCGGCATGATGGTGCGCGGAGCCGCTCGCATCGCCGCGAGCGCGGATTCGAAGCGAGCCGGCGCGAAGCCCGTCTCCTTCAACGCCTGCTCGAGCTCGCTCGCCTTGCGCGTCAGGTCGATTGCGTCACGTTGCTCGAGCCGCTTCTGCTGCGTTGCTTCCGCGGGTATCACCGCGCCGAGAGCGTCCACCGTTTCTACGAGAGGACTCACCGCAAGACGCTCCGCGAGTTCGTCCGCGCGAGCCATAACAGCGTCTCGCTCCGGGCCCGAAACCATCACGATGAACGGTTGGTGACGCCCACCGAACAGCTCAAAGATTCGATCTTCGGTTAGCAACGAGGGCAGATTGTTAGGACGAACGGCTACGAGACTCTGCGACACCGTTACGCCTTTGATCGCTGAGGAGAAGGTCACCGCGACGGCAATACCGAGCACCACCGCGGCGCGCGCACGAGTGCCAGTTACCGCATGGATCCACGCCGCATAGCGCGGCGGCGCATCGGTTTTGCTGGAGGACCGTTCGAACAGGCGCGCTAGCTCCGGAGTAAGCAGCAGGATGGAGATCGCGGTGAGTACTTCGCCTGCCGCGCACAGGATCCCAAGTTCGCGAAGAGCTTGGACGCTCGATAGACCCAAACAAGCGAAGGCCGTTGCTGCGATCAACGCCGCTGATAACACCGGCCTTGCGGTGCTCTTGCGGGCGAGCTGCGCCGCCGCGACTCGATCGTGGCCCTCGCTGCGAGCCTGCAAGAAGGCCGCGTAAACATGCACCCCGCTATCGAAGCCGACGCCGACCACGATCGACATGAAGGCCACTGCGATGGCAGAAAGCCCCTTGGGAAAGAGCGCTGCAATGGCCGTGGTCCAAAGAGTGCCGAGCAACAGCGCGGGCAAGATGGCCGCCAATGCGCGAAGCCGTCGGAACACAAGTAGAAAGGCCAGGCTGGCCATCACCGTTGAAACCACGCCCGAGAGCTCGAGATCCGAGCGCAACATTTTCTCCATTTCGGAGGAGATGACGTGGGGTCCCGTCGCGCGAATCGATAGCTGCGGATGAAGCTCACGCTGTGACGCCAACACGCCATCGAGCAGCGAAGCGAAGGCGCGCGCGTCTGCGCCTCGCAACGCGAAGCCCTTGGGCTTCACCACCACGAGATGGGCACGCCCATCGTCGGTAGCAAAGTAGCCGTCGTCGCGGGCCCGCACGCCAGCCCCAAGATTGCGCTCCCGCAGCGGGATAGAGGCCAGCCGCAGTGGGTCCTTCTGCAGCGCTTCGCTGGCTGCGCCAGCGCCGGGCATCAGCAGCAGCTTCTTCGACTCCTGAAGGCGCACCCGCATCTCGGTCGGCTCGAGAGCAGCCGCGAGCGCCGCACGCCCGCGCTCATCGGCAAAGCGCCAAGCCAGCAGCGGGTCGCTGGTGGTACCGATCTCAAGACGGCTTGCCGAGAAGGCGACGCGTTCGTCAGCGGCGAGCTGATTGCTGATGGCGTCAGCCACAGCCATTGTCTCATCCGGCTCGCCCTCGATCAGGATCGCACTGAGACCTCCCCCGCCGAAGCCCTTCAGATAGCGCGCCAGCACGGCTGAAGAGCCCTCACTCGGCAGCAGGCTTGCTACGTCCGGATTGAGTCGCAACCCGAACGCAACGGCAAAGCCTGCCACCAACGTGAGCAGCACCAACAGCAGAATCGAAAGGCGCCGCACGAGGGAAGCGTCTTGCTTCAGTGTCAGCGGCTTCAGTGCCAGGCGGAAGCGGACTTGACCGGTTGACCCGTCCGATCATGCTCGGCAAGCAGTTCCTTCGTCTTGGCTAGGCAGCCGGTGCACGAGGCGAATTCGCTGCCGTGATCACACTTCACCCACTGAGCCGTACCTGCTTCAAACCCGCTCTCATCGAGGTGCGTGCCGCAGCTGGTGCAGTGGATGTGGTGATGGTGGTGATGATCACTGCCGGGCATCGAGCCGTCTTTGCGCGGGGTGATGGCAGGGCCCGGAGACAGCGCCTTGCGTTCCTTCTTCGTCAGCTTCTTCTCGCGTTTCATCGAAGCTCCTTTTACCCGAAGGACTGATGCCAAGTCGAAGGTTCAACGCGGCCTTCGGCGTTTGCGCCCAATAAGGACCGCGTCAGTCGACGAACTGTACGCCGGTGGCGACGATCTCAACCTTGGCGGTAGCCCCATTCTCCATGCCACCACACTGGTCCACCGAGCCGCATTCATTCTGCGGCGCTCCTTCTTTCACCATGCCCTGGACAATCGCCTTTCGACCGCTCGAGTCGCGGGGGACTGTAAAGCTATGGCCGGCCATCTTGATATGAGCCTGCGAGGTCTCATCCCCGATCTCCATCCAACAGCCGGCCTTCTTGCACACAGCCTTCACGGTGCCTGCGGTGCGAACCTCTTGGTTGGCAAACTTTGCAGGCTCTGCGGCAATTGCCGCTAGCGTTGTTTCGCTGGTCTGGGTGATCGGCTGGCCGTAGCTGTTCGGCTTTGCGGTGCTGCCCGGGGGAGGCACCTTCGCTACGGAAGACGAGGGTGCAGCACTCGTGTCAGCGGACGCTGAGGGCACGGGCGCATCACAACCAACAACCAACGACGCCAACAACAGAACGCTCGGGACTCGCAGCATGACGCGAAGTCTGGATCGAACCATGCTTCGCGCCAAGCCCAAGCTCGCTTAGCAGCCGCAGGAGACGCGAAGTGGCAGCGATAGCGAAGGAAGGACGATCGCTGGCGCCGCCTCCAACGTAACGTCAACCAGCTCTGAGTCGCTGCTGCCATGGCCGCGACCACCGTGCTTGCCGTGATGCCGTCCGCTGTGACCGTGACCGTCCATGTCCCCGTCCGAGTCGTCGCACGCCACTGTCGCGGCCTGCTCCAAACACGCCCCACCAGACTCACTGAGCACACCGTCTACGCAGGTTTCTTCGACTGGTACGGTCTCAGCCTTGGTGATGATTTGCGACACGTAGCGCAGTGAACCGAGATCCGCGGTCGGCGCGCCCATCCCCAGTCGCAGCGTGCTGCCGAACGACGTTCCTGTGACGCGCAGGCCCACGGGGACACGACCATCCGCCGTTTCGACGAACAGCGCGTAGGTTGCCTCCTCTGCGACGCTGAGGGCGAACGACCCATCCGTGCCGAGCGTGGCAAGTGACTCCTCCCCGCTCTCATCGACGGCGACGACGCCGCTAACCGAACTGGGGAAGCTCTCACCGTCCACGATGCCAGTGAGGGTTCCGCTGCTGCTGCCGCAGCCGACCAAGAGCGCTGCGAGCAGGACGAAGTTGATTTGTTTCATGCGACCTCTTTCAACCGACCCACGAGAGAGTGGTTGCTCCGATTGGCCGGCGGTGCACGAGTCCTTCAATCATTCAGAATTTTTTCGCAAGGCCTCGACTTCTCGCTGCCGGAAGCCGTTTGGGAAGCGAGCCAGGTACTGCTCTGCAAGCTTGCGCACCGCCGCCTTGTCCTGCCCATTCAAGGCGCGCAATACCGCCAAGTAGGCGCGGTCTTCCTCGCTAAGCCCGCGCACAGGTCGACTCGCGTGATCTCCTTCAGTCGCAACGGGTTCGGTCGAAGCCTTACCGCTTTCGAGTGAGGGCGCTTTGGTCGGCGACGTAGCAACGGCCTGCGGAGACAACGACGCGAGCTTCGGAGGCGCAGGTTGTAGCGCGACCACGGGAGGCGGGAGCGGCGCGCTGCTGGTGACGACCGCCAGCGGAGGCGTCGGGGCAACCGGGGAGGGCGCGGCCTGAGCCGAAGACGCACTGCTCGAGGAAACTGGGCTGGGCGACGGAGTGAAGGTCATGCCAGCGATCAAACGGAGCTTTGGCTCATTCGTTCGACGAAGCTCCACTTCGCCTTCGGTCACCGAGACCCGCACCGTTCGCCCGTTGCTCACCGAGACATGGAACTTGGTCCCAATGTCCTCGATCTCACCGTCTGGGACGCGCACGAGCAAGCGCGGCTCGCCGTCACGGTGGTTCACGTCAAAATCGAATTCCCCGTCAACCAGCTCCACGACATGTCTACCGTCCGCCACCTTCTCTGTGAAGCGGGCTCCCGGATTGGCCGATACCGACACCGACTCGCTCGGACTCATCGTCAAACGTCCGACGAAGAAAAAGAGCAACGCAGCAAGCGCTGCACTGGCCAGCGCAATCGCCCATGCGCGCATCGGACGCGCGGTTGGCGCTGCAGCGCCCTTCGCACGCAACAGCAGCTCACGTCGCATTTTCTTTAGTTGGAAGGGATTGACCACCTCCTCGCGCGAAAGCTCAGCCAGCCTCGCGCGGAGCTGCTTCTGACTCGCCGCCTCACTCGCACAGAAGGCACAGTGCGCCAAATGCTCACGCAGCCCGCCCTCGAGCGCGGACTCATGGGCCAGGCCGGATTCGACGTCCGACCAGCGTTCACAAAGGTCAGCCATGGTCTCCTCCCAAAGTCGCACGAAGTTCTTTGCGCACGTGGTGCAAGCGTGACCCTACGGTTCCTTCCGGAACGCCGAGCGCTTCGCTCACTTCGCGCGTCGAAAAGCCGAGCACATCGGCCATCACCACCAGCGCCCGTTTCTCCTCAGGTAGCAGAGCGAGCGCGCGCGCCACATCTCCACTCGGCTCTTGTCGCACCACGCCGTCGCGCGGCTCTCGACCGAAGTTCGATATGGCCCGACGAAACCGCGCGAAGGAGCGCCTACGTTCGCGAATGACCGCGTGGCAAACACCGATCAACCAGGCCCGCGCGCTGCTGCTGCGCGGCTCGTACGACCGCGCGATCTGCAGGACGCGCATGAACGTCTCCTGCACGACGTCATCCGCATCTTCATGCGGTGCCAACCGACGCGCGTAGCGCATGACGTCCTGCGCATAACGATCGAACAGCAACCCGAGCGACTCGGTTTCACCAGCAATGATCGCCTGCAGCACCACGGCGTCGCTCGGGCCGCCCTCCTCTTTTCGCGAGAGAGCCCTCACGGCGCCCCCAAGAGGTTGTCGGTGCGCAGGCCCACGCCCACCCCAAGCTCCACGCCGAACGGCGGAAGAGAGCGCGCTTCGAGCGACTTGTTACGAGCGAGCACGACGGGGGACACCTCGAAACCGCTTTGCAAACAGAACGAAACCGTCGACGTGGCCGGCAACCAAACCTTACCAAACGCCCGCAGCCGAAAGTCGCCGAGGCCGTCATCCTGGTCACGGCGGTCCTCGGGCGGGGGCTCATTCGACCGACGTGGACGGTCGAGCGGAATGACCGCGAGTCCCTCCGCACCGATCCCCAAGTCCACGAGTGCCGTCGGTGGCAGCTCGATCCGACGCGCAAACTCGAGCCCTCCGCCAAGAGCTCCCTTAGCGAACTCATCGGGCTGCGGGTCAAACGCGGCGTTCACCGGGTCGAAGCGGCCGCGCAAACCAACCACCCACACCCGTTCGATCGCGGCCTCTCCGCTCAGCACCAAACCCACACCCAAGCTCGGATGGCCGAAGAAGAACCGCGAAGCGATCATCGCGGTGCCTGCAACGGTAAGCGATGAATCGCTGGCTGCGTTAGGCTCGCTCGCGGCAGGTTCCGCCGGCTCCGCGGGTTCTTTGGCCAGAACCGGCACAGCAGGCTCGGCTTCGACGGGCGGCTTTTCGGATGTGGGCGTCGCCGGCTCGCTCGGCTTCGCTGCGGGCGGTAGGGCCAAGAGCGCAAGCAGCGTTTCTTCGAGCGCGGCAGGATCATCAACCACGCGCCTCGCGATCCTCCACGTCGAGCCCGGCTCCGGAAGTCGCGCCACGATCTCGACAGCGTCCTCTTTGCCTGCGACCTCAACCTGGGCCGCCGGATCGATGGCGGAACTTGCCGTCAACGTCTTACAGGCCTGGGCCAGTGCCGACTCAAAGCGTGGACCGACAGGACTCACCACCTTGACCTGAACGCATGGTTCCGCGGCCTGTACCGAGGTCGACCAAAGGCCAGCCAACAGAAACGGCGCCCACGGACGCGAGAGCGCGCTCCGCCGTGATTTGGCCGTTTTTCCACCGAAGGTGGATGCAGCAACAAGAATGACTCGGGCCCTCTTCGATAAAAACAGCCGTAGGCCCCGTTGGACCTTTGACTTGGCACGAGTCATTCCGCCGAAGGCGGATGCAGCAAACAAAATGACTCGGGCCCTCTTCGATAAAAACAGCCGTAGGCCCCGTTGGACCTTTGACTTGGCACGAGTCATTTCTGTGGTCACCGCCTGCACAACCTTTCTTGGCCGGCCGCCTCACTTTCCTTCGAAAGTGCGTGCATCAAGAGGGTCAGGCGACGGGCGGAGGTGGAACCGACTCGTTGCCGAGCTTTTTATCGGCGAAAAATGCCTCGGCGAAGCGTTTGGCGATGCCGACATCAATAGCCCCTCCTGCCCGACCATCCACCCGCAGCGCTGAGCCAACGATCACGCCGTGGGAGCGACGCAGCGAAGGCAGCGCGCTCTCGGTCGCGCCACTCGCGACGATCACCGGTGCGTGCACCGCCCGCACGACCTCGTCCAGATCGCGGAGATTCACACCACGCCCGGTACCACTGCCGGTCACCAGCACGGCGTCCGCCCCGGCTCGATGCACCAAATCATGAGCTTCTTCGGCCAAAGGACGCGCAGCCATCGGCGCCGAGTGCTTCACGTCCACATCACAAAAGAGCTTCACGTGCTCGGCGCCGAACGCTTTGCGCAAACGCAGCGTCTCATGGGCCTTACCCTCGATGATGCCCTGATCCGTCAAACGCGCGCCGATGTGGACGTTGATACGGATAAAGGCGGCCCCTGTTGCAACAGCTACGGCCAGCGCCGCTTCAGCGTCATTGCGCAACACGTTGATACCGAGCGCCAAGGTGGGAGCTGCCACGCGAGCAGCGAGACAGCAGCGGGTCATCGCCGCCACTGTCACCGGTGAGACCTTGCCCGGCGTAAACGGAACATCCCCGTAGTTCTCGACAATCACCGCCTCAAAACCGGCGTCAGCCAAGGCGTTCGCGTCGCGCGCACAAGCCGAGGCGATCGCCGAAAGATCTCCGGCGTAGTTCGGACTACCCGGCAGCGCTCGGAGATGAATGACGCCATAAAGCGCAGGAAGGGAGCTCGGGGAAGCCGGTGCGCGCGAAGTCATCGCAGCCTCAAGTGGCAATCGGCGAGAACGCCTCGTTCGACTTGGGCTTCGACTTCTTCTTCTTCACCAAGCCGTCGGGTTCCATCAGCGAGGGCCCACCCTCAGCACCGTAGTCGGCGAAGATTGCATCGGCGATCTCCACGAGCTCCTCCGCCTTCTTCGCCTCGAACCGACCAAAGCGGGTCAGCGTCGCCACGGTGCCGCTCACCCGCAGCCAAACGTCCGGCAAGCCCAAGAGTTCATCCCGAACCGACTGCACCAAGAACTCGCGCACCCGCGTCTGATTCTCGCCGGGAGCAACCTCCACCAAGTACTCAGCGCTAAACTCGCGATCTTCTCGAAAGAGCAGGCCGGTATTGGCCATGGGACGCCCATCATCGAGCGGCAGCGGCCGCGCGACGAAGCTCGCTTCCTTCTGCTCGAAGCGTAGGACAACCGTGGTGTAGTCGGAGATGTCGGTGACGTCCGCTTCGACGAAGGCCACGTACGCGAGATCCTTCTTCAGCAGGAAGGACTTGTAGAACTTACCGCCACCGACCTCCGGCAACACTCGCTGACCCCAAGCCGGAATCACCGCCTCCGAAAGCGAGACCGCTGGCTTGGCGGTTGGACGGTCACGATAACCGCTAGCTGCCGCGCTCTTCGCGTGTCGTCCGGGAAAACCCGCGAAGGCTTTCACCTCATTGCGACCGCGCTGGTCGCTCTCCCAGCTGAGGTAGAGACAGGCGGCGACGCCCACCAACGTTACCGGCACGAGCGCCTCGGGACCGGCGTGAAAAACGGCGAAGTAAGAGGCTGCGATGAACGGCAAGAGGCCAACCACGAGCAGCGCGCGGCGAAAGCGAATGCCCGCCAAGCTCACGAGCCCAGCGGCGAGCAAACTCCCACCGATCGCGATGCCGGCCCAGCCCGAGGACAGCTCGACTCCGGAGCGAAAATCCAACTGCTCCTGCTTGACCACCAGCTCATCGCGCGCGGCCTTGTCGCGAACCGTCGCCAACTCCGACTTGGCCTTCTCAAAAGCGGCTTCATCTTCCAGCCCGACGGAGCGAGCGATCCCTCCGGCCACCGCGAGAGCAAGACCTGACGCGAGAATGATGCCGCGATTCGGCTCAGGGTCCGGGAACGACGAAAGTGAAGCCACGCTTAAGACCTCCTAGAACCCGAGGTGTAGCTGTGGGGGCGTGGGAAGCCCAGCGTTTTCGCGGCGTGGACGCCCAGCTCGGTCGAGAACGTGGCCCGCCCCATGCGCGTTTGTGACAATGCGATCTCGGGAGGCGTTCACCCGAGCGAGGTAAGCCATGGCTCAGAGCAGGAATTGGTTCGCAAGCGACGGAGCAGCGGCGCGAGGCCCCTTTGGTGTCCACGAGATTTTGGCGCTCGTTGCTGCCGAACAATTGCCCGAGGATACCTGGGTTTGGCAGCCCGCTTGGCAAGAGGCGCGACCGCTCGCTACCGTGCGGGAGTTTCACTCGCAACACGCTAGCAGCGAGGCCGAAGAGGTGTCGCCTGAGCAGGAGTGGTGCGACTGGCTCGACCAGGCCTGCGATACGAACGAACTCGTGGCGATGACTCTGCAAGGTCTCGTACTCGCGACCAACGCGTCTTTGGGCTTGGCCTATCGCCGGCATCGCACCGGCGACTTCGTTGCCACCGCGGCGGTCGGCCTGCGCGGAGCAGCACTGCTCGGATCTTCAGCCAGCGCCAAAGACCCGGCTCTCACGCGGGCCAAGCTTGGACCGGTCGTGCTGCCTCACGCAAACGCTTCCCGCGCAGGTACCGCCTGCCTCAACCGCTTGGGCGAACTCGACGGGTCGAGCGTCGCTCTCACGCCCCTTTTCGTCGGTTCAAAATTGCTCGCGGTCTTGGAGCTCGGTCGCAGCGACCATCCCTTCCGCAACGGCGATTCCAGCTATCTGCGCGGTACCGCTCGCACCGCCAGCGATCGCGCTGGCCGACTCGCGTTAAGCGCCGCCCACTGAACCAGACGACCTGGTTCAGCGGTCGCGGGCGACTAAACGCCGCACGAGTTCGAGCAGACTGAAGGCCTGCGGGTCCGCCTCGGCGTCGACGTCACCGAGCATGACGGACGCCATCTCCAGCCCAGGCTGAACCGCCTCCCTAACGCGCAAGAGCAAAGGACCGAGCGCTGGAAACAGCTGCGTCGCTTCGCCGAGCGGCAAGCCTCGCGGCAATTCGAGCGTGCTTCGAGTCTTCGACAATGCCGTGCGCGCGGCGGAGAGCGCAGCCCGCGAGACGTCTAGCCCAAGCGGGATGGCCAGAGCGACCGGCACCGGCGAGAGAATCACATCGCGAATCGCGGCGGCCTTGGCCCACGCCCCCGGCGTCGCGTCCACCTGCAGATCGCGGAACGTCGACTTCTCGGAGAACAGGCCCAGCGCAACTCGACCGAGCCGACGCTCGACCGCTCGCCGCAGATGCCGATAATCGCGGCGCCAATCGCCAGAGAGCACGCCCATCTCGCGCCGCACTTCATCGGGACCAAGCACCGTATCGATGCGACCGTCACTGTTGCGACGAATCGCCAACGAGGTCCACAGCTCGCCCCCTTCGAACAGGCCGAACACCATCACCTCGCGGCGCGGGCACACCGCATCAAACGTACTATCGAGCATCGCCGCGGTTGGGATCGGCAACCCTGAAAGCCGCGTCGGATAGTAGGCAATGCCTCCACGCTCCAGCTCATCGCGAATGGCCGCTACGAACAGCAGCATCTGCGCGAGAAAGTCGTCCGAGCGCCGCAAACGCAGGGCAAAGTTCGACATCACTCGCTCGAGCGCTCCGGAGCGGATGACGATGCCGAAGCTCGCGTGGTGACGGCTCGCAAGCGCCTCGGGCGTCAGCGGCCAATCAGCTGCAGCTTCTTCGAGCCGCAAGCGTCCCACCTGGGAGTGCAACAACTTCTGCAATTTGCCGTTGCGCTCGACAGCAATGACTGCCCCCTGCGGCCGCGTGGGGTCACGCTCGCCACCGTCGGTCTTCCTGGGAGAAAAGAGCGACAAGAAGCGAACCCAGTCAACCTGGGTGAAGCCCTCGAACCGGACATCCGCGGAAAACACCGAGCGACTCTACAGGGGTCGGTGGCTGCTTCGCCACGCCAACTTCCGCCAAAGGCGGAAGCAGCAACAAGAATGACTCGGGCGCTCTTCAACGAATCGGCCGAAGGCCCCGTTGGCACATTGGGACCTTCACCTCGCACGAGTCATTCCGCCAAAGGCGGATGCAGCAACAAGAATGACTCGGGCGCTCTTCAACGAATCGGCCGAAGGCCCCGTTGGCCCATTGGGACCTTCACCTCGCACGAGTCATTCCGCCAAAGGCGGAGGCAGCAAACTTGTTGCTGAGGTCGGCCTCGATTGACAGGATGCCGCATGCGCGCCGTCGTGATTCGAGAACCTGGGGATGAATCGGTTCTAACCATCAGCGAGCGCCCACAGCCCGAACTCCCGCCCTACCACGTAAAAGTGCGCGTACGCTTTGCGGGCGTTAACCGCGCCGACCTCTTGCAACGAATGGGCGTTTACCCCGCGCCACCAGGCGTTTCTCCGGAGATACCCGGGCTCGAATACGCAGGCCTGATCGAAGAAGTTGGAAGCGGCGTTACTTCACTCGCGCCAGGCCAGCGCGTATTTGGCCTGGTGGCTGGAGGCGCCTACGCCGAGTTCATCGTCGTCCACGAGCGCGAAGCCGTACCCATCCCCGAGGGCCTGTCGGAGGAGCTTGCAGCGGCCGTCCCGGAGGCATTTGTTACGGCCTACGACGCGCTGGTCGTACGGGGTGGCCTTCGCCCTGGCGAGCGCGTGCTGATCCACGCGGTCGGAAGCGGTGTAGGCACCGCAGGCGTGCAAATAGCCAAAGCCCTCGGTTGCCACGTAACGGGCACCAGCCGGACCCAAGACAAGCTCACGCGAGCAGGCGAGCTTGGACTCGATACCGGCCTATTGGTGGAGACGGCGCAAAGCTTACCAAACGCTTTAAGGGCGCAGCCGCCCTTCGATGTAACCCTGGATCTGGTCGGCGGACCGTATGTTGGGAACAGCCTCCCAGCGATGAATTCGCGTGGCCGCATCGTAGTCGTTGGGCTCACCGGCGGCACACAAAGCACGCTCGATCTGGGCAGGCTGCTCGCCAGACGTCTCACCATCGTGGGCACCGTGCTGCGCTCGCGACCGATCGAGGAGAAGATCGAAGCGGCCGAGCTATTGCGCAGGACGTTATGCCCTTGGATCTCGCGTCAGCTGATCAAGCCCGTCCTCGAGCGAACGTTCCCGCTGGAGGAGGTCGCGGCCTCCCATCGACTTCTCGCAAGCAACACTACCTTCGGCAAACTCTTGCTCTCAATCGACTAAGGCTCCCAAATGCAGCAACACAACGCGCCTATTCTCTTCGCTGCCCTCGGCTTGGCGGGATGTCCGGCGCCCGCGCTCACGGCACCGCAAGCACCCAATCAGGATTTGGCGGTGGTCGCCGAGGGGCCCTGTCAAAAGCTAGCGCCGGCCCGCATGGGCGAACGCACCGTCATCATCTTCGGGGAGACGGGCTACGAGCTCTCTGATTGGCAAGCCGGTGAGCCATGGCCAGCCGCCCAAGGCTTGGTCGAACTGCGCGACGGTGACTTCGGCTTCGGCTCGAAGCTGCTTCTGGGTTTACCGCGCGACGACCGCGGCTATGTGCCCTTTGATCTGCGGATTGGCGAGGATAGCAAGCACACCCCCTGGCTGCGCCTAACCGACACCAACTACGCCCAGCGAGGCACAGGCGCACTTTTGAAGCGTACGTATACCGACTATTCCTGGAACAATGGCTGGGAGCAACGTGATGAGGCCATCGACCTAGGCGGCAGCGCGACGCTAAAACAACTATCGCCCAAAGAGCCCTGCGAGGATTCGAAGCTGGCGTTCTTACCGCTCGATCACGCCATCGGCAGCGACGGCTCGGTTTTCGTTGCAGGCCGCTGCCAAGACGACAAGATTGTCGCTTACGAAGACACCACGCTCGTCGTCGCCATCGCCAAGCCGGGCCAAAGCCAATTCGCCTATGCCCGTTTACCACGCAGCTCGCGACTCTCCGGAATGGTCAATCTGGATTTAGAAGTACGTGACGCGAACCGAGCCTGGCTCGTGGCCTTTGAGCCCTTCGAGTCGCCGGAGAATCGACATAGCTACTTCGTCGAATGGGACGGTCAGCGCTTTGCCGAGGTCGACCTGGAGGTGGATCGCGGGCTGATGAGCATTGCTCATCTGGGCGAGAACAGGCTCGTGATTGCTGCTAGTGACAAGCTCCTTGAAGTCGCACCTAACCATCACGTCAAACAGCTCGTGCTCCCACCCCCTCGGCTGGCGAAGAGCGCGACGAGCGTCCACCTACATACCGCCAGCTCGACCGGCAACGGTGAGCTTTGGGTCCAGGGCAGCTATCGTGTCAACGCACCCCAAGGCCCCAAAGGACAGAGCGCCCCGCGCGACGCCGCGGTTCTTTACTCGAATATAAAAACCAAAGGCCTCTTGTACTGTGATGCACAAGAGCCTGCCCAAGCTGCTGTTACCGTATGGGAGAGCCGACCATGAATTGGGCCCGACCTCGCTTCGCCGCTGCCTTGATTGCCATCACACAGCTTGGCTTGCCGAGCCTCGCGGAGGCGCACCCGTTCTTCGATCGCTACTTAGTATGCAATCTCGACGACGAGGAAGAGACGCCAGCATCGGCCCCAGCCGCCGCCGACACGGGAGAATTCGCCCCGCTGCCGCGAAGGAGGTTCGTCCCTGAGTTCGAGCCCACGCCCATCGTCATTGCAGATCTGCTGCAACCCAATCCGATCGGCACGGGCTCGCAGGGCCCGTCCATTGCCGCGACTACCTTCCAGTCCCAGGCCGGCAGCCTCGACTATCGCTGTATTGGGCTCCCGCGCGGGAAGGCTGGCATGCTGCGGGTGGTCGGCGGCCCAATGTTAAGGCGCTATCGCGGAGAACCGCAGGCGTTCACCACCATCATTCGGCACGCAGCAGCGGCTGGCGTTTTCAACGTACGAGAAACCTTACCTGCCATCCGCGCCAAGTTCGAGCGGCCCATCCCCGATTCACTCGAGCCTTGGATGGAGGCCGAGCGCTTGCACCTCAAGGTCGAGCTATCCAAGGTATTGGCCGACTTTGGGGATCGCTCGAGCGCACCTGCGTTGCGGGAGTTTCTGATTGAACGCGAGGGCCGCAACTACCCGGGCTATTGGGAAGACTCGCTCGAGTCACTGACACGGCTCGACCCGGACCTTGCAACCGAGTACGCCAAAGAGGCTCTGGAGCGCATCGCGAAGACCAAGGAACCTGGAGTAGCCGAGGAAAATAGGCTGAGAAAACTACTGCCGCTCCTGCAAAAGCCCGACGCAGCAGCGCTCTCGATCCTAACCAGGTTGCATCATCGCAAGGATCCAAAAGAAGAGGGCCATAGCCATGAAGACTGCTTGCTAATGCAGGCGCGGATCCGTTCGGGGGATACCACTCTTGCGCAAGCGATTGCGCCGGACTTGGCCGGCAATCTGCTGACCCAACGGGGCGCCAACTGCTACAACGAACTGATTGAGGTCATCTTCCCAGGCACCTCCAGCGCCGAGGTGGATACCCTCTTATACCGCGTTCGCTATGAGAGCCTGTTGCGCTTGGTCATCCACCTACGCCAGGAAGACGGCGCCGAGGCCCGCAAGGCCAACCAGAAGATCTTGGCCTGGCTCACCGAGCGCTTGCAAGTACCGGAGATCGGCGGCGGCGCAGGGGATCGCCGCTACAACCTGGAGGCCCGCGCCATTCACTTAGCGCTGATGGTCGCGCTCGGCGCCAAAAACCAGGAGAAGGTGCTCTTCGATCTGATCCGTGACCCAGCGGATGAATCGACGGGCCCTTGGCTCGCCGTGATCGCCGCCCTTGATCTCGGGCTCGCTGGCGCAGAGGACGCCGCCGTCGAACGACTGCGCCTCGCACTCACCCACGACACCGAACGCTTCAGTCGAGATTCCTGGCCCGAGCGCGGAGATATCACCGTAACCGAGCATGGTCAGGTCGTGGATCGCTTGGTCGCTCGCAACCACGAGGGCTTCGTACTCGGCCTCTTGGACCGCCAGATCAACACGCGCCACCTCACCGCTTACCACCTCGCCCGCAAGCTTCCGGCCTCTGCTTGCAAGACCGCCGTAGCGGCGGCGCAGGGCGCTTCAGACGACGCCATCCGTGACGCTTTTTGGGTACTCACCGTCCTCGGCGACGAGTGCCGAGACGAGTTTGAAGCGGCTGCGCTCAGCCGCCAAACCACAGAAGATGCTCGCAGCATGGCCGTCGAGGCCCGGGCGATGTTGCGTACACCCGAGGATAAAAAGCCCGGCTCGCCCTTCGGCAAGCTGCTGCTCACTCCTCCCAGCAAATACGGGACAGCCAGAGCCGCCTGGGAGCGAGCTCGCGACACGCTCCGTTCGCACGATTGATCGCCGCTCTGGTAGGCTGGCGACCGCATGGCTGAGACCCACTCCACCTTCTGCAGAATCTGTGAAGCCCTGTGCGGGCTGGAAGTCGACGTCGAGGGCAACACGGTCGTCGACATTCGGCCCGACGATAAGCATGTAGCCACGCGCGGGTTCGGCTGTCTGAAGGGGCTAAAGCAGCACAAGATGTATGCCTCGCCCGACCGGCTCACCCAGCCCGAGGCGCGCGTCGGCAATACCTGGAGCAAGGTCTCGTGGGAGCAGGCCCTAAGCGGGATTGGCGCGCAAGTCCGCCAGATCCGGGATCAGCACGGCGCCGACGCGATTGCCATGTATGTCGGCACTGCCGCCGGCTTCTCGGCGTTGCATCCTATCTTCGCGCAGGGCTTCATGACCGGCCTTGGCTCAAGGAGTCTCTACTCGTCATCAACGCAGGACTGCGCCAACAAGTTCGCCGTCTCCCGCATGATGTACGGCTTTCCGTTTACGTTGCCGTTCCCCGACGTACGCCGCACCAACTGCCTCATCATCGTGGGCGCCAACCCGGTGGTCTCCAAGTGGAGCTTCTTGCAGGTCCCCAATCCGACCCAACACCTGCGCGAGATCACGGCGCGCGGCGGAAACGTCTGGGTGGTGGACCCACGCCGCACCGAGACGGCCAAAGCAACGGGCGAGCACGTGTTCATTCGGCCGAACACCGACGTGTTCTTCTACCTCTCTTTTCTGCATGAGGTGCTAAAGAGCGGCAAGCTCGCCCAGGCGCGCATTCAGCAGCATATGAGGGGCTTCGCCTCGCTCGAGCCGCTGGTGCGGGATTACCCTGCAGAGCGCACGAGCGCGGTCACCACCATTGCCCCGGACACGCTCAAGCGCATGGTCGCTGACTACCTAAAGGCCGATGGCGCCGCGCTTTACTCCTCAACCGGCGTCAACATGGGCTCAGACGGCTCTCTCTGCTACTGGCTACAGGAGGTCATCAACGCCATAACCGGCAATCTGGATCGGCACGGCGGCACCCTGGTCGGGCGGGGCGTCTTTGACTTCCCCAAGATGGGTAAGAAGTCGGGCACGCTACTGCGCAATGACACCTCACGCGTTGGCGGGCTGCCGAGCGTCAATGATGCCTTCCCTGGCGGGGTCCTGGCTGACGAGATTCTGACCGAAGGGCCCAAACAGGTCCGCGCGCTTTTCGTAACCGGTGGCAACCCGCTCATCACCATGCCCAACAGCGGCAAGCTTCGGCGTGCCTTCGAGAAGCTCGAGCTCTTGGTCACGCTCGACATCTACAAGAATGAGACCGGCTCGTTGGCTCACTATCTATTACCGGCGACCTCCCCGTTCGAGCGGGCCGATCTACCCTTCATTTTTCCGTTCGCGCTGGGCCTGCAAGCCAAGCCGTATACGCAAGCAACTCGAGCTTTGATCAAGCCCGAGGGACAACAACGGGATGAAGCGACAATCTACGTGGACCTATGCAAAGCGGCGGGTATCTCGCTGTTTGGTTCGCGGGCCGCGCAGAAGCTGCTCGAAGGGCTGCGTTCCTCGTGGAGCCCACTGAAAAAAGGGGCGGTGGCAGACGGCTTACCTCAAGAAACGCTGCTAGCGATGATGCTACGAGCGGCGGGCGGTGGAAGCTTCGAGGAGCTGCTACGGCATAAACACGGTCGCGAGCGCGCCGACCATCGGCCAGCGGACTTCCTCGGCAGCCGCGTCCTCACCGACGATGGCAAGGTCGACCTGGCGCCTAGCCTATTGCTCGAGAAGGCCAAGCAGTTGCCCCAACGCTTCGAGCTGGAGGACAAAGATCGACGGCGGCTCAAGCTGATCACCAAACGTGCAATCACGACGCACAATTCGTGGACCCACAACCTGCCCGAGTTCGTCGACAAAGACAGAACCACCAACTACCTCTATATGCACCCCGAGGACGCTTCGCCGCTGGGCCTCGTGGAGGGCGGCTATGCAGACGTGTCGACGGCCGCTGCGACCGTACGAATCCCGGTGAAGCTCCATAAGGAGCTGATGCGAGGGACCGTGGCTATCCCTCACGGCTGGGGGCATCAACACGCGACGGGGCTTTCCGTGGCGAACAAGACCACGGGTGTAAACGTCAATCTGCTCGCGCTCGACGGGCCAGAGAATCTGGAGAGCATTTCGGGGATGGCCCACCTCTCCGGGTTTAACGTGGATATTGTCCCGGCGGCTGGCCCGCTCGATCCAAGCTCTTGGTCGGGGCTCCCCGCGGCTGAATAGCAATCGAGCCTAGCGGCGAATTGCTCTATTCGAGCAGCATCGTGACGGTGAGCTTGGGCTTATCGCCGGGGACGCCCTCAACTGCAAAAGACAATCTGCGGTTGCTCTTGTCGCCCAGTTTCCCGAGCAGCTCGAGCAGCTGCTCGTGTTCGCCGGGTTGGCCAAGCCACGCGAGACGACGCGCAAGCTCCGCAACCGAGACGTAGCCAGCAGACGAGGTGTCACCACGCACACGACCAAGGTCGGTGCGCGCCGCGAGCGTCTCTGCAGAGGGCGCGCCGCTTTGACTGCCGAGCAGCTTGGCTTTGAGCACCTCTGCATCCGCCGAGAGGCCCCACAAGTACCGACCTTTACCATCAGGGATCATGGCGATCGTCAGCGGCAAGGTGCCACGCACCAGCTTCTGTTCAGGCTGCGGCTTATCCAAGGGCTGCTCTGCGTCGCTCAACGGATCGGCGAGGTCCTTGTTGTTGAAGCCGAACTTCACGTCGATCAGCGCCGAGCCCTTGGGGTAGCTCACCGGATTGCGGGAGACGCGAAACTTCGGCTCAAAACGGTCGAGCGCCTCTCGCTTGGCCTTGAGCGATGCCTTCGTTTTGGCTGAGGCACGCTTCAAGCGCTGGTCCGCCTCGGCCTTTCGCATGGCCGCAAAGCGCTTCTCCGCGTCGATACCGCGTTCAAAGAACTTCAGCAGGTCCTCGAGCTCGCCAAAGGCGGCAAACACCGACCAACCCATCGCTTGACGGTACTTCGCCTCGAACTGCAAGACCTCCTGCTCCGGGCCACTAGCAGCGACAGGCTTGTCCGCAGCCGCCGGAAGCGAGCCGAAGGCCCAGGCCCACTCCCCTTCCAGCCGAGGAATTGCTGGGATCAGCGCCGCAAACGACTTCGTATCGCTAGCGCGCAAACGCCCCTCCGAATCTTTTGCCAACTGCTCGATGCCCTTCTTCCAAGCGAGCTCGACGAAGGCGCGCGGCTCGCTGAACTGGCTTTGGTTGAAGCCGCGACCAAAGAAGGCTCCCTCCGAATCTCGGGGCAGCTGAAAGTAAACGGCGGGCGGGGGACCTAACCGCATATCTTCGGTCCAAAGCCGAGTAAACCAGGAGGATTTACTTTGATATTCAAGCTGTAAACGCACGGTGACACGGCCCGTCGCCTGGTCCACTTGAAGGCCACCGTTGAGTGAGCCCAGGTCATTGAGCCCAGAAAGCAGCTGTTGTCCGGCGCTTACGAGGTCCGCACTCAGCCGTGGGTCCCTGAAGATCGGTGAGATGACTTCGCCCGCGAGCAGCCCGAGTTGATCATTGAGGAAGACCGCCAACTTCGGCTTGAGGTCAGCGTTCAGTGGGCCAAAATCGAGTCGCAGCTGCACGTCCTCGCTGGGCTTCGCCAAGGTGGGTACCGTGCGAGCCAACCAGGGACTTAGCTCGCTGAGCGTCGGGGCTGAGTTACTACAAATCAAACGGCTGGGCCCCTGCTCACGCGCCCACAGTTCACAGGCCTGCTCCTCCCTGGCGATCCGCGTGCGCCCCTCCTCGACCAGCTCAACCGCAGCGCCTTTACTGGCTACGAAGTCGAGAAACCCCGCCGAGTCAGGCTTCAGTGGCAGGCTGATCGCCGCGGACAGTTGGGGCAAAAAGCCCTGGCTAGACTGCGGCGCCACCACCACGGCCAGCTCAAAGCTCTCCGCAAAGTCAATGAAGCGGCTGGCTCCTCCGGAGGGCTCCTCGAGCTCGTTCGCAAGGTCTAGCGGCAACGGATAGAGCTTGCCGAGTGCACGCAAGGTTTCCTCGGGACGGGCAGCGCGCACGAGCATCACCAAGGATTGAGGGGCCGGGACCGGTGACCTCTCGAGCTGTGCCGCTTGGACGGGGCTCGGATCCGTAGCAACCGGTCGAGCGGGATCGGCGACCGACGTCGTGACGCACGCGGCACAGAGCAGCAACGGCAAAAGTCGCAAGGCGGGACGAGCCATGCGGGCAAGCTAGCGAAGATGGGCCTTGCATGCTCGCAGGAAGCAGCATCGAGAAGGCTCTGGTATGGTTGGCGGGTGACCGACTGCGCAGCAGCCATCCGGATGAGAGCGTCGTTAGGGACGCCGAACGAGGCGGAGTGAAGCTCGTCGCAAAAGTGCCGCTCGCTGAGTTTGAGCAACAAGATATCGTACGGGTCTCCTATCCCCCGTATGACGTGGTCGTGGTCAAGACCGAGAGCGGCTTTCACGCGCTGGAAGACGCCTGCAACCACGCCGGAGCGAGTCTATCCGAGGGCTGGGTAGAGGACGGTTGTCTGATGTGCCCTGTTCACGCCTACGCCTTCAAGCTGGAGACCGGCGCGTTGGTGCGGCCCAAGGGCCTTTGCGCAGACCAACGCACGTTCCAAACTCGAACCGAAGGGCCAAACCTATTGGTCTATGACCCTTTCAAGCTCGTGCTGATCGGCTGATTCCGCCGAAGGCGGATGCAGCGAACAGAACCGGAGTGTGTCCACTAAGTGGACGGAGTCCACGGAGGTCTACGGAGTGCCGAAGGCACGAAGTGAATGACTCGTGCCCTCTTCGAGAAAAATGGCCGTAGGCCCGTTGGACCTTCGACTTGGCACGAGTCATTCAATCGGCTGCAAGTGACTAGCGGCGCGGAGCGTGTTTGGAGAGCTTGCGCTGCAAAGATCGGCGGTGCATTCCGAGCTTGCGAGCAGCATCCGAGACGTTGCCCCGGCAGTCCCCCAAGACCCGTTGCAGGTACTCCCACTCGACCCGCTCCAACGTCGGAATTGGGTCGTTTTCTCGGCCCAGCGTGGCCAGCGACTGATGCTCAGACCCTTTTCGAAAGCCCAACAAGGCGCGCTCACAGAGCTCTGCGGTGACCGGCTTTGTAAGGTAGTCAGCCGCGCCCGCCTTCATCGCCGATACCGCGTCGGAGATAGAACCATAGCCGGTAAAAACCACGATGCGCGTTCCGTCGTCGAGTTCCCGCAGCTTTGGCAGCAACTCAAGACCAGTCCGGCCAGGCATACGGACGTCGATCAAGGCATATTCGAACGAGTGCTCGCTGGCCAACGCAACGGCCGTTTCAAAGCTGCGCGCTGTCTGTACAGCAAAGCCCCGCTCGGTCAGGGTACGCGCCAACGCCGTTCGGAAAGCATCATCGTCGTCGACGATGAGCAGCGATGGGTGGTCCGGTGTCTCAACCATAGTTCAATGCGCCGGCTCGCCCAACGGCGGCAGGAGTGCTCCCGCGCTTACTACGCTGCGTGGGGCGGATGAGGCTCTGTCGGCCTGGCCGGTCGCCGCGCCGAAGGCCAACACGACACGGGTCCCGCTTGGCTTGTTCGGTTCGATGCTCATGGTGCCACCAGCTTGTTCAAACAACGTTCGAATGACAAACAAGCCAAGCCCCATCCCCTCGCCGGGATCCTTCGTCGAGACGAAGGGCTCCCCCAACCGCGCGACGACAGCGCCATCAACCCCGCTGCCATTGTCTTCAACGACGAGGGAGGGCCCAGCGGCGCTGGACGCTGCAAACACCCGCACCTCGCCGGTATCTGGCGGAACCGCGGCCAACGCATTGTCTAATAGAACGGAAAGCGCAGCCTCAACATCATTTGAGCCCATAGGAACGACGGCATCCGTGTCCACCATCACGCTGACTCGAGCACCAGGGTGCGCGCGCAACCAGGTGCGTACCGCGTTCGGTACCACCTCGCCCAAACGACATCCATGTGCGAGGTCCTTCTTGGCCCCCGGTCGCATGCGGGTCAGCACCTCGCGACAGCGGGCAACCTCATTGATGATCGCCTCGGCGCGCTCTCGAGTGAGGTTATTCTGCGACAGCTCCTCGGCAAGCACTGCAATCGTCGATAGTGGGGTACCAAGCTCATGAGCCGTGCCTGCGGCCAAAGTCCCGAGCGCCACGAACCGCGCGGCATCCGCTTGTTCCTTGCGCAGCAGCTCGATCTCTTGTTGATGCGCAATAAGCGCTTTGCGCACGCGGGTGAGGAAGAAGGCGGACAATAGCGCTCCAACCGCGTAGGCGACCCACATACCGTAGAAGTGGTCCGCCATGTTCATGGTGGGGCTGTGACAACTCGGATCGCTCGGCAACAAGAACAACGAGCCGAAGGTGATCGCCGAAAAGGCAGCCAATAGAAAGGTGCGCAATGGAGACAGCAACGAAGCCGCCAAAGCTACATACGCGAACAGGACCGCGGTGAACGGGTTGGCTGCACCACCGGAAGCACCGATGACCACAGCGAAGGCCACGATGTCTGCGGCAGCATAGCCAAGTACCAGCCACTCAGAGCCGAGCCGCGCGCCTTTGAACAGGTCGCTCGAGGCGATTACCTCGACAATGACCAATAACGCAATCGGTGGCAGGCCCCAGACATAGGAGACCTGCAGTCCGAGCCAATAGTCGGATAACAAGAGCACGCCCAGCGCCACCACCACCACGACGCGACGTAGAGCTGAAAACCACTTAGCTAGGTCGACGTTAAGGACTGCAGTGGTCATAGGTTTGTCCTCATTGACCCAGATCTCTTGCTACGCCAAGCCGGGTCATTGAACCTCGAGCACAAACTGGCAGGAGTCTGATACCTCACCCTCAACGGCCACATCGACCAGCCAGCGCCCCGGCATCGAGAACACAACCTCGGCCTCGTAACCACGTGGGGTGGGCAGCACCTCCGCTTGTACGCCGTGATGTCCCATATCGGGCATGTGGATCTCCACGAAGACCGTATCCACCTGTACAGGCTCGCCGTCCTCACGCACCTCGAGTTCGAGCGTATTCAGTCCTTCCGAGAGAGAGTCAGCTCTCAATTCGAAGGTGAGTACCCGCGCTTTTCCAGGCATTTCTTCGTTAAACGGGAGCGCATCCTGTTCAGCGCCGGAGCAGCTGAACACGAGCAGCGCCGACGCAGCTCCAAGCAATAGCGACTTCACTTGCCATCGATTCATCACTGCAACACTCCAATGCGTAAACCCAGCCCCACCCGAACGGCGGCAGACTCCGCGACAGTGAGACCGTTGATAGGCAATTGAGACCGGAGGTCTCCTACGAGACTGACCATAGAGCTCAGATCCACGAAAGGGGAGAGGGAGAACTCTGCACGCTGCCGACTCGACGGCTCCAGATCCATATCGAAGGAGAAACCGGCAATGACCGTTAGCGGGTCAAAGAGCACGCCCACCGCCGGCCCAACCAAAACTCGAGGGGCCTTGCGCGCAGGTGATTCTTCCCCAGGCGCCGTAAAGAAGGTCATGGCCGAAATGGCGCGCACGTGAAAGTGCTCAGCGAGCGTCTTCTCCAACGTCGCCGTCAAGGTGAACTCCCCTCGCCCTTGCCCAGTCGTGTCCGCGCCCAAAAGCGTTTCAGAGGCTTGCGGCGCAGCTCCGGTGGGTAAGGTCACACCGCCTGTAAGCGCTACACCTGGCGCATAGCGGTCTGCAAACTGCGAATAGAGGAGCCATGTGGCGAAGGCGCTCGTATCTCCGAAGCCAACGCCTGTTTCACTCTCAACGCCTTGCGCTTCCCGATAATTGAAGACCAACGGAACCGCGGCCCCCAATTCGAGGTTGGGAGTCACGCGTACGACGCAGGAACTCACCCATTCGGCCGTGAGGTCGGTGGAACCACGATTGGCAGAAAAGACGCCCTCCTGGTCGAACGAGCCGTAACGGATTCTCAGCGAGGGCCGCAATGCGGTCATGAACAGCTCTGTCTCACCCAGCCGGTCCCCGACCGACGCTTCACCGCAACAAGCTGCAGCGAAGGCCTGATGGGTTGGCGCCAGCGCGCCGATCAAGGCGAGCAGGGCAGCAGCGGTCAGACGAGCCAGCACGAGTCATTCACATTCCGCCCGACAGGCCGCTTCCATCTCGAGGCACATTTCCTCGGTCGTTGCGGCGTCCTCGGCGGTTTCGTGGCAGTCGATCCCAGCCTCGGTCGTTGAGTCATGACAGAGCTCCCCGAGCGCTTCACAAGTGGGCTTCTCCCCCGCCGTGTCATCCCCGCAGGCGACGAGCAAGAAGAGAGTGAGAGACCCAAAGAAAACCACCGCGGCACGACTAAACATCGGCCCACCTTTGCACAAACCAAAGGCTGCCCGAATGCGTCACGATGTCGCAGCTCGGCCTTGACCGAGCTGCGTACTCAACCCTTTGGGCGCGTAACTACAGCTACTGCGCGCAGGGCGGGGTTACTTGAGCGCTTTCGTTGTTGTCCTCTCGGCACTCGTGGAAGGTGATGTTGTCAGGGTCGAGGAAGACCCTGGCGACGAAGGTATCCCCGCTGGAAGCGAGCCCCGAGTCCACCTCGATCGATAGAACTTGGGTCTGACCAGGAAACAGCGACCCAGAGGTAGCGCCCTGACCGACCAGAACATCCCCAGCCACTTTGTAGACGCGAACGACTACGCCCGCCGGCAACGAGGCGAGCCCCTGATTGCGAACGCTCACCTCTGCCGTAAGGGGCGTCTCACAGGGGATGGCGAGCGAAAGCACTGCGTCGGGAGCGTTGAAGATGCCTTGGTCTTGGACGTTCTGACGGAAGTTGTTGAGCCACGGGAGAGTCCAATTGGACGTCTCATGCAGCGGGATTGAGCCATAAGTGTTTGGCGCTTCACAGGCATTGTCGCGGTCATCACAGATGTTGCTCACGTGATAACTGTGCTGATTCCACAGGGTGCGCGTACCTACCCATGAATTGGCGGTATCCCCAAAGACCGAAAGGCCGCGATAGGACTCGGCGGCGGTAGCACTCGGGGTCCACGCGATGCCATTGACGACCGTGGGCATACCGGCCGCATCCTTGCAGCCCCAACCGGCTGCGCTCGGATCGGCACCGTTGGAGACCATGACCAGCTCTGAATGGCCATTACCGTCGACGTCCGCGACGAGGGAGGCCTCCGTAGCAGTGAAGGAGGTGGTTGAAGTCGCAAAGCGAACAGCACCGGTCTGACCGTCAAAGACCCAAAGGAAGCACTCGTCAGCGTAGATAACCTCGGCGCGCCCGTCGCCTTCGAAGTCAAACACGCTCGAGCCCGTAACCGAGGAAGAGAGATCGTGATTGGGAGTTTGCCACAACACACTGAGGCCGGTTTGCAGGTCTACGTCGACTACGGAATAGAAGGTCGCCTTGGCGACCCCGATCTCGGGCATCCCGTCCCCGTCGAAGTCGGCGACGGTGGGTGGGCCGCCGCTCCCAGTACCTGGTAGTGCCAACGGCCCCACCAAGGTTGCGCCAGTCGCTGCGTTCAGAATCCAAAGGGACCCCCCTGCCACGTGCACCACCTCCGGAGCTCCGTCGGCGTTGAAGTCACCGATACCAGGGTAGCCTTCCGCGAGATCCGTTCGGTTCCAAAGCGTGGTGCCGTCGGCGCGATAAGCAGACTTACCGGCCAATAGCTCCAGTTGGCCGTCCGCTGCACCGTCGAGATCCACGAACGTAGAAAGAGCGTCGAATTGACGGCCACCGATGCCGTTCGCCCCGGTCCAAGCCAACGTTATCGCGTTATCGGTCGTGCGAAAGACCGTGGCCCCGTAGGCGATCTCGGGAAAGCCGTCCCCATCCATATCGGCGATAGAGAGGCCACCGCCCCAGCCGAAAGTACCGTGCGATACCTGCGTAAGCGGAAGATTGCTCGTGCGTTTGACGACGCCCTGGTCGTCGATGAGGACGATGTACCCCTCGCCGGTCACGGCCGCGATATCCATGCGGCCGTCGGCGTCGATGTCGCCGATAGCCGTGCTCACGCCGGAGAAACCGATGGACGTTTCCGACGGCTTCTCGAGCGACCAAAGTTCAGCGCCCGTCCTACCGTTGAGCAGCCGCAGCACGCCGCTCTTGCACGCGGAAACCGGCCCGTTGGTGCACTGGCAACAGGTACCAAGTCCGGTATTCGCCTCGATCGCGCGGCCCGAAACAAATAGGATATTGGGGGGGTCCAATACATCAACGGCGCCGTCACAATTGGCGTCGTAGAGGCGCCCCACGGTAGGAGTGGACCAAACGTCGAGATGCTCGGGCGCTACGAGCGATGAGCCCCATTGATACTTGAGCTCCGCGCTCAGCTGACCGACAGGCGGAAAGTACTCGCAAGCAGGCAAGCAGCCTTCCGGCTGACCATTCTCGTCGCAGGCCGCTGGAGCCTCGAGACACTTGCCCGCTACGGGCAGCGGCTCACTGCAGCCACCGCCGGCCCCTCCCTGGCCGCCTGCGTTCTCCCCCAGAGCTGTCTCACAGTATTCGCCGGGCCGGCAATCCGCAGCCGTCGTGCAGTCGTTACCAGGAGCTACACACTTCTCGAACAGGCAGACTTGCGCCGCATCACAACAGACGTCGCCGCAAGCTTGAGCTTGCGTTGGGCAACACACGCCGTCGATGCAAACGCCGCCGTCGCAATCTCCTGAGTCGATGCAGCCCGTGAAGCCACCCGCGCTACCACCTTGGCCGCCCGACGCTCCGACACCGCCCTGACCGCCGGAACCGCCACCGGCCTGGGCAGCCCCCGCACCGCCACTGCTGGTCTCGCCGCTACAGGCAATAAGAATTGCGGCCAACGAAGTTGCAAACGCGCCAAGCTGCCATCGCATATAAGCAGGTTAGGCCTTTTGCGAAGATTGCCCTAATGAATCCTCGTCCTCACGTGAGCCGACTCACTTTGATTCACTCAGCCCTCGGCGAAACTGCGAAAGGCCCTCAGCCACCGCCAAGGCGAACGCCCTGCGTACGTCGACGTCCTCCCAACGGCTCGCCTCGCGCGGATCGAGGGCATTGTGCGTTTCAATGATGATCGAGGGCACTGTCGGTTTGCGCAGGACGAAGACGCGCTTCTTGGCCTCATGTCGATCGACGAACAGGCCTGCGGCCGCAGCGTCTGACTCATAAAGGTTCAGGTACTCTTTCCCGCCGTACGGGCTGAATTCAGCGGCGAGCAAGCCCTTGGCCAATTCACTGCCGAGCGAGCGCCTAGCCGCGACCATACGCGGCAGGGCTTCATCGCTAAATAGCACACTAAACCCGGGGGCCTCCTCACTCCACTTGCAATCCGCCGTGCCGTCGGGTCGCCACAGCTTCGCCTGGCCTCGAATATCCGAATGCAGGCTAATGAATGCGTCGGCTTGCAGACGCTCTGCAAGCGCAACGCGATCGGCGTAGCTGACGAGCTCGCTGCCGCGACGGCTGAGTACGACGTCAAAGCCGCCCAGTTCATCGAGCACCGCTTCAAGATCGTAGGCCAGCGCGAGCGTGAAATCCTGCTCGGCTATGCAATAGCAGGAGGTGTTACCAGGGTTGTCTTTGGCGCCGTGCCCCGGGTCGAGCACGACCACCAAGCGCTGGTTCGGCAGCTCGGGCGTAAGTTCCTTTGGTTGCAAGAAGGCGGGCTCTCCGAGCGCCTGGAGATCCGGCGGCTCTTGGCTGGCCAAGCTGGCGGCTGCGCGATGCGGGGCTGGCTCCGGCTTGCTCTTGCATTGCGGCATTGCCAACACCCAAAGAGCAAGCAGCCGCGCACAAGCACGCCTTTGGCGGAAGAGTTGGCTGGGTACCGCAGCGCAGTTCAACCTCGCAAGGGTAGCGCCGCATGCAGCCAAAGTTGACTTATCGGGCAAGGAAGCCGCGCTGGGCGGAAGCACCAAAGCGAGCGTTCAGTGATACAAGGCGGCATGGCACACCTCCCAAGCAGCCCGTGCATCTTGCTGCTGGCCCTTGCGGCCTGCGGCACCATCCCTGAAGGGACCTTCAAAGCTGATCCGGAGAGGCGGCAAGCGGCTCGGCCAGCCGGCTCTGAGTCGCCTCCCCCGGACGGCGCCGTGTGCGACGGTGGCCCGGTCAAGCCACCGGCTGGAGCCCAGACCGGTCGCTACAAAGTGCGCGGCTACACCGCGGATCGCTCGCAACTGCGCTTCTTCCTCGAGCCGCGCTCCGGCGGCCAAGGGACGATCGAGGTTGAGGCCGAGACTGAACTCATCGCCAACCTACTGTTGCGCAATGACGGCGCCCAGATTGAGGTAGGCCTGCGCGAACGCGAGGGCTGCGTCGCGCAGGTGGTGTTCTTGCGGTCGCAATAGGCCGTTCACAGCACCATGGTGCGACGGCCTTCAACGATCACGCGCCGCTCGACGTGAGCTCGCACGGCGCGAGCCAGCACCACACGCTCGACGTCACGGCCGACGCGCACCAGCTCCTCGGGGCCCATTCCGTGGGTCACCCGTGCGACGTCCTGCTCGATGATCGGCCCTTGATCGAGATCCTTGGTGGCATAGTGGGCCGTCGCGCCAATCAGCTTTACGCCGCGAGCATGCGCTTGGTGGTAGGGCTTGGCGCCCTGAAACGCAGGCAAGAAGCCGTGATGAATGTTGATCACGCAGGGCGCCTGTTGCAGAAACTCGTCGGTGAGGACTTGCATGTAGCGGGCGAGAATCACCAGGTCGACGTGGTGTCGCTTCAACTCCGCGAGGATTTGCTTCTCTTGAGCCGCCTTGGTTTCAGCCGTTACCGGCAAGGCGACAAACGGAATGCGGAAGCTGTCTGCCACAGACTCGAGGTGGGAGTGATTGGAGATAATCACAGGAATCTCGCACTGCAGCTCTCCGCTGCGTTGGCGAAGAATCAAGTCGTAAAGGCAGGTCGGGTCTTTGGTCACCAGCATGGCGACGCGCGGCAATACGTCCGAGTAGCCCACACTCCAGGAGGCCGCGAGCGCTTCACCCAACGCATTGAAGGCCTTCTCGAGCGCCTTGCGGTCGGCAGAGCCACCAAGCTTCTCCGCAGCGCCCGGCTTGGCCAAGCCCGCCAGGTCCACGACCAAGCGCATGAAGAACCGCGGAGCTCCCTCGGCGTGCACGTCGGTATGGTTCGACGCGTCGAGAATGTTGAGCCCAAGTTCATAGAAAAACCCTGAAAGGCGCGCGACGAGGCCCGGCTGATCAGGAGCTGAAACGAGATAGGTAGCGGAACTCACCGCCGCCTCGTCATCCAGCTCGCCTAGCGCCGCAAGTATTTGCCAATGGTGCGCGAGATTCTTGCGCAAAGTGCAGGGATTGCGCGTTGGGATGCAGAGCTTTCGGCCAGCAAGGCCGCTCTCGCGAGCGCAAGCTGGCAAAGCTTGTCTAGCGGTTGCGCGGCGCGTTCTTTGCTGCGGGTGACAAGGAGGCTTCGTTGATCAAGCTAGCAATGTCGCGCGAACTTCGAGTTCGCGATGTGATGAGTTCGAACGTACTGACCATTCCCTTCAGCTGTACGCTGGCGGAGGCGGCAACGTTGCTCTTCGAGCGCGGGTGAGTGGGGCGCCGGTCTTAGGCTCCAATGGCCGGATACTCGGGGTTGTCTCCCATACCGATCTGGTCAATCCCCGACACCACGCGGCGGTGCTCGACCGAGCCAGCGCAGACAACCTCGCCGTCGCCGAGGCGATGACCCGCGTGGTCTTCGCGGTTCAGCCGGATGACCCGCTGATAAGCGCGATCCGCCTGATGGTCGACGAGAAGATCCATCGTGTTCTCGTCACCGACGAGCACGGCAAACTGGCTGGGATCGTCGTACCGATGGACATTCTGCGGGAGCTCTCTCGGCACCACGCTGAGGCCAGCGAGAGCGTCGGCTACAAGTACGTCGACCTTCGTCAATGAGCGGCGCTTTCGCGAGCAGCACCGAAGACGCGGGCCGCATCGACGCCGAAGCGCTGTGAAAGCACCCATGAAAGCGGCTCGCGATAGTCGGTGGTCACGCGCAGGTCCCCGGGGCCCGTGAGCGCCCCCTCCGACAAGCCGGGCCACTGTCCGACGAAGGGAGCCCAGGGCAGCTGTCCACCGCATAACAGCATCGCGCTTGCGCGTCCGTGGTCGGTACCGAGCGACACGTTCTCCTGAACACGCCGACCAAACTCGGTCATGACCACGCAGGTAGTTTGATCCCAGCCATTGCCCAACGCTTCCCGCAGAGCAGCCAAGCTGCGAGCAAGGTCGTCGACCCGATCGCATACCAACCTGGCCTGGGCGAAGTGCGAATCCCAGCCGTCCTGATCGATCGTTACGGCGCCGAGACCCAGTTCCTCACGGTGATTGAGCAATTGCGCAGCAGTGGCCAACCCCCTGCCGAGGGCCGTATCCGGAAAGTTGTTCGCGGCTTTCTTATCGGCGGCCAGACGGCGCAGCGATTTAAGCGCAGCTACCGAGCTTTTCGCCCCTTGGCGAAGCTCTCGCTCAGCACGCGATTCATCGAGCGGCTCATAGAGCGATAGGATGCTATCGAGCTGGTCATCGTCCGGGGTTCCGTTCATGAGCTCAGAGAGGTCGGTGATCGCCGTTGCTGCGCAACCGCGTAGCGCCTCCGGCAACGTTCGTCCGAGGGCAATGGCGGACAGAGAACTAGGAGTGGCGTTGTCACGAGCGCGTAGTGCGCGCGCAAGCCAGCCGTCGTTTTGGCCGGAGAGCTCCATCAGATCCTGGGCCTCAAAATGGGAGCGAGTTTGGTCCTCCGAGCCTGCGGCCAGGACCACCGACAGGCTGCGTTCCTCGAGCCAACCGGCCAGCGGGGAGAAGTCTCCATGCAACCCAAAGGCATGGCCCGTAT
Organism: uncultured delta proteobacterium; assembly: GCA_903892415.1. Lineage (GTDB taxonomy): Bacteria > Myxococcota_A > Polyangia > Polyangiales > Polyangiaceae > Xiheicaenibacterium. Next base: position 35,751 of record CAITIQ010000373.1, on the reverse strand, counting down.
CGAGCGCACGCTGCTCGCGCGGAGGCGCTCCGACCTTCAAGGCCAGCGAGGGCCGCATTCGATAGTAGTCGTCGTCGAAGACTGGAGGCACCAGAGACAGCCCGTCCGCCCCGCCTCGCAAAAAGATCACCACCATACTATGCATATTAGTACCTCTGAAAAGCTGGACTCGAGAGAGCCATAGCCACCGTGGTTTGGGGTGAAGCTTGCGGACTGAGCAGCGTCTCTTCCTCCAGCTTGGAGGGCGCTCGACCGAACAGGTGCGCGAGCACGTTAGCTGAGCCACCGGGCCCAGAGCAGCCCACGAAGAGCGCCCCGAGCTCGGGTTCAACCGCCTCGAGGCTGCCCTGAGCGAGCGCCCGGCTGAACTGAAAGCGCGGCAGCAGCGAAGGCAGATAGGCCAGCCCACTTTGCGGGTAGCCATCAGGGGTTGGCCAACCGAACGGCTTATGCCCCATACGCTCGAGAAAGTGACTGACGCTCTCCTCGGCCAACGAGGTAACCCCCAGCGCCCGAAGCGCAGAGACCACGAAGCGAAAGGGCCGCTTCACCTTCTTGCCCGCATGACTCTCAAACCCCTCCTCGAGCAGCAGGCTTCGCGTTACGGCGCGCAGGTCTCCCGCGGTCGCAACAAAGGTATTGGCGATACTTTCAACCAGCTCATGGGGAGGGTCATCGCTGACGAACGTCTTGGCCAATCTTCGCGCGACGTTGCGCGCCGTGCTTGGATGACTGACCAATAGCTCAAGCAGACGGTCCAGATCGAGCCGGCCTCCGCCGGCCGGTATCGTGTGGCCTAGCACTCGCTTTTCCCCGTCGTCATGACGTGCCGCGACGAACTCGACAGCGCCTGGGTTCCACTTGCTCCCTACCACATAGCCGGTCAAACAGCGCGCTACCTCCTTGACGTCCTGCTGCGTATAGCCGCCGTCCACACCAAGCGTATGAAGCTCGAGTAGCTCGCGTGCATGATTCTCATTCGGTACCGCTCCGTGCTCAGCCGAGTTCTCTGCACCATCCAGATAGACCAGCATCGCAGGTGACAAGACCGAAGCGGCCAGGAGCTCACGGAACGGACCTAACACGTGCTTGCGAATCACGTCGCGGCGGTCAGCGGGCAAGAGGTGCCGGCAATCCCCCTTGGCCACAGCGATATGAAAATGATCGGCGAAGGCCTCGACCAACACCTCGTGTAGCTGACGTTCGGAGAGCAGCGCCGACATCACCGCATGATGAATCAGCTGACGTTCGATCGGCTCGGGCGGTAGTTCATAGAGCGTCGATGGGTCCAAGTGCATGACGTCGATCGCCGATACCTTGAGTCGGCTGGGCAAGCCTTCGTCGAGCGCCGGATCCAGCTGTTGCTCGAGGAAGGCCTCGCGACCGAGGCGACGCACGCGGTCGAGGTCACCAGGGCGCGGGCCGAAGGTCACCCGAGAAAGGAAGTGGAAGTCGGGGTCGATGGCGGCGCCCTGCGCGACCGCGAAGCGTTCGGGGATATGGCTATTGCGCAGCGCCTGGCGTAACGCCGAGATGGTCTCGCAACCGGTACCGAGCAGGGCGACGCCCGCCATCCCGGCGGACAGAAACGTCCTGCGTTTCACCCGAGCTCCCAGCGGCTGACCGGACTGACCGTCGGGGCGGCGCGGCGCGCTGCGAACACGGTTAGTGCACTTGCCCCGAGCCCACCCAAGACAGCCAACGGCAAGACGATGAACCAGCCCAAGAACGGTAACAGGGAGGATAGGAGGATAGTCAGCGCGCCTCGGCCTAGGCTCTCGGTGGCTGGGCGCGGCTTTTCGCAATCGAGGCCCAGCCCCACGTGAAGGCTGCTAACCGCGAGGCTGAGGGCGATGGCAGCGCCTGTTAGGGCAGCCCAGATGAACGCTATCCCCTGCCCCAATGGGCCCAAGTTGCTCAAGACCGCGAGCACCAACATCAGCGCAAAGGCGATGGGCAGCGCCAGCAGCACGGACGCAAAAGGCCGCTGATCGAGCACCTCCGCTGCAACCCGGACCTTTGAGCGCGCCAGTGCGAATACCAGATAAACGGCGCCTAGCAGGCTTGCCAGGGCACCCAGCAGCAGAGCAACGATGAAGAGCGTACTTCCGAAGTAAGGCATAGTCTGGCCTCCTCTCGACTCTTCGTTCGAGGGCACAGACTTATTTCAACGAGCTGCACATTCCAGCAAAGGCCTTGGAACGAAGGCGTTCAGTAGCGCACGCCGAACCCGCCGAAGACTCCCTGCTCGCCACCAGGGCTGCCCTCAAAAAAGAAGTCGAGCGACTGCGGCAGTAAAAACACAGCGCCCAGGCTGCCCTGTACGTGAAACTTGTCGGTTCCGACGATCGTCTCATCGTTGACCACCCACAGCACCGGCCCGCCAAACACGCGGAGCGCCGCATAGGGGCTGAACCAGCCAGCGAACGTTTTACCGACCGAGCCACCAAAACGGAAATCGATACCGTAGTAATCGCCGCGCTCGTCGTTGCGCATGGTGCGAGTGCCCAAGCCGCCGAGCGTGGTCGAGAGCACAACGTAGGGAATATCGGTCGTCTCGTTGAGCACCCGCCACGAGAGGCCAACCGACGTCAGCCAGCCTGGACCCAGCTCGTAGGGCGCTCCCCCAGCGTCCAAACTACCATTGAGGAAGGCGCCCGCCGCGAGCGTGACGGTGAACTTCCCTGCATAGAAGTCGTTGGTCGCGACGACCGAGCCATGCTCGAGCGTGGCCTCCGTCTCACCATCGAAGAAAATTAGCTGCGAGCGTGAGTACCCGCCGGCCAAGGCCGTGCGCCCGCGCGACGCCGGAGCGCTTTTGCTCTCCTGCCCGTCCTCCGAACACGAAATGACTGCTCCCGTCGCACCGACAGGCGCTGAAACGCCTCAAGCGTGGGCGATCTGCGGCCTCGCCCAGAGCAGGCACACGAGAGGGACGAGCAGCGGAAGCCCAGAGCGAAAGGTTAGCGGAGCCACGCCGCGAGTATCGCCCATCGCCAGAACGGACAGGCAGCTTTGTTCAGCGTACGGGCAGGGATAGGCAACGAACAGCGAGCCGTGCTACCAACCAACGAGTGCGGCCGACGCGCGAACAGCTCTCGTCGCTTTCTGCCAACGAGCGCATTACCTTCGAGATTGCTGACTTCCTGGCTCGCCCAGAGCTCGCACCGCTGAGTGCTGGCTGGACGTCGGCCGTGACAGGGGGCGTCATCTGGACCTGTGCCGGACGCAGGCTCAACATCGTCGGACTGGAGCACGTGCAACGTTTCCAGAAGCAGGACTCCTTCGTGCTCGTGGCGAATCATCGCTCCTTCTTCGACTTCTTCATCATCTCGGCGATTCTCTACTGGCGTACCAACGTCTCTAAGCGGATGTTCTACCCGACCCGTGGAACGTTCTTTTACGATCAGCCCCTCGGCACCGCGGTCAACCTGTTCATGAGCGCTGGCCGCATGTTTCCGCCGGTCTTGCGCGAGAAAGAGAAGCGCTCTTTTAACCGCTATTCGCTCGATCGTTGCCTCAAGGAGCTCAACCTCCCCGGGACGATCCTCGCCCTTCATCCCGAGGGCACTCGCAACAAAGGCAACAATCCCTATCAACTACTCAAGGCGCAACCTGGGGCTGGTAGGCTCGCTCTCGGGGGCAAGCCAACGATACCGGTCTTCATTCTCGGTATGAGCAATAGCCTCGGCCTCGAGTTTCTGAACAATTGGTCGCGACCCGGGCCGAACCCGATTGACGTATTCTTTGGCCCCCCCGTGGACGTCGCTGACCTCCAAGGCAAGGCAGGCCAGTTGCGCGCCCAGGTAGAGGCCGGAGAGCGCTGCATCGAGGCCATTCGAGCGCTGGGCGAGGCTCAGCGTGCCTTGACCGCTAAACGGATACCCTAGCAGACGCTACTGGCATACCCCGCGTACGGCGCCCGAACAGGTAAGCCCTTTCGGACAAGGCGGAAAGCGCGAACCACAGATGGTCACGGGCCCTGCCGAAGCCGAGGCCGCCGGTTTGGTCGACGTGGACGCGTTGGACGACGTAAGCGCGTTGGATGAGGTGACCGGCGCCGCGGAGCTGCTACTCGGCGAGGCCACGCTGGGAGCCGCCGAAGAAGCCGACATGCTGATAGCTTCGGCAGTTGGCACACTGGCGGTCCCACTGGCGAGCGCGGCCGGCTTTAGCGTCGTGGATTGATCATCGGGAGAAACTGCAGGCGTTGGCTCCTGGCAGCCGAAAGCCAGCACACAATACGCAACGAGCATCGCCATCCGCATGCTGCATTTCTACGCCACGCGCGCCCAGCAGCGAAACCAAGAACGACCCTGTTCGTAAAGACAGGCTTCTTTCGCTTTGCGTCAACGCGTCAAGACTACTCAAGAAAGCTTCAACGGCCATCGCGCACAATGCGCAGCTAGGGTATGGGGTTTGGTATGCGCTGTACTTCCGTCGTAGGCACGATCGGCCTCGCGCTTCTGGGAAGCGTGGGTTGCGGGGATGATTCGGGAACCGGTGGTACCGGTGGAACAGGAGGTGGACCAGCCGCTGGACCTACGGTTGACATCGTAGTGGATGCGGATCGCAATGGTGTCGCAGACGCTGCTTCCGAGGCCGACCAAGCAGGCGAGATGGAGTACCAGGGCAATGTAGGCGCCCTGTTCCTACCCAACCTCGATGATGATGATTCGGATGGCTACCGTGACTCGGATGACGTGAAGGTTGCGGGCAACGGCGACGAGCTCGACCTAGCAACGTTTAAACTCACAGCTTGTGAAGATTGCCCGAAGGGCTCCACTGGCTTGCTCGAGATCGACGCTGAGTCCGCCAAGAACGTGCGCATCTTCGCTTTCGATCCTGCCGCAAAGACGTGGGCGCTAGTCGCTGGTGAAACCAACTGGTGCATGGATGAAGCGCCCGAATGCACGCCCGTCGCTTCGTGGGCCGTCAGCTCGGCCAACGTCAAGGCGGGGGTCACGCTGGGGATCGAGGCACGCGACGTGATTCGCAGCACCGAGGTAGGCTGGATTGGCGTAGTGGACCTCAAATATTCGGTCACCGACGCAGACGGCAATCCGGTCACCTCCGACGGCAGCCCCAAAGGTGAGGACACCGCGCGCATGCGCGTTGCGCCTTGGGTTCTCTTTGGCAACATATCTCCGTTCGACCGCGTGTGGTCCTCGGACGACTCGAGCGTGTTCGTCGAGGGTGTCGCAGAAGGCGCAGAGGCAGCGGGCGTTGCCTATGACCCTTACGGCAACTACGGGGATCAGTGGACGCAGGACTTCTTCCAAACTGGCTATTGGGCCATGCCCCGCGCCGGCGAGAATGGCGAGGTCGTTTCACAGGGGATGGCGGTTGGAAACGCCCGCCCCTGGGGCCGCAACAACTCAGACAACCAGCTGCCCATTCGCTGGTTGATGAAGAATTACCTAGCCCCCGACAAAGCGGTGCTCCAGGTCTACAAGACAAATCACACGGGGGATTCTTATGACTCCCACGGCAACCACGATTTGATACCGCCTTATGAGAACGGAAGTGAGTCCTTCCCGCTCGGACGCATCCTGATCGGCTCAGGCGTGTTGAAAGAGACTCGCACCTTCTACAACGCCCAAGGTGCGCAATCCCCCTATTACACGGCTGACACGAGTTGGCTCTTGGTTGGCCACGTGGATGAGTACCTGAGCTACGCACCGGCAAGCACGGAGCGCGGTTGGAAATTGCTCGTAGGCTCTCCTCGGCTCGCTCGGGAGATGCTTGAAGACGCGCAGGCGGCCGGCAACGGAGACGCCGTAATGCACGAAGGTAAAGAGTGGTACGACTTCAACACCGGTGGTGAATATCCCGCAGATATCACCATTGATGAGGTGCTGGCGGATACCGAGCTGATGGCCGGTTCGCAGAGCGCCCAAGCGGCGATTGATGACGAGGTCGGGAAGCTTCAGGAGGCCATTGGCTTGGCAGATGACGAGATCATCGAGATTCCGTTCCTGATTGGCTCACAGAACTTCGGTGGGACGAAAGTGCACATCGCCTATCAGCCCGGGACCGTAAACATGCTGGTCATGGGGGACGTGGCCGTCATTCCGAAGCCTTTCGGCCCCAAGATTGGCGGTGAGGACATCTTCGAGGCAGACCTGCAAGAGAGCATGGGAAGCGGAGTGAACAAGCTAGGCAAGGACGGCAAAGGCATGACCCTCGTCTTCGCTGATGATTGGGACTTCTATCACCGACTCGATGGTGAAGTTCACTGTGGCACCAACCCGGAGGCCTCTGCCCCCTTTACGAGCCTCAACTGGTGGGAGACGGATCGATGAAAACGGCTATTCGCGCAATCACCCTGGGGCTGCTGATTTCAACGGCAGCGTTCGCAAGCGAGGCCCGCGCAGACGGCCTCGCCGCCAAAACCTCGGCCCTCAGCGCAACGGCCAGAAGCTCGCTTCAGGCCGAGATCGAGTCCGCAAAGACCTCGCTGGGCGCTGTACGCGCCAAGGTGCGAGACGTACAAAGCGTCAAACCAGAGGTCTACAAACAACGCAGAAATCCCGTGCCCGAGGCTGGTCGTGAACTTCAGGGCCTCGGGAAGGACGCGCTCATTCCCATGCTCGAGGCGCTCGCCGGTGACGCCTCTCAACCCGGCTTGACGCCGGTGGAGGCAGAAGCGTTGACGGTCGGAATGTTATCGGCCGTTGGCAAGCTCAGGGATGCGCGTAGCGCTCCGGTGCTGCGTGCAGTGTTTGAGGCGCAGCCCGCCGCAAACCCCGTCGCCTTTGCTGCAGCGGATGCCCTGGGCAAGCTTTGTGGGACCACGGAGCGCTCCCTCTTGGCGGACCAACTAAGTGACGGGAACCCGCTTCGGCTCGCGGCTGTGGCTGGGCTCGGCGAGTGTCGCCACAAGACGGTCGTCGGCACGCTCGCTCCGCTGACCACCAGCAGCGAGTCACCCTTGCGCATTGAAGCGGTCAAAGCACTCGGCAGCTTGGGCTCGAGTTGGGCCTGGGCCACGCTCGGCAAAGAGCGTGAGGCCGAGGCCCTCGCCATCCGCAACAGTGCCGCTTCAGCCGTGATCGACGCGTTCGTGCTCAATGAGGACGTACGCACCGCCGCCAAACGCGCCCTGAGCCAGATCGAGAGCCCACAAGCGCTGGAGAAGGTCCGCGCCGCCAAGGCCAAAGCAACGGACGCAGCCACCGTCACAGCACTCGCAGGTCTCGAGAAGAGCCTCGAGAAACTCGCTAAGCGTTCAAAGCGCTAAATCCGGAATGACTCGATGGAAGAGGGCAGGCCAACGCTTGCCCTCTTCTGCTTTGTTAGCCCGCTTGCTGCGCCCTGCGAGTTACACAGGATAGCAGCCCCTTTTTCGGTCGCAGGGTGACCGTGGGATCGGGGATGGGCGGGTGCAAGACTTCGACGCGAAAGCCCTGCGCCAGCGTCGCGAGGAGCAGCACGGCCTCCATCTGCGCAAAGGCTTGCCCAATGCACAGCCGAGGACCGCCACCAAAGGGGAAGTACGCATAGCGTGGTAGTGATTTCTGCAGGTCCCCCGACCAGCGCTCGGGCATGAAACGCTCGGGCGCCTCGAAGAAGCGTGGGTCTCGCTGAATGACCCAAGGGCAAAACCACACCTGGCTTCCGCGCGGGATGTGGAACCCGCCGAGCTCGATATCCTCACAGGCCTCACGCCCTGTCGACCAGGCCGGCGGGAAGACCCGCAGCGACTCAGCAATGACGTTCGCGGTGTACTTAAGCTTTGGGACGTCGGCCAAGCTCGGCCGGCGATCCCCCAACACAGTCGAGAGTTCCTTCGCTAACTCAGCGTCGACCTCGGGATTGACGGTTAGCAGATGCCACGTCCAGGAGAGGGCCAGCGCGGTGGTCTCGTGGCCCGCGAGGAAGAGCGTCATACACTCGTCCCGGAGCTGCTTGTCGGACATCGAGCTGCCGTCCTCGTCGACGGCCTGCAGCAACATCGACAGCAGGTCTTTGGACTCAGTCTCGGATTTGTTCTTCCGTTTGCGCTCGATAACGCCGTAGATGACGGCATCGAGCTTGGCCACGGCGGCCTCGAACCTACGGATGGCCGGCGTTGGCAGGCCGCGCAAAAACGGGAGCAATAGGTAGGTTGGATCGACCGTAAAGTTGAGCACCGTCTCGAGCGCCTCGCCCACGTCATCGGCGTGCTCACCAACGTCCGCGCCAAACAGCGTCTTGGCGACGATATCCAACGTCAGATGCATCATATCGCGATGGACATCACGGGTCTCACCGTCGCGCCAACGAGCCGCCAGCGCTAATGCATAATCGACCATGATGTCGGCGTAACTTGCAATGCGATCGCGGTGGAAGGCGGGCTGCGCCAGACGCCGCTGACGCCGCCAAAAATCGCCCTCGCTCGAGAGCAGCCCGTCCCCCAAGACAGGACGAAGCGTTTGCAGGAACTGATCCTTCTTCCAGCGTCTGTTGTGCGTTACGAGGATCTCCTCGACGAGCGATGGGTGACTGACCAGCACCGCCTCGAGCGGGCCCAGCGTCACCCGTGCAACGTCACCGTAGCGATCACGCGTCGCGCACAGAAAGCCGATCGGATCGCGCATGTAAGCGGGAAGATTACCGACGAGCGGCCAGCGCTCGGCCATGGGAGGAAGGGGTAAAACCACCGACCCACGTTAGCAGCAGTCTCGGCCGCCCGGCTCGCCTCAACGATCGCTCGTCCCCACGATTCGGCGCGAGCGGCGGCTCGCAGCTTAAGGCTCGGACCGAGCGGGCCGCTCACCCACAGGATGCATTCGTCTGCCCCGAGCCCGGTCCAAGCTTCACGCGCGCTGCGCGTGGACCCCGACAAACAGACGAAGACCGAGATCATGGCGGTGAGGCCGGAGGAAGTACCCTTTGGCAAGGTCGCGCGTCCGCGAGTCGCGCCGATCCCCCGCGTAGATCCGAGCGAGGAGGAGGTGCGAGATCGCTCCTCCTGGCCGCTGGTGAGCGGTGGGGATGACGACGACGATGACGTGCCCACGGCGATGCGGGATTGGGACGCCGATTCGCACCCGCCATTGGTGGCGCCTACGCTCCGGGCGACCCTGATTCGAATGGACGCCACCTCCGCTGGGCAGACGTTGGTGCTACCCGATACGCCGCTGCGCCTCGGACGAGGGCGCGATGTGGAGGTGCGCGTCGATGACGAAGGTGTCAGCCGTTTGCACGCTACGATTTGGCGCACGCCCGATGGCTACGAGATAACCGACCATCAAAGCCGCAATGGCACCGTGGTCAGCGGCAGGCTGATCACCCGAGGTCACCTGCGGGATGGTGACGTGATTCAGCTCGGCCCGCGCGTCTCCTTTCGCTTCTCGTTGATGGACGCGCGCCAGGTCGACGTCATGAAGCAGCTATTCGAGACCAGCGTGCGTGATGGTCTGACGGGTGCTTTCAATCGGCAGCATCTTCAAGACCGGCTGCGCGGAGAAGTGGCCTACGCGGTGAGGCACCGCTCAGAGCTGGGCTTGCTGCTGCTGGACGTCGATCATTTCAAGCGCGTCAACGATACCTTCGGACATCCGGCGGGGGACTCCGTCCTGCGATTCGTTGCTGGCATCATCTCGAGCCGGCTGCGAACGGAGGATCTGTTCGCTCGCTACGGCGGAGAAGAATTTGTGGCCGTCCTTCGGGGGATTGACCTCGCGGGTACGGCGCGCGCTGGAGAACGACTACGAGCCGTGCTCGCGGCGAATTGCCCGAGTCATGAGGGCCAGCTGATCCCCGTGACGGTGAGCATTGGCGCAGCTTCGCTCTCGACCTCGCCCGACACCAGCGTGGACGGCCTCATCGCCCAGGCGGATAGGCGACTCTATTTGGCCAAGAACCTAGGCCGCAACCGTGTGATCGCCACAGACGATGGAGCGCCCTTAAACATCGTCCGCGCAGACGCTCGTTAGCTACGGCATCCGAACCAGGGTCTACGCCCGTTCCTTTGAAGAACGGCACGAGTCGTTGTTGTTGCTGCATCCGCCTCCAGCGCAATGAGACTATAGAGGACGAATGCGAAAGACCTTCGTCCCCCACACGGCTACTGATGGGACCCGGTTGCACGTCGTCCGTTGGGAACCGGCCGAGTCTGAGAAAGTGCGCGCGGTAATGCACATTGCGCACGGTATGGCCGAGCATTGCGGCCGCTACGAGCGGCTCGCCGAGGCCCTGACCAAGGCAGGCTTCGTCGTCTTTGCCAATGACCACCGTGGGCATGGTAAGACGGCGCAACCTTCAGCCGAGGACAACGCAAGCGCGTTGGGCCACCTGGGCGACGAGGGCGGCTGGGGAGCGGCGTTGGGGGACCTGCGAGCCCTGATACGCAAAGAGCAAGCGGAGTACCCCGGACTGCCGTTCGTCTTATTTGGCCACAGCATGGGCTCCTTCATGGTTCAGGAGCTGCTGTTCGATCTCTCCGACGTGCTCGCGGCAGCCGTGCTCTCCGGCTCCAACGGCAAGCCCACGCCTATCGCGGCGGCCGGGCGCTTGGTCGCCCGAGCGGAGAAGCTGCGGCTTGGAGCGCGCGGGCACAGCAAGCTACTGACGGCGCTGTCCTTTGACACCTTCAACAAGGCGTTTGCCCCCAATCGCACAGGCTTTGATTGGCTATCGCGCGATGAGGCCGAGGTGGACGCTTATGTGGCAGATTCGCATTGTGGGTTCCCCTGCTCCACCGCCACGTGGATTGAGGTATTGGACGCGCTCGGCCGCATCGCGCTGCCCGACCTGCAAAGGCGCATTCGCAAAGATTTACCTATCTATATTTTCTCAGGTGCGCGCGACGCAGCCAACGGCAACACGAGCGGGCTGGTGCAGCTGCTAGGCGCCTATCAGCGTGTTGGGCTGCGCGAGGTCAGCCACCGTTTTTACGAGGGTGCCAGGCACGAGGTCCTGAACGAAACCAACCGCGATGAAGTCACGCGGGACCTGCTCTCTTTCCTCGATCAGAAGGTCCTATGCGACGCCCGCTCAACTTCCTGAGCGTTCGCGATCTTGCTCGGGTGACCGAAAGCACGATTGCGCACTACAACGAGTCAACCCACGCCTTCTGGAAGGGCACCAAGGATCACGATGTAAGCCAAAACATCGAGGCCTTCCTTAGCCACATCGAGGGGACACCACCGTTTACCGTGTTGGACCTCGGCTGTGGTCCCGGCCGAGACCTGCTCACCTTTCGAGCAGCCGGGCACCGCGCTACCGGGCTCGACGGAGCCGAGAACTTCGTCACGATGGCGCGCCAGCGCTCGGGCTGTGAGGTCCTCCACCAGAACCTGTTGCAGCTCGAGCTGGAGCCAGAGAGCTTCGACGGGATCTACGCCAACGCAACCTTATTCCACGTGCCAACCCAGGAGCTTTCGCGCGTATTGCAGGCCTTGCACAGCGCCTTGAAGCCGCGCGGCGTGCTATTCGCGTCGAACCCACGAGGGCCTGACATCGAGGGCGCCCAGAACGACGACCGTTATGGAGCCTACCTGCGACTCGAGACCTGGGACGGCTACCTCGAGGCCGCTGGCTTTGAGCAGCTTGAACACTTTTATCGACCAGCCGGGCGCCCCCTCGTGCAGCAGCCCTGGCTGGCAACCGTGTATCGTCGCAGCGCCGCAAAGAAGTAGCCGCTCGCGAGGGGTGAGCGACGGCGAGACCGCTCACCCCGAAGCGCCGCTCACGAGGCGAGCAAGGCTGGCGACTGCGTCAATGCGTGCCATGACTGAGCGATTTCGTCGAAGTGGACGCCTTTGCGCTGAAAGGTTCCCTTCGTCAAATCGAGGATGGTCGAGGCTAACTTCTCTCTCGTTGCATAGCGTGCAGGGCCGTAGTCGAGCTCGAGGTCCACCCTCGAACGAATCGATTCCGGAACGTCCTCTAAGCGATAGTTGTTGCCAGTACCGGCGAGGTTCGCGCTCGACCCGACCACTAGCTGACCTTGGGCTTGCGCCAAACTCGCGACCTTGGCGATCAGCGCTCCCACGCCGAAGAAGGTCGCTATGGTATCCACCTTGGTGCATTGAGCCGCGACGAACGGCTCGAAGCTAGCCAGCAAGGGGGACTCTCGGCGCAAACGCGCAATCACCGCCAACGGCCAGGAGGCGGTTGCCGTTGCAAGCCAGGCCCGCGTCTCCGGGTCAATTCCGGTGGCTACCTGATCTAGGATTTGCATCGTACCGACCGTCACGCACGGCTTCTCACTTGGCCGACCCTTCAGCTCGTAGATGCGTCTAACTCCTTCGCTCCGCATCGCCACGAGCCCATACCCCGTTTGGGTTTGAGCCAAGGCAACGCCACCGCGTTGGATCACTTCGAGAATAGAAACAGCATCGCGTTCAATGACTTGCAAAGACATCATTTCGACAAAACCTCCATCCCCCATGGTGAAGGTTCAGCACCGGCGACGCTAGCCTGCCGAGAACCCTGCCCAAGCGAAAGCTCCTGATTTGCTTTGAGGTTTTACCGCGGCTCAGTTTTGACTTACGCTTCGCACCCCGCGTCATGCAGTCCCTCGATCCCCACGTCCTAGCCTTGCTCTGGGATGCTCTTGCGCGGCACACCAGCGACTTCGTGGGCCTGATGGATGAGAGCGGACGGGCGCTGTTCATGAACCGCAGCGTTCGCGGTGCGCCCATCTCTGCGGTGGAGGGCAAACTGCTCGAGGAGTTCCTCCCGGACGAGAGGGCAACGAGCTTGCGCGCGATGATCGCGAAGGTCCGTGAGACCGGAGGGCCTGTCGAGAATGACGCCTTGCGAGTGGTCGCGGTCGACGGCGGTGAACGTTGGTATGTGGAGAAGTGCCTGCCGGTAAAGCACCCAGAGGGTCCCCCGTGTTTCCTGCTGATTCGCACCGAGACCACGCCGCTGCGCCGTACCAAGGACGAGCTGCGCGCATCGGAACAGCGGTATCGCACCTTGTTCGAGTCGAACCCCGACCCGGTGCTAGTGGTGAGTCAGCTTAGCAGTACGATCGTAGCCGCCAATGCCGCTGCGGCGCGACTATATGGTAAAACCGTCGCAGAGCTTTGCGGTAGCAGTTGGCTCAGCTACTTCGCCCCGGGCCGCTGCGAGCATGTGCGTGCTCGCTTCGAGGCTAACCCCGATACCGAGTATCGTGAGGTGCTGACGCAGCTTCGAGCGGACGCCAGCGAGTTCGCCGCGGAGATCGTCGACAATCCGATCGAGTTCGAGGGACAGCGTGCACGGATCGCAGTGGTTCGGGACGTGAGCCTGCGTGAGCGCTTCGAGGCCCAACTGCGGCACGCACAAAAGATGGAGTCCATCGGCCTGTTCGTCGGGGGCGTCACCCACGACTTCAACAACCTTCTGACCATCATCTCGAGCTGTGCAGAAGATGGGCGTCAAAACTCTGCCCCCACCACCATTGCGCACGAGGACTTCGTCAGCATTTTGGAGGCCGCACGGAGGGGCGCGGCGCTCAATCGCAAACTCATGCTTTTCTCGAAGCAAGATCCAGTTCACTTCGAGCATTGGGATCTGTGCGCCGTCGTCGACAGCTTCAGCATCATCCTCAAGCGCGCCCTCACCCCGAGCTGTTCGCTCAAGATCGAGCACAGCCTTCCCTACTTGCCATTGCGCGCTGACCGCACCCAGCTCGAGCAGGTATTGCTCAATCTGGTGCTCAACGCCAAGCAGGCGTCGGAGGATTCAGACACGAGCGAGGTCGTCATCACCACCGGGCGGGTGCAAGTAGACGAGCAGTACAAGCAGTTGCACCCTTGGGCGAGTACGCTGGGAAGCTTCGTTGAGCTGTGCGTGCGCGACCGCGGGGTGGGTATCCGTCCTGAGCTCCTCCAGAGGATCTTTGAGCCTTTCTTTACAACCAAAGAAGCCGGCTCAGGGCTTGGGCTCTCGGTCGTGCACGGAGTGCTGGAGCAGCACGGCGGCCAGCTGGGCGTTGAATCCCAACTAGGACAGGGCACCAGCATTTATATCCTGCTACCGATCGCCGATACGGTCCCGCAGGAGCGGCCTCTCGAACGGGCCATGGTTCCACAAGGCCCCGCGGGCGGGCGACTGCTGCTCGCGGAGGACGAGCCGGTTCTGCTCTCCCTGGCGCGCAGCAGCCTGGAGGCGCTCGGTTATGAGGTTGTGGTCGCGCGCGACGGAGAAGAAGCGTTGCGCGCGTTCGAGGACGCGGCGGACTCCTTCGACCTGGTGGTGCTCGACGTCGTGATGCCGAAGCTCGCCGGCCCCGAGGCGCTGAAGCGGATGCGAGCTCTGCAACCTAAGCTCAAAGCGCTGTTCGTCACTGGCCACGCACCGGAGACCTCCCAGTTCTCCGCCGACCTCGCGCAGCCCGGACTCGATCTGATGCGAAAGCCGTTTACGCAGTCGGAGTTAGCGGTGCGCGTGCAGAAGGCGCTAAAGAACTAGAGCGCCAAGGCCGTTCGAGCCCTCGCGCCTGGCGGCCCTACTCGATTACGAAGGTCTGGAACATCTCGGCGACGATATGGTCTTCCGCCTCCCAGTGGCGTTCATGGGAGAGCGACCAGGGATGAGGACGGTAAAGCAGCCTTGCCGTGACGACGACCTGATTGCAATTAGCGGGTAGCGGGAAGCCGTGGGTACTGGATTGAACAGCGCCTGCGCGTATGCGGGTATCACTTGCAATGGTGGTGGCGAGATGGTGGGGCACCTGCAAACGCCCGACTGGGTCGGCCAAGGTTTTGGCGTATTCAACGCCTGGTACGCCCGCCAAAGCAACGCCGTGAAAGGAGTGTTGGGCTGCAGAGCCAGCGGGCGCGGAGGCGTACAAGATGTCCCCAGGCAGCAGCTGCAGCGGCTCGAGCAGCTCGGTCTTCCCGGCAAGAATACTAATCGCCATACTCTCGCCCACTGGGCTCATTTGCTCGATGCCCTTCTGCTCGGGCGTCAGCGCGTCACTGGCGAACAGGCCAATGCCGTCATAGTCCCAATATGTACCCGTGGGCCGGACCGCGCGAACCAGATAGCCGGGTGAGCCCTCGACAGCGAAGGACTGCCAGGCAAGGGCGCCGCCCGGCAACACGCTCACGTCATCTCCGACAACGCCGCGCGCAACCGTTCCCCCCGTCACCGGCACGGTCATGCCGCTCGAGGCCTGGAGCGGAGAGCCGTCACAAGCTACAGCGCTGACCAGGAGCAGCAACGAGCGCATGGGCTCGCCGGTTGGTAGGGCGTGGCCGGCACCGACATTGCGCGTATCAACCTGCACGATCAGCTCGTCGGCTTCGACAGAGCCCGAGATGGTCAACGTCGCCGCACTGTCAATTAGGTGCGGGAAGCCCGGCTCCGCGTGTAGCGGGCCTAAAAACATATGGGAACGCAGCTGCTCCGAGCTGCGCTCGAAGCCAAAGGTGATACCAGCGTTGCTCTCGTTCGCCACGTCAATGGCATTGAACAGCGACTCGACCGGCGGCATGTGACAGGTCTGGCACGGAGCCGAGGGATTGAACGGGCTCTCCAGCCACTCGGAGTAGGTGCCGTGCGTAGGCAGGCCCTCGGCGAAGCGCACATCAAGCTTGGTATTGGGGACTAGCGCCGCTTGCTTTTGCTCGTGACAGCCAGCGCAGAACTCAGCGCTCGAGAACTTGGGTTGGTAGCTCCCGCCCATGAACGGGTTGGGCACGTCGGGGAGCGGGCCAAACATCACTTGGCGAGGTTGAGCGCCGATGCCCTCACCTTGGGTCTCCTGGGGTCGCTGCATGATCAAGCGGCCGCCCACGCCTGGCGGCGCGCTTAGATCGATATCGCGCACGTGGTGGCAGGCGTCACAATGGTTACCATGCTCGAATGCGGTGCCTTGGGCCTCCAGCAGGTCTCGACCGCCGAGCGGCCCGTCCATCGCGATCGCGTGACAATCGGCGCAGCCGCCAAATTGCGTTGGAGCGACCTCCGGAGGAACGGCCGGGTCATCGCAGGTGGTGCCGTTACCACATTGATTGAGGTCCTTGAGCACGGCATCACCTACGTAACACTTCATCGTCGTGACGCCAGGCTGGCCGGGGACCTCGCCTAACCGCCAATGGCCGCGGGCGTGGACGCAATCCACCTGATTGTCGACGCCGGAGGCGACGCCTGAATAGATATCGTGGAGCTTTGGGTTCTTGGTCGACCGGGAATGAGCCGACATCTGGAACTGTTCGGCAAAGGTCATATGACAGTGACCGCAATAAGCAGTTGAATTGTCGAGCGCCTCGATGCCTACGCCTGGTTTGCCAAAGGTGTACGTGGAGTCATTGTCGGGTTGGGCGATGTTGCCGAGCACCAAGGTAATCGGCTCCTCGGGCAGCTCGGTCAGCTCGAGCCCAGCCGCGCGATAACCCACTTTGGCGGCCACCGCGGTAGGGACGCCCAGACCGTCGCGGACGAGCTGCAGGGTGAAATTGCCGTCCGGCCCTGTCACCATCGCGACCTCGCCGCCGCCCTGCATGATCATCGCTTGATCGACGGGGAGGCCATCATCGTCCACCACCACGCCGCTCACCTGGATCATCTCGGGCAGGCCGGAGGAGCTGGAGCTCGGGATGGTGAGACCGCTCGTCGTCGAGCCGCTCGAGCCTGCGCCGGAGCCTGCGGTGCCGCTGCTATTGCTGTTTCCGCTGCCTTCAGCGGAGCTATCCGGGAAGCCGAAGACGCAGCCGACGAGCCAGGCTGAGGTCCCAACCAGGCCGCACAAGCGCGGTACCAAGCTGCCCAGCACGACTCTCATCGCCCTAGTCTACAGCTCCTCGAGCAAGGAGAGCAGCTCCGCCTTGGTGATTCCTGCAGCGCCGCCGGCCCCAGCAGTGACCGTGGTGGCGATGGCTCGCTTCTTCTCCTGCAGCTGCAAAATGCGCTCCTCCACCGTGTCTTTGGCGACCATGCGGTAAACGTTCACCGGCTTATCCTGGCCAATACGGTGCGCTCGGTCGGCGGCCTGCTCCTCGACGGCGGGGTTCCACCATGGGTCGCAAAGGAACACGTGATCAGCCGCGGTGAGGTTCAAACCGACACCACCGGCCTTGAGCGAGAGCAACATCACCGGCGGCCCGCCCGGATCTTGGAAGGCGTTGACCACCGACTCGCGATCGCGGGTCTGACCGTCCAAACGTACGAAGCCGAGATTCGCCGCCTGGAGGTGGGGCTCGATGCGGTCGAGCAGGCTGGTCCATTGCGAGAAGACCAGCGCCTTGTGACCCTCACCAGCGAGCTCGCTGAGAGCCTCGACCAAGCGATCCACCTTCGAGCTGGAGGTATCTGTGCGGCCGGGCAAAAGGCCCAAGTGACAGGAGGCCTGGCGCAAACGAAGCAGCGCCTCGAGCACCGCGAGCACGCTCTCGCCAGCGCCCAGCCGCTCCATGACCTCCTTGCGCGTCGCCGCGAGGATCGCCTTGTACAGATCCCGCTCGTTCGGCTCGAGTTCGGCGTAGAGCACGCTGTCTACGCGGGGCGGAAGATCCGGCAGCACCTCGCGCTTGGTGCGACGAAGCAAGAACGGCTTCACCCGTCGACGCAGCCGGGCCGCAGCATCGGCACCTTCACCGGTGCCGATCGGATCGGCGAAGCGCTCGACGAAGTCCGAGCGGGTGCCGAGCAGACCGGGGTTGGTGAAGCGCATCAGCGACCACAGATCCAACAGACGATTTTCCACCGGCGTACCGGTCATGACGAAGCGGCTCTTGGCTTTGATGCGGAAGGCCGAACGGGCCGATTGGCTATCCGGATTCTTGATCGCCTGGGCCTCGTCCAAGATCGCCGTCTCGAACTCGACCTTCTCGATCTCCTCGATGTCGTTGCGCAGAATGGCGTACGTCATCAGCGTGATGTCGGTGCCAGCCGACAACTTTCGACCCTGGCCCTCGTAGATCACAATCGAAAGATCGGGCCGGAACTTGCGCGCTTCACTCGCCCAGTTGTGGACGACGCTGCGCGGGCAAACCACCAGCGCTGGCGTGCGCACGGAGGAGAGCATCTGCACCGTCTTGCCGAGACCCATGTCGTCGGCGAGCACGCCGCCCATCGAATGCCGACCGAGGAAGGCCAGCCAATCGGCGCCGCGGCGCTGATAAGGCCGCAGCTCGGCAGTGAGCGCCGCGGGTAGCTCCATGCTCGGGATGCCCTCGAACTCGGCCAGCAGCGGCCCGACGACCTCCGAGATTTTGGGCACGTCCACCCCAAGATCGTGTGCGACGTCGAGCAACACCGGCAGCGCCGAACGCGTGGCTCCGCCGGTCTCGGCCTTGGCCGCCACCAAGTCGAACAGCGCCTGCGCGTGCTTCTCGAGGAAGGCCATCGGCAGGTGGGCAAAGCCGCCGCCTTCGAGCGCGACGATGCCGAGCCCCTCGCGGTAGGCGCGCGCAACATCGGCCACTGAAGCCCGACGAATCACCTTCTCACCGAGATCGCGGTCCTCGGTCTCGACCTCGAACGCCACATCGAACTGCTCGCCGTCGCTGACGATGCGGGGCGTAAGTTCACGCCGTTTGGTGGCCTCGCCGTAGGTCGTCGAAAGCGGCTCTTGGTTGGTGAAGCGCTCCAAACGAGCGGCGAAGACGCTGGCGTCACGACCGTCGAAGCGAACCCTGCGCCCGGGAACCAACGACAGCTCGTCCCGCAGACGATGGGTCAACCCGCGTTCTCGCGATTCATCACGCGCAGGCGCCGGCGAGGTCAGCAAGACCAAGCGCCCGGCATCGATGCGCGCGATCGGCGGATCACCGTAAACCAGCAGCGGCAAGACGTTCAGCGCACCCAGCTCGTGCGAGAGTTCGAACTCGATGCGCGGCGGAATGCGCTTCTCGCGGCGGGGAATTCGCTTGGTTTGAATGTCCACCACCATCGTGCGCTCGAGCTCGGGCAGCACGTCGGCCGCCAAGGTGCCGAGCTCCTCGCGCTTGAGCGTGCGCTCGATGGGCAGCTTCTCGAAGCGGAAGCCAAAGCGCCCGGTTTCGGCGAGCGGCCGCAAGACGCCACGCACCGAGCCGACGCCCAAACTGCGAATCTCGGCGCCCCGCGGCACCACGATCGAGAGCGTGACGCCGCCCTCCGGACCATCGGTGATCTTTGCATCGGGCGAGATCTGCTCGCCGCTGGTCTTGACCTTGGTTCCGCCGAGGGTGACCTCTTTGGCGCGGGCCAACGCGTCCAGCACGGTCTTCAGTTGATCGAGCGGGATGTCACCGCGCAACCGCTTGGAGAACACCCGATCGATCGCGAGGTCATCGTGCGTCGGATCGAGGTTGGGCTCGCGAATGCCGCGCGCTATGCGCTCGGTGAGCGCCATGATCAGGCGTTGCGGCGGCTTGCCGGGCTCAACCACGAGGCGCTCCAGCCCGAGCGCGCCATGCTCGACGTTGAGCGCATACTGAAGCGTCGCTGCAGGCGGACGAGCGCCCATCGAAGGCACGTTCGCTGCGGGCGCCGCTGCGCGCACCACCACCGAGGGAGCAAAGCCGTCGTAACGTTGAGGTTGGTTTTGAGCGGCAACGCTAACCGGCTGATTGGCCGTGACCGCCGTATCGACCGGCCCGGGCTCGCTCGGTGGGGGCTCGTCACCAGGCGGGGGCAGCGGCTCTCCCGAGGCCCAGGCAATGGCCGCCGCTGCGACGTGATGGCAGATGGGCGCCTTCGTCCCGCAGTCGCAGTCCCACTCTTCATCATCGGGGAACAACGCGACGGTGGGAGAAACAGCACGCCCGCGCTCACGCACACGGAAGGAAAGCTCACCGCCCGGGTCTCCCGACGTCGACACGGCCCCGTCGCGAGCAAGTTTCACCCCATGCGACCACACGGCCGATGGGCATGCCTTTCGAATCACGGCAAGAAAGGCTGAAGGTTCAGGCACGGCGCGGAGTCTCGAATCGCGCCCGTTAGGAGTCCAGTCTGTTGCGAAGGGGCGCTGCAATTCGCCGGCTAGTGGCTCGCTGCGGCCTTCCTCGCCCGCAGCGTCTCGCGGACCAACTGCACCTCGTCCGAACTGAGCTGGGCGAAGCGTCGTGGCGGCATACTCAGCGGCGACGCGGCCGGCAGAACTAGCCGCTCCGCGACCGCATCGAGTTGGGCGCGGGTAAGCTCAGCCAGCCGGCTGGGATCGAAGTTGGCGCGGGACAGCGACTGATCGAGTCGTTGGTTGTGACAACGCGCACAGGCCTCGGTCAGGATCTGCTCACCCGACGCGTTGGGCGAAGGTCGGCGTTGCGTCGAGTGCAGAGCCGGTACTGAGTGCAGCTCGGTTAGATCGGGAAGCGGGTGGGCGCTGTCGCCGCCCATGAGCGCCTTGTAGGCAGTGGCACCTTCGGCTTGTCGTAGCGGATCGGTGAACACCGCGGTGGGATGCGGCAAGGGGAAGACGTCGCCGTGCAGAGCGCGAAGTTGCAACGACTGGAAGGCGGGCACCGCAGCCGGCTGTTTGCGCGCCATTTCCATGCGCGCCAACGCCACGGTCGGCAGCTCGGCTGGCTGCAGCAAACCGCCCTCGTGTTCAATCAGCCCCTGCAGCAGGGCCGGCTCCGACCAACGGATCAATCGGCCCGGAATACCGCCGTAAACCTCGCTCTTCGGATGGGCCTCAAAATAGCTATCCAGCAACCATTTTCCAGCCTCTTTATCGCGGAAGAAGTGGGTCCACGGTGCCGTCTTTTGAATCATCAGCAGACGCTTCTCGGCACCAGGGCCGCCTTCGCGATGACATACGTTGCAATCAAAGACGGTGTTCTCGAGATCGTCATCGGCGTAGAGCGAAACCGAGCTCCAATCGCTTTCGACGCTCGGCCCAAAGAGCTCCCAGGAGCTACAGGCGCCAAGCGGCTCACAGCGCGGGGCGAAGCGCAGCAACAGAAAGCGCAACGCGTGCGTGGTGCGATCGCGCGTCGCCAGCTCGACGAAGGGTTCTCCGCGCGAGAAGGCGAGCACCACGAGATCGTCGGCTGGCCGCGCTGGACCCTGAATGGGACCTTCACTGACTGGGGCGCGAAACAGAAAGACCCGCGGATTGATGGGCGAAACGAGCTGACCGCTGAGCGAGGTGGAATGACTGAGCAGCGCGAAGGCGGGGTTACCGAGCTCACCGTTACCAACCACCGCGCGGAAGTCGAGCCCGAGCAACTGGAGCAACTGCGCCAGGCTCTGAGGTGGGTCAGACGCACAAAACGCCTGCGAAACCGGGTCGTCGTAGCCGCGTTGACAGAGAGCTGAACGCGTTTGCTCCGGCGAACCAGGCGGTAAGGCCGCTTGATCAGGCACACTCGAGAAGACGGTGGGAACGCTTGCGAGCGTTGTGGAAGGCACTACTGGGGTCGGAGGAAGGGGAGCGCGTGCGGCCGGCGTAGAGCCAAAGGAAGCCGAGCTAGCCCGTGCCTGAGCCGTGGTTAGCGAGCCACGGTCTGTGGGAGCAGGGCCACGCTCGAGCGAGCCTGCACAGCCTGCAATCACGATTCCCGCGCACAATAGCGAACTCCAACGCGAAGACGACATAGCGTTGGAGCCGCTCCATTCAAGGAGCCTGCCAACGGGCGGTTATGCGAAGGCTCGGCTTGGCCGCTGTGACTCGGCGTAGCGATAAGCTGTGTACGCAGCGATCAGATGGCAGACCCAGCCGAGCGTGCCGCCGCTGCCAATCCAAAAGCCGGGAGTTATCACCAACCAGAAAAGACCGCGCAAAAAGCAGCCGTTGTAGATCTGCCCAATGCCTGGGACGACCAACGAAAGAACCGCAGCGAGGCCGGAGTTGTTTTTCATCGATTGAGCGAGAACGTGCATCGGCGTAGCGGCTTGTCAACGAGCGAGGCTTTGCGCGGTCGACGGCGCGCCGACGCTGCTAGCCTGGCGCGGTGAGCAACTTGCGCCTGGAGATCGAGCCGCTGACCAGCGAGAGCTACGCCCCCTTCGGCAACGTGATCGCTGCGGGTAGTCTCGAGGCCGGCAAGCCTGCAAATCAGCGCACCGCGCGCCGCTACGATCAGCTTGGGCCGCTCGAACGCACGCGCCCTGATGCGCCCTGGAACCTTTGCGTCTTTCGCTGTGCGCCGCGCGATCTTTCCGAGTTCAAAGTGACCTTACTCGAGAAGCACCCTTCTTCGACGCAGCTGTTCGTGCCGATGAACGCAGCGCGCTACCTGGTGATCGTTGCTGAAACCAGCAACGGCGGGATGAGCCCCGATCTGCGTTCCTTGCGCGCCTTTCTCGCGACAGGCCGGCAAGGGATCAGCTACCACCCGGGCGTTTGGCATCACCCTCTGCTCGCGCTCGATCACGAGACCGACTTTGCCTGCGTGGTATCGGAGGACGGCGGGGAGGGCGATTGCGTGGTGCGGCCGATCGCGGCGGCCGAGCAGCGCGTGGTTTCGCTTCGATAAGTGGCAGCGAGCCGAGAGTTGGCCGGGCTCGAGCGGGCGGGCTAGCGTGCAAAGCGATGCATCTCCGCGACTTCTTTGCAGCGCAATTCGTCGTAGCGCTCAGCTCCAACCCTTCGCGACTCGATGGCCCTCGGCTCGACGGGGATGCCGCGCTGGCAAGGCGCGCTTACGACCTCGCCGACGCGATGCTGCGTGAACGCCGGTTGCGCGGACACGCCGACGAGGGTGAGCTCTTGAGCATGCAGGAGCTCGTAGGACAACCGAGCGAAGAGGATGAAGCGTTCTTCCTTGGGAGCGATGAGAAGCTGCTTGATGAACCGGCGCCGCTCTCCGAACGCGAAGAGGAGCTCGACCCGCATTGGGAGTCCCTGCGGCACGACCCGGCGTGGGAGAGCGAACCGAAGTGGGGTCCGCCGCTCAGCACGACGACCACGCAGAGCGAACGGCCCGGCCTCGCACGAACGCTGCCCGAGCCGCTCGACGGTGGTCTTCGCAAGAAGGCCTAAGGCTGCGCAGCGCTCTCGAATTGCGACTTGAGCGCCGCGTAGTTTGCAGGGTCCCCCAGATTTTGTTGGGTGAGGTTGAAGACCGTCACCACTCTGTTCTCGCCATCCAGGATCACCACGTCGCGGAAGGCGATGCCCCAGGTGTCCCAAACGCTCTGCTCGGGCACGTCTTGCAGCCATGGCAGATCGCGACCTTGGGTGATGAAGGCATTGCCATCCTCCAGCCCAATCTCGTTGATACCGAGGATGGTGACGTTGAGCCCCGCTTGCGTGAGCTCGTCCTGCATCGTGTTTAAGTGCCCAAACTGGGCACTACAGTAGCTTCACGAGGCGTGGCCGAAATACCAGCCTGACACTTGCTCGAGATAGTCACGCGGCGAGACCACGGCGCCGGAGGTTGGCGAGGCCGTGTTGACGTCCAGCAGGCCGAAGTCCGGCACGACCTGACCGACGGCGATCGGACCGGTGATGCCACCGCCTGCTCCGCCCGCGCCAGCAGCGTTGCCACCACCACCAAAACCGCCGGTACCGCCCGCGCCGCCCAAACCGCCCGCGCCGGCAGTTCCCGAGCCACCACCGCCTGCAAAGCCGCCACCGCCGGCGTTGCCACCGAGCCCGCTTCCGCCGCCCCCCGTCTGCGACGCTCCCGCCGCCCCAACGCCAGCGCCTCCACCACCCGTAGGCACCGGACGAACGACGTCAGCGTCACAGCTCGTCAGTAGGAAGAAGACGATGCAGACCTTGGAGCGCAACACAGCTTGGACCTTGAACGCCTCGGCCGTCGTCGTCAAGGGAGCGCTCAACGACTTGACGGAGCGCGCGCAATGAACTTCCGTGCGCTGATGCGAGCTTGGCTATTCGTTGGTTGTGTAGCGTTCCTTGGCTGTGACAAGCCCGCGCCGGTAGCGGCCTCCGCATCGGCTTCCGCCAGCGCTGCACCCAAGAGTGGAGCCGATGAAGTGGCCGAGTTCGTCACGTTTTACGAGGGCTTCGTCAAGGCCGTCTCAGAAAACGTCGAGGATTGTGATCGCATGGCCGAGGCGCTGAAGGCCGCGACCGCCGACGAGAAGTTCAAACGCCGCACCAACCTCGAGAGCAAAACAGCCGAAGATCCTGGCCTCGCGGCGCTCCTCGGCCAACTGATGAACGACGTCGACGCGAAGTACCCCAACTTCGAGCAAGGCATCAAAGCCTGTGGCAAGAACCCCGACGTGCGCGCCGCGGTAAAGCGCATCGTCGTTCCCTGAGGCGCGATCGCCTACCGAGTTCGCTCAGCCCAACGCCGAAGCGAAAACCGGACCGTCGGCCAGCAAGCCGGGCAGCCCACCGGTGTGAAGAAACAGCACGCGCTTGCCGGCGAGCTCACCGCGCCCGGCCATATCGAGCAGGCCGAGGAAGGCTTTCCCGGTGTAGACCGGATCAAGCAACAGGCTCGAGGCGCGCGCAACAGCGACGATGCGCTCTTGTTGCTCCGGGCTGGCCACCGCGTAAGCAGGCCCCTTCGCCGAATCGTCGATCACCACCGGCAGCGTTTGGTCGAAGCCGAAGACCGTCTTCAGTTCAGCGACCAAGGGGCCAACCACGTTGAGGAAGTACTCGCTATTGTCGCAAACGGCCATCGCTCGGGCCGCGCGGGCCACACCGTAGGTCGCTGCGCCGACCACCACCCCAGCGGCTGTCCCGCCCGAGCCGCAGGCGTGCACCACCAAGTCGAACGGCTCCCCACCGGCGAGCCCAACCTCAAGCTGCCGCTGGATCTCCTTCATCGCCCGCACGTAGCCAAGCGAGCCCAACGCGTTGGAGCCGCCCTCCGGAATCACGTACGGCACGCCGCCTTGCGCCGTCACTTCGCGCGCGACCTCGGCCATCGCCTCATTGCGCGAACGATATTGCTCCGGCGAAATCAGCCGAATGTCCGCTCCCACCAAGCGGCCGAGCAACAAGTTGCCGACCGGGGCGAAGCTGCTGAGCGGTTGCTCGGAGTCTTTGGTCCGCAGCAGCAGCACCGAATTCAGGCCCAACTGCCGCGCACAAATCGCCGTGGCGCGCGCGTGATTCGACTGCAGGCCACCGCAAGTGATCACCGTGGTGGCTTTGCGCGCCACCGCGTCGGCGAGCAGGTACTCGAGCTTGCGCACCTTGTTGCCGGCGGTGGCGCCGCCGGTCATGTCGTCATGCTTTACGAACAGCCGCGCGCCGCCCAACCAGCGATCGAGACCGCGCGGTTCCAAGAGCGGGGTGGGCGTGTGGGCCAGACGGAGTCGCGACGGCGCCTTCATGCGATCTCAACCAGAGCCGCGCCGCTCTCCACAGTTGCGCCGGGGCTCACGTGCACCGTCTTCACCGTGCCGGCGCGAGCCGCAACCAGCTCATTTTCCATCTTCATCGCTTCCACGACCACGCAAGCTGCACCCTCCGCAACTTCATCTCCAACCTTCACGAGCACGCGCACCACGCGGCCCGGCATCGGCGATTGAATCAGACCGTCACCCACGCCCGCGGCTCCGCGACCGGCTGCACGAATGCGCATGCGCTCACTCTCGACCGTGGCGAAGAAGCGTTGCCCATCGGCGATCACGCCAACTTTGGGCGGCGTGCCTTCGAGCCACAACTCGATGGTGTGGTTGTCCACCGTGATGGTGCTGGCTCCGCGTCCGGACTTCACTGCGCCGGCGCTCTGCGAAATGTCCGCCACCAGCTCGACGCCGTTCACTTTGACCTTCGGGGGGCCGCCCGGCGCCTCATCAATGGTGACGACATGCTCGGTGCCCGACGGAAGAGTTACGAAGTACTTCATGTCAAAACTGCAGCCCCAACTTGGTATTCGCGAACAGTTGTTCGGGATAGTCCCGGCCTTGCGCATCATCAAACGCGTGCCCCGGAAAGAGCACGCCACCCTCGAAGCCAAGCTCGAGTGAAACCGTCTCGAGCACCGGGAGACGAACATCCACCCCGCTATCGATCTCAACGCCGAGATCGCGCGCCCTGGGGTCTCCACCGTCATAGTTGGCGTAGTTACCGAGCGCCCCAACTTGATACGGATCCACGACGTCGGCCGCAGCTTGGGCCCACAAGAACCCGAGCTTTACGTCCACCTGCCGCACCGGGCGCATGAGGATACGCGGGTTGAGATACGTCGCGCCGAACACCCCACCGTTCGATGGGAGGAACTGCACGCCGGGAGCCGCGCGCGCAACCAAACGAGCGTCTTGCGCGTTGGTCGCCGAGCGAGCCGTCTTCCAGCCGAGCACCTGCTCGAACAGCACCAGCCCGACGTTGTGATTTGTGTCGAAGGTGAAGCGGCTCTGCACGCCGTCAATCGGATCGGCGTCACCGCTGGCGTAGCCCCACTCGAGCTCGGTCACGATGTCACCCCAACGCTCTTTCTCGTTCGAGCGCATGTGAACGAAGCCCAAGGTGGCGCTGGCGCCAAAGCTCGTCACGCGCTCATCCGGCACTTCTGCGGTGGGCCGATCGAGGTTTGCAACCGTGCCGCGCGCGTAGTTGGTGCGACCAAAAACCAGCGCCGCTTCCCCTTCTGCGTAGGCATAGCCGTCAGTGCCAGGAACGCGTCCACGCAGCTTTCCGGCGACGTCCACCACGCCGACGTCCATATCTTCATCGTAGGCGGTGACGCCGCTTTGCAGCTCGCGTTGCTGGTGGCGGTACACACCGTAAAGCCCGATCTCCACCCAATCTTCACGCCAGCCCACCGCCGCTACAGCCTGCGCCGCCAAGTCTCCGGTAGGCAGCTCCGGCGAGTTGCCGAAGATGTCCGCCGTGTTGTCCTCGAACACGACGTCACCAGCGACCGCGACGAACAGCGGCGTGCCCTGCCCCATCGGCGTGGTCAGATAGAGCAGCCGCTCATTGAGCGCGCCGCGCAAGGTGTCACCGAAGAAGGTGGGCGTATCCCCGTTGTTGGCGAGCAGCCCTTGACCCCAATGGCTGGTCTGCTGACCCACGCGGAAGAGGCCAATCGGCGAACGGAACTCCACATAAAGCTCGCGCGGATGCACGTCGAACCAGTTGAGCTCATTCAGCGGATCCCGCGCCGCTTCGACGAACTGCGTGGTTTGGCCTGCAACCATGCCGCGTGGGATATCGATCTGCGCGACGCCGATGATGTCATCCTGGAGGGCGATACGACCGTTGAGCCGCAGCCAATGGTAGAGGTGCACGTTCTGCCCCAAGAGCGCTGGATCTCGCGCTTCCGCCCCGGCCGTTGGCGGCAACGCTCCCTGCTCTGGCGCGACCAACGGCAGATCCGTCTGACCGCGCAGACGCATTTGGTACTCGCCGTGAAGGCTGAAAACCAGGAAGTCCTGGTCGATGGGAACAGCGCTTATGCGCGCGGTTTCTCGCGCGTAACGGGCCAGAAAACCGTCCGCGGCAGGCCGCTCCACGCGCTTGGGCAGGTCCTCGTCGATGAAGGTCAACATCGCCCCGTCCCGCGGACCGTCCCCGATCGGACCGGGAGGCTCCGCCGGTTTAGCCGCAGGTTTGGCCCCCGACTTCGCCGCTATCACCGCCTCCTCCGAGGCGGGAACCCCCTCCGAATCAGGCGCCGCGCGAGCGGCGGACTGCGCGAACACGGCCTCGGCGGCGGTGAGAGCCCCAAAGAAGGGCAAAAGGCTGAACGCGAGGCAAGGCCGCATGGGCGGCGCAGCATAGTAGACGATTGGCCCGGCGAGAAAGCCCCTTGGACCGAGCGCGGATTGGGCCGTGAACTGGGCGCAGTGGGGAGCGCGCGAGCTCCGGCACTTCGTCGGTCGTGCGAGCATCTGACCGCCAACCAAACAACGATGGGACTTCTGTTTGTTTTCGAGAACGACGATACCGCCAGCGGTCCAAGCTTCGACGTTGGCGTTGATGCGCACACCACACTTATCAGCGCTACGAGGGCAACCAGCAGCGGGTTTCCCTTGTTCCGTCGCCTGAGCGACTACTACCGGGACGCGTCCTTCGATGTCGATGAGCTCAAGCCGCTAATGGCAGAGCTCCGCCTCCTTTGGGCCGCTGACCCCGCAACTGTCGACGCATTGCTCGACCTCGCCCAAACTGCACTCTCCTGTGACCTCGGACTTCTCATCATCTGCGACTAGAGCGCCCACTCTCCGGCGACTGATCCCTTCGACGGTAGCGCCGCAGACGTAAGGTGACGCACCCGCTGCCCACTGAAGACGGCTTCGTAAAAGCAACGCTCGCAAGGGTGACCTCACCGGACTCTTCAACCAAGGATACATAACGTGGTCTGGAGCCGGCTGGGCGCTCACGACCGTGACCTCGGTCTACGCCCTGCACGTGAAGGAATTGCCTCGGGACCCATTTCGGGAGTGTGAGCATCTCCGATAAGACGGCCCGCGCCACGTGATACACTGACTCACACATGGAACGAGTCGCCCAGGTGTTCACGAGCTTTACGGACGCGGACAACGCGGACGAAGAGTACTATGCGAGTATCCCGGCCTCGGAGCGCGTGAACATCCTGCTCGACCTCATCGAGCACTATCGGGAGTCCCGTGGGCCAGCTGCAGAGCGATTTGAGCGAGTTTGTCAGGTTACTGAACTCTCGCGGAGTTGAATCGTGGTAGGTGGCCACGCGGTCGCATTTCACGGGCTATCTCGACTGAACCCACGTGAGAAGTCAGGCAAACATGGACACGGTGGATTTAGGATTGGTGGCGCGATGATCCCGGCAACCAAGACGCCCTTGGAGATCATCCAGGAAGTCCGAGCGGCGGAGCACACGAAGCGCGCCTCGGCCCGCGACTTCTCCGCACCGTCGGAGAAAGCGCTGCGGCACGTAGAAATCCCTACGCCTGGCGTGGTTCACCCAACGCTCGTGCCGTGGATCGCCGAGGCCGTTGGCCGCACCCCGTCGGAGGTAAAGGCGACGCTCGAGGCGGACGGCGCGGGTCCCCTGGCAACGGCATTGGCCAAGGTGAAGAGCGCGCTGCTGCGCAAGCTGGGCGTCGCGCCAACGGAGCTTTTGTTGCGCCGCCTGCCGCTTCCCCTAGGCAAAGATCGACCCAACGCCACACCCGCCGGCTCGGGGCCGGTGCTCTCGCCAATCAACGCGATGCTCGAGATGTTCGACCGCGAGTGCCGCGCGCAGGCGCAGCTCATCAAGCTCGGTGCACCGGACGTCATCGTGCAGGACCGCGCACAGAGCGTGCAGCGGCGCTTCGAGGCCGTCCTCTCGCTGCTCGACGGTCGGGGACTGCCCTTTGAAGCCGAGCACGAGGGCCCTACCAATCCGCCCTCACCTCCGGAGCTGATCATCGAGCCGCCCAGTTGTGGCGGGTGGTTCGCTGAGCCCGCGCGGCCCTTCTCCGTGCTGCTCGAGCGGGACACTGCCATCGTGAGGTACTACTCGGCGATCGCGCGCATCGACCTCGTCACCGGCGATTTCACCACGCATGACGTCGGTGAGGCGAGGCTTGTGCGTCTCCTCGATGGCAAGGCGCTGCTCGCCCGCGGCTCGCGGCTGGTGGTGTTCGACGCACGCCGCGACAGCTTTACGCTCGACGCGCCCGAGCTCCCCGCGCGCTTGGTGCTCGACGCGTGCTGCGGCGTGACCATCCTCGACACGCGCACGAGGCGGCTCGCGGTGATGCCCGGGCCGCTGGCGAGTTCCGGCTTCGACGTCACGCTCAGCGCCTGCGGCGACTACGGGTGGCTCGACCTCGAACCTCGCAAAGACGATATGGGCATCTTCTCGGCCTCGCGCCTCGAACGCATCTTTCAGCCCTGGCCCCACCGAAAGCTCAAACGACCGGCTGTGAAGCTGGCGAGCGAGGAAGGCCACGACGGAACCCCTCGTGCGCTCGTGGCGCTGGAGGGTGGTGGGTTCCGCTTGCTTTATGGCCGGAACGTCCTCGACGGGCCACGTGCGTGGGCGCTAAACGGCATGCCGATCGTCGCCGCCTTCGACGCGCGCGCAGAGCGCCTACTAACGCTCGACGAGACCGCGCTCACGCTGCACACCCTCGGCCCTACGGGTGAGCCGACAATCGCGCGCAGGTGGTCATGCGATGCGCTCAGCGCGCACCTCGCGCCGCCACTGCCCCTAAAGGAAGCCGGCGTCGACCCCGGGTCGCTCATGGCAAACGTCGGGACAACCGCTCGGCTGGCCGGCCTCAGCTCCGAGCAACTGACCTCGCTCCTATACCTAGGGCCCCACGATGCGCCACGTCTCGAGCCCGTACTCGAGGCCGCAAGGGCCGTGCGGCTCCCTTCCCGACTCCGCGCGCTAGACTGAAGAACGGAAAGGCGCGTGGCACTCCTCAGTTGGGCGATGCCGCCGGATCGCACGTCGCGCTCTGCGGGATCACGAACGAGGCCGGCCCTGCCCGCCAGCGCCACCACCGCCCGCGGGCGCAACGTCGTCAGAGCAGGCTGTCGCGACCAGCGCAAACAAGGAGAGGAATGACAAGTAGCCGGGACGCACCATGCTTGCAGAATACATGCTTCGCGTAGCGAACCGGAGTGGACGGTCGCGACCCAATGCCCCGCGCGCTCGGCAGCTCGCCTCGCTCGCAGCCTCCCTCTCGCACCTGCCGCGAAACACCGATACGTTCTTCCGCGGAGGGCTTCGGTGTGTGGTGGCGACAATTCCCAGTGATCGAGTCGCGACGCTGCGTGCCTCAATCTTCGACGGATAGCCCCGACCCACGGTTTACCGCCGGTACGATGGTTCGGCTGGTCGCTCGCCCAGACCGAGTCCGCCGGGTGCTGCGGTCCGAGTGGCATTGGCACCGGCAGCAGTTTGTGTTCGTGATCGAGACCTCCGCACGTCCGGCTTTCGAGCCGTATTGGTTCGCGGGGCAGCTAGAGGTCGCGGACGAACCAGGCGCTGTAGTAGGCAGCGAGGTTCTAACGCCAACACGCTAGGCAGACAGCTACGCTGTTTTGCTATGATCCCGAGCGGGCGAGGCACTTCTGCTTCGTGTTCAATAAAGTAGCAGCCACGGTCAGCTCGCGCCTTCTCACGCGTCTCTGCGCGGCATGGGCTGGGCCACACCACACATCGCAAGACTTCGCACCGGTGAAACAGCAGTATTTCGACCCCTGGGCCACTCGATGCGCCCCCGAATCAACTCAGGTCAGCTCTGCACGGTAGAACCGGTGCTGCCCGCTTCGCTCGCCATTGGCGACGTCGTCCTGTGCGTCGTCAACGGGACGCAGTATCTCCATATCATTAAGGCCATCGACTCCGGCAGGTATCAGATTGGGAACAACCGCGGCGGCATCAACGGCTGGATCTCCGCGAGTGCGATCTTCGGCCGTTTGACCGCGGTCCAGGACTAGCGAGACGTTAGAGTACGTTAGGCGGACGAATGACTTCTGACTCACACTCTACGGCCGACGCAGAAATCTACGGTCCACGCATCGCTACGTTCATTGCGCAATACGGCGAGGTGCCCCCGCTCTGGGCATACGCGCCGCGCATTCATCCAATGTCCATTTATTGGCGCATGGGCACTGGCGAGGACCACGAGTATCTATTCAATGCCTGGGCAGTGGGGCTGACGTGGTCAATTGACGATCGGGTCGCCTACCTACGCCGCTGGAACCCACCCTTCTCCTGGCTGGAGTCGGTCGCGTCCTTCCTTTGGCCAGAGGACTTCTCGGACTCCCAGCTTGAGCCGACCGATGAGCACTTTGCGCGCATGCACGAACTCGGATTTGGTTCGCGCTTCGACTGGGAGCGTTGCTTCGACGTAAAGCCCGAAGACTATCCCCTGCTCGACGACGTAAGCTCCGGTTGGCTCGAGACCAATGCCCTACTTCCTCGATAGTCGACGCAAGTCAGCCAGCACACTCGCACGAGCGTATCCGGGCGCGACGGTGATCGACGTTACGTCGCGCGGGGAGGAGCCTTGGGTTCGATTTAGCCCCTTCTTTGCGCATGGGGGGATTCCAATTCCGATGTCGGCCGGGACGGCGCAATCGGTCGAGGGCATCTGGCAGGGCTTGAAGGTCT
The DNA here is from genome assembly GCA_903892415.1 of uncultured delta proteobacterium. Taxonomy (GTDB): domain Bacteria; phylum Myxococcota_A; class Polyangia; order Polyangiales; family Polyangiaceae; genus Xiheicaenibacterium. The sequence goes on along the minus strand of CAITIQ010000373.1, from coordinate 3,919 downwards.
TTGAGCACGCAGATGTCGACACCACGCGTTTCACCATCGCGTCCATGTCTGGTCTCAAACGCACCACCCGCAAGTTCGGTCCGGTCCGTGGTCATCGGGCAGGCGTAACCGGCCCGGACCTTCTCTCTTACCTTGATGCGCGGTTCGCGATCTACCTTCCGGCTTACCGGTTCGTGCTCGAGCACCGTCTCACGAGAGAACTCCAACAGCTGCGTTCCTTGGCAGACCGAGGTCCTGTCGTCCTTCTCGACTACGAGACCAATGGCTGCGTCGACGACCTCTCCCGCCCACTCTCCCACGCGAGCCTCGTTATCGCATGGCTCACCGATGCGTGGCCGGTCCAATGAGCCTGTTTGCACAAGCCCGAAGCTACGCGGCTCTTGCATTTCGTTGGCAATACGGCCGGCAGGGCACGGGCTACGACAAGATGCTCCTTGCTACCGCGACATGGCCGCTGCCCTTCGATAGCTACCTAATTCGGTACCCAGAAGGTTCTGCCATTCCGCCCCACACCGACCCAGTCCGATCGGGCAGACACTACAGGCTCAACGTCGTTCTCAAGTCGCCCAAGTCAGGCGGCGAGTTCATCTGCGCGACGCCTATCTTCGCCACCAAGCGCATTAAGCTATTCCGCCCCGACGCCTGCGAGCACAGCGTTACCAGGGTCGTTGGCGGCAGCCGGTACGTCTTCTCCTTGGGCTGGGTGCTAGGGCGAAGTGCGGGCTGAGTTCGCGCTGCTTGCCGCTCCGCAGCCGCTGAATGCTGGGGACGATCCGCTGGTATAAGGCCCTGGGAAAGAGCGTTATGCCTAAGTAGGCATCGCAGCCGGGTTAGACTCTCCGCCATGGGACTCTTGACCTTCAGCCTCAATGTCACCCTCGACGGTTGCATCGACCACCAGGAGGGCATCGCCGACGACGAGACACACGCGTTCATTACGCACCTCATGGACGAGGGTGGAGCGATGCTGTGGGGGCGCGTCACCTACGAGATGATGGAAGGCTACTGGCCAGCGGTTGCCAGCGGCAAGGTGGATGCGCCGCAAGCGCTGCGGGATTGGGCGGTCAAGCTCGAGGCCAAGCCCAAGTATGTAGTGTCTTCGACGCGAAAGAACTTTCCGTGGACCAATAGCCACCACCTCGCCGGCGACCTACTTACCGGCGTGCAGCAGCTGAAAGACGCGACGCCGGGCGGGATATTACTCGGCAGCGGCAAGCTCGCGAACGAGCTGGACCGCCTGGAGCTGATTGACGAGTACAAGTTCCTCGTCCACCCCAGGATCGTCGGCCACGGCCCAACGCTGTATCAGGGCGGATTACCTAATACGCGAAGACTCGAGCTGGTCTCGGCCAAGTCGCTACGCAGCGGCGCGGTCGCAATGCACTACCGGCGGGCGAACTAATCCTTAGCGAGCGTGAACGAAGATTCGCTTCGTTCACACTCGCTCCGTCGCGGAACGTTAGTACGTTAACCCGAGGCCAATCGTATGACTTGCACCGTCGCTCCCATCGCCCTTGTTTCCTCCACTCGCAAGAGCACCGAGGACGACTTCTGGGGCGGCCAAATGTCCGAGATCCGACTCGCTGACCACATTGATCCCTCGTCACTGCTGGGCCTCGAGGCTCGTGAGCGGTCACCGCGAAGCGTGCGGACCGGGCTAAGCTAGGCAACGCTATGACCTACGACGAAAGCACAATCTTCGCCCTTGAGGGCCTAGAGGCTGTTCGACAGCGCCCGAGCCTGTATCTCGGCAACCTTGCTGACCCATCGCTTCCGGCGCGTCTCCTGGCTCAAGCGATGTGCCACGCAGTGGACGAGGCCGTCGGCGGACGAAAGGTCAACCTATCGCTCGACGGGACCACAGCCCATCAAGCGCGTGTTTCCTACGACGCGGGCATGCCTCTCGACATCGACCCTGCCACGCGTTCCTACGTGGCGCTCGTATTCCTCGTGCTCCAGGCCGGCTGCTCGAATCGAAAGAAGCACATAGACGTTGGTTCGAATTTCTGCGAACTCGGATTGGCGGTATTGAACGGCTGCTGTGCTTTCGTTCGCCTGGAGGTATCTCATGCGGGACGAGCGGCCTCCTTCGTGTTCTCTCGGGGCACACTGGTCTCGCAAGAGGCTCCTGTCTCTGCGCCTGGCCCCGACTACACGAGAATGGCTTTCGAACTCGACCCTGAGGTACTTCCGGGGAACAGCACCTTCCACAATGCCCTCGTTCGTGAGGAGCTAGTTCGGCGTGCGCAAGCGATCCCCAACTTGGAAGTCTCAATCCCCCCTTGGTAACAGCCGTCGCCCCGTTGGCGCCCCGAGCCAAACGCCATTAGGCTTGAAGCTTCTCGGTGCGCGGCCAGCCGCGCGCTAGCGGGCTTCGAGGCCCTGCACCACAAACAGAGCTACTGGATTGGCGAGCTAGACTCATTGGCACTTCGCGCCCTTCCTTAGAACGCCCGTATGTTCGATAATGCACCGCAATGAAGCCGCTTGGCCTACAGAAGTACCGCCGTATCGTCGTGCTGACAGGTGCTGGCATATCGGTAGCCTCAGGACTTCGCCCCTATCGCGGGCCAGGCGGACTTTGGGAGGAGGCGGGCATTGCCGATCTTGCAACGCCCCAGGCGCTCGCGGAGCGACCAGCTGAAGTGTGGCGGCTCTTCGGACCTGTCCGCGTACAGGCAAGGGCCGCGCAACCGAACGACGGTCATCTCGCGCTCGCGAAGGTCCAGTCATCCCTGCCGGCGGGCGCTCAGCTCTGTTTGGTTACACAGAACATCGACGGCCTGCATCAACGCGCGGGAAGCCAGGACGTCGTCGAGCTCCATGGCTCCGCCTTTCGAACGCGATGCTCCAATACAGCTTGCGAGCTCGAAGCATACGAAGACGATTCGCCCCATACGAATGGAGTCCCTACGTGCCCTCGCTGCAACGCTATCCTTCGGCCTGACGTCGTCATGTTCGGGGAGATGATCCCGGCGCACTCGGAATGGACAGTAAAAAGAGCCCTGCGTGAGTGTGACCTCCTTATCGCCATTGGTACCTCAGGCACCGTTTCTCCAGCGTCAAACTTCGTACGCTCTGCCGAATTCGCCCGCGCCAGGACGGTACTTGTAAACCTCGAGCCGATGCGACCACGCCATCCTGCGTTTGACGAAGAATACCTGGGCCGGGCTGAGGAGCTGCTACCAGTTCTGCTCGCCACAACGTAAACGTGCGGGCAGGTCAAAGCCGGTCGGACGGAGACACGCTTTGGCACGCTCGGCTGAACGCCATTCTCCTCGCTGTAGCTACCTTCTTGTCCGTGGCGACACGCGAGGCCGATGTAGCCGACTGGAGCGCGACAACCCACAAGCCTCGCGCGTGTACACCGTCTTGCACTCTGAAACGCAGCGGCAGCAAGGCTGCATTGAGTTCTAATTCGCAACAGCGCCTTACCCCAATGGAGGCATGGCACCTCGTTGTTGCACAACTGGAGGTTTCGAGCGGCACGGCACCGTGATACCTTGGGGCGTTATATTTTTTACGAGGTTATATGATTGACGGTTCCTTCTTGGCCCAAGCTCATTGCAACCCTCCTCTGCTTCCTCGAAGGAGACTTGCGCGTTGGTTGCGTGGCGGTCTGGCTGGGCTCGCCATTGCAGCCATTGGCGGCATTACTGGTTGCAGTGAGTCCGAAGAAGGTGGGGAGGGCTCCTCGGCCGAGTCTGGACAAAGTGAAGAGGTCGTTGAGAGCGTGGCCTCAGAGCTCGTCGGAACGGATGGCGCACTGACCGTTACGGCCGCCAATACCATCCTCAATCAGTACGCCGTGCTCTCGGCGAACGTGGCGGCTGGAGCAACGAGCCTCAGCGTATCCAACATTGCGGACCTGACGAGCCCGACCCTCGGGGCCATCGCCGCTGGTGACTTGGTGCTCATC
>CAITIQ010000372.1 GCA_903892415.1 uncultured delta proteobacterium | reverse complement strand
GTGGCCGACTACATCGACAACTACTACAACCTCGTCAGGCTCCACTCGCACCTCAACTACGTCGCACCCATCGAGTTCGAGACCAACGCACCCGCCTGAATCAAGCAGTCAAATCTGTCTACCAAATCGGGGCAACTCCAGAGTGCGCGGACTGGGACGTTCCCGCGCACCCCGCCCCCGAGGTGCCCGACGGTGCCGCGAGCACGGTGTCGGAGGTTCCGCGCGCGCTGCACGTCGCACACGACGGAGTCGTACGAGGTTGGGTCGGACGGACGAGCTTCGAGGATGCGCCTGATTCGAGCTGGGCCGGGACGTGGGAGCTCGCGGTGCTCGGGACCCGCGCCATCATCGTCGCGCAGCACTCGAGCGGACGGCGCTATCCGTCGCTCATTGCGCCTGGCGCCGAGCCTATCGTCCTCGATGAATGGGTGATGACCATCGACGCGCTTGGTCGGCTGATCACGCTCGATGGGACCCGGAGCGGTGGCTGGCTCTGGGAGCGCGGAGACGGGACGAGCGCCCACACGCGACTCCTCTGCGACAGCCTAACCCCAAGCGTGCATCTCGAGGACGGCGGCCTGCTCTGCACCTCTGGGCTTCGTCTCGTACGGCTCGCCCCTGAGGCGACCGTCGCGTTCGCGCTGCCCGTGACCTCCCCGGTGAACTCGATCTCGCTGGATGTGAGCCGCCGTGTCGCCTGCGCTCCTTGCTGGGCGCGCGCCTCGACGCCGAACTGACAACCCCATTTCGCTCAGCCTCCTAACTGCCGCGCTCGAAGTGGCCATTGCGTACGTCGAGCGCAGGGTCGTGCACTGCGTGCAACTCACTCATGCGCGTGAGTGCATTTCCGGCCGCGCGGACACGCTGCATAGGGTTTCGCAGGAGTCCCCATGTCGCATCCCCGTCAAGCCATTCGCCTTTTCGCTCTCCTCCTCTCGGTTGCCGCATCGACCGCCTGCAACAGCACCACGTCGCCCACCCCATCACCTTCCGCAATCGACCGCTTTCAGTGGCTCGAGGTCGCACCTGAAGTCTCGCTCCCGGTGCACGTTCAGGGCCCCGCAGACTCCGAGGTCGCGGTGGTCATCCTCCACGGCGGCCCCGGGCTCGGTGCCATCGGGATGTTCGATCCGCAGAATCGCGTGGTGGAACGGCTCGCCGAAGAGGTCCTCGTCGTGCTCTACGACCAGCGGGCCGCGGGCGGACTCGCGCCACCCCCGGCAGGCTCGAGCCGCTTCGACTTCGACGAGTACAGCGACGACGCGCTCGCCGTCATCGAGCGAGTCCGCACGGAGTACGGAGTCGAACGCGTCGTCGTCCTCGGCCACAGCTTCGGTGGACAGCTCGGCCTCGCGCTCGCAGCCCGTCATCCGAGCGCCATGGACGCGCTGGTCATGATGGACGCGGCGCACGACGAGCGCGAGAACGTGCGATGGATGAAGCAAGAGGCGCTCGCTTATCTCAGCGGGCTCCCGAGCGACGCGACGATCGCCATCGGGGACGGCGACGTGACAGTCGACGAGCTGACCCTCGGTGTCGAGGCGATCCGTGCGGAGGACTACGACTCGGAGGAGCACGCGATCCTCGAGCTCGTGCTCGAGGAGGCGGGCTCGGAAAAGCTCGCCGACGGCACCGACGTCTACGCGTTTTTCTTGGGGCAGCGCTACGACACGCCGGCCCCGTTCGACATCGGTGTGGTCCTCGAGAATGTCGAGTTCTCGGAGGAAGCGTGGGCGCCGCGTGGCCTCGAGTTCCTCGACCAGCGGTCGCTCGCCTCGAGCACCACGCGTCCGACGCTCGTGCTCTGGGGAGAACAGGACCTCGTCTTTCCCGTCGGCAATGCCCAACACTTGGCGTCGGACCTCGGCGACAGGCTCGACGAGGTCGTCGTGATTCCCGGCGCGACGCACTTCCCGCAGCTCGACCGGCCGGACGAGGTCGCAGCCGCCGTGCTCGATTTCATCACGCGCTTGTGATCCGCGAGTCCGTCGTAGTTCGGCACTGCGGCGTGCGGAGTCAGAGCGCGTCCCGCCGGTCGAGCACGGCGATGTCCGCTGACGCGTCGACGACCGACTGCCGCAAGGCGACGTGCAGCGGGTCCTCCTGCATGCGCGCGTGCCACGACATCCCGATTCGAATCGGTGGGACATCGAACGGCAGGCGAAACACACGCAAATCCAGCCGACGCTCGAGCCAGCGCGCGACGACGCGTGGAGCGTACGTGACCAGGCCCATCTCGGCCGCGAGGAACGCAGCCGTCACGTAGTCGGGCACACACGCCTCGATTCGCCGCGCCACCCCGAGCCCACCGAGCGCTGCGTCGATGGGCCCGGAAGGGATCCCTCGCCTCGACACGGCCACATGACCGATCGCGCAGAAGCACTCCAACGACCACTCCTGCGAGAGCGCTCGGGCCGACGCTGGATCGACCGAATCTCGCCCGCTCACGCTCGGACGAGAGTCTCCGGCGGCGACCCGCGCAGCGACTCCAACCATCTCGTCCTCGAACAAGAAGCGCTGTCGAACCTCTGCAGAGGTCGCGTCCATCGAGCCCACATCGAGATCCACCCGCCCCTCTCGCGTCGACTCCACGTCCTCCTCGCCCTCCGCGAGGAACGCAACGTCCGCGTCGTCCACCCGTTGCGCGAGATGTCGCGCCAGCGGCGCGGCCAACACCAGCGCCACGCTGGTATCCCCTCGAATCCGCAGCGTTCGGTCGGCGCGCACCCGCCCCGCTCGCCGTGGCCCGAGCGAGACCCGCAGCGCCCCGAGATGAACGCGCAGCTCGTGCGCGATCTCCTCTGCGCGGGGGGTCAGCACCATCGCGTTCCCCGTGCGCACCAGCAGCGCATCACCCACGGCGTCCCGACACCGCTGCAGCGCGCGACTCATCGCCGGGGCGCTGATCCCAAGGACCTCCGCCGCCTTCGAGACACTGCGATGCTCGAGGAGCGCCTCGAGATAGTGGAGCATTCCAAAGGGGATCGGCATCGCGCGAGCATATCACCGGCTTGTGCCCGCCATGTGATTCCTGACGTTCGCCACACGTGAGAGGCGGCGACGTATCGCGTGTGATCTGGTGATCGATCTCGCGGAGCTGAGGCGCGAGCGCCGCTACGATGCCGCCGATGTCGCAGAAGCGCGTGCGGGACATGGTCCCCAAGGTTCTCGAGGGCGAGCTCATCACGGGTCGCCTGGACCTGCTCGCGCTCTTTCGCGGGCTCGATCAGCTGGACCTCACACCGGATGAGATCCCGCAGGCGCTTCTCGGCGAGCTGTTCGATCTCGACGGTGATTTCGCGGAGGCACTCGCAGTGTTGGATGAGCCGGCACGCCGCTTCAACGTGGGCGCGATGCTTCGCGACACGCAACGCGCGCTCGGGCGCCGACATGGGACCGTGGTGCAGTTCCTCAAAGCGCTCGCGCCCCGTGGGCTCGTTCCGCTCGAGCACGAGACGATGAGGTGCCGCGCGGCGCTCACGCTCACCGATGCCTACCACTCAATTCCCGGCAAAGACCCCACGAGCGGATAGGGAATTTGAACCGGGGTCGAGCCCGTGCTCGGCGCCGGAAGATGCAGGTCCGAGCGACTGCGGTCCTCGTCGGTCAGCCGTTGTGGGCACCCGGGGCTGCCTACGGGGGCGGTCAGCGGGCAGGGCTGCGGGTTCGGGACCGCCGAGGCATCCGCAGCCGGGGCGTGCGGATGGAGCTTCGCCCTGGCCGCGCCACCGGGGGCGGCAGTCCGTGCTCACGGCTTGGGGAACGCGAGCCGGAGCTGGCCTTTCGGCGGCGGCTTGGGCGGCGGCCTCGGGCCGAGACCATGCTTCGCGAGCAGCCTCGCGATGGCGTCGGGCTTGGTCGCGGCCTCGAGCCAGCGCGTAGCGCCGCCGCAGCGTTGGCACGTCGACACGTCGATCTCGAACACGTGACGCAGCAGCCAAGCCCAGGGCTTTCTGCGGGGCTCGGGTGCGAGCACGTCGAGGTTTCTGTCGGCGCTCCCATCCTGCTGCGCGAACAGAGGAAGCTGCACGGGCAGCTCCTCGACGTGGGGCACCACCTCGGCGCGCACCTTCGCATGCGAGCTGAGCACGCCGTGGTAGCGGATCATGTGGCTGTTCCCATGGTCCGCAAGGGATTGCGGACGGCGGCGGCGGGATGAGCGCGCAGACCCTCGCGAGCAGATCGAGCGGCTCGAGGACCAGCGCAACGGTGCCGTCGCGCCACGGCCGCTTCAGCGTGTAACGCAGCTTGCCGTTCGCCGTCTCTTCGAGCCGCTCCTGCGCCATCGGTGGCCGGCAGAGGTACCTGCACAGTCGCTCGAGCTGGGCTCGGTCGCGCGCCGGGACGGCGACGTCGGCGTGCACGTTGAACCCGTCGCTCTCGCCCACGCGCTCGGACTTGCGGGCGCGAGCCGGGTCGACCACGCGCAGCAGGGGCTCGCCCGCGCGATCGCCGGTGAGGCCGTGGCCTGCGCCGGCCGCGCCGCAGAGCGCCGCGAGCGCGAGCTGCTCTCCGAGAGGCTCGGCGGCGTCGCTCTCGCCACTGCCGTCGAGGGTGCGGCCGTGGCGCGCGAGAACCTTCTGCACGCGCTGCGCGGTTCTCGCGGCGACCTCGGAGTTCTCCTCCGCGCTCGGCGCGGCAAGCGCGTGGAAGACCAGCTCGCCGCTGTCGGGCGAGCGGACGTAGACCCCATCGAGCACGATGACGTGGAAGTGGACGTTGAGCCGGAGGGCCGAGTCACCGCGCTGGATGACGCTGACGGCGCCGGTGAGCGCATCGTCGACGGACGACAGGCTGAGCAGGGCCTTCGCGCGGCGCTTGTAGGCGCGGCTCAGCTCGAGGACGAACACCTCGAGCACCTCGGCGCAGAGCTGCTTGTCGTAGCCCAAGAGCACGCGCAGCCTCCACGGCAGCGAGCACACCCATTGCCGCACGGGCACCTCCGGGAAGACTCTCTCCACGAGGTGCAGCGCCGTGTCCGCCATGCGTCGGCCGAGACAGGAAGGGCAAAATCCTCGGCGCTTGCACGAGAAAGCGACGAGATGCTCGAACCGGAGTGGACGGAGTCCACGAAGTGGACGGAGTCCAGGGAGGTCTACGGAGCGAAGCGCAGGGAAGCCGCACCGCTCGCACCCGACGCGCACGCAGCCGTGCTCGAGCAGGCCGCACCGCAGGTACTCCTCGACCTCGCGCACGACGAAGCGCGGCAATCCGCCGGCCTCCTCGGCGCGCTCGCGAAACGCGGGCCAGTGCGCCTCGATCGTCCGGTAGAGCACCGTCTCTTCGGGGCGGTGGCGCTCGTAGCCCCCCTGGGCGTGGTCTTGAGAGGGAGCGCGCTGAGCCACGGGCGCGCCGGCTCAGGAAGAGTCGTGCCCGCATGCGCCTCACCCGCTTCATGCGAGTTTGCCGCGTGATCGGCGAACGTGGCGACGCCCACAGGTGGCGGCCGCCGGGCGGCCACGTGGCGGCCGCCGCCTCCCCGCCTCGCCTCGGCGTTTCGGTGTGTCAGCAGGCAGCCGGAAGGCCTCTCGTGCTTCGCGTGGCGCGCCTTTGCAGAGAGCGCGCAATGCGGGCCTACACCCGCGGCACGCCGGGCGCGTCGGCCAGCTTCACGAGGATGCGGCCCTCCTCGCGGAAGCGGGCGAGGAGTAACCGTACGGCCAGGGACGTGCCCTCATGAGCGATCCGGTCTGCGATCGTCGGTGCATGGCGAAGGCACACAGTCACGAGTTCTGGGAGAGGTTGGTTCGTGAGGTCCGAGCTGGGGGGCGACAGGTCGACGTGGCGCG
>CAITIQ010000371.1 GCA_903892415.1 uncultured delta proteobacterium | reverse complement strand
CAACAACGGCGTCATCCCTTTTTGGGCGCTGCTGGTCTTTGCTCCGCGCTGGGCGTGGACGCGGCGGCTCGTGCATTCGGGCTTGTTCGCCGTGCTGCTGGTGCCGGCCTACGCCATCATGCTCTGGTCGGATTCACCCGGTCCCCAAGGCGCCCACTTTTTTAGCCTCGACGGCGTGATGCGCATCTTCACGACGCCGCGCACAGTGGTCGCCTGCTGGATCCACTACCTGGTGTTCGATCTGTTCGTCGGGACCTGGGAGGCTCGTGACGCACAACGCTCCGGGGTGCCGCATTGGCTGCTGGTTCCGTGTTTGCTGCTCACCCTGATGTTTGGTCCGGTCGGCCTCGGCCTTTACTTGGTATCGCGTTATTGGCGTGCACGCACAACGACGCTGGTCGAAGTGGCGGACGGGTCCAGCTAGTCGAGTCGGCTGCGCGTGGAGCGCTGTTGAGTTACTCGCGCTCCGCCTCCCTCAACGCAGATCCTTGTAGCCACCAGCGTTGACTACGTTGCTGAAGCCGGCCTTCTCGAGCGTGGTTTTGGCTCGCCCGGCGCGGCCACCCGAGGCGCAGTAAACGACGATCGGTTTGCTTTTATCGCCACCGACCTTGCTGGCGATCTCAGCGAGCTTGCTCTCGACCTCGTCCACCGGGATGTTCTCGGCGCGATCGAGGTGACCTGCCGAGAACTCTTCGGCGCTGCGTACGTCGAGCAATAGCGCGGCTGCGGCCACCGCTTGCTTTGGCGTGGGTTGGGCTTGACCACTGGTTGCGCCCTCGCTTGCGCGGCTCGAACAGCCGAGGAGGTTCACTGAAAGCGAGGCGGCGACGAGCAGAGCGGCGACGTGCGAATGCATACGCCTGCCTTAGTCGATCCAGGGCGGGCTGTCCCGCCGCCGGATCTCAGCTACCGACCAGAATCGCGGCCCGCTCGCCGCTGTCACTACCGCCGAGCAAGAGGCCGAACGGCGAGGGTGCATAGCCACGACGAAACATATCGGCCGCGAGCACGAGGCCGAGTGGTAGCGAGGCTGCTCCAAGAGAGCCGATTCGTTGGGCGGGGCTATCGATCGAGAAGGGCGCCATGAACTGGGACTCGGTTCGGGTGATAGCGGCGTAAAGCTCGCGTGAGCGATGGATCTCGGTGCCGACGTCAGTAATCGCGAAGCCAACCTTGAGCTCGTCGGCGAGCGTTTGCGTGGCCTGCTCGATCGCGCTCGAGAGCGCCGTGTCGGCGTACACGCTTTGATCGTTGTTTGGAGAAATCTGGCCGGTGGCTCCGCCCAACCCGTAGATGCCCAGCGTCGGCTCGAGACCGACCTGCGCGTCGAAGTCGGCGCGCGCAATCAGCGTCAAAGCCGCCGCTTCACCGGGCAACACCGCGTCCAGGTTGTCGAGTGAGAACAGCCGCCCAGCGCTGATCAGGCTCTGAATACGCGCCGGATCGTAGTCGGAGTGCACTCCGCCGACGATCAGCGCATCGACGCGACGGGCAGCCAAGGCAGCCAGCGCGTCCTCCAGCAGCGCTCCCAGGCCAGCGCCGCCTCCCGAGCCATTGGGCGGTGAAAAGCGAACATCAACGTCGCCGAGAGCGTTACGCAACAGGGCCGTAAGCCGAGTCTTCAGCAGCGTTTGCTCCCGCTCATGAGCGACCTCGGGCAGGGCGATCGCAGCCCGCAGCTTGAGATCGCGCAAGCGAATGGTCTTGGGTGCAGCGCGTACGGCGGCCTCGAGCTCGAGCAGAGCGGCACCTAGGAGCAGCTCCATTCGTTCATCACCGAACACGAGCGGACTCAGCGTGCGATCGAAGGCCATGGTCACGCTGGTGTGAGCGTCCTCGCCCGCGAGTGGGGCAGCGCCAATCGCCGTAGCGCCGGTCCGCATGAGCAACGCCGTTTCGATCGCGTTGCTGCCGAGGGCCGTCCGCGCGCCCACAAAGAACAGGTTGCCGAGCCGTTTCATGTGCCTCGCTTCTCAAGCACGGTGATGGTTGCGTCGGAAGGCTTGCGTGGTGCGGGCACCGAGACACGCTGCACCAGCTCGAGCACCATCGAGGTGAGCGGCGGCCCGACAGGCTTGCCAGCCTCGTCGCGCGCGGTCGGCAAGAAGCGGGTGTCGATGATCACGGTGTCGATGAAGGGCGTGAAAGATACGGGCTCACGGCCTTTGACGCGCACGGTGAAGCTCGTGTTGATGCGCGGCAGCACGAAGGAGGTGGTGCCACCGCCGGAGACCAAGTTGCTCAGCGCTCCTTCCTCGCCGCCAGCGATCGGTGGGACGTGGATCAGCTCGGGCGTCGCAGCGAAGTTCGCTCGCTCGTCGAAGTCTCGCGGCGGCAGCGGTGCGCGGTTCTTTAGCCAGGCGGCGTCGTGCGTTCCCCAACGTGCGCGTCGCGGTTCCCAGTGCCTGCCGATCACGCCAAGGCCAGCGGGCTTGGGACGGCTGCGGGCGTCT
>CAITIQ010000370.1 GCA_903892415.1 uncultured delta proteobacterium | reverse complement strand
CCGTCCGCGTCGCGCACGTACACGCCGTCGAGCGCGAGCACATGGAAGTGGACGTTGAGCCGCAGCGCCGAGTCGCCGCGCTGCACGACGCTCACCGCGCCGGTGTGCGCCCGCGTCCGTGCGGGCAGCTCGAGCGCCTTGTTCGCGCGGCGACGCAGGGCGCGGCCCCGCGCGGCGCCCTCCGTCTCGCCCCACGTCGCCCACGTCGCCGGCGGCGAGTGAGGAGTCTGCGACGAGCTCGCCCCTGCGCGAAGCGCGCTGGCCGGCGCCGCATGAACAGGCGCAGCCACCCCCCAACCAGCGCCGCCTCGCGACACAAGTCACCCCTCTGGCCGGCAGCGCCCGCACGAAGCGGCGCGCCGACCTGCGCGCGGCCGACTTCAGTTTCGCAGCACCGAATAGCGCACACCCCCGGATACGTGGGAGCCTCGCTCTTCGTAGAGCAGGCCCTTGCCGCAGCCTGTGTCGAGAGAAACGAACGGGGTCAGCTCCCCGAAGACGCCGACGAGGGCGGTACCCGCCATCGCGCGTGCAAACGGGCAGCTCGCGATGCCAGCGTCTCCCGAGACGATCACTTCACCGAAGAGATTGACCACCGGCTGAAGCCAGTCGAGCGCGAAAAAGCGCAGCCCGAGATCGGCGGCGGGCGCGTGGCTCCACGCGCTCCCGACGATCAGCCGCTCTTGCACGCGCACCTGAAGCCGCCCTACCGACCCGAGAGGCAGCTGTGCAGCGAGCTCATGGGTGGCGAAATTGACCTGTCCAACCTGGAGCAACTCGAGGGCATCGAGCCCGACGGGAGCGTCCGTTCGATGATCGCTTTCATGCCCGATTACCAGCGTGAGTTCGAGGGCGCTCCCAGGTCCCAGCAGATCACGCGCCAGTTGGTCCAAGCTCGTAGCCAGCGAGAACCCTATCAGTCCGCGCCAATATTCGCGTGGAAAGACGATGGTCTCCTGCCAATTCTCGAGCGCGATCATCGCGTACATCCCAAAGCGCAGCGATAGGTCGGGCCAGCGTTGCCCGAACACGCCGAACTCTGCGCCAAGGGAGCCCTGAGCTTGAGGCCCGAAGGCGTACTCGACGATCGGCGTGTCGCGGGAGGCCGAGGCCCTCCGAGATACGACGCGAGCATCGCCCGGTAGCCATGAGAATCCGCGCTCGAGATCGTTCGGGTCGGACGCACGATCCGACGAGGGCTCGGGGGCTCGAGCGCTCGCAGGGCCTTGAGGCTCTGGCGATGTTTCTGGGTGCCGGCCCTGGGCTGCAAGCAGCCCACGCGCCCCGCCCGCTTCGCTCTGTTCGGCCTCCCCCGGCGCCGTCGGTGGCACTGCAGCGTCGACGGGGACCACTTCGGCGGGCACTTCGTTTGCGGTTGGAGTGGGAGCGTCACTGTGGGCTCTCGTTGGAATGGTTGCGAGGAGAAAGAGAGGAGTGAGGCGAAGGGAACACATGGGGCCTAAGGATGGTCCGTCTGCGCTCGGGCGCTTAGGAAATGTGTTGCGCTTCATGGCGCGCCGATCGCTGTTGTCTGGCACGAGCAGGTTGGGTAGCCTGTCGAGATACGTTGGGCTCGCGTCGCGCACTAGTCTTGACGGCATGGGTGCTCGTCGCCATCAGGCCGCGGACGCTACCCGCTCGCGATCGATCGGGACAGCGTCCGCGAAACCATCTTCATGAATTCGATCACGTTTCCGCCGTCGCGAAGAATCCGCGCCCTCATGACTCTAGGCGTTGATGAATGATTCACACCGCCCACGCTCGCTTTCTGGAAGCTGCACCCGACGCCATTGTCGTCGCGGACGGAACTGGGACGATCGTCATCGTCAACGCGCAGACGGAAAAGCTTTTCGGATACCGCCGCGAAGACATTCTCGGCAAGCCGCTCGAGACGCTCGTCCCAGGGCGCTTCCGTGGGCGCCACATGGGGCACCGGACCCACTATTTCTCGGAGCCGCAAGTCCGAAGCATGGGTTCGGGCCTGGAGTTGTATGGGCTTCACAGTGATGGCACCGAGTTCCCGGTCGAGATCAGCCTCAGCCCCATCGATACCGAGAATCATCAGGCGGGTCAACGCGCAGACCGAGCATCTGTTCGGCTATCGGCGCGACGAACTGATCGGGCAGCCGGTCGAGTTGATGATTCCCGAACGCTACCGGGCCAGGCATCCGGCCCTTCGTGGCGGCTTCTTCTCGTCGCCGATGACCCGACCGATGGGTGCAGGTCTGAGCCTGTTCGGACGGCGCAGGGATGGCAGCGAGTTCCCGTGCGAAATCCCGCTCTCGCCGCTTGGGACTGGTGAGGGATCACTCGTGACCGCGGCGATTCGCGATGTCACCGAACGCAAACAGGCCGAGGCTGCTCTTCGCAAGCACCAGGAGCGGGTGTTCCACACCGATCGCCTGTCATCCCTCGGCGCCCTTGCGGCTGGAGTCGCGCACGAGATCAACAACCCGCTCGCCTACGAGATGGTGAACCTCGAGCTGGTCGCGGAAGAGATTCGCGAGCTCGCAGGTACTCCGCTGTCGAGCCGGATGACCGAGCTCGCGAACATGGTGAGCGAAGCGAGGCACGGCGCGGAACGCGTGCGGAAGATCGTGCGTGGACTTCGCACATTCTCTCGCGCCGACGCCGAGACACGCGTCGTGCTCGATCTCCAGGCGGTCCTCGAGACCTCGATCAACATGGTGTTGCACGAGATCAAGCACCGTGCGCGGCTCGTGAAGGACTACCACCCCGTGCCACTCGTCGAGGCCGATGAGGCGCGGCTCGGGCAAGTGTTCGTCAATCTTCTCGTGAACGGTGCGCAGGCGATCCGCGAAGGCCAGGCCGACCGCAACGAGCTCCGGATCATCACGCGCACGAATCACGCGGGCGGCGCGACCGTCGAGATCCGCGACACCGGTGGCGGCATCGACCCGGAGGCTCTCGAACGAATCTTCGATCCATTCTTCACGACCAAGACCGTCGGGATTGGCAGGGGACTCGGCCTCGCGATCTGCCACGGCATCGTGACCGCCCTCGGCGGCGAGATTGGCGTCGAGAGCACGCTTGGCAAGGGCGCCGCGTTTACCGTCACGCTTCCCCCTGCCAAGGTCAGGGATTCCGTCCCCGCAGTGTCGCGTTCTCTTGCCGTGTCAGGAGGCAGTCGCGTACGGATCCTGATCATCATGCTGGTGGCACGCACGGGGCTCGGCGGCGCACACCTGATGCGTGGCAACCTCGAGCTGGCCCGCATGCACTTCGAGGAGGGCTTGCGCGTCTACGATCCGAAGGAGCACGCGCAGCTCGCCTTCTTGTTCGG
>CAITIQ010000369.1 GCA_903892415.1 uncultured delta proteobacterium | reverse complement strand
TTCATCCTCGCGCTCCATCGCCTCCCCGAAGGCAAGCACCGCATCGCGAGCAGCCTGATTCTGCGCAAAGAGCCAGCCCCCGTCGTGCTCGCCTTCGACCGCTCGGTGAGCACCCGACTCGCGTGGGCCACCTGCTGGCAGTGCCCTTCCGAGTCGGGGAAGATCAGCTACCGCGACGATCGTCGCATCATCATCACGCAAGAGTGACGGCGGGCGGAGCCTCGGTCATTGGCGCGAGCACGAGATCGAGGAACTCGTTGATGCGCTTCTCAACCGCGTCGCGCTGCTCCAAAGGCACGGCGTGGGTCCCCTCGAGCATGAGCAGCTCCCCTTTGGGGATCGACTTCGCCATCTCTTCGGCCAAACGCGGGGGCGTAAACGAGTCCCGATCGCTGGCGATCACGAGGGCCGGAACCTCGAGGTTGGGCAATAAGTCGAGCGCCGAGTGATCTCCAGCGAGCCGCAACATTTTGAGGAACATCAGCGGGTCCATGTCCGCCATATGCTCGAGGTACGGCAGGAGATCTTCCGGCGACATTCGCTTCGAATCGACCTCACCCAGAGCGAACGCCATCTTGAGCGCCAGCTCAGGTGGAACGCCGCCCCACAATGCTCGCGTCAGATAGGGATGACGCGTCACGAGCTCAATTAGCCGCGGCAGCAATTGCGCCAGCGCATCAGACCCTTTGAAGGTGTGAGTCACACGGCCTGGAGCGCCGCAAATAAGCACGATCCCGCGAACACGATCCCCTTGCTGACGCATGCTCTCGAGCACCACTTGGCAGCCCATCGAGTGGCCGAACAAGATGACCTCGGGATCGCCGAGAGACGCACGCACTGCGGCTAGGTCCGCGGCATGCTGCTCCACCCCTAGACGCTCAGGATCACGCGGCACCTGCGACCGGCCGTGGCCTCGATAGTTCCAATGGGTGACGCTCGTCCGAAGCGCGAGCTGGTCCCACAGGTACTTCCAGATGAAGCCGTCACAAGCGATTCCATCGCACAGTACCGAGACGACCTCCGAAGGCCCAGCCCTACGTCGTGTAAAGAGCTGGGTTCCGTCGTCAGCGGCAACAATGACGTCGCGAGGATCAGTCTCCAGCGTCGTCGTCGTCGGCAACGTCATTGACGCTGGGGAGCTTCTTGATCTCGAGGCGCGCGAGCTTCCATGCCCGCTGCACAACCCACGAGAGCGAGCGGTCCAAACGAGCTGCCTCGTCTTTGATCTCTTGAAGCATGGACTCTGGGAAGTAGAGACTCTGCTTCCTCTTGTCTGTCTTCGACGCTTCCGAACTTCGGTCTTTGTCGTTCATAGCCAGAAGAAGAACTACACGAGCCTATGAATAAACTCCAGCGTAGTATTCCGACACACGAAGGAGTACCCGTGTCTAAGGTTTGAGCTGTCTAAGGTTTGAGGCTTCGCTTGCGCTCGAGCTGGCTTCGAACCTGCTCAACCAACACACGCAATGGAACCGGCTTCGTGAATTGGAAGACCGCCCCTCGTTTGAGCGCACTCATGCGCATCTCGTCGCTCTGATCGGCGGTGACGATGAACACGGCCGTGCCGGCGTGTTTGCCCTCGGAGAAGGACTTGTCGAGCACCTCCAACCCTCCCATTCCGGGCATTCGCAGATCCAGGATGACCGCATCAAAGGACCGCACGGCTAGCATGGTGACGGCAGCCAAACCGCTGTCGGCCACTTGAACTTCGCCGAGCGGAGCTAACGCTGTGGCATAAAGTCTAGCGATCGCCGCATCGTCATCGACCACGAGAATGGACTTCGTCATGCGGGCGAATCAACGATACCCCGCTCCCCCTCAGCCCGCCAACTTCTCCTGAGATCACGGCTCCCGTGCCCACCCCGCCACTCGCATTTCGTCGCCGCTCGACGCGGCCTGCCATCGTCGGTCACCGAGGTACACGTGGCGTGTTCGCCGAGAACACGCTTTCTTCGATTGAGGAGGGCCACCGCCAAGGAGCTGACGCCGTCGAGATCGACGTGCGCCCGTGCGCGTCAGGCGAAATCGTCGTGGTTCATGATCCGGACCTGTTGCGGGTCGCTGGCTGCCCCGCTCAGGTACACGAGCTTTCCCTGACCGAGTTGCGCAGCTTGGAGCTCGGCGGCGGAGCGACGGTACCCACGCTCGAAGAAGTGCTACGTCGAGCGCGGCAACTCCACTTGGGCGTCAATATCGAGCTCAAGCATGACGTCCCTTCACGCTGGGCAACGGCTCGCGGAGTAGCCCGCGTGGTGGCGGATTTCAGCGACGTCGAGTTGCTCATCTCGTCCTTTGATCCGCGCGTGCTCGCACTGCATCGCGCATTGCAACCGCGGCTTTGTCACGCCCAACTCATCCACCGCTCCGACTACCACGATTGGGCGTTTCGCATCGCTAGGAGCCGCCTGTTCGACGGCGTCAACTTGGAGGATTGCTTGGTGCATCGCCAACACCTTGCGTGGTTCGAGCGGCGGGGCTTCGTCAACGCCTGGACGGTCAATGATGCCGAGCTTGCGAAGCAGCTGTTCGCCGCTGGCGTCGGAGCCATCATCACGGATAGGCCGCGAGAGCTGCTGCAAGCCTTCTCCGCGGAACGCGAGACGAGCCGGGAGCGACGTTGAGCAAACCTCCCGCCCTTACCGATCCCTACGCGGGAGGTGATTCCGAGCCACCTTCATCGGAAGCGCCTGCGTCTTCCCAAGCACCGTCCAGCGCCCCTCAAAGCGCGCCAATTGGTTCGCCGATTCACCATGGGCTGCTCCAGAAAGCGCAAGAGGCGCAGCCTCGCAAACGCTCGCGGCGTTCACGACGACCTCGCCGTTGGGGTCGTGCTTTGCTCGCCATCGGCCTAGCGGGCGGCCTCGTGGCGCTCGGTTTCGTCGGCTACTTTGGCTATCAGCGTCTGCGCAAAAGCTCCCCCAGCTCCGTTTTCCCCCTGAATGACCCTGGCTTCTTACCCCCCAACACCGTGGCGGTTCAGCGTTTCACGCGGGCAACGCCGCCAGGCTTCGTCGACCACGAAGCCGCCCTCTGGTCCTATCTGGCTGCGACCTTCTGCGGCGGCGAGGATCTGTTTCGAGCGCTGGCGAACTCGGACAATGCGGGCTTTCGCGAGGATGCAGCGCGCATGTTGCAAGAGCCGCGAGCAATGCGTGACAGCCTGCTCTGCGGCCGCAGCTTCGCAGAGGCCGCGGCCGACGAGACCTACGTCATTCACGCACTCAGCGAGCCAGGCGAGCCAGGCCAGCCCGCCGAGACCGACGGCGAACCGAAGGCCGCTCCGATCGCGCCGATTCGAACAGCCACGCTGATGAAGCTTCAGCTTCGGGAAGCTCCGAAGTCGCGACGTCACTATGCCTTCGCGCGTGAGGCCCTGGGACTCGGCGAAGTGCGCTGTTTGCTCGCAGATCCCGCCGCGCTCGCAACCTGCTCGCCAGCAAGCCCGGCAAGCGCCCACCTCGAGGGCACCGACTATTGGCTCGGCGGCGGTCCCCTCGACGCCGTGGTGATGCTCGGGCGAACTCTCTCTCCAAGCAAAAGCAACGAGTGGGCCGATCCGACAGACTTGGCGGCGCTCGCGGCTCGGGTCTCTTCGGCGTTGCGCGCGGCGGTCGGCAAAGGTTCGTTCATGAACGCAGGCTTCTTGCAACTGCTCGGCGTAAGCTCGCCTGAGCCCCCAGAATCGGCAGCCCTGATCGCCCTGCTCGCGGACAAGGACGTTCTCTTCGCCGAGGCCGACGACGTCAGCTTCGCCGGAGGTCGCTACACGCTCTACCTTTTGGCGCCCCAAGCCAGTGACGCCATCGACGTCGAGGAGCGCCTGCGCGCTGTTCACCAAGCGGTGCTCTCGCTCGAAGACCGGCCCAACGCGAGGCGTGGTCAGCTATCGAGCCGCTTCGAGCAAGCACAACACGAGGCTGGTATTCGGGCGATCAAGCGGGCCGGAATCGAGCGCGATGAGCGTTGGGTCATCGCCAGTTACGAGGTCACGCTCGATGAACAACAACAGGAGGCAACCCATGAGTGGCTGCTCGAGCAAAATCAGCGGCGGGCTGGAGCAGCGGAGATCATCTCGCAACTTACCACTGACGAGCCGATCAGCAATGACGCCCTGGTTCGGGCGGGCGGCTCGGCGTTGCTCGATCGAGTGCGCAAGCGTCGGTGACGCATAGCCCCAGTTGTGCGTGACGCTCGCTGGCGCTCGATCTATTGATGCCGCGTGCAACGGAAGATCAGCTCTGCGCTGCTCGTCGATGACGACACCGCCTTTCGCTGCGCTCTTCAAGGAGCGTTGCGCAGGCGAGGTGTCCGCGCGGTAACCGCGGCCAGCATCGACGAGGGCGCGCACGTCCTTAGTGATGAGACGGTCGATCTCGTGGCGGTAGACTTCCGCATGCCAGGAGCAGACGGGCTCACGGCGATCAGTCGCTATCGGAAGCTGTGCCCTGATGCGGTGATCGTGATGCTGACCGGCTTCGGCGACATCCCGCTCACCGTCGCCGCCATGCGCGAGGGCGCCGATACGCTGATGACCAAGCCCGTGGACGTGGAGAAATTGCTGCGCGAAGCAGCCTCGATTCGGCCAAACGAGCATCTCCGCGAATCGCGCGCGCCGGTGTCCGCTCGCAGCCTGAAGCTGGCCGAGGTGGAACGTGAAACGATCGAGACGGCCCTGGCGAACGCTGGGGGCGTCGTCGCTACCGCCGCCAAGATGCTCGGGATCGACCGCAGGACGCTGCAGCGCAAACTGCGGCGGCTCGGAAGTTGAGCTGAAATGTCCACGCTTCGAAACAGCCTCCTCGCCTCGCTCTCCCGTGAACCCTTCGATGTGCTCGTGATTGGAGCCGGTATCAACGGCGCCGTTACTGCTGCATGCCTTGCTGCGCGCGGCGCCAAAGTGGCCCTGATCGACCGTGGAGACTTCGCAGGCTTTACCAGCCAGCAGTCCTCCAACCTGGCTTGGGGTGGCATCAAGTACATGGAGAGCTTCGAGTTCGGGCTCGTCCGCAAACTGTGCAAGTCGCGCAATCACCTCATTGAGAGTTACCCCTCCACGGTCCGAGAGATTCGCTTCTTGGCCACCCATGAGCGCGGCTTTCGACACGGGCTTTGGAAGCTCGTGATCGGCACCTGGCTTTACTGGTTTATCGGCAGCTTCTTCACCAAGCGTCCGAGGCGCCTCTCGGTCAGCCAGCTGAGGTCGGAAGAGCCTCTGCTCAACGCAGACATTTGCGACGGCGGCTTTGAGTACTCCGACGCCTTCCTCCATGACAATGACGCCCGCTTCGTATGGGGCTTCGTCAATCGAGCGATCGAGTCCGGCTGCGCTGCCGTCAACTATGTCGAGGCCGAGGGCGGCACCCGCGAAGGAGACCTTTGGGTCGTTCCAGCTCGGGACAAGAGCAGCGGCGCATCCTTCACTATCCGTGCGCGCGTAATGGTCAATGCTGCGGGGCCGTTCGTCGATAAAAACAACGAGCAGACAGGCCTGACGACCAAGACGCGGCACGCCTTCTCGAAGGGCATTCACCTGCTCGTGGACAGGCTCACCCCGCATGATCGAGTGCTGGCCTTCTTCGCGGATGATGGTCGCCCCTTCTTCGTCATTCCGATGGGCCCGCGCAGCTGCCTCGGAACCACCGACACACCCGTTACGGATCCAGTCACCGAGGTAACCGAGGAAGATCGCCGCTTCGTCCTGGAGAACGTCAACAAGCGGCTCAAGCTCAAGAAACCGCTATCCGAGCAAGACATCATCGCAGAACGCTGCGGGGTGAGACCGCTCGCGGTCAGCGGCGCCCCCGGCAAAGGGGATTGGATGTCGCTCTCCCGCAAGCACGTGATTGAAGTCGACACCGAGCGTAGCCACGTGAGCATCTTCGGCGGCAAGCTGACCGACTGCATCAACGTCGGGGAGGAAATGTTTCATGAGGTCGCCCAACTCGGCGTCAGCTTCCCCCGACCGAAGGAGCGCTGGTATGGCGAGCCCAGTACAGACGCGCGCGCCGAGTTCATGCTGAAGGCCGCACAAATTCGCCTGGACGAGATGACCTCGCCGCAATCGTCAGAGCCGCTTTCTACCCGCTTGTGGCGTCGCTACGGCAAAGACGCCTTCACCCTGCTCGACCGCATCGCCGCTGACAAGACCGCCGCCGAAGTACTGATTGAGCGAGCTGAATATCTACGTTGTGAGATCGAACTCGCCGCCGAAAAGGAAATGGTCGAGCAGCTCGAGGACTTCCTGCGCCGGCGCTCCAAGATCGCCTTGGTGGTGCGGCGTGAGGACATCGCGCGGGCCCCGGGCCTGCGTGAAGCCTGCAGCATTCTGTTCGCCGAGCGCGCCGAAGAGAAGCTCAGCGAGTGGCTTTCAAGCCCCGCGCACTAACACCCGCAGCTCGACAAAAGCGTGCCGCCCGAAAGCGAACAAGCTAAGGCGACCCGATGCTGCGCTCGAAAATCCTGGGCCTGGGCTCGTACGTCCCCGACCGCATCGTCACCAATGATGACCTCGCTCACTTCGACAATCGGCATGTGCGCCACGCCGAGAAGCAGATCGACATCACCGACGAGTGGGTACGCGAGCGCACCGGCGTTGAACAACGTCGCTACGTACCAAACGACGAGTCCACCACCTGCAGCGACTTGGCGCAGCGCGCCTCCCTCGCCGCCCTCGAAGACGCAGGCATTTCGGCGAAGGAAATCGACTGCATCATCTACGCAACGCTATCGCCTGATATTCACTTTCCTGGCTCCGGCGTCTTCCTGCAAACACGCCTCGGGATCGGCGGGGCGGGCGGTTGCCCCTGCTTCGATATTCGGCAGCAGTGCTCGGGCTTCATTTACGGCCTGCAGATGGCTGATTCACTGGTACTGACAGGCCACTACAAGCGCGTATTGGTCGTCGGCGCCGAGCTGCATAGCCACTCTCTGGACTTCACCACCCGAGGTCGCGACGTGATGATCCTGTTCGGGGACGGCGCAGGCGCGGCTATCGTCGGTCCGGTGGAAACCGAGAACCCGCGTGAAGGCATCCTCTACACCAAGCTCGGAGCAGACGGTGGTGGCGCCAAAGACCTCCACCTCAATGTCTTTGACTCCCGGCGTATGCCACATATCGAGTACACGGCTGAGTGGGGAGTTCCAGCGCAAGCCTTCCCGCAGATGAACGGTAAGAAGGTCTTCCTCAATGCAGTAAGGGCGATGAATCTCGGCACCCGCGCGGCGCTCGAGAAGATGGGATTTGGCTGGGATGACGTGGATTGGTTCGTCCCTCACCAGGCCAACCTCCGAATCAATGAGGCAGTCGCGCGCCTCGCGGAGATCCCGGCGGATAAGGTGCTCAACACCATCCAGATCTACGGCAACACTACCGCGGCCACGGTGCCGCTCACCATCGATCACCACCGCAAGGCGGGCCGGGTGAAGAAGGGTGACCTCGTGGTCTCGAGCGTGTTTGGCGCCGGCTTCACCTGGGGCACGGCGATCTTCTCCGTGTAGCTGAAGCTTTCTTGGCCGGCCTTGGCGTTATGGCGTAGGGCCTGGCGCTATGCATCGAATGACTCGCAATGGCCCGGTCGCCCCGTTATCCGAAGAGTGCGGCCGAAAGGGGGCTGGCAGCGGCCATTCTGCGCGGCGCGTCGGAACGATGCTCGTAACGGCCACCCTGCTCTCCGTCTCAGGCGCCTCCGCCGCAACCGGCGGACGCTCCACGCGCTCCTTCGTGGTGGACGTTGAGCCCGGGAACGCGGCGATGCTCGGCACCATCGAGATCGTTGGCAACGAGCCCAAAGAGAAGGGTGATAAAACCC
Organism: uncultured delta proteobacterium; assembly: GCA_903892415.1. Lineage (GTDB taxonomy): Bacteria > Myxococcota_A > Polyangia > Polyangiales > Polyangiaceae > Xiheicaenibacterium. The sequence continues at coordinate 140,351 of CAITIQ010000369.1, read as the reverse complement.
GGGTGGACCTCTCAATCACGCCCGCCTCACTAGCCGAAGGCAAGCCCGCCGCCGCCGACAAGAAGAAGAGCAAAGGCACGCCTCCCAAGACGCATGAGCTGCATGTGGACGTGACGGTCTCGGCCAAGGATGCCGTGCAATCAGTCGAGGTGAGCGATCTCAACTTCGACGGCTACCGCGACCTTTGGCTACTTCGTGAAGTCAGCGCGGAAGGCGCTCGTTATGAGGCGTTCATCTTCGACCCCAAGAGCGGCAAATTTAGCCAATCCTCCTTCTCGAGCGAGCTCGGCAAGTTGCCCAACCCTGAGCTGGATCCACTAGCCAAACACTTCACCTCCCGACGTACAGGCGATTCCCCTTCCCGGGTGGTTCACCGCGTTAGCCAGGGTAAGCTCAATGTGATTGAGAGCTGCGAGTTCAAGCCCTCCGCCAAGCCCACGACAGACGGAGCTACCCAGGGAACGTTGACGAAAAAGAAGCTTGTCGACGGCAACCTGAGTGTTTTGAGCAAAGACGTTGCCATTCCCAAAGGGTTCAACCCCTGCGAATGACGAACGCCTAAAACCAAGCGTCTTCCATCTCGAGCGTGGTGCTATCTCGCGCCGTGAGCACAGCTAGCCAAGCGTCCACCTTCGGTAACTCATAGCCGAAGAAGTAGCGACATGCGGCGAGTTCACCCCGATAGAACGCCTCATCCTCCTCAGCGCGGCCTTCGCGCGTAGCCACCAGGGCCAACTCGAGCCAGGTCCACGCGAGGACGATATGTCCCAGCGCCTGCAGGTAAAGGGTCGCATTGGCGAGCGCCGCCTTGACGTCGCCATCGGCGAATAGTGCCGCGGTCACCGAGCCGAGAGCAGCGACCTTGTCCGCTAGAGCTTGTCCCCAAGCCATAAGCGCGGGCGCTGCCGAGGCTTTGCCGACGGTCCGCTGGATCCGTTGAGAAAGCAGCATCAACGCAGCCCCGCCCTTCATCGTCACCTTCCGCCCAAGCAGGTCCAGCGCCTGAATGCCGTGTGTGCCCTCGTGGATAGCATTCAAGCGGTTATCTCGATACATACGCTCGACTGGATAATCCCTGGTGTAGCCGTACCCACCGTGCACCTGGATCGCCAAGCTGTTGCCCTCGAGGCACCACTCAGAGGGCCAGCTCTTGGCGATCGGCGTTAGCAGTGAGAGCAGGAGGGAAGACTCCTCTCGGACGTGCGCCTCCTCGGCCGTGCGCTCCTCATCGACCAGCCGCGCACAATAGAGATTGAGCGCCAAGGCGCCCTCCGCATAGGCCTTCTGCGCCAGCAACATTCGCCTTACGTCGGCATGCTCGATGATGGGGACCTGAGCGGATTCCTGATTCCGTTCTCCAAGCCTGCGCCCTTGGGGCCGGTTCCTTGCGTAGTCGAGGGCATGAAGAAACCCGGTCATACCCAGACAAGCGGCGCCCAACCCTACGGTGATTCGCGCCTCGTTCATCATCTGGAACATACAAGTAAGACCCTGGTGAGCCTCACCAACGAGATAGCCCACAGCCCCTGCCGCAGAGCCAGGCAGAAAACGTCCATCGCCGAAGGCCAAAAGCGTATTGACGGTACCGCGATAGCCCATCTTGTGGTTGAGCCCGACCAGCGAAACATCATTCCGCTCAGCGAGCCCACCTTGCTCGTTCACAAGAAAGCGCGGCACCACAAAGAGCGAGATGCCCTTGCTCCCGGGCGGCCCGCCCGGGATCTTGGCCAACACCAAATGCACGATGTTCTCGGCGAGCTCGTGCTCTCCGCCGGAGATCCACATCTTGTTGCCGAACAGGCGATAACTGCCATCGGCTTGCGGCTCTGCCCGCGTGGTCAGATCGCCAAGAGAGGAGCCAGCGTGCTCCTCCGAAAGGCACATCGTGCCGAAGAAGCGACCCTCCAACATCGGTTTGAGGTAATGCTCTATTTGGCTTTGCGAGCCATAGCGCGCCAATAGATTGGAGGCCCCAATCGTAAGTAGCGGGTAAGAGGCGGTGGCAACGTTGGCCGCTAGGAACCAGGCAAAGCCCGCTTTCTCCACCACCATCGGCAGTTGCATACCGCCGATCTCCTCGTCGTGCCCGGCGGCTACCAGACCAGCCTCACCGAAGGCACGGAGCGCTTGCTGGATCTCAGGGATGAGCACCACCTGGCCGCCCTCGAGCCGCGGCTCATGCTCGTCGGAGCTCTTGGCGTGGGGCGCGAACAGCTCCGTGGCCATCCGTTCGCAGGTCGCCAGAATCACCTCGAGGTTCTCTCGGGTGTGGCTCTGGTAACGCGGTCGACCGAGCAACGCCTCCGTATCCAACCACTCAAATAGCAGGAGGGAGAGCTGACGACGCGAAAGCAGCTTGGAGTTCATCGCGCTCGACGGTGCGAATAAACGAAGCGCGATGCAAGTGGCATCGCGCTTCACGACCTTGCGGCCGCATCCCCTTGGGCAGATTCTTTCAGCGGGTCAGCGGGTCAGCGGGTCAACGCGTCTCGCGCGGCGTCGGCGACGCCCTCGTAGTGGGACTGTGTCAGCTGCGTCAGCATCTTCTTGGCGGCCGGATGCTCGGCGTGCCGACGCAGACCATTCAGCACCGCCCAAGCCATGTCGCTCGAACCGTCTTGGGTCAGGAGCTGGCCGTAGAGCTGGGCCGCCTGCTCCGGTCGCATCATCACGGCCATACTGCCAATACACTCATAGCGAACCTCAGCCGAGGGATCCTGTTGGGCAGCTTGCTGAGCGAGGGGTAGCAATTGCGGTAGCTCCTCGAGATTGCAGAACTGGAACGCCATAGCGCGCCGAACTTCCTCATCTTGGTCGGCGATCAATCGCGAGGCGAGGCCCCAAATTCTCTGGAAGGCTTCTTTGGGGAGGCAATGCAGCGAACTGGCGATCTCCTTCTTCACTTCGCGATTGGGGTTGGCCACGTGCTTATCGAACACCGCCAGCGTGAGTTCTCCCATCCCGTAGTGGTGAGCAAAGGCTAGCGTCGACATGCAGGCGGCCTGGACCTCGGCGCTCGGGTCTCGGTCGGCCTGATTGGCGACGCCATGCATGATTTGCTGGTCATCGCGGTAGCTGCTGAAGCCACCAATGGCTGCGGCGCGCACCTGCGGATCCGGGTCCTGCGTCAGCGCGATCAGCAGCTCGCGCTTGCCGTTGAACTTATCGGCCGAGTGAAAGCGTAGCCCGCTCGCCACTTCACGTCGGATGTGGGCGTCACCGGCCTGAGCCAGCTGCTGGACGAGTTGATAGGCGCCTTCCTCGGCGAACTTACAGGCCGCGACGATCACCTGGTCAAACGTGGCTTGATCGAGACCCGGGACATTAGCGACGGCGTAAAGGGTCTGGAGGTGCTGAGGCTTTACTCGATTATCGACCAGGTTGGCCCAAGCCGTCAGAGCTGCGCGGCGAACGTTGATTGTGCCCTGCGCCATCAAGTGAGACAGATATGGTTCGATCTCCATCAGCTGCGAGCCCTCGGAGTAACAGGCAATGAACAAGTCATTGAGGGCCTCCTCGACTTCGTGCTCTTGCTGGCTACGCAGGCCGGCGTAACGCGAGAAGATCTCCTCAATCGGCAATAGCCTAAATTCGTCATCCGAGGCGTCCACCACCTTGAGTTCTTTGCTGTCGCTCGGGTCCTTCACCCCGGGGATGTCGGCTGCAGCCATTACCGTGTAGGACACGTTGTGAGCAGAGGTCTCGGTACCGTGTGGGACCGTGAAGCGGAAGGCGAAGTTCTTGACCGCCTCAGGCGCGAGATCTTCCCCAGCAGCCACCGTCTGAGTCAGCAGAATCTCGGTCTTGATGTCCGGCAGGCTTTGACCCTCGCGCGAATGCACCGAGACGAAAAGCAGTTTGACCGTAAGCTCCGTAAGCTTGAGCGGCTTCTTCCCGCCTTGCAGCGTGATCTTCCCGCCGACTACACCACCGGCCGAAGCCTGCGGGGTATCGAGCGTCATCGTGAGTTTGGTTCCCCCGCCGAACATCGAATCGAGCATTCCCATGTGGACCTCCAGGCTCTCGAGACGATGAGAGCGAGCCAGGCCTTGTACGGCGAGACATGCTGATTCCCCCCCAAGCGCGGTTCTCTAACGCCCGGAGGCGTTACCTGCGCGTGAACCTGCGAACGCGCGGTTCAGGCTCTGATTGAACTTCTCGCGGTCAGAGAGGATCGTTAGGTCACGCCGAATAACCAGGGCCGAGACGCTCAGGGCCATCGCCAAGACCTTGGACTTCACCAGAAAGACGGGAGAGATCGTTTGCTCCTTGTTGGCTGCCCAATCGCGATAGGGCGACCGAAGCTCCGGGTCAAAACCGCTAATGCCCGTCCAATCATGAAAGACCTGCAAAGACTGCCCCCGCATCAGCAGGCGATCGATTCGCTGGGTGTAGAAGTGAAGTGCTTCTAGTTCGACGTGACCACTCACGCGCGTACACACGACCGTTGGCGTCAGCGCCCAAAACAGCGCCTCCATTCGTTGCCCCGCCAAACGCTCGGCCTTCTCCGCGTCGAGTTCCATCCAGGCGAGAGGCTAGTCCAGCTCGACGTCGGATTCGCAATCATTCTTACGCAGACCCAAGGAGTCCGCGCCCGGTGGCCTGGTCACCGCAGCAAGCTCAAACGTCTTCGCGGAGTTACGCGGCTGGGCTGCCAAGACAGCTCGCCTTGTGCCGCCTCGACCACGACCTCCCACTCACCATGGTCGAAGGGAGAGCCGTCTCCTAACGCAACGGGAACAAGTCGCTCGCGCAGGCCTTGCTCCTTCATCTTGAGCGCCCGATGATGGCAATAGGGGTTATTGCCCCGCCGACCAAAGAAGACGTGCGCGGTCCAAGAACAACCCCCTTTGCAGATAGTGCGATAGTAGCAATCGCCACAAAAGCCCCATAGCTCTGTGAGCCGGTCCTGGCGATTGAAGGTTAACTCGGAGGCGTTCTGCCAAATGGACGCGATACTCTGTGTGCGCACGTTGCCGCCGACGTAGCCCGCAGTTGGTAAGGAGGGGCAGCCCTTGACCGCGCCGTCAGCCTCTAGCCCAAGCCCGGCGATGCCCGCGTGACAGCCCTGGAAATGGGCCACCTCTCCGGGCTGCGCCACGACTCCGCGGAGCTCCTGTTCATGCGGGCCAAAATAGCCAACATTGTTCCCAGGGAAGAGTCGCAATCCACCAGCCTTGGCTCTTCTGGCCAGCTCAGCCAACTTTGGGAACACGAGCAGCAGATCCTCTGGTTGGAAGAGCCAATCCGTATGCTCTTGGGCGCGCCCCATAGGGACCGTCATCGCTACCTGCCAGGCGTGCGCACCATGTTGTAGAAACAGGTCGAGCATCGCGTCGAGGTCAGGGAAGGACAGGCGGTTGAGCTGCGAATTGGCGGAAACTGGCACGCCCGCCTCACGCAGGTTCTCGAAGGCGTTCACCGCACGCTCGAAGCTACCAACCACTCCGCGTTGCACGTCGTGGGTGTCACCGATGCCGTCGACCGAGATGCTGACACTATCGACTCCAGCAGCCTTGGCGGTGCGAGCGAGCTCCTTGGTGAAGCCGCGCCCGCCCGTCACCATGCTGCAGATCATGCCAGCGTCGGAGATGGCGCGAGCGATCTCCGCCCAGTCTGCGCGCAGGTAGGCCTCACCGCCGATCAGCGAAACCTCGCGCGCGCCCATCTGCGCTAGCTGCGCCACAACGTCGAGCGCCTCTGCCGTGGATAGCTCCCCTTCTCGCTTTTTGGCTGCGCGCGATCCGCAATGCCCACACGCAAGATCGCAGGCGAGCGTCAGCTCCCAGACGACGTGCCGGAGAGTGGTTCCCATCTTTACTGGTCTATCACAGTCGCTGCTTCGGATCGCGCGGCGGCGGACCGTACACTTTGACGGGCGGCTTTGCGGTAGGTAACGCGCTGGGTGCGGCGCTCACCGAGGCGCTGGGTGCGGCGCTCGCCGAGGCGCTGGGTGCAGCGCTTGGAACCGGCAATTCTCGCGCAGTTGGGTCCACAGGCGGGGGACCGTAGACGGCCACCATCTCGTTGGGGTTGGGCGTTGGCGCGGTATTGCTTTCAACGGCACTCGCTGAAACGCGCGCGGCCGGATCAATCGGCGGAGGACCGTAGACGTCATTGGGTGCGCTGCAGGCCGCGGCTAGGCTGAACACCGCGGTGAGCGCTAGCAGGTTGGGACGTCCGCGAAGCCCGCAGTGGGGACAGGCAACTTCAGCGCCGAAGGCGTGACAACCGCACGAGGGACAGACGACGAGCGACATGGCCCGAAGTTATCACGGCCCACCTCATTTTCGCTGATTTGGATCGCGCGGCGGCGGACCGTACACCTGGCTCGGAGAGTTGCTGGTACTCGGCAGCTCCGAAGAGGAAGGAGCTTGCGTGGACGCGGAGCCAGAAGCTGCAGCGGAGCCAGAAGCTAAAGGAGAGGGAGTCTGCACTGCCTCGCGAGCCGAGGGGTCAACCGGTGCCGGACCGTAAACGCCAACCACATGGTCCGCGGGATTGGTGCACCCGACGGCGGCCAAACCCAAGGCCAACGAAAGTGCCAGCAGCGTTGGTCTACCGCGAAGACCACAATGAGGGCATTGAGCCTCGCTTGCGAAGGCATGGCGGCCACACGAGGGGCAAACGATCAGCACCATGGCCAGAACGTACCACGCACACAGCACATGGAAGTCGGCCTTGCGCGCGGCATCCCTTCGTTTGCTGCATCCGCTTCCGGCGGAATGACCTAGCCTGGCCCGGTGAAACGCACCTTCGTCATTGGCGACATTCACGGGGATATGTTCCATCTCACCCAGCTCATGACCAAACTGCCGCCGCTGGGAGCCCGCGATACCTTGGTATTTCTAGGGGATTATCTCGATCGCGGACCTGCCTCGGCCGGCGTGATCGAGTACGTGATGAGCCTCCCCCGCAAGACCGCAGCTCGGGTAGTCGCCCTGCGCGGTAACCATGAGGACGCCTGGTTGCGGGTGCTCGATCAGGGCTGGCCCGAGTTCGTCATCCCCCGCACCAACGGCTGCCTCGAGACGTTGCGCTCGTACAAGAGGCAGCCCGCTCCCCAGCCGGATGACGCGCCGGAACCTCAAGAGTTCGCCGAGATGCTGAAGGGCTCATTCTTCCCGCCGCACGTGGTCGAGTGGATGCGCAGCCTGCCCTACTACTATGAGGATGAATTCGCCATCTACGTGCACGCTGGCATCCCCAAGAAGGACAACGAGTTTCGGCACCCCAGCTTGGTCGAGCCGAAGACCGCCCTGCTATGGACCAGAGACAGCGATTTCTTCAGGAACTACCGCGGTAAGACTGTCGTCTTCGGCCACACAAAAACCGCGCTGCTCCCCGCCGAGCTATCGCAGTATACGCCCGAGGATCCGGAAGATATGTGGGCAGGCCCAGCGGTGCTCGGCTTGGATACCGGCTGCGGCAAGGGCGGGTTCCTCACTGCCGTAGAGTTCCCGCGCAAGCGCGTTTACGAATCTCGCAAGCGCAGGCGCAACGCCCCCCCGCGCACGATACGGGAGCTCTAATTATTATAATAGATGAAGTGATCGTCGCCGTTGGTGACGGTCACGTACACAATCGTGTCGGCCTTGATTGCTGGCTCAATCATGTCGTACGCGGCGACGAGCGAGGCAGCATGCTCATCTGTCTGCGCAACCACCGCCAGGATCTGCTTTTGCCAGGCATCTTCCGGGGCCACGTTCATCGTGCTTTGAAGGATGTCGGCGAGTTTGCCCTCGAGCACGGTAAAGGCCTGTGAAACGGGATAAGCGGTGCCCTCCGGGAAGCTGACGGCGCGCACCACGCTGACTCCAACCTTCTCGCCGTCGATGGCCACCAGCAAGTCGGTCTTCTTGCCCTCAATCTGATAGACGATCTCCGCCTCGCTCTTGAGGTACTCGGCGCCTTCACAGCGGAAGAGCACCTCATAGGCAAAGATCTCCGAGTACAGGGAGCTGCCCCCTAGATTGCCGTCCGCGAGGATCTGCTGGCCGCCTGGGCTCAGCATCTCCGGCTGCAGCGCTGGCTCACCACTCAGGTCCAGCGTGTTCTCGAGATACTCGGGCGCAGGCGATGCAATATCATCGAGATTGACCTCCCCGCAGGTGCCGGAGATCAGGCCGTAGTAGTCAGGCGCGCTTCCCCCAGCCCCGCCTAAACCGCCCTGCCCGCCGGCTCCGCCTTGTGCACTGCCGCCGCTGCCGCCTAGGCCACCTTCACCGCCAGCCCCAGCGCTAGCGCCCTCCCCCATCCCAGCGGTCCCGCTGCTGCTGGAACCGCCGGTGGAGGAGCTGGCTGGAGAGCCACCTGCGCCCCCCGAGCCCTCCGAATCCCCACAGGCCACGAGCGTCACCAAGAGACAAAGAGCAAGTGCGCGCATGGCCGTCACTATCTCACGAAATCCGCCGCTTGCTAAGGCTCAACCAGGCTCACACACGCCGTTCTGACACTGGAAGTTGTTAGCGCAATCGTTGTCTTGCAGACACTCTCGGCAATTGCCGTTCTCACTACAGAAGGGCGCCACATCGGTGCAATCCGTGTTGAGCAAGCACTCGACGCATTCGAAGTTGTTGTCGCAAAGTGGCGCGCCCGGTTCACCCGCGCAGTCGGCGTTGTCGAGGCATTGCTCACAATTGTTATTGGGCGAACATACCGGGTTATTCCCGCCGCACTCAGCGTCCATCACGCACTCGACGCAGATGCCTTCTGCGGTATCGCAGGCCGGACGTTCGGGGTTCGTGCAATCGGCGTCGGAGCTGCATGCGGCGACGCAGTTGTTGTTGAGGCAGAGCGACCCGCTGGGACAATCCGGATCGATGATGCACTCCCGGCAGCGGCCAGCGTTGACTTCACAGTGCGGCTCCGCGAGCGCACATTCGGAGTCCATCGTGCACTCCGCACAAATGCCTAGCTGACTATTGCAGAGCGGCTGCTCGCCGGGGCAATCATTGACGCTCAAGCACTCGACACAGGCGCCGGTCGCTGTATCGCAGAAGTCAGCTTGCCCTTGGCCGCAATCATCGTTGCTGGTGCAGGCCGTATCGCACTCGTGATTGGTCGGGTGGCAATACTGGTTAGTGCCACAATCAGCCGTCGTCGCGCACTCTTCGCATTGGCCAAAGAAGCAAGCGGGTTGCCCAGGGTCGAGGCAATCGGCGTTGGTTGCGCACTCCACGCAGCCGAGCTCCGGATCACAGAACTGATTGACGTTGCAGCCCGAGCAGACGTCCGCGCCACCGGTACCGTTGCCGCCGGTGGCGTTGCCACCGTTACCGCCATTGCCTCCGTTGCCGATCCCACCTGCGCCGCCTCCACCGGAACTCGCCGCCCCTGAGCCGCCCGCTCCCGCCGTACCGCCACCGCTTCCCCCTGAGGCTCCGGTGGCTCCGGTGCCCGTCGAGGCATCGTCCGAGCATGCAACCATCGAGAAGCCGAGCACAGCGACGAGAAGCGAATAGCGCATCATGAGAACCTCCAATGAAGATTATTGACTGGTCCGGGAGCGCACGCGCAGCCGAACCAAGCCAAGGCTAGAGGAGCCAAACGCAACGCTGGCTGGGTATCGGAGCCGCTGCCCTAGTTCGCGTGTTCGCTGAGAATACGCGCCGCGCGCTCACCGGCTGTTAAGCCGCTGCGGGCGGCGGTCAGCATTGTCCGCGAGCACGACGCTACGATATCGCCCACCGGGAAGACCAGAGGGAAGCTGCGCAAACTACCGTCGCGCTCGAGCACAAGGCCCACTTTCTCGAGTGCGCCCGCTTGGGTACCGCGCGGCCAGGCCGAAGCGTCGAGCACAGGCCCTTCAGCCGAACCTACGAAAGCTGGCCCATGCTGGGTAGCGATGGCTCCTTCCAGCCCCTTCAGCGAAAGCTCGAAGCTTGGTCCGATCTTGGTTGCTCCGTCGGCGGGAGCACCGAAGGAGGGTGGTGAGAACACGATACCGCCACCGACCAAACCGCCTGTCGCCAAGACCACACCATCTGCCTCGAGCGACTTGCCTTCACCGTGGAGCAAGAGCTCCGAGCCAGCCCGTTCAACACGATTAATCTCGCTGGCGGATAGTGCGATAGCCAGGCGCTCGCAGAGCCGCTCTCGGGCTCGCTCGAAGCGGACACCAAACGTACCGGAGTGTGGAGCGACGATCTCCCCGACAGGCGCCCCCACAGCGGCCTCCAAGACCGAGGCCGAGTCAGCCGCACGACCGAGCCACGGGCCCAAGAGGAATGCGACTTCACCGGGGTGGGCCTGTTTCGCTCGCAGCAACTGCTGGCCCAACCAGCGCACCCGCTCCGGCTCATCGAAGCGGCGAGCGAGCTCCAAATCAGAGATGAAGCTCTCATCGTCGAAGCGCAGCACAGTCGCTCCGGACTCCTCGAAGCGCAGACCGTACGCATTGTCATTGAGGGACCGCACCAAGCTCGCTGAGTCCCAATGAGGTCGATCGACCGCGGGCAAGAGCACGGTTCTGCCGTGCACCCGTTTGAGATCCAAGATCGCGCTGGCATGAGCCAACGTCCGACGAAGGATACCGCCAGTCGTCGCGACCAACGGTCGCTCGAGCGGACCGCCCTCAGTTCCGGCCGCCGGCAGAGAAAAGATACCGAGCTCGCCCAAGAGCTCCGCACAGCCTGGGTCGATGGACCAGGTGGCGCTCACGCCGGTTAGCCTCTCGGCCTCGGCCACGACGTCCCAAGGAGTATCATCGAGGACGCCGGGCGATAGTGAAGTAGCGCCAATCCGACCGGTCACCAGCGTCACCTGCAACGCGGGGTTGTTGCGCTTCGCCGCAAAGGCGGCGGCGAGGCCGGCGATACCGCCACCGACGACCACCAGCTTGTTCATCGCGGCTCCGACTCTCGTTGCGAGTCGAGATCAACGTCGGCGACGCCGAGTTCTGCGCGAACGGTCGCTTGATTCAGCGCCTCCTGGCGGGCTTGCGCCGGACCGAGAGCCACCGAGCGAGTGCGCGCTTGGCGGAGGATGAAGCGCAGCGCCATTTCGCGACCGTAGCGAGGTGGTAAGCCGCGCTCTTCTGCGACGATCTGGCCGCAGCGCGCAGCGCACTTCATACCGCCGCAAGCTCCTAAGCCGAGGCGCGTTCGTCGCGAAACGTCTTCCACGCTACGTGCATATTCATTCGCCACCACGTGACGAACTTCGGCCTCGAGGATTGGCTCACAAGGACAGACGACCACGGCCTCCCGAGGGCGCTGCTTGATGCGCTCCTCGATCCGCTCGACACGACTGCCGTGCCGATAGACGAGACGACGCGCGGCGACGCCATCAATCTCGAGGCGCTCAGCGAGCTCGCGTGAGCTCACCTTCTTGTCACCGCCTGGTAGGAACACCTTGTGCGTGGTGCAGGTTGCACCCAGCGTGAACCGCGCGGCCAAGATGTCGGTCATCTCCTCGGCGAAGAGCCGGTAGCTCGCGAGCTTGCCACCGACCATCGAGAATAGACCTTTGGCGCCGTGCTTGCCGTGGTCGATGATTTGGTGGTCGCGACTGAGGCCATCCTCATGCGGACCATAGGCGTATAAAGTAGGCCGAACGCCGGCATAGGTATGTATCGCGCGGGCCCCGGTTATTGCCGGGAATACCCGAGCGATCCCCTGCACCAGGTAGCGAACCTCCTCGCTGGTCGCGACCACATCATCGAGATCACCGTAATAATCATCGTCGGTCGTGCCGATGATGCTCATGTTCTCCCAAGGCTCGAGGAAGATTTGGCGGCCATCAATCGACTTGGCGGCGATAGCATAGTTGGTTAGGCGACGGTCGTAGGCGATATGAATGCCTTTGCCGCCGCGCACGCGAGCCTTGGTGGCCGGCAGGCCGGCGCCGGAGGCGGTGATCGGCGCCCAGGCCCCCGTCGCGTTCACCACGGCCGAGGTGGTGATACGGCCAGTCCTGCCGTTGCGGACATCGCGATAGCGAACCGCGGTCACCTCACCGGTGTCTTCACGACGTTCAATTTGCTCGACGGTGGTGCCGCCAAAAATTTTGGCGCCCCGCTCGGCTGCGTCCAGCACGTTGGCGATGACCAGCCGCGGACCGTCGATACCCCACTCGTCAAAGGAGAAGCCTCCGAGCACGTCTCCCCGGAGCCCGGGCTCGAGCTGGGCAAGCTCATCCGGGGTCAACTTGGCGTGAGGCTTACCGTGCTTGAGCGGCTGGTAATCGTCGTACGCGTGAAAGAACGCGTCCATCAGCGTGAACATCACCTTGGCGCTGGCGGACTTCTCGACAGGTACCAAAAACGGAATTCGGAATAACAAGTGAGGCGCGATGGCCTGGATGTGACCGGAGTCCCGGCAGCTCGTCTCGGTCACGGCCGGGTCATAGGTGAGATAGCGGGGCCCCCCGTGGATCATGCCGCTCGAGTTGCCGCTGGCACCAAAGGCGAAATCGTTGCGCTCGAACAGCGCCACCGAGAGGCCGCGCAAAGCGGCGTCCCGTGCGACGCCCGCGCCGTTGACGCCTCCGCCGATCACCACAACGTCCACGTCGCGACCACCTCGGACCGAGGGCGCGGGCGCATCGCTTTCTCGCGTCAAGGTGCGCGTCATGGGGCGAGCTATAGGGCCGACGAGAGAGCGCGTCGAGCGGCAAGCCTGTCAGCTCGGACGTGCCCCCTGGCGCAACGCAACGAACAGCTTGGCCAGGCGAACGAAAACGGCTGGCACGCGGCGGGCCAAGTGAATGCTCGGCAAGCGCTTCTCCGCGATGGTGATGGGGATCTCGGCCACTCGCAGGCCCTCCTGTTCGGCGCGCAGAACGAGCTCGCTCGCGAATACGTCCTTGTCCACCACGCAGCGCCTCACCACCGGTAGCAGCGCCTCGGCTCGCAGGACTTTGAGACCGTGGGTGTCGGTACCCGAAAAGCCGAACAAGCTACGCAGCAACTGACTATAGGCGCGGCTCGCGATGCGGCGATTCAAGGGCCGACGATCGCGCGAGTTCGTCATTAGCTTGGAGCCGATCACAAGGTCGGCGGCGTCTTGCTCGAGCAGCTGGAGGGCGCGCTGTTGGAAATCGACATCGCAAAGGTCAATCTCCTCGCAGACCAAGTAAAGACCGCGCGCTAGCAGCAGCCCAGTACGCAGCGCTAAGCCGTAATTAGGCTGAGGAACCGAGACAAATCGGACCTCAGGCAACTCCGCCGCCAGCTGCTCGAGGACACCGACAGTGCCATCCCACGAGCCGTTTTCGGCGAGCAGCACCTCGAAGGAGTCCCCCGTTGCACGCAGCTCATCACACAGCCCGCGGACGGCCTTGGCAATCAGCTGCTCCTCATTGAAGACCGGGATTACCACGCTGATCAGCGGGCGATCTTCAGCGGAGGGAGACGTCATGAGCTGCCCTCGGTCAGCAGCGTCTGCGCCGCGCATTGACCCGCCCAAAGAGCGTCTTCCATCGAGCTATACTCCCAGGCCCCGTAGCGACCGACTGAGTGGATCCGGTGCTCGGAAAGGAAGGCGTGCAACACGCTGAGTGCACGTTCTCGGCGCGAGTCATAGAGTACGTAGGCATTGGGAATGCGCCGTAGCCGGGCAAAGCGAATGGCGTCGCGCCCACGAATAATGCCCATTTGGGTCAGTGCGTCAGCGACCGCCGGTAACACCTGCCCAAGCGCTGGCGCGGTCTTGGAGGCAAGCTCGACGTACAAGGACGCCTTGGCCGTAGGTGCCATCAAACGCGAGAAGGTGGAGTACGCGCCAACACGGTAAAACGGTATCTCGGGCTCGGGGACGTAGACCCAATGATACGGCAGCTCAACAGGGGTATTTAGCGCGACATCAAGATAGTGCAGATCCACGGCGCGCAACTCGGACGCTGCCTGCTGAACCTCCGCTGGTAGCGGAGTCAGCTGGCGAAACAAGCTGCTCAAGCTCATGGTCGATAGCAGTTGGTCGAACGGCACTTCATTGTTTCCGGCGCGCAAGGTCCGCCGCTCGAGGTCAATCGCCGATACCGGCGTAACGAGCTCAACCGGATTCGCCCGTTCGAGCAGGGCGTCCACCAACATGCCCATGCCACGACGCGGGTAAACGAAGCGTGCGTTGTAGCCAATCGCCGGGTTGGGCAAACCAACGGCCCCGCGCAAGACCTCTTCCAGCGTCGGGCGCGGTACGAAGCGTTCGCACCAGGTGGCGGCCAGCTCGCGCGGATGAACGCCCCAGACCTTTTCGTTGTACGGCACCATGAAGGCCTCACTCATCGCTCGGCCGAAGTGAGCAATGCAATAGTCCTCGAAGGTGACGATCTCCGGCTTGGGCTGTTGAAAGTGCGCGCTGACGAAGTCGCTGAGGCAGCGGAAAGCGAGCTCCTTGGGCAAGCCGTAGACGTTGGCTTGAAAGGGATACGGGGTGAAGGCGCCGTGCGAATAGACCGCGCTGCGTCGTTCGATCTGCAGCAAGTTCTCGTCGCCCAGGAGCTCGCGGATCAGCTCTGCCATCTGCGGATTCCGCAGGTGGAGCAGGTGGCCCGTGCAATCGAAGGAGTAGCCAGCCTCGGTCACGGTCCGAGCGAGGCCCCCAGCCGAGGCGCTGGCCTCGAGCAAGCGGTGGGGTTGGCCTTTGCGACGCAATTGCATGGAGGCCGAGAGGCCGGTGAGGCCTGCGCCGATCACGAGCAAGTTGGGGGCATGACCCATCGCGCGGGGACCTTAGCAGCCCTGCCGACCGTTTTCGGCAGGCGAATGCTTGAGCAGCACACCATAGCTCGATCAGGCTTCGGGTTGGCGCGGCCCTGGCTCCGATCTAAGGGCTAATGATGAGTCGCTCTGACCACGTGCAGATCTCGGGTCGCATCCTTTACCTGACGGAAGATGCCGACCTCTTGTCGAAACAGCTGGCTGGCACTGATCTCAGTGAAGAGGAGGTCAAGCGCGTCGATGACGGCTCGCTCGCGTTGATCGACAACATCTCGACCGATGAGCTCACACCAGGCTGGGTTTGCTACTACTACGACGAGACGCTGGCTCGGTATTGCTTGGTTGGGCTGCGCGGCAACGTGGTGCAGAAAGACTCGATCAAGCAGGGCAAGTTCGAGGTGATCGTGAGCGGCCGATCGAAGGGCTGCGGCTCCTCGCGAGAAACGGCGCCGTACTCCGAGCTGGAATCCGGCGTGAAGGTGGTCTTCGCCAAGAGCATCGAGAAGATCTATGGGCAGAATTGCCAGAACATCGGCCTCTTGACCACCACCGACCCGGCCGTGTTTGCTCGGCTGCGCCGCGGAGAATCGGTTGAGGTCGCCGAGTTTACGCGCGGGCTCGATGCCATCAGCGCGGGCGTGGTTCGAGCGGGCGGGCTGTTTGCGTACAACAAGAGCCGACTCGCGGGAGAGGTTTCTCCGCCGGCTATCACCACCGAACAGCGGCCCATGACGCTGGCCGAGAAGATCATCGCGAGTCGCGCCATTCGCGATGCTCGCAGTGGTGAGATGGGCGTGCCCTTCGTCAAGCCGGGCGATTCATTGTTCGTTCGTACCGACGTGCGTTTCTCACACGAGTACGTAACACCGATGGCTGAGTCGCTGTTCGTCGCAGCGCTCGGTAAAGACGCAACGGTGACGGATCCCGGCAGCGTGTGGGCCTTCCGCGATCACCTCACCTTCCTCGACAAGGTGATGCCGGAGGCCCACTTGAAGCTCGGACTCCGCGAGCAGGCCAATCAGTTGGCGACCGTGCAGGAGGCGTTCACCAAGCGGCACTCGGTGAAGCTGTATGGGGAGATCGTACGGGACGGCAAGACCGTGGGCTCCGACGCGATCTGCCACAACAAGGTGATCGAGGCGATCGCCCTGCCCGGCCAAGTTGTCGCCGGCACCGATTCACACACCTGCATGGCGGGCGTGCTCGGCTGCTTCGCCTTCGGAGTCGGCTCCACCGACATGGCGAACGCTTGGTTCAGCAAAGACATCCGCGTGGCCGTCCCCGAGACCGTTCGCTTCAACCTGCACGGCCGCTTGCCCGCAGGAGTGACGGCAAAGGACGTCATGCTGCATCTGCTCGCACAGCCTTTCTGGAAGGGTGGAGAGGGGATCGGGAAGGTGCTTGAGTTCGCCGGTGAAGGCGTAACCAATATGCCGCTCGACGAGCGTGCAACGCTGACCAACATGGCCGTGGAGGCCGGTGGCTTTACCGGCATCATCGAGGCCGATGAGGTGGTGGTCGAGTATCTGGTCGCGCAACGCGGCTTGGACGCAGAGTCCGTACGCAAGTTGATCGTGAAGGCCGATGCGAACGCTGCGTACTTTGCGTCGTTCGACTTCGATCTCTCGACGTTCGAGCCGATGGTTGCGCTGCCCGGAGACCCTCGAAACGGCGTTCCACTCGCCAAGCTGCGTGAGCAGTCGGGTGGGGACGTCGCGATCAACATTGCGTACGGAGGCTCCTGCACCGGCGGCAAGAAGGCCGATATGGACATGTACGCCGACGTCCTGCGACAGGCGGTCGAAGCGGGTCGCAGCGTGGCGCCGGGCGTTCATCTCTACATCCAGTTCGGTTCGCAAGACATTCGCGCCTATGCCGAAGCACGCGGCTACATCGAGATCTTCTTGAAGGCCGGCGCCGAGCTCGTCGATCCTTCGTGCGGAGCCTGCATCAAGGCTGGACCGGGGGTCTCCTTCACCAAAGAGGAAGTCACGGTGAGCGCGATCAATCGCAACTTCCCTGGCAGAAGCGGCCCGGGCAAGGTGTATCTCGCGAGTCCCCGCGTGATCGCGGCCAGCGCGATCGCCGGGCGAATCGTCTCCCCGACCAGCTTCCTCGATTGAGCTCAGCAGGGGACTCTCCTAGAGAAGAGCGCATGTCCTCGTTCGGGCTTCGCAGAGTTTCTTGCTTGCTGTTGACGGCGCTGGCCTTGCCGCTCGCTGGGTGCGCGCCTTCGGTGCTGCACTTTGGTGTCGTCGATGGCGCGGTGATTCTTCACAAGGCGCCCGGAACGGAGGTGCTTTCGCTCAACGCGAGCACCGGCGAGTCGCTGTCGACGTGGACGCACGACGGCGCTGGAAGTGCGCCCACCACCGTGCCAACCGATGTCTTCGGTCGTGCGGTGGTGCTGGTGCATGGGGCGAACGGCGTGGCCGTTCGGGACGCACGGACCGGCGAAATAACGCAGCGCATATTTGCTGCCGTTGATCCGCATGAGCGTCCGGTTTTGTCGCGAACGGCGATGTTCCTGCCGACGTGGGCCGGGGAGAATTCTGTATGGGTCGGCTTCGATCTGCAGACGGGCCGGCGCAATCTCAACTTGCGCTGTGATTCGCACTCTCCGTTGATCGCGAACGACGACATCCTGGCGACGATGAGCGAAGGCGTGCTCGTGGGCTACAGCGCTGACGACGGCCGCGAGCGCTGGCGCTCGAGTCTCGCCGTCGAACGTCCTGTGCTGATTCGCGGCAACCATCTCCTGGCGCGGCTCGAAGATGACGTGCTCGGGGTTTTCGTCGCAAGCTCGGGGGCGCTCGCACGCAAGCTCGAACCCAACGCAGAGGTGTTCGGCAAGGGTCTCGGTGGCGCGCCGAAGCTCACAGCGTGGGAGAACTCGCTTGGCATGCTCACGAGTGAAGGCCTCACGGTCGTGGATCTCGAAACAGGTCGGAATCAATTCCGTCACGAGGGCGCTGAATCCTGCGTGTACTCCGGCTCGAGGGTGGTGGTGTCCGTGGGAACAGAGCTGCGGGGGCTGGACGCTGCCACCGGTGCAACGCGCTGGAAGCAAGAGCTCGGCGCAAAACCTGTTGCGGTGACGGCAGATGCACGTACCACCCTTGTCCAACTCGAGGACGCTCTTTTGGCGGTGGACGCGACCTCAGGAAAGAAGCTCTTTACGCGGCCCAATTGAGCGGCGCGCCAAGTTCGCCCTAGGCCGAGCTCGGCTTTTGGGTTGATCGCTTGGGAGAATGAGCCGCAAGGAGTAGCATCGGGAATAGCGGATGCTCGGCACAGTCCTCGCCAATCGCTACAGGCTCGCTCGGATCATCGGTTCGGGTGGGATGGGCGACGTTTACGAAGCTCAGCGCATTTCCGATGGGTTCCGCGTAGCCATCAAGATCTTGCGTGAGGAGCTGGTGCGCGAGCACGAAGCTGTGACGCGCTTCCACCGTGAGGTGCGCGCAGCGGCCGCGTTGCGCAGCCCCTACGCAGCGAGGATCTTGGACTTTGGCGAGGGACCCAACCGCCAGCCATACATGGTGATGGAGTACCTCGAGGGTCGCGATCTGATGGCGGAGATCGAGGCCCGAGGGATCATCCCGGTCGCGGAGGCCACCGGCTACCTGATGATGGCCTGCGAAGCGATGGCCGAGGCCCATGATCTCGGCATCGTGCACCGCGATCTGAAGCCGCCGAATCTCTTCCTCGCAAACGACAACGGCCGACGCGTCGTCAAGGTGCTCGACTTCGGCATTTCGAAGGTGAACCAACTGCTCGACGGTCACATCACCTCCACCAAGATGTCGTTCGGATCGCCGCTTTATATGTCGCCGGAGCAGATCCGCTCGACCAAGCTGGTGGACGGGCGCAGCGACGTTTGGTCGCTGGGAGTCATCTTTTACGAGGCCATCACGGGGGAGCCGCCGTTCGTTGCAGACTCGCCCAGCGGCCTAGCGGTGGTCATTTCGGTGGACGCCCACGTGCCACCCTCCTTGCGGCGCCACGGCATCTCTCAGAAGGCCGACGAGATCGTCGCGCTGGCGCTGCAGAAAGATTGGGCGAAGCGCTATCAAAGCGTGCGAGCGCTGCACACGGCCTTCGGGGAATTGGCGCGCGAGCTCGCTGTAGCTGATCCCGAGACGGCCGCCGACTCGCGACGCTTTACCGATTCGCGCCGCACTGTTGAGGTTGGCGCAGCTTCACCCGGACGCATGACGCTGGGCCCAGCGACCACCGATCCTCCCGAGACGTCGCCGCAAAACGAGCGGCTTGGAAGATTGGCCGCCGCGGTTTTGATACCGTTCGGCGCAGTCGCCTTCGCGTTTACGATCTGGCTCTATATGAACCGGCATCCTACTACGGAGGAGCCGAAGACGTCGGTCGCGACGAGTAGTTCGGCTTCGAGTGACCCGGCCCGATCGATGCCGTCGCTCCCCTCGGCCGCTCCCGTTGCGATGAGCGCGGCCAAAGCGACCTTGAGCGCGCAACCAAGCGCGAGCGCAAGCGCGGCAGTTTCGGTGGCTTCGTCCGCAGCGACGGCGAAGCCTAGCGCGACGGCGAAGCCGTCAAAGGGAAAGGCAAGAGTGAACGGCCGCAAGCCGCTTCGCTGAGCTCGGCTCAGTCGCGAAGGACCACTTCGTAGGCCTTGGCCAACGCGAAGTCCTTACCTGTTGCTGGATTCTGCGGGACGTCGGTGAGGCGGACCGTGGGCTGGGCTGTCGAGGCAGGCGCAACCACCACTTCTTGATTCGGCCGGGAGGCGACCTTGGCCTCGGCCTCGAGGTGCCCATCCAAGTCACGCTCGCGAATCGGATCGGTTGCCTTTGCAGGTTGAATCAAAACGTCGGGGTCGATGCCCTGCGCCTGGATGGCTCGACCGTTGGGCGTGTAGTAGCGCATGGTGGTCAGCCGCAGCCCTGCTCCGCCCGGCAATTCAAAGATCGTCTGCACCGAGCCCTTGCCGAAGGTGACCGTCCCTACGACCTTGGCGCGCCCTTGGTCCTGCAGAGCTCCTGCGACGAGCTCGGCCGCGCTCGCGGAGTACTCGTTGACCAAGATCACCACCTTCGCGCGAGAGAGCGCGCCACCGGCCGTCGCCTCGACGACGTCGAGCACGCTACCGCGATGACGCGTGGAGTAGATCACTCCGCGGGGCATGAACTCGTCTGCGACGAGCTCCGCTTGATCGACGAGGCCGCCCGGGTTGTAGCGCATGTCGAGCAAGACCCGCTCGATTGGCGCGGGAGACTGTTTGCGCAAGTCGGCGACCACGCGCAGCAGCTCCTCATGAGTGGACTCTTGAAATTGCTTGAGCCGAATGAAGGCGACTCCACCCTCGAGCCGCTTTCCCTCCACGCTCGCGACGCGAACGATGGCCCGCGTAATCTCGAGAGAGATGGGCTCGTCAACGCCGCTGCGCCCAATCAGCACGCGCACCGTCGTTCCGGGTTCACCGCGCATGAGGTCGACGATGCGCTCGATCTTCGTTCCACGCACCGGCCGGCCGTTGACGGCGAGGATCTGGTCGCCTGGAAGCACGCCGGCTGTGGCGGCCGGTGAACCGTCGATCGGGGCGACCACAGTGACGCGATCATCTCGAACGTCAACCTCGACGCCGATACCAGCAAACTGCCCCTCGGTGTCGCTCTGGAACTCGGCGAACTCTTCGGGGTTCATGTAGCTGGAGTGCGGGTCGAGCTCGGAGACCATGCCGCGCATGGCACCGTCGAGCAGTCGCTCGCGATCGGCTGGCTCCACGTAGCTGTGCTCGACCATGAGCAGCACTCGGGCCATCTGATCAAAAGGAAGGTAGGGGCTGGTTGGCTCAGGTTTTGCCAAACCTGGCGACGGGCTCGAAAGCAATGCAACGACGCCGCCCAACACCGCCCAAACTCGTGCCATGCGGGCATATTACTCGCCGAAGCGGCCCAATGCCCCGGATTTACGGGAATTTGTGGATATGCGGAGAATTGAGGGCCGAACGAAAGAAGCACCCAAGGGAGCGAAGAGCTTGTTTGTCCAAGTGATCGTGTTCGGTTATCGTCGCGCTCTCGCCGATACGGCTTGCCAACCCGGTTGTGGGAAGGTGGACGTGCACGATGCCGGAAAGATGCGCCGGCCATGTTGTTCGTCCCGGATCGTCGTGAACGTGAAAGCATGGGAGGCGCTTCCGACCGTGAACTCATCGACCGCGCAAGAGGCGGTGATACTGACGCGTTCGGACTATTGGTTCGTCGCCACCAAAGGCGGATCTACAGACTTGCAGCGCACATGCTGCGCAACGCGTCAGAGGCCGAGGACGTCACCCAGGACGTTTTCGTACGCGCCTTCCAGGCCCTCGATCGCTTCGATGGCCGCAGCGAACCCTTCACGTGGCTTTACAGGATTGCCGTGAACCTCTCGTTGAACCAGATCCGCTCGAAAAAGACGCGGGGCCGGACTACCGGTGGCGATGATCCTCGCATGTTGTCTGTGCTGGCAGAGACCAAGGCTGGCATGAGCAGTGACCCTGCTGAGGACAGCGAGAATCGGCAAATTGCTGAAGCGTTGTACAGCGGCGTCGACAAGCTCTCGGAGAGCTTGCGAACGACGCTGATCCTCGTGTGCGTGGATGGGCTTTCGCACGAGGATGCAGCCCAAGTGCTCGGCTGTCCTGAGGGCACCGTCGCTTGGCGCGTCCACGAGGCAAGGCGCAAACTGAAGGCCCACATGTCCGATAGTGGCTTTGGAGGCGAGACCGAATGAACGCCCCCAAAGACAGCCTGAGCAAGCTACTCGACCGAGCCGAGGTCAAACCGCCGCCGAGTGTGGAGCAAGCCGACGCGGCGGCCTGGGACGATTTTGCGGAGCGAGTCGTTCGTCAGATAGGCGGGCGCACGCGTCTTCAACCCGAGGAGGTGGACCAGTTGCTGGCCCCCCCCTCCCTCGCAGCAGAGGACGGGGAACCGCGCCTTGCAACAAGCAACGAGTCCGTTACAACGAGCCGTAACACAGGAGCAGCGACAATGTCTGAAAGTGACCGTCCGAAACCGTCAATCAAACGCCCGAGCCTAAAAGAGCTGGCCGAGCGGGTTTCGAAAGCACCTCCGCCCTCGGTGCAGACGCCACTGCCGGTATCGCGTGCTGCGGCGCCAAGCGAGAGCCCTCCGGCTAGCCTCGCGCCGCGGAGCCTTGCGCCAGCAAGCATCGCCGCTCCAAGCGTTGCGGCGCGCCCGAGCGTTGCGCCTGCGAGTGTTGCACCCAGCGTCGCGCCTGCGAGTCTTGCACCAGCAAGCGTGGCGCCACCGAGCGTGGCCCCGACCGCGCCTTCCAGCACGGCCCCGAGCGAGGCAGCGGCCAAGGTCGTCGCCTTGCCTGTGAAGAAAGCCGAAGAGGAGAAGTCCGGCAGCTCGATGGGCCTTTATATCGCGGCAGCAGGGATTGCCGCTGCTGCAGGCTTGTTCTTGTTCCTTCGTTCCTCCGGCGACGCCGAGACGAAGACTGCAGCTCCCAAAGCTGAAGTTGTAGAAACGTCGGTCAAACAGGCCGAAAACACGGCTGCTCCCGTCGAGACGGCTGCGCCGGCCCCTGCTCCCGAAAAGAAGGACGACGGCGCGCTCGATCTTGCGGATCTCGCCTCCGAATCGGCGGCCCCGGCGACGGAGCCAGTGCCTGGTGCGCCGGGCGCTGTCGCGCAGTTGGGCCCGGATGCAGCAAAGCCGGAACGCCCCGTAAAGATCGAGATGGAGGGCACGCTCGAGGACAAGATGAAGGAGACCGTAGGCCCGATTGAGGAGAAGACGGCCGCAGTCCCGGCAGCCGGTGAGGTGACACCCAAGAACGTTCCGGACCAGCCGCCGCAAGGCTCTGTAACGGCTGCTGTCGGCAAGGTGATGGGCTCGGCGAAGGCCTGCGTGGCTGGCGCGGATGAACCGTCGCGCGCGACCATTACTTTCGGCTCTTCTGGCGCAGCGCAGAACGTCAGCGTTGGTGGGTGGGCAGCCAAGAACCCCTCCGCTTCATCGTGCATTCAGGGCGCTTTGAAGGGGGCGAATGTTGGTCCCTTCTCCAAGCCAACGTACTCCTTCAGCGTGACGATTCGGCCCTGACGCACGAGGCCAACGGACGCTACAACGCTCTCGACGCGGCGCTCCAACAGCTCATCGGTAGGCGCCTCGTCGGTTGGCGCCAACGAGCGCCTTGCGTGTTGCAGAGAGCGCTGCGAGGGCATCCAAGAGCTCCGTCGGGTTCGTGACCAAGGTAGGGCGCACCAGCCGCAACTGCCCTCCCAATGCCGGAGGGCCTGCCTCGAGCGATATTCCGGACCCCGAGGCCGCTTCAAGAACGCGTGCAGCCGACGCAGCGTCTGTGGTTTCAGCGTCGAGCGGCATCGTAACCACGGTCTCGACGACCTCCCCATCGTCCGACCATCGAGTTTCGATGTCGACTTGCGCGTCCTCCCAAGGGAGCGCTCGCAACGAGAGGCTCCCGACCTCGAGCTGTGCGCGATGGACCGCGGCAAAGTCGCGCCACGCAGGTAGTAAGGCCGTTGCGCGAGCCGGTGGCGGGACACGAGCGATCGTTTGGTCGAGGAGCTGCGCCAACTCGAGCACGTTGGTCGCGACCTCGAGCAACGTGTTCGTACGCTGTGAGCCGCGCGGAAAGCGAACCTGACACGAGTGGTCATCAACCTCGAACGACTCGAAGCGGGAGAGAACGGCGACCAGCTCCGACGCACAGAACGGAGCAACCTGGGGCGCCTCACGCGCCGAAACGAACAGCCCTTCGACGGGCGACTGCTTGAAGAGCCGAAAGCCGTCCGTCCAATCCGACCTGCGCATACGCAGCTCAATCCCGAGCGATGGCCAGGTTAGCTTGCCGTCCAAGCCAAACTCACCAGTGACCCCACGCAACTCCACGCTAACGGCCCCGACGGTCTTGGACAGCAATTGCTCGTTTGCGCTGTGGGACATGGCCAGTCGACTACCTACTTCGGCCCAAACTCGCAGCCGTCGCTCTTCACCGATCGGTGGCAAAGCAGCAAGTGGCGGAGCGCTCTGAACGGTCGCCATCTCCACCGGGATTTGTAGGGATAGCGGCGCGCCGCGTGCGAACTCGGCGTTCAACTCGAAGACCCAGTGAATGCGCGCAAGCGAGAGGTCCAGACTCGGGACCTCATTCGCAGGAACGCCAACCGAGAACAGCAGTCGCCTACCGGCCTGCTCGGGCTGACCCAAGGTGGCCTCGTAACGTCTCAGCAGCCCGGGCGCCCGACCGATGCCACGCGTCGGCGTACTCATGATCAGAAGCCCCGCCTGCAACCTCTTGGGCACCATCGAGATAGAAACCGCGCCCTGAACCTGCCCACCAAGCGCCAGGGCTCCCGGGTCGAGCGTCGCTTCCATGTAAGGCTGTCCTTGTTTGGGCCCCTCCGAATGCGTTGCAAACACCTTTGCTCCGCGCGGATTGGCGGGCACCAGCCTGGGCCCAAACTGCAGCACGAAACTCTCCTCGAGTTGGAACCACCAAGGGATTTCGACCCTTACGGTCAGCGTGGCACTGACGCTGGTACTGCCCTCGAACGTGGGAGGCGTGTTGCCCGGCAAGTCGAAGAAGACCGTCATCTTCTTTGTTCCAGGCTCAAGTACATCGGCACCAAACCTGGCCTCGAGCCGAAACAGCTCCACGACGACGTCCGATGAATCCTGCCCCGCCCCGGCAAGTCGCTCGCTAACCGCGAGCGATACGACCGTTCGCTTCACAGGCGTGCGGCTCTTGCTCGTGAAGGAAAGCCACACTGTCAGCCTGTCACCTGCCCGGGGAATAGCGGGTGCCGTCTTAACTTCCAGCTTGGGTTTGCGTCGCACGTCGAGCTTTGTTCTGTATACTCTTCCAACCCGTGAGTGACGACCACCTCAACCTACCGGCAGGCACGACGCTCGACGGCAAGTGGTGCGTAGAGGGCCTGCTTGGAGCAGGCGGGATGGGCACCGTGTTCCGCGCGCGCCACGTGCGCAACGGGCGTGAAGCAGCGATCAAGGTGCTTCATCCGATGGTCGCTGCAGATCCGTCGGCGAAGGAGCGTTTTCTTCACGAGGGGTATGCGGCCAACCAGGTGGGTCACCCAGGCACGGTGCAGGTCTTGGACGACGGCATCGCTCGTGAGGGTGCCTACCTCGTCATGGAGCTGCTCGAGGGCGCGCCCATCGACAAACTCGCCGAAGCCAACGGTGACGTTTTGCCCCTGCCGGCAATGCTATCGATCGTTGATGCCTCGCTTTCGGTGCTCGCCGCAGCTCACGAAAAGGGCATCATTCACCGGGACTTCAAGCCCGAGAACCTGTTCCTGACTTCAGACCGCCAACTGAAGATGCTCGACTTCGGGCTTGCTCGCGTGCGCGAAACCACCACCGGGATGCGACTCACGGCGACCGGCGTACCGATGGGCACACCAGCGTTCATGCCGCCAGAACAGGCGTTGGCGCACTGGGATGAAGTGGACGCAAGAAGCGACATCTACGCGGTTGGCGCAACCATGTGGACCTTGCTCACAGGACAGCTCGTGCACGACGCGCGCACCGCCCCAGAGCTTTTGGTGATGGCCTCAACGAGGCAAGCCCCGTCCATCCTCACCAAGGTACCGTCGTTGCCTCCTGCGATCGCAGCGGTGATCGATCGGGCGCTCGCTTTCAATCGGATGGCTCGCTACGCCAACGCTGGGGAAATGAAGCTCGCGTTGAGCCGTGCGGTTCACGAGTCCGGAATGACGTTCGCGCCGCTTGCCGCCACCGAGCTCACGGGCCCCAACTCGCATGACCCTTCGGAGAACCCAACCACTCCGAAGCAAAGAGCAGCGGCTCCCTTTCAACCCACCGCAACGGTCGCGCCAATCACCACGGACAGCCAGAGCGCTCGCAAGAGCAAGGCTCAGGTCTACGTGATCATGGGCATCGCAGCCTTCGCTGGGATCGCCGGAGGGGCGGGCTTTTTCTTCTTCGGAGGCGGGCGCAACATCCCTCAAACCGCAAGCAACTCGCTCGCTGCCGACGAGACGCCGTCCAACACCGTGCGACCTGCTCCAGCGTTGGACGTGACGGCAGCCCCAAGTGGCGAACCGACGCCAACCGTCTCAGCCAGCAGCGCCCAACCAACGGCCTCAGCGATCGTTTCTGCGGCGCCACTAACAGCGAGCGTGACCGTGCGCACAACGGCCGCGCCGAAGACGGCTGCGCCCGTCGCAACTGCGCAACCAACGATTCCGCAACCTCCGAAAAAGTGCGACCCGTTTAAAGAGTATTGCAAGTAACGCTAGGCAGTCGCTCGGCGCGCCTAGCTCGCGTCGCCCGCCTAGAACTGGCCGAGTACGCGCAAGCCTGAGCTGGTGCCGTTGGAGAAGACGGAGAGCGCTGCCTTCGGCGGAGCGCTTTCAGCACCATCATCGTCCGTTGCTTCCAACACGAAGAAGGTCACGGAAAGCCCGGTTGCGACGCCTGCAGCCACCCAAAGAACAGCGTTGGAGATGTTGAGCCCAGCATCGGGAGCGTCGAGGTCGGGATTGCTAAGGCAGTCACCGCACTCACCAAGCCAAACGGCGCTCGTCGCCGCCACACCACCCCAAGCCGCAACACCGATGCCGAAGGTGATCCAAGCTGGCAACGCCCAGTCTGTATCGTTGCTCGTTGGAGCTGGAGTAGGCCCTGGGCCGGGCCCCGGCTTTGGGTCGGTTGTCTTTGCGGCGCCGGCGAACAACTCAACCGTCACCACGCCGCGTTCCACGGTCACTTCTTTTTCTTCACGCTCCGTACCGAGCACGCCAACGACGACGTGCTTACCCACATCCACGGCGAACGGAGCGCCCGGATCAGCCGCTTCTCCGTCGATGGTTAGCGTGGCCCCGTTGGCTCGCGCACTTGGTTGCAGCACGATCTTCGGCAGCTTTTCAGCGACCGACGACGCTCCACCTTGCGCGAGGATTTGTGCGGTCGAATCTCCTTGGGAGCGCGCGAGGTCTGCCGCGGACTGCCAGGTCTTCAACGCTACGCGCAAGCGCCCCCGTGCCTCTTCACAACGCGCGAGGTTGAGCAAAGGACTGAGCGACTTCTCCGCGGCAAAGCTTTGCTCAAACTTGGAACAAGCCTCGGCGTAGAGCTTTTGGTCCCCGCTCGCCTTGGCCTTGTCCAGCAGTTCGAGCCCTTCCTTGAAGAGTCGCTCGCCGTCACTGGCCTGAGCCACCACGGGAAGAACGACGAAGGTTGCTGCCAGCACAAGCAGAATACGGAACACGCGAAAAAGGGAGGCCGACACGGGCGGAAGCATAGGAGCCCTCACCAACCGCCGTCCACACGACAATCCACCGAAGGTGGATCAGTGCACGGAACGGAAGACGCAGAGTCGCAACGCATAGTCGCAACGCAGCAGAAGCTCGGTGGGCGTCCTTGCCGAAGGTCCTTGCACCTTCGGCTTGGGCGGTCAGGAAGACGTTGACGGCGTTGGGGTGCTCGGCAGCGGAGTCGAGTCCACCTCGGCTGGCTCTCTTGGCGGCAACGTCTGATCGTCTGTTGGGCTCGACTCGAAGGCGACGTCTTTCGGTTCACCGGCGCCGCGAATGACAACCACCGGCCGATGTGATGAGGGGGCGTCCTCCGACACTTCGATGCGAATCGCAAGAGCCGTGATGTTGTCCTCTCCACCAAGGTCGTTTGCCCGCTCTACCAAGCGAGTGCAAAGCTCCTCCAATTGAGCGAGGCTCCGCTCCGGCCCAGCGTCCTCCGAAGGGAAGGAAATCACCTCATCGAGGATGATTTCATCGGCCAGCATGCCGGAGAGGCCATCCGAGCACAGAAGGTAGACGTCCCCTGGATGACTTTCGTCGCTGGTGAGATCAACCACAACGTTGTCTTGCATGCCCAGCGCACGAGTGATGACGTTCTTCGGCAGTTCGGCGCGCTCTGCGTCAGAGAGCTCAGGGAACGGCTCATTCGCCAAGGAGTGATCTCGAGTCAGCTGCTCAATCTTACCGCCACGAATGCGGTAAGCGCGGCTGTCACCAACATGCCCGACGTACATGCGCTGGCGCTTCGAGGAGAAGTGCGCCCCCACCACCGTCGTGCCCATGCCAGCGAGCGAGCGCATCGACTGGCTCTGCTCAAAGATGCGGCGGTTGGCGATGCCGATGCTCGTCACCAGCCGATTTTCTTCGTCGGACAATGAGCGGTCAAACTGCGAGGGCCAGGTGACGTCCTCACTGGAAAGCGTGCGGAAGAAATCAGCGATGGTACTTGTTGCCAAGCGACTCGCGACGTCCCCCGCCGAGTGACCGCCCATCCCATCCGCCACCACGAACAGACCGTGGTCCAGATCGATGGCGTAGCTGTCTTCGTTGTGTTCACGTTGGCGGCCGACATCCGTCATTCCGGCAGCAAACGCTCGCACAGAGATCGCGCGACGCATGCGTCCGACGGTCCCACTATGTAGCTCTTCTGTCAAGGCGACCTTTCGGTGACGCAACTGCGCCGTTTGGAAGCAAAATTCTTGCCGTGAGGAGACCGACCAGCTGGTCAGACCTCCATCACGTCTTTCTCTTTACCGGCGATCACGGTTTCAACAGCTTTCACGAGTTCGGCGGTGGTGTCCTCGATCTTTTTGCGGCCTCGCTCAGCATCATCCCCAGGGACGTCGCCATCTTTCTCGAGTTGGTCAATCAACTCCATCGCGTCCCGGCGGTGCTTGCGAATCGCGACCTTGCACTCTTCGCCGTTCTTTTTGATGACTTTGACCATCTCTTTGCGACGGTCTTCGGTGAGCGCAGGGATTGGAATGCGGATGAGATCACCGTCGACCTGCGGGTTGAGCCCAAGGTCCCCCTCACGGATCGCCTTGTCGATTGCCTTGACCTGGCCCTTGTCCCAAGGCTTGACCGTAATGAGCCGGGGCTCCGGTACGTTCACCGTGGCCATCTGAGCCAGCGGCGTCGTCGTGCCGTAGTAGTCCACGCGAACGCCATCCAACATCGATGGGTGCGCCCTTCCAGTTCGTACTTTGGCGAGGTCGCGACGCAACGCCTCCATGGCTTTGTCGGCTGAGCTACGCAGGTCTGAAAACACGTCATCGAGCATGGTCTTAACCTCGGGCTGTGGGACCGCGCGGGAGCTTAACAGCACCTTTGGGTCGGAGCGAGGCTATCCTCAGCTCTATGGAGGAGATCGATTACAAGCGCTTCACGGTCCTCGTGGTCGACGACGAGGAGGACAACCTCGACGCCTTCCGATTTTCTTTTCGAAAGACCTTCAATCTTTCATACGCGAACGGCGGTGTTCAGGCGCTCGATCTCCTGGATCGACTCGATGCCGCAGTGATCGTGAGCGACCAGCGAATGCCGAAGATGAACGGCATCGACTTCTTACGTAAGGCCAAAGAGCGGCGGCCCGATGTGTTTGCGGTGCTGCTGACGGCCTACGCCGACCTCGCCGTGCTAGCGGAGGCGCTAAACTCTGGCTCGGTTGACCGCTACATCCAAAAGCCGTGGGACTCGAAAGAGCTCACCGCAATCATTCGGCAAGGCATTCGGAACTTCGCCACCTTGCGCGAGAACAAGCGCCTTCGCGAGCAACTCGCACAGTACGCCGGGTACTTGGAACGAGAGCAACGCGACCCCATCGACTACGGCGTCTTGGCTGGTGAGAGCGCCGCGATGCGCCTTGTCGCCAAGCGCGTGGAGCAGGTCGCTGATTCCTCCACACCAGTCGTGATTGAGTCCGAGCCAGGCTGCGAGCAGGAGGTCGTCGCGCGCGCTCTCCACGTCGGCTCCAAGCGCGAGGAGCGCCCCTTCGTGCGAGTTACCTGCGCGGCATTTCCTGGTGACACGCTCGAGCGCGAGCTCTTCGGTTACCGCAAAGGCTCCTTTCCCCAAGCGTTCGACGATCGTGCTGGGCGAGCGGAATTGGCCGACACAGGCACGCTGTTCTTGGAAGCGCCGCCTATCCCTAGCGCCTCGTTACAAGCCCGGTTGCTCCGACTGGTTGAGGACGGGGTGGTTGAACGCGTTGGGTCCACTGATTCACAGCGAGTCGACGTTCGCTTGGTGCTGGCGGTCAACTCGGACCTCCCCTCCGCTTGGCCTGAGGTGCTGCCGGCGCTCGTGTCGAAGCTGGACGTCTTTCCGATCAAGATCCCGCCGCTGGCAGAGCGGCGAGAAGACATCGTTCCCCTCGCCCATCACTACCTACGCAAATACGGGCGACGCAATGCTCGGGCAGCTACACAGATCAGCGCCAGCGCTGAGGCAATGCTGGCTCGAGCAGAGTTTCCTGGCAATGCACGCGAACTCGAGAACGTGATTGAGCGCGCAGCGATTCTGGCGCGCGGGGACGAAATTCTGCCTGAACACCTGGCGTTTCGAGCGGCGCGACCAAGCCCAGCCCCGGCTCGCTCCGATCCTCCCAAGCCAACTCCCGAAGACGCTGGCAACCAGGCACTGCCCGCACGGCTCGAGGAAGTGGAACGCCGCGAACTGCTAGCCGCGCTCGAAAAGTGTGCGGGCAACAAGGCGGAGGTGGCACGCTTGCTTGGCATTCAGCGCACGACCCTCTACTACCGGCTCAAGCGACTTGGCATCGAGGGCTAGTGCCATGGCGGGCTCCCGTCCTTGAAAGGGAAACACGCCACAATCAAGGGTAACCTTGTGCAAGGCAAGAAACTCGCGCCCAGGGCCTCCCGCGACTAGTCTGCTCCGCGAGGCGAAAATGCGGTTCTGGCCCTTTGGCAAAGACGAGGAAGCTGCGGCGGAGATTGAGTACGTCTCGCGCGTGGTAGCCGCGAAGGCGAAGGACGACGTGCTAGTGAGGGCCAAGCTCCACTTGGTGTTCGAGTCTCCGGTGCCGGAGCAACACGCTGAGCGCATCGCCGAGGCGGCACAGGCGAATCTTCGCTTGCACTTCGAGGCTTCGATGAGCGCAGACCTCATGGGTGAGGAAGCGCGCGCTGGCGCTATCGTGATCGGAGCCCTGGGAGCGTCGGAGCGCGTTCGCAGCGCTGATGTCGTGGCGATTCACGTGGTTGGTGGTAGCGAGCCTCCGCGACGAGCGAGAATGCCCTCGGCGCCTTTCCTAGCTCCAGCTGCTTCTGGCCCCAAAACACGCCGGCCGAGCTCGACACAAATGCTGGCGGTCCGCGACTCCCGATTGATCCCCGCGGGCGTAACCGCCGAAGGCGCTGGGCTCGCCCTCGTCCCGCTGTTCAAAGATGCTGCTACGCGCATGTTGGTTGGGGTTTTGCGCATGTACGATCTCATCATCGTGCGCGGAGTGTCAGCCGGCGGCGGGGAGGATGACCTCGCAGAAGTCGTTCCCGTCTCAAGCGTCGCGCCCGGACTATTTGAACTCGAGCGGCGCCCAGAGCTTGGTCGCTGGGAGGATGCGCTGGGGACCGATCCTTTGGCGGCGTTGCGAGCCGAGGCACAAGCCATCGTTTGCTTCTGCTTCTGGCACGGCCTGCAGGAGACCGAGGTTGAGCCAGCCGTTGGGCAAGCCGTGCTTGAGTCGGCTGCACGCTCCGCCTTCCCTCAGAGCGAATCTCTCGAATTGTCGGCGGCCTATCAGACCGGACGGGAAGCCCCTGCGGGCCTGCTTGCCGTACGCGCGCTGGCTGTGCTTTCGCGCAGCAAGGCTGACCTCCCCGTAGAAGAGTTCCACGCAGCGCTTACGTCGCTGCTCGCCACCATCCAGACCGACTTCACCTTCGCCGCCGAGCAGGTAAAGATCGGGCGCATTAGGCTCGCCTAGCTCAAAGCGAGAGAACGTGCTCGAGCGTCAGCACGACCTGCTCCGCTTCATCCACCGCGTTGGGCCAGTGCGGCGAGAAACGCAGCACGCCATCGGGTACGGCGCAGGCTACTCCTTGCGCAACGATGCCACGATGGATCAGCCGCACGTCTTTACCCACCGGTGGAAGCAGACACAGCGAACCACTTCGTGAAGTCGGCTGGCTGGCGCGCAACGAGCGATAGCCCAGTTCAATTGCTCGGCTCTCAATCGCGTCGTGAACAAGCTGCACATGCGCGAATATGGCCTCGATACCAATGTGCTGAAGCGCAGACAGCCCAGCCTCCAACGCGGCGAAGGAGATTGTGCTGACGTTGCCGACCTCCAAGAAGGAAAGCTCGTTGCGGACGGGCTTGTCGTAGCGCAGGTGACCTGCGCCCTCGAACAGGAAGTCCACGGGTTCTTCGTGGCTTAGCCAACCAGAAAGCGAACGGCCAAGGTGCGTGAACGCTGACTGCGACGCGAACAGGAATCCCGCCCCTTCGGTGCCCATCAACCACTTGTGCGAACCACTCGCGAGGAAGTCGATCTGCGCACTACGAACGTCAATAGGAACGACTCCGCATGCCTGCACCGCATCAACGAATAGCAGCGCGCCGTGTTGATGGCAGAGCGAGGCCATCTCAGCGAGGGGCATGCGAAAGCCCGTCTGAAACTGCACTGCGCTCACCGCAACGAGCCGAACACCACCGCGCCTGAGCACCTCGCCCAGCTGGTGCAGCGCGGCTTCCTGATCCTGCAGGTAGAGGCGACCGTCCAGCATGGTGAGTGCGAGCGAGTACTTTTGTGCGGCCATTTGCCACGGCGTCACGTTCGCCGGAAATTCTCCGTCGAAGACGATCACCCCGTCGCCGACCTTCCAGTCGAGCGACTGAGCTACGGCGATCACGCCGAAGGTGGTGTTGGACATCAGCGCCAGCTCGTTTTCCTCGGCGCCGATCAGGCGCGCGAGCGATTGCTTGAGCCGTTGACGCTGGTCGATCCAATGCGGAAAAGCGCCAGCGCCGAGCTTCGCGTAGTCGAGCAAGGCCGTGTTAACGGCCTTCTTGACCAGGATGCTCGGCGGAGAGATGCCCGCGTGGTTCATGTAGACGAGCGGCGCGAGCCCCGAAAAGAGATCGCGGTTCCCCATCACCGGACGCAGCTCAGGTGCGTTCGGAAACAGCTGTGGCGCGGAGTTCATTCGACCTTGGGTGCGCTGGAACCCAATTCAACGAACCGGGAGTTGGGAAACGCCTTTGCGCATGTCTCCAGCTGCCACTCACCTTTGAACAGAACCACCGGGGCACCGTGAATGTCGCGCGCGCCGTAGCCAAAGAGCAGCGACTCGAGCCGCGAGAGCGGAACTTCTTCACCTTCGACCCAACGCGCGAGTTGAAAGCTCATTCGCTCCATGCGGCAATCCACGCCGTACTCCGCCTGCAAGCGATGCTTTACGACGTCGAACTGCAGCTCACCGACGGCCCCGACAATCGACTCGCCTTCACGTCCCTCCGGCGGACGGAACAGCTGAATCGACCCTTCTTGCGCGAGCTGGTCCAAGCCCTTTTTCAGCTGCTTGCGCTTCATCGGGTCGAGCATCACCACTCGCCCGAAGTGCTCCGGTGGGAACTGGGGCAACGCGTCATAGTTGAAGGCCCCCCCGTCGGTGAGCGTGTCTCCGATCAGGAAGATGCCAGGATCGAACACGCCGATGATGTCTCCCGCAAAACCGTCATCGACCACACTGCGATCTTGCGCCAAGAACTGGGTTGGGTTCGACAGGCGAATCTCCCGCCCGAGTCGGACGTGCGAGAGCTTCATTCCGCGCTCATACTTGCCGGAGCAAACACGCAGGAAAGCCATGCGGTCTCGGTGTGCGCGGTCCATGTTTGCCTGGATCTTGAATACGAACGCCGAGAAGCGTGTGTCATCCGGGGGGATCTCGCCTTTGTCACTGTGCCGAGGCGCTGGCAGCGGCATCATCGAAACGAAGGCATCCAGGAACTGCGGCAAACCGAAGTTGGTTAGAGCGCTGCCAAAGAACATTGGCGTGACCTCGCCACGGGCCAAGCGCCCCTCGTCGAGGGCGTCACCTGCCGCGTCCAAGAGCTCAAGCTCGGAAAGCAGCGATTTGATCGTCGCTGGTTCCAGCTCGGCGAGCAGCGCCTCGTCTTCCAGGCGAAAGACACGCTCCGGAGCCTTCTCAGCACCGTGCGCCACCTGATCAAACAGAAAAACTCGCTTCTCGATTCGGTGGTAGACACCTCGAAACTTGCCGCTCTCAATGATCGGCCAGGTCATTGGGTAGACACCAATCCCAAGCACTTCTTCGACCTCACCAACGATGTCGAAAGGATCCCGACTGGGGCGGTCCATCTTGTTCACGAAGGTGAAGATGGGCATCTTTCGCATCTTGCAGACGCGGAAGAGTTTGCGCGTCTGGGCCTCGACGCCCTTCGCCGAGTCGAGCAGCATGACCGCCGCATCAGTCGCGACGATCGCGCGGTAGGTATCTTCGCTGAAGTCAGCGTGACCTGGAGTGTCAACCAGGTTGAGCAGCCGACCATCGTAGGGGAACTGCAGCACGCTCGAGACGATCGAGATGCCGCGCTCACGCTCCATCTCCATCCAATCGCTGACGGCGTGCGCACGAGCCTTCTTTGCTTTGACTGCGCCAGCGAGCTGAATCGCACCTCCGTAAAGCAACAGCTTCTCAGTGAGAGTTGTTTTGCCCGCATCGGGGTGGGAGATGATCGCGAACGTCTTGCGCTTCAACGCTTCGCGACGGATATCGGGGCTCTGCATATTGGCTCGAAAGGCGCGCGACACTAGCACGCTCGCACAAAGAGAGAAAAGGCGAGCCGCAAGGCCCGCCTTTTCTTGAGACCGCTCCGTGAACCTTAGCGGCCCAGGGACTCGGCGCGATTCACGATCCGGGGAGTGATGAAGATCACGAGCTCGGAGCGTTGGTCGCTCGTTTGGCGCTTCTGGAAGAGCACCCCGAGAATCGGGATGTCGCCCAACACCGGAACCTGCGAGAGGCTCCGCGACGCGTTTCGCGTGTAGATACCGCCGATGACCGCCGTGTGACCGTCTTGGACCAAAAGCTCGGTCTCGACGTCGCGCTTGAGGATAGTCGGGTCACCACGAGCACCACGGTTACCGAAGTCGGGTTCGTCTCGGTTGATCTTCACCTCAAGCGAAACGCTACCGTCGGCGGTCACGTGCGGCTTCACTAGCAGCTGCAGTTTTGCCTCTTGGAAGACCGTTTGGACACCCTGAGCGCTAACCTGAGAAAACGGAATCAACGTACCTTGCGAGATACGAGCTTGCTTGTTGTCCAGGGTGAGCACGCGAGGGCTCGAAACGATGCGCACCATACCGCTCGATTCGGCGGCCGAGAGCCTGACGCTCAGGTTGAATAGGTTGTTGATCGACCCGAACGTGAAGCCGAGCGCGCCACCGGTACCAGCTCCTGTTGCGGCCGGGAGGTTGACGGCAAAGTTGGGGCTACTGACTGCGTTCTGGGTCGGTGAAAGGCCGTCGGTGGGGGCGGCGGCATCATCTGAAGCGCCGAAGATGCCAACCGAGTTGGGGAACGCGAGCCCCGTATCCACGCCGGTCGACTGGCCGAGCAAGGACCCGCCACCCCATTGAATACCGAGTTCGCGATTGAAGCGACTGGAGGCTTCCACGATGCGAGCTTCGATGAGGACCTGTGGTGTTTGAGTGTCGAGCGCCCGAACAAGCTCCTCGATTTGGTTGAGGTTGCCAGTCACGTCTCGCGCGATGATGACGTTCGTTCGCGCATCGACCGAAAGTGTCCCACGAGGAGAGAGCAACTCCCCACCGCGCTGTACCATGTCCGTGGCGCTCGCGTAGCTGACCGGAATCAAGCGTGTCTCGAGCGGAGCTAACTGAAACTCGCTCTGACGCCGAGCCAAGGCGAGTTCTCGTTCTTTGTTCAGCTCCGCCAAGAGCGCAACACGGACGAGGTTTCCCTTTCGAACCATGCCCAGCCCCTTGGCCTGAAGCACCGTCTCGAGAGCTTGATCCCACGGCACGTTGCGCATGCGAATGGTGACGGAGCCCGTCACGTTGTCCGCTGTAATCACGTTGATGCGACCGACGTCTGCGAGCAGACGAAGCACGTCGTGAATGTCAGCGTCCTTTAGGTCGAGGTCCAGCCGTCGACCACCGCTCGCCGCCTTGGTTGGGTCGGTATTGTTCTGCACTTGACCGGCCATTCCAGGCAGGAAGGCGTCGGCCTGGTCGGGTTCGACCTCGGTGACGTCACCGATGCTCGTTTCGACGCTGGGAAGGTCGTAGGCAGCCTCGCGAGCGACCGTCTTGGTCTTCCGAGCAGCGCCGCCATCCTGGCCCTTACCACTCTCGCTCGACTCAAAGCCGTTTTTGGCGATGGTACAGACGAGCTGCGTGCCTTCACGCGTTACCTGATGCTTGGCCCCAGGGAGACTGTCGATCTCGATGATGACCTTGCCAGGGTTCGCTTTGTCGCGGAAGGACGAAACAGATGTAACCGCGCCACCAAAGGCCGAAACATCAAGTGTGCGTTCAAGCGACTTGGGCATACGGGCATCGACCTGGATGCGCAACTTCCCCTTGTTCGAGCTCTCGCTGAACTTGGCGTCCTTGTCGATCTCGATCACGACGCGATCGCGGTTCGAAGCGAAGCTATAGCGCACGTCACGAATCGACGCGGCGCCCTTGCTTTCCTCTTTGGCGACCTCGGCGGGAGCCTTCACCTCATTGGCGAGCGGCCCTGTTTTGTCGGCAGAGACCAACTCCACTACGAGGCCGTCGTCATCCCGACGAATCGAGTAAGAGGCGTTGTGAGCCAGCTGGATCAACACGCGCGTTACCGCAGGATCCGCGAAGGACTGCGTCATCACGCCAGAGACCACAGCGTTGCCTTCGACGATCGCCGAGGGAGCACCAGACACCACGCTCTCGGGCAGGTCGAGAATGATGCGCTTTCCACCTTCAGCGACCCGAGCCGTGTAGGTCGAGGTCCCGCTCGTCTTGATAACGATGCGGGCGGCTCCGACCTTAGGCGCGCTAAGAGCGATGTCAGTTACTTTCAGCGTCGCTTGTTGGGCAAACGCGGGTAGGGACAGGAACGTGGAGAGAACCCACACGCTCCATCCGACGACGAGTGTTCGAAACCGGGCGCGCCTTCTCAGGACCGCACTCGCTCTTACGAGAGCGCTCCCCGAAGCGCCCGTATTGGGGCTTCCTGGAGCGGCCGGCTCACTCGCACCGCCGGCCCAACTTTTGGTAGGGCTTTTCATTGCCAGTCGATGCTAGGACCCCAACTCATTTCGGGCCCAATTTTCGGTGCTGATCCTGAGCCACTTGCAGCTTCTAGCGAGCGGTTCGCTCGAATGCGTAGAAGCGTAGAACGAGACCAGCCGCCAAAAGGCGGCTGGTCTCGTTCTACCTTCGTTGCGGTTCAGCCCTTCGATGCCCCCGCGCTCGAAGCGGGCGGGGCTTCATCAGGCCGCGTACCGCGAATGCCGGTACGAATCTCCTGCTTCAGCTCATCGGGACTCCGCATCGAGATCACGCGCGTGGTCGCCGGGGTCGAGGGGTCCGGACTCTCGCGAATGAACACGACGTCATTCTGTCGGATCCGATCCAGTCGCCAGTGCACAGGAATCGTCGTCCCCTGACCGCCGCGCACACCCTCCTCGCGACCCACGAAGTCCCCAACTCGCAAGACCCAACCCAGCCCGGTGGGATCTTGCACGAGAACTCGAGCGACCGTGCCAGTAACGATGCCGACGATCTTCAACTCCTCGAGGGCGTACTTGCCAACCAAGACCTCTTGCTTGTCGCTAGGCGCATTTTCCGGCAGGGGCGCATCGAACTGCTCGGTGAAGTTCTTGAAGGGATCACGATTCGCCGGAGATTCCTGGAAGTCACGCTCAGCGAAATCCGCCACGGGTAGAGGCGGCAGATCGGATGGTCCAGCGCTAGCGCTCTGCGCGGCCTCGGGACTTCCTTCCGCAGGTGCACCAGGTTGCGCGGGCGCCGAGGGAGGAGCAGGAGGTGCCTCGTCTTCACAGGCGATCAAGCCCAAAGGCACAGCGATCAGGACCGCGAGCGCAAGACGCTTCCACCGAAGGTTGAGCTGTTTCATTTTCTTCCCCGACCTGCCTTTGAACCGCCAGTTTCGCCAGCCTTTTTGGCTCGGAATGCGGTTGCGAGGCACTTCACTTCAAGCATTACTTCACGTGTTACCGGATCGGTCGTTTGGGTGATCTGAATGTCCTCGATGTTGATCACTCGATCCAGCTGACCAACCCCGAACAGAAACCGGGCCACCTGATGGAATCGACCGACGAAGGTCAACGACATGGGGACGCGGATGTAATACTCGTCCATCACCTCGTCTTGGGGCTGATACGAGGACAGCGATACGCCACTGGTCGTTGCAACGCCCTGGACCGCAGCAAGAAAGGACGGAGTCTCAGCTTCATCCGGCAGGACTTTGCGTTGCTCACGCTCTAGCTGCTGCCTTCGCGTCTTGTCCTCGAGATCGCGCTGATACGCAATCTTGGCTTCTTCGGCCTTCTGAAGGTCGCCGCGCAACGTCTGCTCAGAGGCAATCGCCTGAGAGATTTGTCCGTCTACGTCGGCAAAGAAGACGACGAGGTAGACCGCCGCCACGATGCCTGCCAACAGCAAGCCCACGACGATCTTTGCGGAGATGGATAGTCGCCCGAGAGGGCTTCCCGGTGCTCGCGGGGCCATGTCAGTACCTCACCTTCAATTGCATGCCAAACGCGACAACCGAGACATTTTCCGCCGACTTGGAACCCGCCGCGTCTTTGCGACCCGGCAACAGTTTGACGTCGTAGAAGTAGGAGGAGGCCTTCAGCCTGTAGGCGAGTTCCGAAACATCGGTCGAGTCGCGGGCAAAGCCGGTCACTTCGACCACGCGGCCCTTCTCTTTGAAGCTCCCAAGCCACACGCGATGCGGGTCCCACCCAGGGTTGATCGCCTGCAGTGGGTTGTTCTTGGTCTGCTGTTGGAAGCGGTCCGGATCGACGGTGGGCCCCTTGCCTGGGGTCAACATCCTCGATAGCTCGAGCATCGCGGCGGTGGGACCCGTCCTCGCTCCTTCGAGCTTCTGAATGGCCTGTTCACGGTCCTTCAGCAAAAGAAGGTCTTTCTTGACCTGCTCGTGCTGAACGACGAGCTGGCGGATCGTTGCGATCTGCCCGTCGAGCTCGGCATTTTTTGACGCCTGGGTCTGTAGGTCCTTGGTCTTCGTTTGGTGAAAGAACAAGAAGCCAATGATCTCCAGCAGGACGACGCCGAGTACGACCAAGAGCCAGCGCTGACCGCCAGAGCTCTCGACGGCACCACCGGCTGAACGCTCAGCACGTTTTTTCTGGGGTAATAAATTGACACGAATCACAGGCGACGCTCCCGGTCCTTACGCATCGAAAGACCCAATGCGACGCACAGTTGGGCTGCGCGTGCTTGAAGCAATTGAGGGTTTACATCTTTGCCCTCAATCGGAATCCGTTCCAGTGGCGGGATGAGTTCAACGCCCACGCGCGCACGCCGGCCGATGGCGTTCATCAACTGCGGCAGGTTCGACGAGCCACCCGTTAGAAAAATGCGGTGCATCTCCGGCTCGCCGCTCGTGGCGTGAAAGAAGTCGAGGCTGCGTTGAATCTCGCCAGCAATGCTGTCGCACACGGTGTCGATGATTGAACCGATCTGCGGGTTGGGACTGGTGCCAGCCGAGACCATGACTTTGAATTCCTCGGCTTGTTCAAACGGAACGCCGAGTTGCTTCTGAATCTGCTCGCTGATGTAGTTTCCGCCGTTGGCGATGTCGCGGGTGAAGGCGCTGGCCTCTTTGGAAATGATGTTGATGCTGGCAAGACTCGCGCCGACGTTGATGATCGCGAACGTCTGGTCGGGCGGCAAACCACGGTTGAACTCGAAGATGTTCTGCACCGTGAACGCGTCGATATCGACGACCACCGGTCGTAGCTTCGCTTGGCGAGCAATGTCCGTGTAGTCGGCGACCTCTTCGCGTTTGGCTGCCACCAGGAGCAAGTCCATCTGGCCGGCCTCTGGCCTGCGGCGGAGCACTTCGTAGTCGACGTGAACGTCTTTGATGTCGAAGGGAATGTGCTGCTCGGCCTCCCACTGGATTTGCTCATCCAACTCCGCGGGGGTCATCATCGGCACGGTGATCTTTCGAATGATCACCGCTTGCCCGCTGATGCTCAACGCAACGTCGCGGTCCTTGATCTTCGCCTCGGTGAAGACGCGATTCAGCGCCTCCACGACCGCGGAGGCGTTGAGGATGTGACCGTCAACAATCGTCTGGCGAGGAAGCGGGGTGTACCCGAGTTTGACCAACCGCGGGCCTTTGCGGGTGTCCTTGAGCTGACAGACTTTGATCGAACTCGTCCCGATATCGACGCCGACCAGATTCTTCCCTTCGGACATGTTTCTTCCTCGATTTGCGTGACACCGGTGACCGCATTGGTCGTGAGAGAGGCGTCGCGAGAATCATCGTATGCGCGCCCCCCACTACGCGGCCAAGAATCCGCGAAACGAAGTTGAACTCTAGCGGCAGAAAGCGCCTCCGCCAGGACACGCAGCGGAGTGCGTTAGCGGCAGCGAAGCCGAGCCATCGCGATCAACTCGACTCCAATCTGCACAATCAAGCGAGACGTGGATCGGCGGAGCTGTGCTCGGAGAAGCGGCGAGCATCGGCTGACACTCAACAAGCCCAGCTGGACGATTCGTGCTCAGGCCTGTTCATCCATCGCTGAGACTCGCTCGTTCAGTGCTCTGCCCAAGGCGGCCGCCCACGAGTTAGGTCGATTGCCTCCGTGAATGCGAATTCGCAGCGAGTAGGGCCGCTCGCCCCAATGCGGTCGTTTATGACTACATATCGAAGTGCCAATATATTGAAATAACTACGGCAATTGACACGCGTCTCAAGATATAGATATCTTACCTAAGCATACATGGTCGGATCAAACCTGCTAAGTCGACGTCTGTACGAACGCACACTGCACAGTTTATGTGCATGCCAACGTGCATGCATGCGCAGGCTTGCATGGTGAACAAACGACAACGCCTGGTCAGCGTCGAGACGCGACCAGGCGGCTTGGCCCAAGGAGAGCAGTCGAACTAGGGGGCTGAAACGTTGCCCAAAAGGGCCCGCTCGAAAGCAACCAACAAGGTGTCCTCCGAACTCGGGACAGGCCCTGCCAGGGGTACGAAACGGACGGGGGGCTCCGAGCCGCGGTCGACCATGACGGCCCGTGCACAACCGAGTTGAGCGAGCACGGTGGCGTTCGCCTCGTGACTATCGAACTCCGAAAGCGCGACCATGAGGTGACCATCGGCAAGGGAACAAAGGTCGGCGCGCGACTGAAGCGGCCCACGTTGGCGAGAGGCGTCAGTCGACGCGCCGTCGTCGACGCTGAGAGGGAGCTCGGTCGAGTCGTAGGCGCAAGCGCCCTTCACTTCACAGATGGGCTGATCTCGACCCGCTTGCACGCGACCGAACCCTGCCCCCACCTCGAGCACCCCCTCCACCGATGAAAACGCGTGCCCAAGGTTGCCGAAGCTGCGCAACCCCCGTGGCCGTTTGCGTTTGCCTACTCCGAGCGGGAGTTGGAACAACGCTCGAGCCTGCATCGAGGCTGGAACGCCAAGCTCGAATTTGCCCCCCAAACGGTGCGACTTCTCGCTGCTGCCCACGACCAACCGCAGCTCGTAGCGCTTCAGGTCGACCGAGAGGAGCTGGACGCGCGTACCGAAGGCCTCCGCCTCGGCTTGGTGCAACGCGGGGAGAAAGGTGGGCGCGGAGGCGCCCTCCAGCTGGGCTTTCCAGCTGCCCTGCTCGAGCTTGATCGACGGCTCGTGGCTGACGGGGAACAGGTAGAGCACAGGTTCGGCGTTACCGCTGGCTGCGACGGCGGCGGGGTCGGGAAGTCGTTCAACGCGACCAGGCAGAGTGATCGCGGAGCTGCACGAGGCGGGCAGCTGGCCTTCAGCGTCAGTTGAGGAGCCGCCCCAGGCGATCGCAAGATGCCCGTCTTTTGTTGCGCAATATGAAACGACGCCCTCGCTCGCGCCTTGCCCACTGATGAACGGCATGACCGCGTCGAGCGATTGACCGTCCAGGGCGGCCTCCCCCGCGGCCACGAACAGCTTGCCCTCGGAACTCGCAAGGACCGGCACGTTTGGAGCGATCGGTGTAAGTGCGTTGGTGCCGCTGCGACCGCCACCGACGAGACCACGCAACACGTACGCCGCCACCGGCATCGGCGCGCTCGCGGGTGGACGCCCGGTGGGCCGAAAGCCCGTCGACGTGCTGGTCTGCCAACCTTGAACCAGCAAAAAGCGCAACTGCCGACCATCGAAAAGGGTGAGGCCAGCATCGCCCTTCCCTCGCGAGCCCACCGCCGGGTGCCCTGCAACGAGCTCCACGTCGGCGACGAGACCGTCGAAGCTCGTGGCCTCCGCGCTCGGCGTCCGAGCCGATACGATCGCTGCAGTAGGATCGCTGCTCGCATTGGCCGCAAGCCTGCGGAATGGCCCCTCCGAACCGATCGTGAACGTTAGGCCTTCGTTCGCGTAGAGCGCTACCAGCTTGCCCTCTGCGACCTCCATGCGCGCGCCTGCTACTGGAGCGGCGAGCGGTAAGATCGAAACGGCTTCATGCTCCGCCGCCGAACCGAGCACGATCGTCTGCAGCACCCCTTCCCGCTCGACGCGGAAAGCAAAATGCTGGTCTTGCGCAACGAGGCCCGTCTCTTCGGCGAGCGCGGTTGGCAAGATGGGAGTCAGCTCGTGCGCACCAAGCGGATGCCCCCACGTCGTGAGCCGCACCTTGGCGCGATAGGCGTCGACCGTGGATTCTGCTGAGGTACGTGCGAGAAAGACGACCTCGCGTCCAGCGAACAAATCCGCCGTGCGACCTTGCGAAGGCAACCATACGAAATCTTGGATCACCGCATCGACGCCTAGCTTTTTGCTCAGCGCCGACTTCACGTCCTCGGGCGTTGGCTCTGGAAGGCGCCCGGCCAGCGCAGCCACCGCGACACCCGCAAACAGCACCGCGGGAGCGCGCGAGAGGAGATACGCCAACCGCCCGCGGGACGACGCTTCCACCGGCGACCCAGAGGACGACACGTCAGCTCGCTTCAGCGTAGACCGAGCAACGAGCGCGCTCGGTCAGGCCCTACCACGTCGCGGCCGACCTCGCGCGCAAAGGCAGCCGCGCGCGCGACCAATGGCGCACTGCCTTCAGCGAGGACGCCCTTCTCCAAGTAGATGTTGTCCTCGAGCCCGAGCCGCGCGTGGCCACCCAGCTTGATGGCCAACTCAGTCATGGGCCGTTGGAAACGGCCAACGGCGGCAACGCCCCAGGTCGCGCCGCTTGGAACTTGCGACACCAGAAAGCGCAGCACGTCTTCACGAGCACCGGCGCCACCACGAATACCGAGCACGAATTGGAAGTGAAGTGGGCCTTGCAGCACGCCCTCTTTCACCAGCAGCAGCGCTTCATCGAGATGGCCGATCTCATAACATTCGAGCTCGGCCACGCTGCCCGACTCACGAATCTTGAGCGCGAGTTCCCGGATCTGCGGGCGCGTATTGACGAATACGTCATCTCCGAAATTGAGCGTGCCGCAGTTGAGGGTGGCCATCTCCGGCTTGCACGCGAGTGGCCCGCTGCGCTCCTCGATCGACATGCCGACAGCGCCGCCGGTGGAGGTTTGGATGATCACGTCGGTCTTCGCGCGAATCGCATCGATCGCCGCTTGGAAGAGCTCGCTGCTTTGGGACGGCGAGCCGTCCGCGGTGCGCACGTGCAGGTGAATGACCGATGCGCCAGCGTCGCGGCAGCGAGCCGCTTCATCTGCGATTTCTTGGGCGGTGATCGGCAGGTGCGGCGTGTCTTTGCGCGTCACCTCGGCACCGACGATGGCAGCGGTGAGGATCAAATCCGACGGCGGCGGCGTGACCACCACGCGGGGCGGCGGGGTGATCAGAGGACGCGGCTCAGGTAGCTCGGCGTGTGAAGGGGCCTGCGCCGAGAGCGCCGGTAGCACCAAGTCCACCTTGCGTTGCAGCTCCTTCGGCACCACGCACGTACCAACGGCGCGGCACACGACCGTGGGCTCGGACAGCGCGTCGGCGGCCGAGACAGCGAGCTCGGGATTCCGGCAATTGCGGACGACCTTTCGCGCTTCGAAGGCGATGGTTCGGCTCGTGTTGCCGACGCGGGTGATGACGCCCGTCGCCTCGATGTAGTCCCCGGCGTAGACAGGCGCCAGAAACTCGACCAGCTCATAGGCACGAAAGAGGCCTTCGTCGCCATCGAGCCGAATCAAAAGTTCCGTAGCGACATCTCCGAACAGCGCAAGCATTCTCGCGCCATCCACGAGCTCACCAGCGTAGTGAGCATCGTGAGATCCCATCCGAAGCCGCAAGGTTACCGTGAGCCCAATCCCAGCCACCATGATGCAAGGAGTTGACACGGCGGCGCGAGGAAGGGAAGTGGACTCGATGGCATCCCAAGTCGACACTTCATCTTCCCCAGCGGTGGGGAGCGAAGCCTCGTCGATGTCCTTCATCGAAGCTCGCAATCTGCCGCAGCACATTGGGATCATCATGGATGGCAACGGCCGTTGGGCTACCCAACGAGGAGAGCCACGCGAGGCCGGGCACAAAGCTGGCTCTGCAGCGGTGCGGCGCGTCGTTCGTATCGCGCGGCGGCTCGGGATCTCGGCGCTAACGCTGTACGCCTTCAGTGAGCAGAACTGGGCGCGCCCCAAAGGCGAAGTAGAGGCCTTGATGGGGCTGCTCGAAGAGTTCCTGCGCAGCGAGCGTGAGGAGATTCTCGAGAACGGTATTCGGCTGGTGGCGATTGGGGATTTGGGGCGCCTGCCCGAGCACGTGCGGCAAGCCCTCGATCCGCTCGCCCGCGAGTCGCATGAAAACGAAAAAATGACGCTCGCTCTCGCCCTTTCCTACGGCGCTCGCGAGGAGATCGCCGAAGTAGCGCGCGCCCTCGCGAATGAGGCGCTGCGTGGGGCCATCAACCCAGATGCGATCGACGGAGCCCTGATCGGCGCTCGCATTCCAAGTCTGAGCGTGGGAG
This sequence comes from uncultured delta proteobacterium, assembly GCA_903892415.1. Taxonomy (GTDB): domain Bacteria; phylum Myxococcota_A; class Polyangia; order Polyangiales; family Polyangiaceae; genus Xiheicaenibacterium. The sequence goes on along the minus strand of CAITIQ010000369.1, from coordinate 95,728 downwards.
AGCCAGATCTCATCCTGCGCACCGGGGGCGAGCAGCGGCTGTCCAACTTCCTATTGTACGGGGCTGCCCACGCGGAGCTCTTCTTCTGTGAGAAGCTGTGGCCCGACTTCCACGAGCCAGACCTGTTCGACGCGATTCGCAGTTATCAAACCCGCACCAAAGTCTTCGGTACCCCGAGCGCAGAAAGACGCCGTGGCACCTAGTCCGGAACCGACCAAGGAGTCCTCCCGCGCAATGGAAGAGAAAAAGCCTGCCTCGAACCTTCAGATGCGGCTTCTCTCGGCCGTGGTGGCGATCCCAGCCATTTTGGCCCTCCTTTACAAGGGTCCAGCGTTGGCTTGGTTGGCGTTCATCGCGGTCGCCGCGGCCATTGGCGCCTTTGAGCTGTTCGGGATGACGCACCCTGAAGATCGCGTCTCCCAGGTGGCTGGCACGGCGCTCTCGGTAGGGCTCTTGGTAGGGCTTTGGTTCATCGGGCGGCAGCCGACCTTTCTGCTGGCGGTCATGCTGCTGCTGCCCATTTTGGCGATGCTGCTCACGCTGTGGCGCTTGGGTTCGATCAACAGCGCTGCTTTGCGGGTGATGGCGATGGCCTTTGGACCGCTCTACCTCGGTGGCGGCATGGCTTGCTTGGCGCTGCTGAAGAAAGACGCTGGAGCCGACGGGCCCGGCTTTGTCTTGCTCTCGCTGATGCTGGCTTGGATGAGCGATACTGGCGGTTACTTCGCTGGGCGCTTCTTGGGCAAGCACAAGCTGTACGAGGCCGTGAGTCCCAAGAAAACGGTCGAGGGGGCCATCGGGGGGCTGCTTGGTGCAGTGGCTGGGGCCGTTGCCGGCTCCTTGCTCTACCTCCAGTCGCTCCCGGTCCTGCATGCCGTTGCGCTGGGCGTCGTCGGTGGCGCGCTCGGCCAGCTGGGAGACTTGGGGGAGTCGCTGCTCAAACGCTCGGTGGGAGTAAAAGACTCTGGCGGCCTTGTTCCGGGCCACGGCGGGATCCTTGATCGTGTGGATGCACTGCTGGTGACGGCAACGCTGAGCTACCTGTACGTGATGTTCGTGCGGGGCTGATTGAGTGCGTCACAGCCGCGTCGCACCAACGCAACAATGACGCGCCGCGCGAATCGCTCCTCGGCTCGGTGCGTTAGAGAAATGCGAACTCTCGTTGTACAACCTTCGGTTGAATGCCTTCGGGATCGGCACTAGAACCGCCACCCATGAGCGAGCCGACTCCCGCTACTGCACCGACTGCAACCCACTCGATGAAAGCTCCTGCCCCGGCGAAGTATGACTTCTTCGGCGTGGTCCAGGGCTACCTCGACGAAGCTGCAAAACTCATCAACCTGCCTGAGTACATCCGCGTCATCCTCAGCCAACCGAAGAACGAGTTCATCGTCCACTTCCCGGTCAAGATGGACAACGGAGACGTCCGGCTGTTCAAGGGTTACCGCATTCAACACAACAACGTGCTCGGCCCGTACAAGGGCGGCATTCGTTATCACCAAGACGTCTCGCTCGACGACGTGAAGGCGCTCGCGGCGATGATGACGTGGAAGTGCGCGCTGATGAACCTGCCGTACGGCGGTGGCAAAGGCGGCGTTAAGTTCGACCCGCGCAGCGTTTCGCGCGGTGAGCTCCAGCGCATCACGCGCCGCTTCTTCCACGGCCTCGGTGACAACATCGGGCCGGAGACGGACATCCCGGCACCGGACGTCGGCACCAACGGTCAGACCATGGCGTGGGCCATGGATACGTACATGAACATGACCGGCCAGAAGGGTCGCCAAGCCGTCAAGGGCGTGGTCACCGGCAAGCCCGTCGCTTCGGGCGGCACCATCGGCCGCGAGAAGGCTACCGGCCAAGGTCTCGTGCACTGCATCACCTACTGGGCCAACGAGAACGACTTCAACCTCGAAGGCTCGACGATGACCGTGCAAGGCTTCGGCAACGTCGGCTCGCACACCTCCGTCATCCTCTCCAAGCTCGGCGTGTCCACCATCGCAGTGGGCGATCACTCGGGTTACCTCTACAACCCCGAGGGCTTCAACCCGCACAAGCTTCAGGAGCACGTGAAGAAGACGGGCGCGATCGCTGGTTACTCAGGCGGCAAAGCCATCTCGCGCGAGGAGTTCTTCAAGATCAAGACGGACATCTTCGCTCCCTGTGCGCTCGAGAATCAGATCGGCGTGGACGAGGCGCGCAGCCTGAATTGCCGCATCGTTGGAGAAGGCGCCAACGGCCCGTGCTCGCCCGAGGGCGAGAAGATCCTGCTCGAGAAGGGCATCACCATCCTGCCCGACGTTCTGGCGAACGCCGGCGGCGTGACGGTCTCCTACTTCGAGTGGATCCAGAACAAGCGCAGCGAGAGCTGGTCGCTCGACGAGGTGGATGAGCGGCTCGAGAAGGCCATGCGTCGCGCCTGGAAGGAGACCACCGAAATGGCGCGCAGCAAGAAGAGCTCGCTCCGCATCGCTGCGTACGCCGTGGCCCTCCACCGCATCGCCCAGGTCTACGCCGAGCGCGAGATCTTCCCCTGAACTGAAGTCGGCTTAGCTAGCGCTGAGCTATCGAACGAGCGAGGCCTTCGGGCTTCGCTCGTTTGGCTTTTGTGGGTAGGAGGGCGCGCCGGCGCGCCGGGCACTCCCTCGTGCAGCTAGCCCGCAGCGCCAACCCGTCGAAAGCCTTCAGCCTCTTGCTCGGCGATGAGCCGCGTGACCTCCTGCGCCGGATTCACGCAGCTGCGTTCACGGTACAGAGGGTCCTCTACGTCTCCGATGCGCAGCTGATAAGTGCTGCGCCTCGCTCGAATGGCCCATGCACTCCCATCCGCGTGTCGAAGCTCCACCCAGGCAGAGTCCCCAGCGTGAAAGCGTTCCGGCGCACGCCGAGCCTGCTCCTCCTTGGGCAACGGAATCACCACAGCGGCTTTGCGCTCGGTGGCCCAAAACACGCATCCAGCGGCCAGGTCACGCGGCGGCACAAGATCAAGCACCGCGAGCATCGCCTCGAGCCAATCATCGAGCGACGGAAACACCTGCCAATCTTCCCCGCCCTTGAAGTCGAAAGCCACCACTTGGCCGGCTGGACCACCAAAGCACTCCTCGGGCGCATAAGCGAATTGCAGGTGCGAGTTGTCATCAGCCAGCGGGAGCCAGTGTGGCGACCACAACGCGTGAGAAAAATTGGCGCCTCCGGCCTGATATTCGGCTGCCAGCTTGTCCCAATGGGCCTTCTCGACCACCCAATCAGCAGGGGAATTGAGTCGTAGGTCACGCACCGCACGAAAGCCGGTGACCGCGCGCAAGAAGCGCTCGTAGTCCTCTGGTAGGGAGCCAGCAGCAACCTCCGTAGGAACGCGCGACTCCACCGGCGAGGCTATCTCGATTGCGCTTACGAACCTCTTCAGCAGCCGCTCACTCAGCACCTAGGGAAGTTGCCGCCCTTGGCTGCACAAGTCAACGAAGTCGCTTCAATTAGCGCAATTGATCCCTCGGTCGCGGCGTTGGCGAGCTCGCATGCATCAAGGCGGCGCGTCCGGAGCCGCGCTCGCGGCGACGGACGGGACCGGCTGCGGTGCTGAGAGTTCGAGCGGAGGAGGATTCATATGGCACTCCGGGGGCTCACACGAGCCGCTCCCTTGCCCCGCCCCTCCGCAGCCCGGGAGAGCTGCAAGCGTAACAACGAAAGATGCGGCGAGCTTCCGCGCACGCCGATTGGACCGCAGCTTCATCCTGCAATGGTGCCATGAGGCAAGCCGCGGCTACAGGTTTATCGACTGGCACCCAGCTCGGCATCATCCCCGGTCAACGGCGCTACAGGATATTAGCGCACACCGCACTTCACGGCGCTCGCGGACGCTTCTTACGACGCTTGGGATACACAACTAGCGTGAGGCATGTTGCCCAAACGGCACCATTATGTTGGGCCTCGAGTCTGAGCGGCGGTGATGGTCAAAACTCTGAGAAGTACCCATCTCGCGGTTACAGTTCTGGTCCGCGAAGAGCTATCTTCCGTACCCCAATGATCGATCCAAAGAGGATGACGCTGGTGGGTCATGGCTGGCACTTCATTCCGCGCGTCCCATTCGAGCTGGGGCGACTCGCTTCGGGCGACGTGGTGATGGTTCATCACTCGCCGCCGAGCGTTCCCAAGTTACGTTTGCAGGCGCATGACGGCGGGCTCCGTTTCGCGCTTGGCCCGGGCACTCAGAGTGCCGAGCAGGTCGTGCATGACTATGTGGACGGGCAAGCTCTAGAAGGGCCCGATTGGTCGCTTGGCTTCGAAGCTGGGTACCTCATGCCCTGGCCGTTCGGCACGAGCGTTTGGTCGACCAAGGGTCACGTCGATTGGCCAGTCGAGCTTACGCTGAGTGGTAGCCAGCAGGACGAGATGCTCTACGTACAAGGGCCGCTTGAACGACAGCGCAGCGTGGTGCTCTCCGGACTCATTGGTCCGGGGATGGAACTCGCTTCAGCCGCTGAGTTCAACGGCACCTCGGGTCGCATCGAATCGCTCGAATTGCGCTACCAGGTGGGAGACCGCGAGTGGCGGCAATGGCGCTGCCTGGTGCCGCTGGGCGACGACTTCACGCTGCTTTTGACCGCGCAAGCGACGCTGGAGAACCAGGAGCGCATGCGCGCCATCGTTGAGTTCGTGGCAACTGGGATTCGCTGAGCGGCCAACGCCAACTCGCGATACGTTGAGTCTGTCACGGGGGAATCGAGGCATTGAGCGAACAACCTTTGGAAGCAAAAGGCGCCATCTTCTTGTCGATGCTCGAGGCCATCGCCGAGGTGGACGACCAAGAGGCGCGCAAGCGCGTGGTAGCCGCGGTCCAAGGCCCGCTGGCCGAGGCCTTGCGTTCCGGTGCCCTCACACGCGTAGGCTGGCATCCAATTGGTTGGTATGGCGACCTCCATACTGCGATGCAGAAAGAGCTTCGCGGTGGAGACGAGAAAGTCCGCCTACTCGGTCGCAGGTCGACCGAGATCGATACGCGTGGCCTATTGCGCTATGTGCTCGCGCTCTCCACCCCGAGCCTCTTGTTCCGCTATGGCGCAAAGATCTTCGGCTCCTATCTGCGCGGCGGAGAGGTTGCCTCCGAGCACCTCGAGCGCACCGCCGAACTGCGGTTCAGCAACATGAGTGAGGCGCCCGACCTTATGTTCGTCGAGTGGCAAGGCGGCATTTCCAGTCTCCTCGAGCATGCGGGCGCTCGTGAGGTCGTGGTTCACCCTGCGGTACGCAAGCGCTCGAATCTGATGCGCCCTTCGAGTAACGCACCAGGAGATCTCGTCTCCATACGCGTAGCTTGGGAGTGAGCTGCGAGAGGATCAACGCTCCGGCTGACTCAACGGTAAGCAGCCCTTGCCGTCCCAGCAGGCGTCGCCGGCGTCCGGAGAGCAGCAGCCGCCTTGCAACCAATCGCCGTCCGAGCAGGACGGAACGAGGAACAGTTCAGCTGCAATACAAACCTCAATCAGGAGGTCGGGGTCATACACGCAGCGCTCGCCATCCCAGCATTCGCCCGGCTCGCTGCAAACGCAACCTTCACCAATGGTATTCTCACAGACGGTTAGGTCGCAGTGGTCGAAGCTCCCACCGCAGTCGCCCCCACTCCAATCCGCACCTCCGGCCTCACAGATCTCCTGTTCCGAGGGCGCCACAACCTCGCTGCCGCAGGCTGTTAGCGTGAGCGCGCCGACGGTCACGATACTCATTAGGCTGGTACGCCAGGCGCTCACCATCATAGCCCCAAGAAGAAGGAGCGGATGCCGGCCCCAGCGAAACGTGGCCATTCATGACCACCCGAGTGTTCACACCACATTACGGGCTCGCTGCACCCTTCATATCTGACGCACGGCGCCGGTTCACTTGGAGCGCTGGCAACGCCTGCACAGCCGTTGGCTTCGAGCCAGTGCTCGCGGCTGTTGAGCCCGTTATCGATTGGTACATCGCTATCGGCAGAGCCATGCACCAGCATCGCTGACACCGAACCGGTGCATTCTCCGGCCCACGGTCCGCCCCCCGCCACCGGTGCAATCGCGCGAAAGAGCTCTGGCCTGTAGCAACCAAGATGATTGGAGAAGGAGGCGCCATGACTGTGCCCTGCAGCGAAGATGCGCGCCAGATCAATACAGTGTTCGGCGCTCAGCTTTGCGGCTAGCGCATCGATGAAGGCGACGTCGACCCCGTCTGCCGTCATATCCCAGCCGACGCCACCATTCTGATCGGGTAGCGGTAAAGCTTGCGGATAGGCATATACCGCAGCCTCTGTCCCGGTGAGGTCAAAGTATTGGCTGGCCGCCTCTCCGGTCCCGCCAAAGCCGTGAAAGCCGAAAATCAGCGGCACGGTGCTGGTGCCATCCAGCGCTACAGGAATAGCGAGTACATAACTGCGAGTCTGGCCATTCACAATGACCGTCTCCGTCGTCGTCCCGGCGGCCGAGACCAAGCCAGCGCACGAAGGGCCAACGCCTCCACCACCGCTGTCCAGACCTCCACCGCTCGCGGAACCGCCAGCTCCGCCGTCGGAGGAAGAGGGTGATGAGCCGGCGCCCGAGCCACCATTTCCACCCGTGCCTCCGGCCCCCGACGAGGCGCTGCTCGTTGCAGCGTCCTCACAGCCCCAGTGCAACAGCAGACAGCCAACGAGCCAAACCCTTCGCATGGCTCAATGCTCGCAGTCGAAGCGCCAAAACGAAAGCCCGGTGCAACGGCCTTGAACAAGGTTGAGCGGGGGCGGTCATCGTCGCCCGGGATTCTCTACTTCTTCGCAGGGAGCGCGCCTACCTCGAGCTTGGAGCTGACGGTGCGACCTCGGGTGCGCGTATCGCATCGTAGGCACCCTCGAAGGCGGCTTTGGTCTCGGACCAATACTTGTCGACCCCGGCGACAAATTCGTCCCACTTGTCGTCGCTTGCCTCAGCGATCTCGACAAGTTTGGTACGCGCGTGCTCGAGCTTCTTCTTTACGCTCTCGAGGTGCGGCTGCGCCGCGATCTTGGCGTCGGCGGTGAGTTTGTCTTGATGGGCCGATAGCTCTTCCAACTTGGCGGACCATTCGTGAAGTTGGGCCTGGTACTTGTCTCGGTAAAGCTCGCGCTTGGTCATGTGCTCTCCTTGGGCTTGGTGCCCAATCCGCTAAGAGCAAGTTCAGGTCCAACGAGCTTGCAGCGAAGAAGCGGCGTACGCTGCGCCGCGGTGACCGCCTCAGGCTTCTTCTCTTTGCCGCTCTGGAGCCGCGTTGCGATCGGTGTAGTCGTCCTGAGTCTCGCTGCAGGCGCAGGCGCCTTTCTGCAAAGCCGCAGGCGCAGCGCGCAACGCCAGACCACTGCCCCCGAGCCGGCCATGCAGCTGCGTGTTTGCGAGCAGAGCCCCGCGCAGCTGCGCGAGCTGGTCGAACGAAACGCGGGTCAACTTCGGCTTTGGACGGTGGGGCTGCTTCCGCAGGGACTTGCAGCAACTGGTCAAACCAAAGACGGTCGTTTGATTTCGCTGTTCTGCGCAGCCCCCCTCGAGACCTGCGTAAGCACCACCGTAACGCGAAACTCACCTCCAGCACTCGGTCAGGGCTTCGATGCGAGCGAGATACCGTGGGAACAACTTGCAGCACACTGCAGCGACGCCGAACGTCGCTTTGCGACGGAGAGTGAACTGCGAGGCAGCGTCGACAACGTATTCTTCGCTAGCGAGAGGTCGCCAAGCTGGACCATCGCCGTGAGCGACGGCCGTGCAACCTCGCAGTATTGCTACGACACGGCACGCAACCAGTACGGCTGCGAGCCATAAGCGGTTACGGGACCGCAGCTAACGGCGGCTCCGCCGTTAGCTTGGGATGCTTCTCGAGCCAGTTGTCGCATTCGCTCGAGTAGTCATTGACCGTTGACGTCTTCGTGGCGTGGTCATGGCACACCTCAAAGGCAGCGCGGGCCCGATCGCGATACGGTTCGGAGACCTCGTCGATGGCCGCGTAGTACGTATTGCGAAGATCCTCACGCTCGACCGTCGAACCGGGGAGCGGACCTACGCCGGCCCACTCTTTTGGGATAGGAGCCCCGCGGAACTCTAAGACGAACTTGTTCCACATCCGTCCCACGCGCGACGATGAGGCGATAATCCAATAGGGCGGTGGGGAAGGCTGGAGCCGCGCGACACCAAGGTAAGCTTCCTCGGCCTCCTTTAGTAGTTGGCGCCGAGCCCTGAGCCAGCTGCCGGTTTTGGTATTGATATGTTTAAAGACGCTCTCCTTGTCTCCCTTACCGCGGTAGACCGGGAACAGCTCCTTATCCGCTGCCAGCCGCTTCTCTTCTCCAGCGTGAAACCATGCTTCGGCCACCGCCATCAGAGCTCGGGCCAGACGAGCTCGCCTGCTCTGCGGAGCTTCCTCGAGCGCCGCGTTCTGCTCGCGTCCCGCTTCTGCCTCCTGCCACATTGTCCTCACCAGCTGGTACTCACGCTCGGCACACTTGAAGTCCGCTTGCATGCTGCACGCCCTGGCGAGCAAGCCGTGGGCAGCAAGCTTAACGTCCAAGCTGCCGCCAGCGTCCAGCTCGGGCAGGACCTTAAGTAGCGCGAGGCGCGCCTTCCGCCACTCGCCGGCCTTGATGCGGTTAACAGCCGCGCCAAGACGCTCATCCCCCGGGGAATCAGCGAGCTCGACGTAGTTCAAGGGCTCCGCCTCCGGAGCCTCCACAGCCGGTGCGTGAGCCGGTTCCGGCTCTACTGGCGTCGCTGAGGCGACGGGCGCAGGCCTCAGCACCGGCACCACACCCGAGGCCGGTGAAAGCTCGGTAGAAAGGCTTGGCGCTCGTCCAACAGCGGGGCCAGCGGAGGCGCACGCGAGCAGCGTTGTCACCGCGCCAAGGAAAAGGCTCTGCTTCATACGGGAGCTGGACACTCTTGCGACGAGGGCGTTCCCCAAAAGGAGCGGGCAGGCCTGATTCAGCCTGCAAGCGACTCACATCGCAGCAAACATCCGCTCAACGTTCTTGGGCGACTTGGCAAACTCCCCGCCCACTTGCTGCGCCATTGCGTCAGGGTAGATGTCCTCATCGCCGCGCTCGAGGCCATCCAAGATAGCTTTGGCAACATCGGCAGGGGACGTCTTGGGCAAGGTGATCTCTCGAGCCATGTCGGTGTCCACTGGCCCCGGAAAAACTGCGTGCACGCCGATGCTGCGCTTGCCCAGCTCGCCGCGCAATGCCTGAGTGAGCGAGAGCGCGGCGGCCTTGGAGGCGGAATACCCGCCAAGCCCCGGCATGCTGGCCAACGCAACCACGGTGAGGACATTTGCGATCGATCCCTTTGCCTGCTCTATCGCAGGCAGGAATGCGCGAGTGACAGCGAGCGTGCCAAAGTAGTTGGTGCGCATATCCCGCTCGATGGCCTCGGTCGAGTCACTGAGTAGTCCGCCAGAGCCGAGCAGACCAGCGTTGTTGATTAGTAGGTCGAGCGAGTCAACCAGCTTGGAAGCCTCTGCGACCTGAGCCGCATTGGTGATATCCAATTGCACCGCGACCACCCGGCCGCCCGACTCGGCCACCAACCCTGCCAGCGCTTTGGGGTCACGCGCTGCGGCGTAGACCCGGCTTGCGCCCCGGGCCAGCAGCTCCTGAACCAATGAGCGACCGATACCACGATTGGAACCCGTAACCAGAGCCGTAGAACCTTGCAGCTTCATAGACATTCTCCGTTTGTCGGCGCTGTCTTGCGCCTTGATGAGTGGAGTGTGCCGACGAACGCGCTAGCTCGGTAGGGACCGCGGCAGAGAGAGATTCTTGCAGATTGCGAAAGAATCCAGCAGCATCGCTCCGTGGAGTTCGCCGAACTATCGACCTTCGTGAGGATTGTGGAGCTAGGAAGTCTCAGCGGCGCCGCGCGCGCCACTGGCCAGAGCCTCCCCACGGTGAGCCGACAACTTCGCTCGCTGGAGCTCGAGCTGGATAGTGAGCTAGCGCTGCGCACGACGCGGCGGCTGACAGTGACCGAAGCGGGGCAACGATTGTATGAGCACGCCCGCCGAGCTTTGAACGAACTCGAACGCGCAAAGAGCGTCGCGGGCACGCGGGCTAGCGAGAAGCTGGTGCTCAGCGTGCCTGTGACGCTCGGACAGTGCCTCGTGGTTCCGCAGTTGGCCAAGCTGCTCACGAGCCGTCCGGGGCTCAGGCTCGAGGTACGGCTCGAGGACCGCTTGACCGAGCTCTTGGCAGAGAACGTGGATGTGGTGGTTCGCGCTGGGCTTACACCTCCAGACAGCCCCGACTTGATAGCGCAGCCGCTCTTTAGCTTTCATCGCTACTTGGTCGCTGCACCGAGCTACCTCAAGGTGCACGGTGCGCCCAAGACGGTCGAGGGACTGGCCAATCATGAGTGCCTCTTGCAACTCTCCGTCACCAGCGGCCCCGACCGCTATCGCCTGCAGACCGCGGATGAAGAGCGGGTGGTCAACGTCTCTGGGCGTCTGGCGGCGAGCGCCCCGCAGACCTTGCACGAAGGCGCCCGCGCGGGGTTGGGGATAGCGCTCTTACCGTCTTGGCTCGTACGCGAAGATGTCGAGGCGAGACGGCTCAAACGTGTATTATCGGATTGGCAGTCTGCGGAGATCACCGCCTATGCCGTATATCGAAGGAGCCTGCGTGGCTCGGCCGGGGTGAAGGCTTTCGTGGCGGCGCTCGCTGCAGTCAATCCTTCGCCAGCTCCTGGGCCAATAGGTCAAAAACCACACGCACGCGGCGGGTCGTATTCAGTTCGCGGTGGGTCACGAGCCAAACCGGGAAGATGAACGCTGGCAGGTCCGGTAGAGCGCGGACGACCAGCGGCTCGCGGTCGCCGATCGAGCCGTCGAGAATGCCAATGCCCAGCCCCTGCTTAACCAGCTCCCACATCACCAGGTAGTTCTCGGTCATGAAGGGGAAGTTGCGCTCGCTAAGGGAGAGCCCCAAGGCGTTTAGCCCGTTCATGAATACGCCACTTCCGTCGATGCTGATGAAGTCCGCGCGGGAGAGATCCTCCGGGCGCTTGGGGTTACCGAACCGCTTGAGGTAGCTGGGCGTGGCATAGAGCCTTGCCTTCGCATCGCGCAGCTTCTTCGCGATCAGGTCCGGCTCACTCGGCGCAAAATTGCGTATCGCAATATCCGCCTCACGCCGCTTCAAGTTGCTGGCCTTCACCGAGGCGACGATCTCAATGCGGATGCCCGGCTCACGCTTACGTAGCTTGGCCAGGATGGGCGGCAGCACCATGGCGGCGACCACCTCGCTGGCCGAAATGCAAATGGTGCCTTCAATCGCCTGAGCGCGGCCCGCGGCCGTGAGCGATATGCGATTAGCCGCCTCCCCCATCGAGCGCACATGCTCGAGCAGTTCCTGCCCGCTGGGCGTGAGTACGAAGCCCCGCCCGACGCGCTCGAACAGCACGACACCGAGCTCCTCTTCGAGCGCGTCCACCTGCCGACCGAGCGTCGGCTGGGCCATGCCGAGCGCACGCGCCGCTGCCGAAAGTGAGCCCTCTTCAGCCGTGACCAGGAAGGCGCGGGCACGATTCCAGTCGAAGTTCACCGAGCGCCAATCCATGCAGAAACGCATATCAGATGCGCGCCCTTGGTCAATTTACCAAACCGACCGCCAGGCCTAACTCTACTCTCATGTTACAACGTATCGAAGCAGTCGCCCCGGGCAGCACCAAGATGCAGGCGCTCGTTTATCACCAATACGGAGCTCCTTCGGTAGTCGAGCTCGGTCAGGTCGCACGGCCGACGATGGGCCGGGATGAGGTATTGATTCGGGTGATGGCAAGCACCGTGAGCGCTGCCGATTGGCGAGCACGCAGTCTGCAGATGCCGCCTGGTTTTGGCTTCTTGGGCCGGCTCTTCTTCGGGGTGTTCGGGCCGCGCAAGAAGGTCCTTGGTACCGAACTGTCGGGCGTAGTCGAGGCCGTAGGCAGCTCCGTTTCGCGTTTCAAACCTGGCGATGAGGTGTTTGCCTTCACCGGCGCCAGCTACGGCTGTCACTCAGAATGGCGCGTCTTGCCTGAGAACGGGTTGCTCGTGCACAAGCCGCACAACCTCTCCTTTGAGCAGGCGGCCGCGCTCTCGTTTGGCGGGACCGCTGCCCTCTGCTTTCTGCGCGACATGGGCGGTCTCGAGCGAGGCAACAAGCTATTGGTGATAGGCGCGTCCGGCGCGATTGGCTCAGCCGCCATACAAATCGCAAAGGCCTTCGGAGCGGAGGTCACTGGCGTTTGCAGCACCACCAATCTCGAGCTCGTGCGTTCGCTCGGGGCAGATCACGTTATTGACTATACGCAGCAAGACTTCACCAAAAACGGCGAGCACTATGACCATATCCTCGAGACCACCGGCAGTGCGTCGTTTGCGCGCTGTGAAGGGTCACTTAGCGAACATGGCAAACTGCTCGTGGTGCTAGGTTCCTTCGCTCAGGCCCTCGGCTTGGAGCGTCCCCCCCGCGGCAGCGGCAAGCGGGTGATCGCTAGTTTGCCGCGCGTCAATCGGGCTCACCTGGAGCAGCTGGCCGAGCTCGCTGAGGCGGGCCACTACCGACCGCTCATCGATAGTGTGCATCCCTTCGCCGAGGCTGCCCTGGCCCACGCCCGCGTCGACACCGGCAGAAAGCGCGGCAATGTCGTGCTCAGGGTCGGGTCAGCCCGGAACTGATCGAGCTCGGGCGCGGTTGTGGCACCATACGCCGGATGAAGCGCGCCGCACTCGGCTGTTTGGTCCTTCTCGCCTATGGGGTTGGTTGCTCGGATGACGACGGGACCGGGGGCGCCGGGGGAGACGGAGGCGCCGGTGGTAGCGGCGGCGCTCCCTCCGGTCCGCTGCTGATCGAAACCGATAAAGGCCCGGTCGAAGGAGCGCTGATCGACGGCGTACGCACCTTTCTCGGCATTCCTTTCGCCGCACCGCCAACGGCGGATCTTCGCTGGAGGTCTCCCGCCCCCGCAGAGCCCTGGAGCGAGACGCGACCAGCGATTGCGCGGGGGCCAAGCTGCGCCCAGAACGCAGCCTTAAGCAACGACTACAACGACAGCAGCAGCGAGGACTGTCTAACGACCAATGTCTGGACGCCGGAGGATGCGGCCAACGGCTCACGGCCCGTATTGGTTTGGATTCACGGAGGAGGCTTCTCGCTGGGGAGCGGCGGGGAGCCCGCCTATGATGGTAGGGTTCTAGCGCAGACAACCGGCGCGGTGGTGGTCACCTTCAATTACCGCTTAGGCGTGTTTGGCTTTCTGGCGCATCCCGAACTGACTGCAGAGGACAGCGAGCACCCGTCTTCGGGCGCCTATGGTCTCGAGGATCAGCGGGCTGCGCTGGTCTGGGTGCGCGACAACATCGCAGCCTTCGGCGGAGAGCCTGCGCGCGTGACTGTGTTTGGTGAGTCAGCAGGCGGCATCAGCACCTGCTTTCACTTGGTCTCGCCGTTGAGCGCGGGCCTTTTCTCGAGCGCTATCGTCGAGAGCGGGCCGTGTGATCAAGGAACGCCGCTAGCAGAGGCAGAGGCCCAAGGCGTGGAGCTGGCCGCTGCGGTTGGCTGCAATGGGGCGCCCGACCTACCCGCCTGCTTACGTGCAAAGCCGCCGGCTGAGCTATCGACGGCCCTGCCCGGTGGCTCCTTCCTGTTCGGGGACGGCGCCAATTGGTTTCCGGCGATTGACGGTTACAACCTTCCGGAGGACGCGACCCGCATGATCGCGCAGGGCGACTTTAACGATGTCCCGTTGATCCTCGGCGCCAACGCAGATGAGGCGACGCTCTTCTTTGCGCTCGCTGGCTCTGAATACGAGATTCAGGACGAAGCCGACTTTGAAGCGTTGGCCGAGACGCTGATGCCGACGCACGGCGCCGAAGTGGTGGCCCGCTATCCTGTAGCGGACTACGGCAGCGCGCAGAAGGCGGCCGAGGCCGCGGTCGGGGACGCCGGCTTCATTTGCAACGCGCGCCGAACCGCGCGCGCCTTCACCGCCAATGGTGGGAAGGCCTATCTCTATAACTTTACCCACGCACCGGAGAACGCGCTGATTCCGGAGTTGGGCTCCTTCCACTCAGCGGAGGTTCGCTATGTGTTTGGCGTACCGGGACAGCTTTTGCCCCAGCCCTTGAGCCCCGATGAGCTTTCGCTATCCAAGGGGATAATGGGCTATTGGTTCGACCTTAGTGACAAGGGGGACCCCAACGGGGCAGAACGCGTACCGTGGCCTGCTTACGATGCGGACAGCGACCAACACCTGACCTTGGCTATGTCGATCGCCGCCGGAGACAAGCTCAAGCAAGCGCAGTGTGACTTTTGGGATGAGCTCGAACTCTCGAACAATTAGCCGTGCAGCGCCCGAAGGCTAATGGCTTCGGGCGAAGCGCTTGGCGATACCGCGCAAGTTCTGAACGCTAAACGGCTTTTCTACTCGCTCGTTTGGCACGTTCGCGAGGAACGCTGCGACCTCTGGATCCGGTCCGCCACCGGTTACAAATACAAAGCGGTCGCACAGCTCAGGGTGGGTGGACTCGACCAGCCGAAAGAGCTCGACCCCACTCAGATTGGGCATCATCAAGTCGCAGAAGATGAGTTCAAACGACTCTCCCCGTTGAAGAAGCGGCAGCGTCTCCTGAGAATCCTGCATCAGCACCACTTCATGCTCGCCCTGCAACACGCGCTCGATCGAGCGCAGAATGGGCTCTTCGTCGTCAATCACCAACACACGTGTACGAGGGGTCGCCGGCCGTCCCGGCAACAGCTGCTCCGGAGGGGCGATGGGCAAGAGCACGCGAAAGGTGGTTCCCGCACCAAACACCGTCTCGCAGCGGAGAGTGCCACCGAGACTCGTCACGATACTGTGGGAAATTGCGAGACCAAGCCCGGTCCCCTGACCCATTGACTTGGTCGTAAAGAAGGGATCGAAGATTCGAGGAAGCACGTCCGCAGCAATACCTGGCCCGTTGTCCGAGATAGCGATCTCGACCTGTTCTGCAAGCACCTGGGCTTTGACCACTATGCGATTCCTGGCCTTGTCTCTGCTGCTGAAGGCTTGGCTCGCATTGACCAGTAGATTGACCAAGACCTGGGTCAGCCTCGACTCATCGGCGAGTACCAGAGGCACTGGATCAAGGGCGACCTCGACCGCCGCCTTCTGACGAATCTCGTGCATTGCCATGTTGAGCGAGACGTCGATGAGAGGCGGAACAGCGGTGGGTACGGCCAGCCCGTCCTCGCGAGCGAGCGCCCTGAGACCTCGGACGATCTTACGTACCCGCTCACCGCCCTCACGGGCCTCACCGAGCACGCCAATCAACTCATTGAGACGAGCCGAAGGCGAGCCGCCCGCAAGCGAACGCAGCTCCTCGATCGCGAAGTCGATATTCGTGAGCACGTAGGTTAGTGGATTATTGATCTCGTGCCCGACGCCAGCGGCGAGCGTTCCAGTGGTGACGAGGCGCTCATGCTTGGACATCTGCTCGGCGTAAGCGGCGGCCGCTTTGGCATCGGTGACGTCACGAAAGGTTGCAATAACGGCGTACGGCAGATCCCCTTCGCGCCCAATCAGCGGCCTCGCATTGATGCAGATCCAGGTTAAGCCTCCATTGGGCTTGGTGACGCCCATTACGACATTCGTCAACGCCTTGCCGGTGCGCAACGAAACCATCGCTGGGTGCTCATCCCCGGGAAACATGGAGCCGTCTTCGCGCAGGCATTGCCAGCGAGGATCGATAGAGGTCCGCCCCATCAGCTGCTCGCGAGTTAGGCCAAGGAGCTGCTCTGCGGCTGGATTGCACGCGAGAATGGCGCCACTTCCATCCTGGAAAACAACCCCTTCCACCATGCCGTCGAACAAAGCCTGGAGGCGCGCTTCACTCTTCTGGAGTTCGAGCTCCTGCGCCGCACGCTGGGCCTGCTCGCGCTTGAGCAACAGCCCGCGACGACGCAACTGGAGCAGCGAGGCTACCTGGCCGGACAAGAGCTCGAGCGCCTCCAGCTGCTCCGGGCTCAGCTGGCGCGGCGCTTGATCGATCGCACACAGCGTACCCAACACAAGGCCGTCGGGCGTTCTCAGCGGGAACCCCGCGTAGAACCGGATCTGCGGCTGACCAAGGACCAAAGGATTGTCGGCAAACCGTTCGTCGAGCTTGGCGTCGTGCACGATGAGTGGAAGTTCATTGCTCACGACATGGCCGCAGAACGAAATGCTTCGTGCAGTTTCCTCGACGTCCAACCCCAATCGCGACTTGAACCACTGACGGTGCTCGTCCACGATCGACACCAACGCCACCGGCACCTCGAGCGTCAACGCAACTAGCTTGGTGATCGCGTCGAACTCGCGCTCGAGCCCACTATCCAGGATGTCGTAGCTGGCAAGAGCCGCGAGTCGTTGCTGCTCGTTGCTCGGTATCGGCGGTTCCTTCACGCATCTCTCCGCGACGCAGAACATAGCCGGATTCCAAGGTCGTTCCACCCAACCAATCGCCGCGCTAAAGAAACAGCCACGGTGTCAGGAATCAACTCTTCCCACGATCCGATCTCTTTGCCGCATGTCATCCACGGAAGAGGCAGGCAAGGAGACCAACATGTATGACCTACAATCGCGCGGTCGCTGGCTATGCACGACCATGGCGGGCGTGGAGCTACTGGTTGACCAACCCGAGGCGCTGGAGCTGTTGTCACCGAGCGCCGGGATCGGGGCTTTGCTGGAAGCACAGCTTCCGGTGGTGTTCGAGCAGATGCGGCGACAATCGCTGTGGGCGGACGCGCCGCAAGCGCTGCTGCGCGAGCAAGTAACTGTCGTGGCAGTGCAGCTCGAGCACGCGTCACGACTTCTCTCACTGCATCTGCGCTGGCGGACCCGGGTAGACATAAAGGCCGTTGTCGACAGCGCCGGCACCCTACTGGGGATTAGCGGCAACTTCGATCTCGTGCGGCGCAGTCCGAGCTTCGAGCACCGTTACTTCGGCTTGTTCGAGGACCAGACAACGCACTATCAGGCAGACTTCGAGGGGATGCAGCTAAGGTTGGATCTCCCGGAGGCAGTTCAACTGCTCGAGCCGCTCGGTCGGTTGGGAGCTTGGGCGCAAGGCCTACACGAGGAAGTGAGCCGCGTGCTAATGGGCAAGGCCAACCGGGCTTGGCTCGGCCTCAGCCGTGAAGGAGTCGCCGCACAATTGCGCCTATTCGCCATTCAGGCCTCCTCCTGCGACGATTGCGTTTACCTGCATTACGCCTGGAGCGAGGGTACGGCGACGGTTCGACGCACAGCCGTGGGGCGTCTCGATAAGCCCACGATCGTGGTCTTTCCACGCACGATCGAGCTCCCGCCGTTGGGCGAGGTGACCGTGCTGGAGACAGACGGGGAGCTGGCTTATTGCGCTATCGTGGAGGGGGTCGAACTCCACTTTCGCAATGAGGGTCTCGCGCACGAAGCGCATGTGGTCGGGCTCGAGATCGTGGAGGGGAAGGAGCTTATGGCTACGCAAGCAGCCAAGTCTCTCTTTGATACCTGGGTACGGGGTTGGCGAACGAGTTCAGAGCCGCCGGCCACCGTCGAGCAGTTGCAGAACCAGCTAACGTTGCTTCGCGTCGAGCTCTCCGCGGGCGAGCAGACGTTCTGCTTCAATGACGGCGGCGCCTTCCTCGGGCATGAGGTGCACTGCGAACGGAGAGACGGTCAATGGCAGGAGGCGTTTCTATCGGGGTAGTTACGCCCAGAAACAAGCAACTAAGGACGGCACTCTACCTTCGCGACGGCGACCGAGGCGTCGAGTTCAGCGGACCAGGAAAGCAACAGGCTCTGACCATCTTGAGTGCCAACCATTCGCAAATGGCCAGTCAACCAAGCAGCGTTGGTTGGGAAGGAAGTAGCGGGACCGGGGCTGCCATCCGCCTCGAAACGGCGCAGCACCACAACGGGTGCGCTCGGGTCCACCGCATCGATGGTCGCGATCACCAAGGCGTCTCCCATCGTAGCGAGCGCAAGCTCCGAGCTGGACTCCCCTGCCAAGGTCAACGCCAGCGGCTCGCTAGAGCCGGACAGTCGCGCGCCCGAGGAATCAAGCCGATAGGCGTAGATTGGCGGCATCGTTTCGGAGGTTGAGCCGTCTGTTTGGTAAACGAGCCACGAGCCGAACGTGGTTGGGGCGAGGCCTAGGTGCAATAGCGGCTCCACCTGGGGGAACTGCTCAACGACCACACCATCTTGGAGTTCTGCATACCGCCGAGTGACGACGTTGGTGCCGAGCTCGAAGCCTTGGCCGAAACAGGATTGCCCCGGCTCAGCTGAATCGACACTGGCTACCAAGAACTCCCCAAAAGCGAGCGGGATAGCGGAGGCCAAGGCCTTGCTAGCTATACAAAAGGGAGGGTCGTAAGAGATCAACCCGGAGGGGCCGTAGCTCTCAGTCGTCATATAGAGGCCGTCATTGCGTGAAAAGAAAATGACCTCTTGGTTCGACGCAACGTACAGCGGCTCAGTCGGCGAATCGTAGAGCGGTAAAAAGTCGAACGTTCCCACTGCCGCAGATAGCCAGAAGCTGCCTTCGGCATCGCGAAAGACCCCTGCACTTCCATACGGGCTTGGACCGACCACGAAGGACGAGACGGAGGGGACGAGCACGACACTCGAATCGAAAGGGTCGGGCCAAACGCTGCTGGGAGTTAATGAGGTATTGGCCACCAGCGCGCCATCCTGTGCGCGCCATGTAAGAAAAAGCTCCACATCATTGGCAGAGCCGACTTCGGGAGCGCTAGCGTTCCTTGCGAAGGGAACGAGGTACGGCTCGCCGTCCAACGCAAACGTGGAGCAATTGCTTTGTCCACCGGAGCCGCCGCCCCCCGTCGAGTTCGAGCTCGCGGTGCTAGCTCCATCACTCGAGGAGGACCCAGCAGAGCCACCGACCGCTCCCGAAGTCTCGAGCGAACTGCGGGCGCTGCAGGCAAAAGCGAAGGAGCAAAGCAAGGCAAAGCGCTTCATGGATTGAGCACTAACACGATATAGGAAAGATGGTTGCGAGCAGCTGTGCTAGGGCGGAACACCCTTGCGCAGGCGATAACGAGCCACGACGCTGGCGACCACGGGATCGAGGGCGCCGTCTGCAGATGCTTGAAGTCGCTTTTCAGAGTACCAATCGGGAAAGGCCCCGTCGGTGTTACGCAGCTCTCCGCGCGTTTTGGCAAAGGCGATGTTAGCGACAAAGGCTGGGGAGCGATAGAAGGTCGCGAGGTTGCGCGCGCCGATCGAACCGAGCGTTCCATGTTCCTCGTCGACCTCGGTGCGGCGGGTGAAGTTGACCATGAGCTCCATAGCCGCCAGCTCGAGGCAAGCTACGGCGATCGCGTTCCAATCCTCGCGTTTGCGCTGACCTTCTTGTTGGAACGAGCTCATCGGATCGTAGCCACGCGCCTCCCAAGCTTCGAAGAATCGAAGCAATCGCTCGGGGAAACCAGCGATCTGCTGCGCGCGTTCAGCCAAGTGAGAGGCCTTCGCGAGCGCTCGCTCTTGCGTCGAGGAGATCGCTGGGAGCGCTCGCTCCACCGTCCCGATGAGACGGTATTCCTTTGTGACCAAGGTTTGGATTCGCCGCTCGAGGCTGCGCTCGGCCGAAGCTTCCGACTTGAGTTCGGCGACCTCGATCTCGACGCCCTCTTCCTTCTGCTTCTTGGTCCTACCGGTTCGCGTCCACACCTTGTTTCGCTGGCGAACAATGTCAACGAAGGACAACCCCTCGCGATGACCACTATCGAGTTCAAACCGTTGCCAAAGCACGGTGGGCACTGGGTCGGAGGCGGGCGGCTCTGCAACCTCTGCGTCACCGTTCTCTGCTGAAGCGAGCACCGCGAGCCATGCCTGAAGAGGACGCAAGAGGCTCGCAGCCGACGAGCTACGCTGGACCAGCGCTAGCAAGTTCTCTGGGCTCACCCGGCCGTTCGGCGTTGCCTCGAAAAGCATTTGCGCAAGGCCCACTCTCAGTGGAGGAGGCTCGGCCAACGGCAGCGCTAGCGGGGCGTTGGCCGCTCTGCACGCAACAAGCAGCGCGACCGCGGGCTCTCCGCTCGCGGAAGCAGCGTAGGCCCAAACGAGGTGCAGCGTACTGACCTCAAATGAACGGTGCTTGTGCGCGAGCAGCGTCGCTCGCGTCAGCAGCTCATCGACAGTTGGATGCTCAATCATTGGCCTCACGCACTAGGTAGCAGCAGCCTTGTCCAGATCTGAAAATGGCGCAAGAACAGTCCTCAAACCGTGCGAGGATTAGCCATGAACGCAACATCCAGCTGGATGCGTTTGGCGGTTCTGATCGCGCTTCTGGGAGTCTCGTGCACATCAGCGGAGACGACGAGAGTGAGCGACGCTGCGGTCGCGGTGGAAGCTCCACCCACCGAGGCTGATGAGCCGCGGAGCCAAGGCTGGGGTGCAGACCTGGCCAAGTTGGTCCCCAGAGAGGCGGACTTCATCCTTGCCGTCGCCGGAGTGGACGCGCTCGAAGCGCGCCTCTCGCCCGAGTTCATGACGGGGGCCCTGAAGGGTGCAGTACGCGCCATGGCCGAACGATTCGAAGCAAGTCCCGAAGTACTTTCGCGACTGGCTCCGCACGTGGACGGCTTGGTGCTGTTCGGAACTCGGGAGTTGAAACCCGAAACGAGCGGCGTGATCGTTCGCTTCAAGACGCTCGAGCCGGTAACGGCGGCCCTCGAGCGAACCACGCTGAACGATCTGGGCAACGGCCGATTTGGCCTGCCTGAGACCAATACAGTTTTCACAGTCGTTGCGGAGAAACGCGTGGTGGTCATCTCCTTCGACGACACCACCGAAACCGCGACACTCGACACGATCGCGAGCAAGCGACGGTCGTTCGGGGGCAACCCAACGTTCGCGACGACCTCGATGGCCGCGCCCTTTTGGTTTGCGGCCAACCTGGAGCGCTCGTTCGACCAACCGACACTGTTCGGCGAGGGCTCGCGACTCACGGCCTCGCTCGACCTCAAGAATCAGCATGAAGGGAGCATTGAGGTTGACTACTCCCAGCTCGGGAGTCGCGTGCCTCGTCTGGGTACGGTGATCGCGCCTACGGATCAGCACGCGCTGCGCGGCCTCCCCGAAGGACCGCTGCTTGCGTTTGGCCTTTCGCTGCGTCGCGCGCCGGGCCGGGCAGTGGCGAACGTGCTGGAGGAGCTGGACCGCATCGGGCTTAGTGAGGTCAAGCGCGCGGTCGAGTCCGAGCTCGCGAAGAGCGCCAAGGTCTCACTCACTGAACTCGACGGAGCGCTCGGCGATAGCGCTGCAGTCGCCCTCTACGCGGGCGCGGGCGAGCCGGATTTTACGCGCGGGTTCTTCGACGACGCGGTGCTCCTCGTCGACGTGGACATGCGCAATGACGCAGTCGCGAAGCGTCTTATCGACGCGCTAGGAACTCGCTTTGCCTCGGAAGCGAAGTACAGCGCTTGGTCCGGCGGGTTTGGGTGCACCGTCGACGAGGTCGACCTCACGATCCAGACCTCGCCCGGGCATGTCTTCCTCACGCTCGGCAATTCTCGGGTCGTCAAAGACGTGTTCGCGCGCGGCCCATTGAGCCTCGGATCGACTGCGAGGTTTGAACAATCGAGTAAGGCTCTTGGAGTCGAGAGCCATCTCGCGCTGTTCACCGATCTCGAAGCACTCAAGGCGTGGTTACCCCGCGAGGGTGGTGCCCGCAACACGAGCGCTGAAGCTCCTTCCGCACCAGCGAAGGAGGGGGCGAAGGTTGGCGCCTCCTTCATCACACTCGGTCTCGAGCCAATCGAGACCGGCATTAGCGCAAACGCTCGCGGAGCTGCCGGAGCGATTGAGGGGATGCTTGGCCTTTACGTATCAGGTGCGGAGGGCATACGGCGAGTGCGCAATGCTTCCCACGCTCGCGACGCTCGTCGAGCACTGAGTAAGATCGCCCGGGGTTTTGCCCGCGCCTTTGAAACGCCGCAAGCCAACGGGGCTCATCAACTATGCGCAGCGGCCCCACCCGTGCCCAAGGCGGCGCCGCGCGGAGTTAGCTATGAACCAAGTTCGGCCGCGGGCGAGGACTTCAATCACGGTGCTTGGAAGTGTATCGGCTTCGCGCTCGAAGGCCCCACGCTTTACCAGTATGAGGTGCGCATCGGAGGCGGCTACAAGGGCCCCGCTCGCGGGGCACCGGATCCCGGCAAGAACGGCTTCGAGGTATCAGCCGAGGGCGATCTCGATGGAGATGGCATCACGAGCCTTCAAACGTTCACCGGTGTCGTCGACCGGAAGACGAAGAAAGTGACGCTCGCCGAGCAGCTGTTCCTCGACGACACGCTCGAATGAGCATTCGTCCTCGTCCTCGTCGACCTCGAGCCACCGCTTGAGGTGCGTCAACGGCTCTCGCAGCGGTCCTCAGCAACGCCGCTCGACTCAACGCGCATTTGCTCACCATCGCGTCGATTGCGTACGGCCGTAAAGGACGTCTCTTCGCGAGTGGGTGTGCCGCGCGGAACCGATACCCAGAGCTTTGTTCGTAAGGTGAAGGTGCCTGGTGACTCCCAGCGAAAGTCAGCATCAAGCTCGATAGAGAACTTCGCCTTGTCGCCCTCCTGTCCAAGAAATAGATAGCGCTCACGGCGCAAGGTCGCCCCGTCGAGGACTTGTTTGCGGTAACGGGCGGAGAGCGCTAACGCCTCGTCACCAGGTCGCAGCGTTTTACCATGCAATGCAGTTGCGATATCGTCCCGCACGCCTACCCGCCAATGACTGGTAAGCCACTCTTCGAGCGGCTTTGCCAAGGGCCCCCCCTGCGCATCAAACGCCTGCCGTTCCCCCTTTTCATCGAGCGACATGAGGTACTGGGTACCGAGCGCGATCGGGATGGCGTCCTCAACGCCATTGCGACGGGTCGAGTGGCGAGACCAACTGAACCGCTCTTTCACTGAAGCAGCATTCTCTACCTGCAGCACCTCGTAGGTATCGGTCTGCTCGCGTTCATAGAGCTTTGGTGGGCTAGTGCCGACCGTAGACGTACTCTGGACCTTGCTCGTTTCCCAACACAGGTCGCCCACCCGGTCCGCCGAATAGTCGAAGGTGATTGACGACGTCTCTGAGCTCGAGCGGCCAACTCGTGGAGACGTTCCGAGGTCCACCGCGGGAGACACTGGAAGCGAACCGGAGCAGCCAACCATCAAGAGCGACACGACGAGCTTCGAGCGCATGGCTAAGCGCTAGCACCGCCGTGGCGTGCCGATCCAACTTTCGCGAGGGTGCTGAGGGTCGCTAGACTTCCGTTATGCGCCTTCATCGATTGGGCCTCCTCTTCTCGCTTGCAACCTCTGTCGCGCTCGTCGCTTGTGGCGATGATAGTTCAACGGGTGGAAGTGGGGGAACGGGAGGCGGACCAGGCGGTAGCGGAGGAGCTGGCGGCGGTTCTGGCGGCAGCGGCGCAGGCGGAGGCGCCCCGCTCGCCTGGGAGCCGTGCGAAGTCTTTGAGGAGTACCCGCCGCTGAAGGACACTGCGACGCAGCCGGGTGAGTGCACGACGGTGAGCATGCCGCTCGATTGGGACGCGCCGGAGGGAGCAACCTTAGAGGTCTTCGTTAAGCGAGTACGCTCTTCAGTAACACCGCCAACGCGCCAAGTATGGCTACTAAACGGTGGTCCCGGCGCAGCCAGCAAGGAGTTCGATCCGGTGCTGTTGCGTTGGGCCAACGCCATCCCTGGACTCGAGGTGTACACCACAGACTTTCGTGGGGCCGGGCTGAGTACGCCATTACCTTGTGACGACTTTCAGATTGCGCCCGGCTCGGTCGACGGCTGCGCGGCCAAGGTTGCGACCGAGATCGGGGACCTCAACGCGTTCACGACCACGCAGGCTGCGCGCGACGTGATTGAGCTCGTAGAGCGGACTCGAGGGGACGCGCCCGTCGCGCTGTACGGCCTGTCCTTTGGCACCTTCTGGGCGCACCGTGTGTTGCAGCTCGAGCCCGACTTGTTCGCAGGGGCGGTGCTGGACTCGATTGCACCGCCGGAGGCCGACTTCTCGCTTTACTCGCCAAACGCTGATCGGGTGGCACAAGACTTCTTCGCGCGCTGCGCGCTCGACACCACCTGCTCCAGCAAGCTTGGTGCAGACCCCTGGGCGCAAGTGGAGGCGTTCTTTGCTCTCCCAGCGAACAGCGCCTGCCCTGGCAGCGGGCTCAGTCAAGGCGAGTGGAAGGGCTTTCTAGCTCAAGCGATCCGCAAGGTGCAGACCCGACCCCTCGTTCCTGCGCTGGTCTATCGCATGTTGCGCTGCGCCCCGGAGGACGAAGATGCTATCGCCCATTTGCTCGACTACGTGGGCTCTCTCCCTGCCGACCCCGCGGGCGCGTTTCACGTCCCTCTTTACGCGCATATCGTGCTCTCCGAGCTATGGGATCTGACACCGCTCAGCGTCGCGGAGTATGCGGCGAGCGATCAGTCATTGCAGATTGCACCAGGCAACACGGATTACCTGCCGGCGCTTTGGGAAGAGTGGCCGCGAACGCCGGAGGACGGGTTCGCGAACCAAACTGCTGCGCCGAACTCACCGGTCTTGTTGCTGCAAGGCGGTCTTGATCCACAGACCTCCAAATTTGCCGCGGACCCCTTCGCGAGCGCCATGGAGGCTCAGGGACATAGCTACGTGGTATTTCCAGACGCACCGCACGCAGTGATCGGGCAAACGCCCATCTCGGGGGATCCCACCGCGCAATGCGCTGATCTCTTGGTGCGCGCATTCATTGCCGACCCGAGTGTCACGAGCCACTCCTGCCAGGCGGAACTTGCGCCAATCGACTTCGGGGACAATGTGGAGCTCGCGGCCGAGGCGCTTGGAACCGGCAGCATTTGGGAGAACGTCCCCGTCCCCGCGGGGTTGACCGCTCCCAGTTCGACCCGGCGCGCCCTGAGGCAAGCCCTCGCGAAGCTCGCTGGCCACAACCTTGCCCGCTGACGCGAAGCGCTGACCCTAGCCTTCCACCGAGACGGCTAAGGTCGCAACGAAGCCCTCCGCTGCGCTGCCGCTCACACTCGCGAGTTGGTGCTCAGCCTCGTCGTCGCCAAAGATGTTGTCCTCGGAGAGGCTGGCACCTTCGAGATTGGAGACGCTGGTCGCGTAGCGGCTATCTGCATAAGCGGTGCGACAGGCGTCCTCTGGCAGTGCGAGCTGCGAAGTCAGGGCGATGGATCCCGAAGCAATGGCCTCATCCAGGCTCTCGTAAACTTCAAAGTGGATATGGGGCCAGCGACCGTCATAACAACCAGGGAAGACGGTTTGAAAGGTGACGCTGCCGTCCTCGGCGGAGACCTGCACACCGCGCAGATAGTCCTCGTTCTCAACACCCGAGGAGTACATGGAGTAGCGCCCTTCGGCATCAGCATGCCAAAGGTAAACGGCATAGCCGGCGAGCGGAGCACACTGGCCGTTGTTGTTGACCAACGTCAACGTAACCGTCAATACAACACCCTCTGCTACTGCACTACCCGTAAGGCTAGTGCGCAGGTCACTTCGTACTACGCCACTCTCGGCCAGAATATTCGGACCGTTGGAGCCATCTCCCGGGTACGGGCCCGCGGTTTCTTCGGGGGTAGATACGCAGTTTGCATCGTCGGCATCACAACCGAGCAGCGCCGCGGTCGCCAGTGATTGGACCATAGTGCGGCGACTGATATCCCCTTTGAACCGTCCGACTGCATCCTTCACTCTGCCTCCAACTGAGCTTGGCCGGAGGCGTGGAGTTTCTTCAGTCGTTCTGCTGCGAAGATTCGCCTACAGCTTCGCAAGCTCGAAGCTGCCGGTCATGTACTGACCGCTGCCGTAGTCCAAAGCGAAGCTTACGAGCAGCATATTCGGGTCTTCGCTCTCTGCTACCTCGAGCGTGCCGGTGACCGGGTCTGCCTCGTATTCGTAGTTAGTGCCAGAGCAGCCGTAGTTGTCGCCACCGTCGAGGACGATCGAGGAGCCGGCGCTAAAGAGTTGCTGGCGCTTCTCCCCGTACAAGTAAAATGCGGTCATCGCCTTGGTTGCGTAGAGCGTGATGGAGGCGTCGTTGTCGGTCACCCAAGCATCGCCCAGCTGTCCGCCGTCGAAGGTGGCCTCACCGAGCGTGCCCTCGAAGTCCAAGAGCTCGAGTTGGACGCCGACGGAGTCGTAGCCGCCATCGTCGTAGTAGTCGTCCTCGTACTCGTACGTGTCGTCCTCATCAGTCACTGCAGCGACCAGCAAGCCAAGCTCACAGCCGGAGAGGGTCATGGCGAAACCGCCAATTGCGAGGGAAGTAAACAGCGCGCGAGCAAACGTCTTGGTCATGGTCGTCATTCCTCGGACCGACGCTGAGCAATCAGCATGCCGGCGTGGTGACCAAGCTTCGTCAACGCGTTTCGCGCTAACAATCGCAAACAATCCAGGCGTGACTCTGACCCGCGAGTCATGGGTCGGTTCACCCGAGCGTGAGGCGCGAAGCCCGCTCAGCGCGAACCGCCCTCCGCGACTACGCACCCGCTTCAGGCACGAGCGCGAGCAGCGAAGTCACCTTTGCAGCGCCACCGCGCACGGTCAGCTCCGTGCCAGCAAAGGCCGACTTGTACTTGACCATGGCCAACGCCATGCCGCTCCCCAGCGAGGTGATATGCCCTACCTCGACCCCTTCGGCGTTGTGAACGGCGTCTCCAGCCTCCACAACGCCCTCGATCGCGAGCTGCACCAGCCGCTTCTTCACGTGACCACGGTGCTGCAACATAAAGACCGCCTCCTGGCCGAGGTAGCAGCCCTTCTGGAAGGACACTGCATCAAGCTCCAGGGCGGCCTCTTGTGGATAGGCATCCTCGAAGTCCACCCCGCGCTCGGGCAAAAATGCGCCCACGCGAAACGTCTGCCAATCCGCCTCGGCCGGCGCTTCGGCCTTGAAGGTCTGCTGCAAGACCGCCTCAACTGCGGGTTGTTGCGCCATGGCGGTGACGCAGGTCAGCGCAAAAGCTCCACCACGTTTGACCCAGGCGGCAGCCGCTGCCCCGGCCGCGAGCAGCGGCTGCTCACTCGCACCGCGCTCCAAGCCGAAGGCGCTACGCCAGACGTACTCACCGCGGGCTACGCGCAGCTCTGCGTCGTCCATTACCAAGTAGCGATCGAGCTCTGCGGCGATCTCGTCCGCCTGCGTATCCGGCAGTGAGACCAAGAGCTGCTCGGTGGCGTTCGCGACCAGCACCTCCGCGCGGAGCTTGCCGGTCTTCTGCACGATCAATCCAGCCAGCACGCCACCGGCTTTCAAGCTGTTGAGGTCCGCGGTGACCATGCCGTTGAACCAGCGCTGCCGGTCCCCGCCGCTGATCACCAAAGTCGCGCATTCGATTGGACGAAGTAGCAGGCTCATGAGGAAAGCGCCGCGAGGGCCCCCGCTTCATTGGTGTTTAGCCACACCGCGGACTGCTCGCTCTCGTAGCAAAGCTGCCCTTCATGCATGAACTCGAACTCGTACTTTACGAAGTGGCGCACCTTACCGATGCGCGAACGCACGGCTGTGCAAGTAGCGATGATAGGCTCACCTGGGCTCACCAGCTTGCGGAAGACGGCGCGATGAATGTGCGTGCCGTAGCCGACCCAACCCTCGTGATGTCGAAGTCCGAGCAAGTGGTACGCGTGAACGAAGCCCAACATGCCGGTTGCATGAACCATCACCGCGCCAGCAACATGCTGCGGGTGCCGCACTGCGTGGGCACGCTGCGAGCTGGTCAGCGGCAGCGGGCGGTCCGTTGGCATACGACAGCGAATTTGCTGCTTCTCGAGGTCCACCGCCAGGATCGAGTCGAAGAAGAGCACCTCCGGGTCGTACGGAAGATCGGCGAGAAACGCCTCGTCGAAGGCGCAAGGAGGTTCGAGCTTCACGTCGGCGAAGTAACAGTGCCCGCTGGGGCGCGCAAGTCCGAGACCGGGCCCTGGCGACGCGAGTCGCGCTTCGGTGGAAAGCGCGGCGTCATCGTTCCAAAGCAGCCCGCCTTGGGCTATGACCATGCCCGTGGAGCCTCTCGATCCGTTCGACCTTTGTGGCGTCACGATCGACGGCAAATACCGTGTTGCCTCGGTGATCGGGGACGGCGGCTTCGGTGTGGTCTATCGCGGGGTGCACAAGGGCTTCGGCGAGGTCATCGCCATCAAGTGCCTCAAGTTACCAGCCTCGTTGGATGAGGCCGCACGCAATGAGCTACTCGAGAAGCTGCAAGACGAAGGTCGCTTGTTGCATCGGCTTTCGAAGGCGACGAGCGGCATCGTTCAGGCGCTCGACGTAGGCGCGTTCCAAACCGAGGCTGGCCAATGGGTTCCATATTTGGTGATGGAGTGGCTCGAGGGCGAGACGCTCGCGCAATACCTGCAACGCCGAGAGGCCAGCAACCTACCGCCGCTCGCGCTGGCCGAAGCCGTGCAATTGCTGGATGCTGCGGCGAAAGCTTTGGGCGTTGCGCACGCGCAGAAGGTCGCTCACCGCGATGTGAAGCCGGCGAACATTTTCGTGAGCGACGTTGGCGGTAAGAAGACCACCAAGGTGCTGGACTTCGGCATCGCCAAAGTGCTTTCGGACCACCGCGGGTACACCACCGCGCTCGAGTCGACGGCCATGGCGCCTACCGCCTTCACCCCGCGTTATGGCGCTCCGGAGCAGTTCAATAAGCAACGCGGTGCGACCGGCCCGTGGACCGATGTGTTCGCGTTGGCGCTGGTGCTGGTGGAGTGCGTCAGCGGGCGCAAAGCGCTCGAGGGGGATGACCCTACGCAGCTCTACATCGCCTCGGCCGATCCGGCGATTCGGCCAACCTTGCGCTCGCGTGGCATCCTCGTGCCAGACGCTGTCGAGGCCGCGTTGCACAAAGCCCTCGAGGTCGAGCCGAAGAATCGCTACGCCAACGCGACCGAGTTCTGGGCGGATCTGGATGCGGCGATGAAGGGCCTCGCGCCCACGTCAGGAACTCCGAGTTGGCCCGGGTCGAGCAAGCCCGGCAGCAAAGTCTCAGCCTCTGATTCGATGTTGGAGACCTCCGAGTTCGCAGCCAAGCACCAGCTGCTCGAGACGGGCGCGAGTAGCAAGAGCGCCTTTGGTCCAACCATGCCGGTAGAGCTGATCAAGACCAAGAAAGAATCAGCGCTCGAAGACACGGATGCGGCAGCCAAAGCGGCGAAGCTGAGCACCACCGCCGAGCGGGAGCGCTCGAGCATGATCGGCTGGTTAGCGGCGGGCGGCTTGATCTTCGCGGGCGGCGGCTACTTCGCCTACCGCACGCTCAATAGCTCAGCCACGCCGGATCCAGCGCCCAGCGCGTTGCGTTCGGCAGGCCCCTCCTCCACCTCGGCGCCGCGTTCATCGGACCGCCCGGTGCCCCGCCCCTCCTCAACCGCTTCAGCCAAAGCCAGCGCCAAACCGAGTGTTTCGGTTTCGGCCTCCGCGGCGCCCGCCGTGGTGCCCTCCGCTACGCCCAGTGCCGCGCCTTCGGCTTCTTCCGCGGTCGTGGTCGCGCCGCCGCTCGACTTCGAGGACATGGTAAAGATCGCAGGCGGGTCGGTGACGCTGGGCGATGACGGCACCGAGACGGCCGTCGCCACCTTCTTCATCGATGCCAACGAGGTGACGGCTCGTCGCTTCAAGGCCTGCGTCAACGCAGGAGGCTGCCGCGGCGCGGATACGCCGCTTGGAATCGATGACGTCGCTACCTGGAAGCCGCTATGCAACCTCGGTCGCGCCAACGCCCAGAATCACCCAGCGAACTGTGTGACCTACTCGCAAGCCGACACCTACTGTTCTTGGCTAGGCAAGCGACTCCCGAGCGAAGCCGAGTGGCTACTCGCAGCGGCTGGCCCAAACAAGAACGCCTACGTTTGGGGCAGCAGCGCGCCGACCTGCGAGCAAGCGTGCTTCGACAAGAATGACGCCTGCAAGTCGAACGAGCCGGCTGCAACCTGCGAGGTGGGCACGCACAACGCAGACAAGACGCCGCTCA
This sequence comes from uncultured delta proteobacterium, assembly GCA_903892415.1. Lineage (GTDB taxonomy): Bacteria > Myxococcota_A > Polyangia > Polyangiales > Polyangiaceae > Xiheicaenibacterium. The sequence goes on along the minus strand of CAITIQ010000369.1, from coordinate 65,750 downwards.
AGCTTCAGGATTTCGGCGGCAACGTCTCTGAGTGGGTCTCGGCCGCAGAAGCCATCACCAAAGGCGGGAATTTTTTCGACGGGCCTACGCTGCTGCTGCTCACCGCGCGTGAGAAACGCCCGGTTGGCTACGCCCACCCCACCGTGGGCTTCCGCTGCGCGGCCAGCCCCAAGTAGCTCGCCGCTCCGCTCAGAAGCGGAGCACCATCAGCACCAAGATCACCAGCTTGAGCAGGTGACCGATGCCGCCGAACATGGCGATCTTCCCGGGCTTGGCGCCCTCTTCACTGAGCCGCGCAATCGCCGGGCGAAGCGCCATCATTTCGAGCGCGAGGGCGATCAACGCGAGCAGCAGGCTTGCATGAATCCGCGGGGAAACGGCTTTGAAGCCGCCTAACTGAAAGATCAGCGCGACACCGCTGACGATGGTCACCAAACCGAAGGCGATCGAGATCACCGCCGAGCGGTCGATGCGAGTCACGAGCTCGGTCACGTGGGCTTTACCAAGCGCGAGGCTGCGACGCGCATCGCTCGCGATGGTCAGCGTTGCGCCAAACCAAACCGCCATCGAGAGGAGATGAACCAGCTTTAGGATTTCGTACACGGCGCAAGCTTTCTCGGGTGGGAGAGGGAAGTCACGTGAAGATTCCCCTGATTGGGGACGCAACACGCGGGAGGCGCGTCACTGGCGCTCTTTGGGGGCTTGGAGCCAACTAGGCAAGAGGGCGCGCGTCCACGTCATCGCGCAGGTTGAGCGTCGATTCGCGCGCCGCGAGGCACGCTTCACTGCCTGCTGGAAACACGCTGCAATTAAACGGCCTGGCAGCGTACACGTTGCACTTGTTGTCCGACTCGAGTTGGGGGCAGCGACCCGAGGGAAGGAAGCGGAGACGCAGCTTGCCGTCCTTCTTGCGAATCAGATGCTTGTTGGTAAGCAGATCCGTACGACCGGCCTCGCGGAAGCGCTCGAGGTCCGAGTCATAGAGGATGACGTTGGACTCGTGGCAGCAGGCGCCGCATTCGAGGCAGTCGAGCTTGAGCACGCGGGTGGGCTTGGCGAAGCCCGAATCCCGCTCGCACCAGTCGAGCGTCGCGTAGCGAGCATGCGGCGCAGCCAGGATGGTGAATAGCCCTTTGAGCGGCCCTTCTTTCTCCTTTTTCGCGCGGTGTTGCTCGAGCGCCAGCACTGCCCAGAGCCCTTGCTCGGTGAGCTCACCCTTCTTGTCCACTCCGAGCACGAGCCGCAGCTTGGACGGTCGATACACGATCACCGCGTGGCCGCCGGAGCGCACCCACTCGGCCGCGTTATCGATGAACTTGGGCGAGAACTGTCTCCAGACAGGCCGGGTGATTCGCATACTGCGGCCCGTCTAGCGCGTGACGTGACGCCCGCCAAGAGTCAGCTTCTGGCGCGTCTCAGTCCGCGCGGACGGTGCGCTTTCTCTTCGCTTGTACTAGCGGTGGGGAGGCGCTCTCGAGCGCGGGCATGCGCAAGTAGCCGCCTTGCAAGAACTCGAACAGGTCGCGCACAATCTCTTCGCGCGGCCGAACCCGACCAAGCGTGGAGGCCTCGAGCAAGACCTCCTTGAGCACGCCGAGCGTGACCGTGGCGAAGAACTCGGGCGACCCTTGCATGACGATGCCGAGCCGTTGGCCTTCGCGCAAAGCAGCGCTCAACATCATGCGCGCGCTGTCGTAGAAGCTGCCGATCTTCTGAACGAACGCCGGATCGAGCCCGGCAGCGTAGGACAAGAGCAAGCGCGTAAGCGCTGGGTCATCGAGAAAGACGGCCACAATCGCACGGATGTTGTGCTCGACCTGCGGCCTGACTTCGCCCTCGACGTCCACGCGCAGAATGGCGGCACCGATGCGGGAGAAGAGGCCGTCCACCAGCTCCTCGAGCACCGCGCGTTTGTCCTTGAAGTAGAGGTAGTACGTTCCCTTGGCGACGTTGGCGCGAGCGCAGATGTCCTCGACCTTCGCGTCGTGGTAGCCGCGCGCTGCGAATACATCCCGAGCGGCGTGCAAAAGCACTTGATGCCGCTCTTTCTTGTCCACGCGCTCACCGCTCACGGAACAGACGGTGCGTTGGTTCACCGGCGCTGCCAACGACTTTTCTCCAGCTTTTCCCACGGCGCCTAACGTTACGTCACATCATAAGCGAGTTGCCCCAGTGAAGTGCGGGTGATACCAGTGACTGACCCGCCAGTCAGTTTGGGGGTAGGCCGTTGATACCCCCGGGGAGATAACGAATGAGAATGGCACCGTCGGAACGTCGTGAACCGTTGGTCTTGGGCGTTGATGTTGGTTCGACCACCGTCAAAGCTGTAGCTCTAGACCCGAAGACGCTTGAGATCGTCTGGAGCGACTACCAGCGGCACCAAACCAAACAGCCGGAGAAGGTGGTCGAGCTGCTCGAGGAGATCGCAGCTTGCTTCCCCAACTCCGACCCGAAGAGCTGGCGCGTTTTCATGACCGGCTCGGGCGCCATGCCGCTGTGCACGCCGCTCGGCGGCAAGTTCGTTCAGGAGGTCAACGCAGTCGCGCTGGCCGTGGAGAAGCTCCACCCCGACGTACGCAGCGTGATTGAGCTTGGCGGCCAAGACGCGAAGATCATCATGTTCAACGTCGATCCAAAGTCGGGCGAGCGCACCGCTGTCCCGTCGATGAACGACAAATGCGCCTCGGGCACCGGCGCCACGATCGACAAGTGCATGATCAAGGTTGGCCTGCCGCCGGAGCTCGCGGTCAAGGTCCACTTCGACGACTCGAAGCTTCATCACGTCGCCGCCAAGTGCGGTGTTTTCGCCGAGACCGACATCGTCAATCTGGTCAAGAGCGGCATCCCGTCCAAGGAGATCCTCTGCTCGCTCGCCGACGCGATCGTGCTGCAGAATTTGAGCGTACTGACTCGCGGGTCAACGCTGAAGCACAAGGTCATTTTGCTCGGCGGGCCCAACACCTACCTGCCCTTTTTGCAGGAGTGCTGGCGCAAGCGTATCCCCGAGGTTTGGGCCGAGCGCGGCTATGACTACCCCAAGGACGTTCCGATCGAAGAGCTGATCTTCGTGCCCGAGAACGCGCAGTACTACGCAGCCTTCGGTGCCTGTGTTTACGGCATGGAAGAGCCCGCTGCAGTGGGCGCCTACAAGGGGCTCGACGGCCTGATCGAGTACATGAAGAACGGTCGCAAAGCGCGCCTCGGCCAGAGCGCTGGGCCGCCGCTCGTCAAGTCCAAGAACGAGCAGTCGGAGTTCGCTGAGCTGTTCAAGATCCCGCGCTTCAGCCCGATGAAGTTCGAGCCGGGGCAGGTCGTCCGTGGCGTGATCGGTATGGACGGCGGCTCCACCTCCTCCAAGGCCGTGTTGCTCGGTGAAGACGGGGAGATCGTCTGCAAGGGCTACCAACTGTCGAAGGGCAACCCGATCCAAGACACCAAGGAGCTGCTCTCGCAGATCCGCAGCTACGTCGAGGACCAGGGCGCGACCTTGGAGGTGCTCGGCTTCGGTGCGACGGGCTACGCCGCTGACGTTTTGCAAGAGTGCGTGAAGAGCGACGTCAACATCGTCGAGACGGTCGCGCACATGATGAGCGCGGTGAAGTTCTTCGGGGATGTCGACGTGATCTGCGACATCGGCGGGCAGGACATCAAGGTGCTGTTCATGAAGAACGGCGACATCTCGAACTTCAAGCTGTCGAACTCCTGTTCGGCAGGTAACGGCATGCTGCTGCAGGCCATGGCCGATCAGTTCGGCCTGCCGGTCACCTCCTATGCGGAGACCGCCTTCCAAGCCGAGCTCGCTCCCAAGTTCAGCTACGGCTGCGCCGTCTTCCTCGACACCGACCGCGTGAACTTCCAGAAGGAGGGCTTCTCGAAGGAGGAGTTGCTCGCGGGGCTCGCCCAGGTCTTGCCGAAGAACGTTTGGCAGTACGTGGTGCAGATCCCGCGGCTCGCGTCGCTCGGTCGCAAGTTCGTTTTGCAGGGTGGCACGCAATACAACCTCGCGGCTGTCAAAGCCCAGGTGGACTACATCAAGGAGCGCGTTCCGGATGCCGAGATCTTCGTGCATCCGCACACCGGTGAAGCGGGCGCCATCGGCGCTGCTTTCGAGACGCTGCGGGTGGTCAAGCGACGCGGCAAGTCGACCTTCATCGGCATCGATTCGGCCATCAACCTCGAATACACCACCAAGAACGACGAAGAGACGGTCTGTCACTTCTGCCCCAACGAGTGCAAGCGCACCTTCATCGATACGCGCACGCCTGCAGGGGACACCAGCCGCTACATCGCGGGCTTCAGCTGTGAAAAGGGAACCGTCGAGAGTGAAGAGGCCATGTTGGCCCTCGTTGCAGACCGCAAGAAGACGGCGAAGCAATACCCCAACCTCGTCGACTACGAGGCCAAGCTCGCCTTCCGTCACTTCTACAAGCCCACGCCCACGCCGGCGGAGGGCACCCCGGTCAAAGACGTCGAGATCAAGAAGGGCTTCTTCGGTATCAAGCGCGTCGAAACCATGCGGCCGTTCAAGCGCAGTGGAAAGCCGGCTGAAGAGCTGCGTCGCCGCACCCGCATCGGCATGCCGCGGGCGATGAACATGTACTCGACGGCGCCCTACTTCCGGACGTACTTCGAGGCTCTCGGCATCCCCAAGCAGAACGTCGTGTTCAGCGACGAGACCTCCGAAGAGATGTGGGTCGAGGGTGGCAAGTACGGCTCGATCGATCCGTGCTTCCCGTCGAAGGTCTGCCAGGCCCACATCCACAACCTGCTGTTCCACCAGCACACCGAGAAGAAGCCGCTCAAGTACATCTTCTTCCCGATCCTCACGCACGTACCGAGCTTCGGTGAGAACGTGATGGATAAGACCAGCTGTCCGATCGTGGCTGGCGTGCCCGACGTAATGAAGGCCGCCTTCACCAAAGAGGTGGATTTCTTCGCTCAGCGCGGCATCGAGTACCTCGATCCGGGCCTCTCTTTCGCCGAGATGCACTTCACTGCGAAGCGCATGTTCGACGTCTGGGGTTCACGCTTGCAAGCCACCGAGGACGAGTGTGACCACGCTCACCGCGAGGCGATGAAGGCGCTCGCGGCCTTCGAGCACGACCTAATGGAGAAGGGTCGCGCGATCCTGGAAACGGTCGAGGCGGAGAACCGCGTCGCCATCCTCACCGTCTCGCGGCCGTATCACTCGGATCCGGGCCTCAACCACGGCATCCCCGAGGAGTTCCAGGTGCTCGGCTACCCGGTGCTATCGGTGCGTTCGCTGCCGCGCGACATCAAATACCTATCGCGCTTCTTCAAGGAAGAGGTCGCACGCGGCCAGCACCCGCTAGACATCAACGACGTCTGGCCGGAGAACTACTCGGCCAACAGCGCTCAAAAGATCTGGGCCGTGAAGTTCGCAGCCCGTCACCCCAACGTGGTGATCCTGGATCTCTCGAGCTTCAAGTGCGGCCACGATGCGCCCACCTACGGCATCGTCGAGAGCATCGTCTCGGCCAGTGCAACGCCGTACCAGGCCCTTCACGATATCGATGCCAACAAGCCCGGCGGTTCGATCAAGATCCGCGTGAAGACCTTCGCGCACAGCCTCAAGCTGTACCAAGAGACGCTCGAGGATCTTGCGACCAAGAAGGGCGAACTCGCGATGAGCCTCGACAAGAAGCAGCTCGAGCTGATGCTGCTTCGAAAAGCTCAACTTGCCGACCGTTTGAGCCGTGATCCCGCCCTCGAGGCGAAGATCGACGAGCTCGGTGAGCGGCTCAAGCGTTACGAAGCGCCGGTGCGCAAGCCCGAGCAGCCTCGCGATCTCGTTCAGCTCAAGAAGAAGACCAGCACGGGGGAGACGGTGCCTGTCGGCGCCTGATCGAAGACTTTAACCAGCCCGCAGACAGCGCCACCGAAACCGAGGACGACATGGAAACTACGACCACGACCACAAAGAAGAGCCTTCCCATCATCGGGAGCAAAGCTGCCGCGAGCCCGGAGCCGGAGAAGAGCCCGCTCTCGATCGAAGAGGAGATGCGCTTTTTCGAGCAGGCCGAGCGCGAGCGCATCGGTATCAAGGCCGAGCGACGCCAATGGGTGGACGAGATGCTCGACCCCCAGATGAAGAAGGATGAGCGGGCGAATGTGACGCTGCTGATCAGCGGTCTCACCGCAGCGCAAGACTTCCTCGCGGAAGGCGCACTGCGCGGGCTCGGCTACAACGTCGAGTACATCGGCATGAGCGACAACGCTGGCCTGCAGGTCGGCAAAGAGTTCGGTAACCGCGGTCAGTGCAACCCCACCTACTTCACCGTGGGCGGCCTGGTGAAGCACCTGATCGATCTGCGAGACAAGAAGGGCATGACCTCCGAAGAGGTGGTGAAGAACTACATCTTCCTCACCGCGGGGGCCTGCGGTCCTTGCCGCTTCGGCATGTACGTGACCGAGTACCGCAAGGCGCTCCGTGACGCCGGCTTCGACGGCTTCCGCGTAATGTTGTTCCAGCAGAAGGGCGGCCTCTCGCAAGCCACCGGCGGAGACGTCGGGCTGGAGATGAACCCGGCCTTCTTCATCTCGATCATCAAGGCGGTGGTCTGCGGGGACGCGATGAATGCGCTTGCGTACCGCATTCGCCCCTACGAGATCGAGGCCGGCGCTACCAACCGTGCAGTCGAGAACGCCAAGAAGATCCTGTACAAGTCCTTGTACGAGCAGACCAACATCTTCTGGGCTCTGTTCAAGGCTCGCCGCGAGTTCGAGGCGGTCAAGGTGGACAAGCTCCGCGCCAAGGCCAAGACCTCCATCATCGGTGAGTTCTGGGCGATGACCACCGAGGGTGACGGCAACTACGCGTTGCAGCGCTTCCTCGAGACGGAAGGCGCTGAGAACGACATCCAGCTGACCACCGCCTGGTTGCTCTACAACATCTGGGAGGTCGCCCGCGACACGCGCGAGCGCATGTTCCTACGCGGCGTTGATGACGGGCACTACGGGCTCGCTGGCGTGGCGGAGAGCGACTTCGGTGTCGCCAAGCGACTCGCCACCATGCGCCTCGCCGAGTACGGCCTGCGCGCGGGATTCCAAGCCTTCGCTCAGCCACTCGGCCTCTTCGACTACCACCTGCCCGACATGGACCTCGTGGCCGAGGTTGCCGCCGACTACTACTCCAACGATCTGCGCGGTGGAGAAGGTCACATGGAGGTCGGCAAGCTGATCGTCAACGCCGTCAAGTCGAAGGCGCACATCACCGTCAGCGTGAAGCCCTTCGGTTGCATGCCGAGCTCCGGCGTCTCCGACGGCGTGCAGTCGCTGATCACCAACCGCTTCCCCGGCACCATCTTCTGCGCGGTCGAGACCAGCGGTGACGGCGCGACGAACTTCTACAGCCGCGTGCAGATGTACATGTTCAAGGCGCGCATGGCCGCCCAAGAGGATCTGCGCAAAGCCTACGAGGACACCGGCCTGACCGAGGCGGACGTCCGCGCGTTCCTCGAGCAGAACCCCTCCTACGCATCACCGCTTCACCACTCGCCCCACGCTGGCGCGGGCAGCGCCGCCAATCTCGTTCGCGAGGTTGCTCCGTTGGTCGGCAAGTCGCGCCTGCAGCAGCTCAGCTACAAGGCCTCCAAGAAGGCCGAGCTCGTTGCAGACGCAGCAAAAGCTGCACCGGGCAAGCTGAAGGCGCTCGGAGCATGGCTCTCCAACAAGGAGAATCAGGCTCGTATGAAGCAAGACGCCGAGCTGATCGTGGACCTCGCCAGCGGCCGCGCCAAAGACCACTTTGGCCCGCTGCTCTCCAAGTTGGCTGGCAAAGCCTTCTTCGAGAACAACGCCGAGGTCGCTCACGTTGTGGCCGAAGACCGCATGGACATGGCGATCGCTGCTGAAGAATAGTCTGTTAGGCAGTTTGAGCTAACGGTTGCGTATCAGGCGGGCGCTCACCAGCGCCCGCCGCCGTTTTGTGCTTCCGGTGAAGAGTTCGAGCATGAAAGTCCGCTTCGCGCTAGCTTTCGGAAAGACATGCCCAAGCAGGTCCTCCTCGCCATCGTCCTCACGCTTTCGCTCCTCGTTGGCTGTCAGCCGGCGGTCACGCTGCGCTCAGCCACGCTGAGAGGAGCCTCCCCCGCGGGCATCTCGTTTGATGCCGTGCTGGCGGTCGAGAATCCAAATCTGTTCGACCTGCAAGTGCGAGCTGTGCGCGCCAACGCCAAGCTCGACGGGGTCAAGGGCGTGGTGCCAATCTTCATCGAGCCCAACACCTGGATTCCAGCGGGGCGCACCGTCCTCATACCCGTGCCGATCACGCTGCCGTGGCAAATGATTCCGCCGGTGCTCGCCGCGACGGTGGGGGACGCCAAGGTCACCTATCACGTGAGCGGCACCGCAGACGTGACCGCCACGCAAGCCTTCGCCATCGACCGGGACATGTACGAGTTCGACGATGACGGGGAACTGCCGCGCGGCTTCCTGATGAAGGTCGGCACGGGCGGCTTTCAAATCGGAATTGGTCAGTAATGGCTCAGGCCTGAGTTGAACTCAGGCCTCGAGCAGTTGCGCTCAGGCCTCGGGCGCTCAGGCCTCGGGCAACAATCGCGTCACGAACCAAAAGAGCCCGAGCACCGCCACCGCGACGCTGAACACCTTCACGCCGCGTTCACGGAACCACTCTCGCTTGCCCAGCACCAAGATGATGGGCAACACAAGCGCCATCACCATCAGCTGCCCCAACTCGACGCCGACGTTGAAGGTGGCGAGCCCGAGCGCGAGATGGCCCTGCGGCACGCCGATCTCCCCGAGCGCGCCAGCGAAACCGAAGCCGTGGATCAGCCCAAACGCCGCGGTGATGCGCCAACGCTTGCTCGCGTCCTTCACCAAGAAGTTCTCCACCCCGACGTAGGCCACACTGAGCGCAATCAGCGGCTCGATCACCGACCCCGGCGGATTGAAGACGCCAGTAACGGCCAAGCCCAACGTTACCGAGTGGGCCACGGTGAAGGCCGTCACCATCGCGAGCATGTGCTTGAGCCGTCCCCCGATGATCACCAAGCCAAGCAGAAACACGAGGTGATCGAAGCCCATCAGAATGTGCTCGACGCCCAGCTTGACGTACTCGACCGCGATCTGAGCGCGAGTTCGAGCGATGGGCGTTTGCTCTGCGCTCGACGCTGAACCGGGTGGCGGTGCAAGCTCGAGGGTTGGCCTGCCAGAGTGCAGCGTGTCGTCGCGCTTGCCAGCGCTGTCGCTGATGAACGCTGCGTGGGTGTGACCAATGCGCAGCGCTTTGAACAGCGCTCCAAGCTCGACGTGGTAGTTGCCCTGCGTCCCGCACGGTGGGTACTCGAGCTCGAGCAGCCAGTCTTTCTCCACCAGGCTCGACTTTGGTGGAGAGCCTTCACACACCGTTTCACCGCGACGCAGAACCACCAGCGCGGCGAGTTTGGCAGCTTGCTCCTCGGACGGCGCTGCATCCCCGGAGCCGCCAGCCGCAATCGAACCCTCGCGCGCAGAAAGGTTGATTCGAATCGAGGTCCCCGCCTCGGTCACCTCGTATTCACCTTTGGAGGCTCCCAGCTCATGCGCGAACACGCGCTGCGGGAGAGAGAGGACCATCAACGTCGCGACAAACAGCCAGCTCCACATTGCGACGAGCCTACGTCCGAGACCTGCTCGCGGCCTCATGAAGGCTGACTCCGTGCTCCGTCCACACCGTCTCACTTGGGTGCTCCAGCGCTCGCCGTGGCGCTCGGTGCAGGCGAAGCGCCCGCGCAGGCAGTGCCCACCGTGCTCAATCGGCTTTCGAGCCGCAGCGTTTTCCACTTGAGCCCCGCGGCCGCCGCCTTGGTCTCACAGAGCAGGGCCGTGTCTTTGGCGGCCTCCGCCGCAGCCAGCATCAGCTCGTAAGCATCCGCGGTCTTGCGCAGCGAGAGGTTCAACTTCGCGGCAGACAGCGCCTTGGCCGGGTCGGAGCCGCCGTTGATCCAAAACCAACCCGCGTGATCGGCGAAGGCCTCCGGGTGCTTGGCCATCGCCTCGTCGTAGAGGGCGCTCGCCCGCGCTATCAACGCGTCTCCCGACTTTGCTGCGGTCATGTTCTTGAGCACCCCGAGCTGCGCCAAGACGTCCGGCTCTTCGATCGGGCCGAGCGCCTCCAAGATCGCCACGCCCTCACTGGGCGCGAGCAACGGCGCTAGGTGCGTGGCCACATGCACATGGACCGGCAAGCGCTTGTTGGCCGCACGAAAGAGGGTGGTCGCCGTCGTCAGGTCCCCGGCACGCTCGAACATCGAAGCGCGATCGAAATAGAGCTGCGCAATCGCGAACGGCGAGACCCCGCGATAGAGCTGCTCGGCCTGAACGAACAGCGCCTCGGCCGGCTCTCGACCGCCCATCGACCCTACGATCACCGCCTGATCCGCGAGCGAAGACATGGTCGGCTCGAGGCGAACCACCGTCATCGCCAACTCGAGCGCCTCGTCGTAGCGACCAACAGCGAGCAGCACGGCCGCCTTGCGCGACATCACCAGCGTGGCTTGCTCTTTGGGCGCCAACGCCTTCGCGCGCTCGAGCTCGACCAACGCTTCAGCGAACTTGTGCGCAGCTGAAAGCCCTCGCGCACGCAGCAGCACCGCTTCGAACTCTGGCTTGTCCTCGAGCTTTAGATCGGCGAGCTCCAACGCGCGCGAATAGTCAGCGAGCGCGCCGCTGATCTGAAAGCGCTGCAAAAGCAGACCAAAGAGCTGAGCTTTGTGCGCGACGGTGGGAGCTTCTCGAAGCTTCTTCTCGGCGACTTTGACCTGCCCCTCGAGGTTACCGAGCGCGAGCGACGGACTCGTCGTTCGGACCGTCGCAAGCGGCATCGGCACTTCGGGCGGGGGCGCTACCGAGCTGGCGACGGGACTTGCCGCCACCGAGGAAGCCGAAGGCGCGGGCAACGACTCATCGGCGCAGTTCACGGTGAGCGCGACAAGGACGAGCGAAGAAACGAAGGAGGGAGCTTTCACGCGGGCGAGCATCATAGTGCCGCGAACCACAAACGACGAAGCGCCGCGACGAATCGCGACGCTTGTCGGCTCAACCAAAGGTTGTGCAGCTGGAAGCAAGGCCCCCAGCGGGCGCAATCACTGCGGCGCCTTGAGGTACGGGAAGAGCTCGGGGTGGAGCCCAGCAGGCGGAGCCACGTTGTCTCCAAACATCCCGGGCACGCCGGCGACGACGCCGTAGGTCACGTCGATCACGTCGTCGATCGGGCGACGACCACCACAGCCGGTGTTGGTAACGCCAAGGGCGTTGAACTCCACGGCGAGGTAGCCCGAACCGAACGGCGCTGCAGCCGCCGAACAACCGACGCCCGCGGTGTCTACCCACAGGACGTCATCCGAGAGCACGGTGGCGATCAGCCCGTAGCAAGTTCCGGCGCCTGCACAGGCACCACCGGCGTAGCCAGGTTGATTGCCACAAGCGTCGGCGTTGGAGAGCCCGCCTACGCCGGTGTCGAGTGAGTCGAGGATGGCGAGGTTGGCCGCAAACATAGGCTGGTTGCTGTCCCAATTGCTGGGCAGACCATCGGCGTTGTAAGCGTTTTGTGCCGCGTCACGCAGTGGGGTGGTGGACACTTCGTCGACGCTGCCGTCGGGGTTGGCGGTCACGAATGTGCCGCTGAGCGCCGTGTTGATCGCCGGGCGCCCCATGCGATCAATTTGAGCGAGGGGCTCGGGAGGCGGCGGGAAGTTCGTCATCCCGCCTTGTCCGCCGTCACCGCCTTGTCCGCCATCACCACCAACGCCACCTTGGCCACCACCAGCGGTGGAGGTTGAGCCGGCCTCGCCGCCGCCGCCAGTCGCGCCGCCGGTACCACCGCCGCCACTGGTCGAGTCATCACCACATGCTGCCAGCGCCATCGCGCCAACAACGAACAAACCTGCAAACTGAAGAGTTGTTTTCATGGTGATCTCCTCAGTTCCCGAGCCGGTTGGTGCTTGCCCAAACGGTCACAAAGGGGTTGTCGACATCAGTGAACAGAGTCGGCTCTGCCTCGATCACAATCGCGAGGCCGTTGGCCGTTGCGAAGTTGTTGTCGGCAGGCGCTGCCGCCGTCAGCAGACCGCGCAGGGTGGCTCCGATTTGCGGCGTGATGATGGGGCAGCCGTCCGAGTTGAACATGAGGGTGGGAGCCGCGGCGATAACGGCAGCGCGCGCTCCTGCAAAGCCGGTGGTTCCATTCGCCCCGGTGAGGAAGAAGTAGAACGGATCGGCCCGAAGACCGGCGAACACGCGCAGATCTCCGCTCGCGCTGGTGGTCCCCGCTTCGACGTCGGACGGGCCGGTGACGTAGTCGACGTCTTCTACCCAGCACTGGAAATCCTGTGCGGCGTTGAAGGTGCACATCACGTCGGTGGTGCCGGCGGACGGAGCTAGGAAGGCCGGGCGCTTGTCGACGTGGAATTGGTAGACAATCGCATCGGAGAAGGTGGCGTTTGCGTCGGCAAACGGGCTAACCGTCATACCGAGGATGAGCTTGCCGCCGTCGACGAAGGCGTAAACGTCATTGATGTCACCAGCCACGTCGGCTGCGACCTGAACTGCCGGGCCATCGCGATGGTCAGCAGCGAATGCGGTGCCTGCAAAAGCCGCTACAGCAGCCAAGGCGCCCGCCCGCAAGAGACCCTTGCGCAGGGCCTTGATTAAGGGAAGTGAGTTACTCATTCGTCCTCCTCGTTCCAATGTTGCCCCCAAGGTTTGGGAGCGTTGACACCCGCTTCCGGGTGTTTGCGCTCTACGCGAGGGATGAGAGCGCAGATCGCCACCTCCCCCACGAAAGTCGAGAGGGTGTCGTAACGGCAGGAACGGTCTTGGGCAATGCTGCTTTTGAAAAGCCGCGACATTGTGTCGCACCTTGCCTTACTGGCACAAGACTTGCTCAAAGTGTTGCCGCGGCCACTCGAGCTGGACTACGGTTCCGAAGCGGCAGATCCGGGGAAACTGCTGGCGCGTTGAGGCAACGGTGCCGCGTGGTCTGTCCCGGCGCACTCTTGAAGGAGCATTTAAAATGAATCGTGGAACGCTGGTTTTGCTGGGAGTTTTTGGCGCGGGCTTGGCCATTGGCTGCGGAGATAGCGGCAGTGGGGGCACTGGCGGAACCGCAGGCGAGGGCGCTGGCACCGTTGGTGGCGGCGGCTCCACGAACACTGGCGGAGCCGGTGGTGACGGCGGCGCGGCGGGCGGAGGCGGAGAGGGCGGAGCAACCGCCGCTGCAACCTGCGCGGGCTACTGCACCACCGTGATGTCGGCTTGCGCCGGCACCCCGCAATACGCAACGCAGTCAGCTTGCGAGGCCGAGTGCGCTGCGTTCCCGCAGGGTGAGCTCGGTGCAACCAGCGGCAACAGCCTCGAATGCCGCGCCTACCACGCGGGCGTCGCGGTCGACATGCCCGAGCCTCACTGCGTGCATGCAGGTCCGCTCGGTTCCGGCCCCGTTGCCAACGTCGGTTGCGGTGATTCCCCGTGCGAGGCCTTCTGCCAGATCGCTGAAGAGATCTGCGGCGGCGTCGAGGGGTATTCCTTCACCAACGCTGATGACTGCAACACCAAGTGCCAAGACTTCACCAACGACCTGGACTTCAACACCAGCATCACCAGCGGTGAGTCGCTCGCCTGCCGCATGTACCACCTCTCGGCTGCGGCCAACAACGGGCTGATGCCGCACTGCGGCCACCTGCTCGACGAAGTTTGTATGTGAACCGCTAACCGCTCTTTCGAGAGCGGGTTGCAACCCGGGGCCGCCGAGTTTGACTCTGCGGCCTTTGGCTTTCCATCCGTCCGCGCGGCGCTCAGCGCTTCGGACCGAGTTCCGCCTCGAGCTTGGTCAGCGCCTCTTCAATCTCGACGTTGCTCATCAGCCCCAGGTTGCGCGTTCGCTCGCGGCCCTCACGGTCGAGGATCACCACGCTCGGCACGTGGCGTAGTCCGGCGAACGGGCCCTCCCCGCGAATCGTCGCTGCATCAGCAAGGGCGACGGGAAAGCGCAGACCCAAAGCGTCGGCGAAGGCCGCGACCAGCACCTCGTTCTCCGGCTGCTCGAGGACAATCAACGCCACATTGATACGCGGCGTGTGATCACGATGAACCTGCGCCAGGAATTTTACCTGCGCCTGCGAAGGAACGTCGTAGGTGGTGCCAAAAGCGATCACCGAGATGCGCCCGTGCAGCGACGCTGATTCGAGCGTCCCGCCACGGATCTCGCGGTATTGAAAGCTTACGGGTGGAGCGGCGCTCGGCGGCGTCGTTGTGGCAGCTGGTCGAGCCGGCCGCGGCACTTCTGCGGGCACCGGCTCACAAGCCCAAAGGCCGCACGCAGCGAGTGCAACCGCGAGCACTCGCTTTCTCCAATCAACTACTGCTGGCATCGGCATCGGGGTTCGCGTCAAAGAGGTTCGCAAACCCAACCATCGAACGTGGGATTTCCTGCCCGAGACGGCGCTGAGCGAGGATGGCGAGGGCCAGCTCCTCCACCACCAGCTTCAGCGGCGTCGCCTCGAGCGCGACGCCCTCGAGCGAATCACGGTCTTTGGGCGCATCTTCCTCACGAAGAATTGGATCGAGCCGCACCCAATCAAAGCCGCGATGCGGGCTGTACCGACACCACAATACCTGGACGAAGTCCGCGTAGAGCGGGGCGATCAGCGCGGCCACGCGCATCGAATCGAAGGAGACGCCACGCAGCGCGACCGTGCGCTTTGTCGAGTGGGGCGTCGCCGCGCCGATGATGGCCTGACTGATGCGCTCGATGCGACCGGCGTCCGTCTCGACCGAGAGCAGCGGGGCGTACAGAGCGACGATGGGAACGCCAAGCTTGGGGCCGTCTTCCTCCACTGCGGTCAGCCAAGCGTCACGACCTCCTGCAGTGAGCGAGCCGTACACGTGCGCGGCGGCGATAGCCGAATCAGGATCTTTGGCGAGCGCCGCGAGCCACTCACGCCAGGCCGCAAGAATGCGCGGCTCAATCGTCGACACGGGCCACCTCGTCATGTTGCGAGAGCCATGTTCCACCCGTCTCTTTGACCAGGTCCGCGAGCAGCTCACGCAACGCGGGCTCTCGCGCGGGGGGCGACGCGATGGTCAAACTGCCGCCCGACTCGGCAAAGATCGACGCGAGCCCTTCACTCGCCTCGACGATGCTCTTCACAAACACCACCTCTCGAGGGTCCACCTCGAGCCGATGTTGCACGAGTCCCTCGGCAGCGCGCGCGAGCGGCAGGGGCGAACGGGACTGGGAGGGACGCACTGTCGCCACAATCTCAGATGTCGGCGCGGAGATCCAGGCTTGACGCGACGAGCCGTTGGCGCACTCCTTGGGCGTGGTCCGACCTTCCGAGCCTCCGATCCCCGCAACGCAGCACAATCCGCTGGTTCACTCTCGCGAAGAAGAGCTGGGCTTGTCGAGCGAGGAAGACTTCGCCATCGACGAACCTCGCAATGACAGCGCTGAACAGGGCGATGCAACGCTTCACAACGACGACCCGGCGCAACTCTGGGACGAAGAAGACGGTCGCGTCAGCGGGGACCTCGAGCCCGCCACGGTCGCAGCCCACGAAGAAGATTCGTCGTTGTTCGAGGACCACCCGGCCGTGCGCGACGACGCTGCCTCCGGTCCCGAGCTCGACGAGCTGCTGGTTGAGGAGCACGGTCCCTCGTTGGATCGCGGGCTCGAGGGCTTCGCCGACGCAGAGGAGGAGGAGCTCCATGAGAGCGCGCTTCCCGCGATGGACGCCGACACCGATGGCGACTTCGAGCTCGCGGATCTGCTCGAAGAGTTGGGCTTCGGCAAGACGGGGCTTTGGGAGTTCGAGACGGTCTTTGGCGAAGCCGGGGCCTTGTGCGCACTGCACGCGGCGCCCGAGGAGATGCTGCTGGCCGCCGGAGCTTCCTTGGTTACGATCACGTTGGCCGGCATCGTGCGAGTGCGACCGCTCGCGCACAAACTCGACCAGCTCACCTCGGTCGCGGGCCTTACCGTAGGGTCAGGAGCAAACGGCTTGGTGAGGCTGGAGCTCGGAAGCGAGGGCCCGACGTTCAACACGCTATTGGAGCAGCCTGCGGACCAACTCGTGGTTGCCGCAGGTCAGGTCGTTGCGCGAGTGAGGGACCGCATCTACACACTACGGGCAAGCGGTTCAGAGCCTGTTTTGCGAATGAGTGGGGCTCGTTCGCTAGCGGGCCACACTGCGGGTTTGTGGGTCGCGACCGAACAAGGGAAGCTGCTTTTCAGCGCGGCGAGCTTCGACTCGCTGCGTGAGGTAGCGCTCGACGCACAGGCCGAACGAGCGCTCGAGCGGGGTGCCACCTTGCTCGCCTCCAGCACCGCGGCTTGCTTGCTGTTGGACGGCTCCAAACTGCTTCGCGTCTCGCGAGCCTCCGAATCAGCGATC
This sequence comes from uncultured delta proteobacterium, assembly GCA_903892415.1. Lineage (GTDB taxonomy): Bacteria > Myxococcota_A > Polyangia > Polyangiales > Polyangiaceae > Xiheicaenibacterium. Next base: position 49,338 of record CAITIQ010000369.1, on the reverse strand, counting down.
GTTGGCCTACGCGAGCACTTGCTCCCGCAAACACTGGCGGCATGCCCCGTTGAGGCTCACGGCATCGAGTTCTTGGTCGCGTGCAGCCATACGCAGGGCTGCGAGCTGCTCGCGCCGCATTTCACCTCGGGTGAGCTCGAGCCGCTCGTCCGCCTCGAAGCAACCGGACAAAGCGGCCGAGTTGCGCTGGGTTGGGACCCTTCCTTGCGCCGCGCTTTCGTGGCGGGGCCCTTCGGGCTGCTGACGGTCCGTTCTTTCGAGCAACCCTGAGGGTCCCCGCAGTTGCGATCAGGCGGTCTAGAGATTAGGGTCTGCCGCGATGTTTTCTTGGATCAAGAAGCTCTTCGGCACCTCTCATGAGCGCACCATTTCGAAGCTCCGTCCCAAAGTGGAGGCCATCGGCGCTCTCGAGAAGGAGATCTCCAAGCTCACGGACGCCGAGCTGAAGGGCAAGACCGCCGAGTTCAAGCAGAAACTCGACAACGGCGCCACGGTGGACGACATCTTGATCCCGGCCTTCGCCGTCTGTCGTGAAGCCGGCAAACGCGTGCTGAAGATGCGTCACTTCGACGTGCAGCTGATCGGCGGCATGGTGCTCAACTCGGGCGCCATCGCTGAGATGCGCACCGGCGAGGGCAAGACGCTGGTGGCAACCCTGCCCTGCTACTTGAACGCCCTCGAGGGCAAAGGCGTTCACGTCGTCACGGTGAATGACTACCTCGCGCGTCGTGACTCCGAGTGGATGGGCCGCTTGTACGGCTTCTTGGAGCTCTCCACCGGCGTGGTCGTCAATCAGCAAAATGATGCGGAGAAGCGCATCGCCTACCGTTCGGACATCACCTACGGCCAGAACAATGAGTTCGGCTTCGACTACCTGCGTGACAACATGAAGTTCTCGGCGCTGGACTACCAACAGCGCGGACTTCACTACGCCATCGTGGACGAGGTGGACTCGATCCTGATCGACGAGGCTCGCACCCCGCTCATCATCAGCGGCCAGGGAGAGCGCTCGAGCGACAAGTACAAGATCATCAGTGAGCTCATCCCGCGCCTGAAGAATGAGCGCCACTACGCGCTCGACGAGAAGGCGCACTCCGTCACGCTGACCGACGAGGGTGTCGAGCTCGCGCAAAAGCTCCTGCTGGGGATTGGCGTGGTCAAGACCAAGAACCTCTACGACCCGGCCAACCTCGAGACCTTGCACATCATGAATCAGTGCTTGCGCGCGCACACGCTCTACAAGCGGGACGTCAACTACATCGTGCGTGAAGGCAAGGTCATGATCGTTGATGAGTTCACCGGCCGCATCCTCGCGGGCCGGCGCTGGTCAGACGGTCTTCACCAAGCCGTAGAGGCCAAAGAGAACGTCCGCATTCAGGAAGAAAGCCGGACGATGGCTACCATCACCTTCCAGAACTTGTTCCGGCTGTACAAGAAGCTAGGCGGTATGACCGGCACCGCCGACACCGAGGCCGCGGAGTTCCACAGCACCTACAAGCTCGACGTAACGATGATCCCCACCAACAAAAAGATCATCCGCGAGGACCAGCATGACGTGGTCTACAAGACCGAGAAGGAGAAGTTCACCGCGGTGGTCCAAGACATCATGGATCACAACGAGGCCGGCATCCCGATCTTGGTCGGCACCACCAGCGTCGAGAAGAGCTCCGCCCTGTCGAAGATCCTGAGCAAGAAGGGCGTCAAGCACGAGGTCCTCAATGCCAAGCAGCACGAGAACGAGGCGTACGTCGTCGCGCAGGCCGGCCGCAAAGGCGCCATCACCGTCTCAACCAACATGGCTGGTCGCGGCACCGACATCTTGCTCGGTGGCAACCCGGAGATGTTGGCGAAGCTCAAGTTCCGTGAAGACAACCGCATTCCCGAGGCCGAGCCGGAGGAGTTTGAGGCGCTGGTCGAGCAGCTTCGTAAAGAGTGCGCCGCGGAGGGCGACGAGATCCGTGAGAGCGGTGGGCTCTACATCATCGGCACCGAGCGCCACGAGTCGCGCCGCATCGACAACCAGTTGCGCGGTCGCGCCGGTCGACAGGGTGACCCCGGTGCCAGCAAGTTCTACCTCTCGCTCGAAGATGATCTGATGCGCATCTTCGCCGGCGACCGCGTGAAGTCGCTGATGGAGCGTATGGGCATGCCGGACAACGAGCCCATCGAGCACCCCTGGGTGACCAAGAGCGTGGAGAACGCGCAGAAGAAGGTTGAAGAGCGCAACTTCGACATGCGTAAGAACGTGCTCGAGTACGACGACGTGATGAACGCGCAGCGGAAGACCGTCTACGAACTCCGTCAGCAGCTCCTCGCTGGCCGCTATTCCCCCGAGGTGCTCGATGAAGAAGGCAAGGCCACCGGCGATCGGAGGACCATCAAGGCTGCCAAGGAGATCGTCGAGCTGGTCGCGCCCAAGGTCGGCGCCTTCATCGGGATGCACTGTGAAGATCCGATCTTGCCGCATGATGAAGAGGGCAACGCCAAGACCCTGACCGAGAAAGACTTCAAGAAGAACAAGCAGAACAAGCTGGTGGAGCTCGATGAGCTGCGTCGGCTTTTCTACTCGGGCGATCGCAGTCGTCGCTTCACCGGCTGGGGCATCCCATATGACTTCGAAGCCAAGCAGAACAAGGTTCTCGAGGTTTACAAAGAGCTGGTCGAGCTCGTTCCGGTAGCGCTGACCGAGCAGAGGGAGCGCGTCCTCGATCTGATGGACAAGCTGATCAGCGCGATGGTCGAAGAGAGCTGCCCGACCAATCGCCCGCCGGAGGATTGGGAGTGGGGCGGCATCTTCGAGGGCGTAAAGGAGATGTTTGGGATCGATCTGCCCGATGACGTGGCGGAGTTTGGCGACCCAGAATCGCTCGCCCACCACATCTTCGACTTGGTGGAGAAGCGCTACCTCGAGAAGCAGAAGGACATCGGGCTCGAGTCAATCCTCAGCGTCTTCCGACAGATCTACCTCGAGGAATTGGATCGCGCCTGGGTTGATCACCTCACCGACATGGAGCACCTGCGCGACGGCATCGGCCTGCGCGGCTACGGTCAGAAGGATCCGAAGCAGGAGTACAAGAAGGAGGGCTTCAACATCTTCGTTCAGATGATCGCCCGGGTCTCTTCGACGGTGATGACCAAGCTCATGCACGCAGAGGTTCGCCGACCAGTCGCCGAGGAGAATGCAGCGCTTGCTGAGCTACGCCGCCTAACCGAGCGAGTTCGCCAAGCTGAAGCCACGCATGAGGAGCCCTTGCCGATGGGCGCAGAGGACGAGCCCGACCCCGAGCCGCTCATCTCAGCCGAGATGGATTGCCCCTGCGGTAGTGGCAAGCCCTTCTCCAAGTGCCACGGTGTGGAAGACGGCGAGTCTCCGTCCGAAGAATCCGAAGAACCGGCGAGCGCCTCAGCGTGACGGTGATTCGCCTCACCGCGGATCGGGCGCTCTTTCGTGGGCGCCCGGAGGTGCCAACGCCTGCTCGCCTCAAGCGGGACCTCACGAGGATGCTCGCGCTGTTCGCGTTGGCAGATGCTGAAGTGAGCCTTTCGCTCGTTTCGGACGCGGCCATTCGGGAGATCAACCGCGAGTGGCGCAAGAAGGACAAGCCCACCGACGTGCTCTCCTTCCCGCAGAATGATCTGCCCATCGGAGACCTGCTGCTCGCCGGAAAGACGGCGGCCCTGCTACTCGGGGACATCGTCATCTCGATCGAGACGGCCGAACGGCAAGCCAAGAAACACAAGCGCCCGCTCGCCGATGAGATCACCATGTTGCTCGCGCACGGCTTGCTGCACCTGCTCGGCTTCGATCATCGCAACGACGACGAAGAGCGTGAGATGGACTCGTACGCACGCGTTTTGGAAGCGGCGGCCAAGAACCGCAAGCTCCCTCGGCTCCTGCTCTCGGCCTAGGCTGATCGCGGCAGCCCACAGGGGTTGATAACGCACCGCAGCGAAGACGCTGTCTTCGAGTATCCTCTGCGCATGACGAGGAGCGTTTATCGTTTTGGCAACGGCGTCGCCGAAGGCAACGCTGCGATGAAGGATCTGCTCGGCGGTAAAGGCGCCAACCTCGCCGAGATGAGCGTGGCCGGTCTTCCTGTTCCACCTGGCTTCACGATTTCGACCGAGGTCTGCCGATCAGTATTGGCCCAGGGAGGAACACTTTCTCGCGAGCTACTCGAGGAGATCCAAGCAGCACTCGCCGCGGTAGAGGCCGAGCTGGGAGCCAAGTTTGGTGACCCCGAAAAACCGTTGCTGGTCAGCGTGCGCTCAGGCGCAGCCGTGAGCATGCCCGGCATGATGGATACGGTGCTCAACCTTGGCATGAACGACGAAGTCGCTGCCGGCCTCGCGGCTCGCACCAAGCGTGACCGCTTCGCCTGGGATGCCTATCGGCGCTTCCTCGAGATGTTCGCTAACGTCGTGATGAACGTCTCGCGCGCCCCGTTTGAGCACGCGATGGAGAAACTGAAGCGCGAGCGCGGTGCCCAACGTGACGCGGATCTCACCGCAGAAGATCTGCGCGAGCTCGTCGGGCGCTTCAAAGAGACGTACAAGACCCACGCCGGTCACGACTTCCCGACGAACCCGAGGGAGCAACTGGAGCGCGCAATCGTCGCTGTGTTTCGTTCGTGGAACAGCGACCGCGCCATCAAGTATCGCGAGGTTCAGCGCATCACCGGCCTGCTTGGCACGGCCGTCACCGTGCAATCGATGGTGTTCGGCAACATGGGAGAGAGCTCGGGGACCGGCGTATGTTTCACGCGCAACCCCTCCGACGGGACGCGCGAACTCTACGGGGAGTACCTGGTCGATGCGCAAGGGGAAGACGTGGTCGCGGGCACGCGAACGCCCGAACCGATCGCCACGTTGCGCGAGAAGATGCCGGCCATTTATGAAGAGCTCGCCGCTTTGACACAGAAGCTCGAAGGGCACTTCCGCAACATGCAGGACATCGAGTTCACGGTGCAGGAAGGACGCCTGTTCATTCTGCAGACCCGGCATGGCAAGCGCACCGGTCGAGCAGCCGTCAAGATCGCCGTGGACCTCGTGGCAGAGGGCTTGGTCACGCAAGAGGAGGCTGTCGTCAACTTGGTCGAGCCGGCCCACCTCGACCAGCTCTTGCACCCGTACTTCGCCGATGAGTCGGGCTATCGCAAAGCCGGGCGTGTGCTGGCCAAGGGGCTCGCTGCTTCTCCGGGCGCCGCGATGGGCAAGTTGGTGTTCACGGCCGAGGACGCGGAAGCTTGGCGAGCGCGCGGGGAGAAGGTCGTGCTCGCACGTGTCGAGACAAGTCCGGAAGACGTTGCAGGCATGCACGCTGCGGAGGGCGTGCTCACGAGTCGCGGCGGCATGACCAGCCACGCTGCAGTGGTCGCGCGCGGGTGGGGCAAGCCGTGCGTTGCTGGCTGCCACGACGTCGAGATTGACCACGTGGCCAAAGTTTTGCGGGCCAACGGCAAAACGCTGGCTGAGGGGGATTGGCTCAGTCTGAACGGGACCACCGGCGAGGTGATCGAGGGAGAGTGCCTGCTGACCGACGCTCGCGTCTCCGAACACATGCTCGCGTTCATGTTGTGGGTGGATGCAGCGCGCACCATCGGTGTGAGGACCAACGCCGACACACCGAAGGACGCAGCCGTCGCTCGCTCGTTCGGAGCCGAGGGCATCGGTCTTTGCCGCACCGAGCATATGTTCTTCGAAGAGGGTCGCATCCTGACCATGCGGCGCATGATTCTTTCGGATGACGTACGAACACGCACGGCGACGCTGAGTGAACTCTTGCCCTTCCAACGTGACGACTTCGCCGGGATCTTCCGCGCGATGGACGGCTTTCCGGTAACCATTCGTCTGCTCGATCCGCCGCTGCATGAGTTCCTGCCCGCAGAGCCGAAGCAACAAGAGGAGGTCGCTAAGGCGATGGGCATGTCGGTCGAGCGGGTGCGCATGCGCATCGCTGCGTTGCACGAACAAAACCCAATGTTGGGCCACCGCGGCTGCAGACTCGGCGTCACGCATCCGGAGATCACCGTGATGCAGTCACGCGCCATCCTCGAGGCGGCTTGCATCGCCAGCAGAGAAGGCAAACGCGTGCTGCCGGAGATCATGGTGCCGCTGGTCGGGACCGTACGTGAGTTCAGCCACCAAAAGGCGCTGGTCGAGCAAACGGCGGAAGCTGTGTTCCAAGAGCAAGGCCTGCGGGTCGAATATCTCGTGGGCACCATGATCGAGGTGCCACGCGCAGCGCTGACCGCTGACGACATTGCCAAGGAAGCGCAGTTCTTCAGCTTCGGAACGAATGATCTCACACAGCTCACGCTTGGCTTTAGTCGCGATGACGTGGCCACTTTCCTTCCGCGTTACCTAGCGCTCGGGATCTACGCCGAAGATCCCTTCAAGACGCTCGATCAACACGGCGTTGGGCAATTGGTGAAGCTCGCGTCCGAGCGGGGCCGCAGCGTGAGGGAGAACCTCAAGCTCGGGATCTGTGGTGAACACGGCGGAGATCCAAAGTCGGTGGCCTTCTGCGTTGGGCTTGGGCTCGACTACGTCAGCTGCTCACCATTCCGCGTGCCGATCGCTAGGCTCGCCGCCGCGCAGGCTGCGCTGAAGCAACGCGGTATCCGCGAGAAAGCCGGCGAGTCCTGAGAGCAGGTTGCTATGAAGAACCGGCGCTGGTTGCTCAGCCTCATCGTCTCGCTCACGCTCGCGTGCGCCGAGTCGAATTGGATGGTGCCCGCCAACGGCCCCGCCGACCTGCGAGCCAAGCCTGGACTTGCGCGCATCGTGTTCATTCGAGAGAGCGTTGACGTCAGCGGCACGTTGGTGCCGCTCATGGATGGCGCGGGGCACTTCATCGGTGAGCTGCCGATCGCGAGCTGTGTCGGTGTGGACGTCGCCCAAGGCCAACACCGCTTCATTACGTTGACGCAGCCCATGGCTGCACTAAGCGCCGAAGTGGCAGCCGGTCGCACCTATTTGGTGGAGGTACTCGTGCGCTTTGGCACGCGTACGCCACGGTTTCTTCTTTCGCCGGTGAATCGCAAACAAGCTCGCAAGGCCCTCACTCGCGCTTCCGCGTGTTCAGCGCTGGAGCGCGTTGCGGAGCCAGCGGACCTCACCTCTCAGCTGTGGTTGCGTGAAGGAGAACGTCGCGTCGCTCTCGATCGCGAGCTTGGTCAGGCCGTCTCGCTCGGTGTCGAGGACGGCGTCGAGCTCGACGTTGGGGCCCGTGCCTTCGACGGAACGACCGCAAGCCCCGAACCCTAGCCAGGTCGCGACACTTTACCATCCCAACTCATTGACCCATTGTCAGCCTGCCACTGCGCGCGATCGGACTGGCGGCGGCGGGAACGATGTGTTGAAGATTCGCGCATGATCCGTGTTCGAAGCACTCTCGCGCTACTCCTAGCCTTGTCCCTTGCCAGCTCCGCTTGCGACGACAAAGCAACTCCCACCGCCGACGCCAAGGGCGAGTCGGGGGACAAAGACAAGAAAGACAGCAAAGATAGAAAGTCCGCTGCGCCCAGTGGGTCTGCTGCGGCTCCCGCCCCCGGCAGCGCAGCCCCCACTGCTGCGCCCAAAGCTGACGCCCCCACAGCCGCGACCGGCAGTGACGCCCTTTCGCATCTACCGGCCACGTGCGACGTCGCCGTTGCGCTCGACTTGGCGAAGGTCGCCAAGCACCCCGCTGTTGCAGCCGAGATCGTTCCCCGACTCGAGGCGATGTTGAAGACCGAGAACGCCAAGGACGACTCGTTCAAGCGTATGCAGGGCTTCATGACCGACACCGGTCTCACGCTCAGCAGCCTGAAGTCGGTTGGCGTGTGCGCGCGAATGGAAGGCGGAGGCGAGCCCAAAGTGGTCGCGCTGCTCGGCGGAGACTTCAAGCCCGACACCTTCGTGACCGCGCTCGAGAAGCACAAGAAGCCCGGCAAAGAGACCACGCTCAGCGAGATTGACGGCATCAAGGTCACCTCCGACGGCAAGATGTTCCTCGGTCAATTCAGTGACGGCGTGCTCGGCGGCGCTGAGTCGGTCGACACCTTCAAGACGGCGATCAAGCCTGGCGACAACGCCGCAAAGTTCATGATCGACCGCTCCAAGGAGATCTCGCTCTACCTGAGCAAGAACTTGATCAAGACCCAGTTCGTCAAGCCTGGCTCGAAGGGCAACGCTCTTTTTGAGGAGCTCGAGGAGGCCTATGGCTCGGTGGACCTGACCACTGGGAAGATCATGCTCACGCTCAAGACGCCGTCGGCTGAAGCCGCAAAGAAGGTCGATGCCTTCTTCATCATCGGCAAAGATGCCTTCCTCAAAGAGGGTAAGGTCCCCGCGCAGTTTGGCGCGGTCGACGCAGTCAAGTCGATGACCACCAAGGTGGACGGCGCCAACCTCGTGGTGGAACTCGCCTTCCCCACCGCGTCGATCACCGACGCAGTGAAGGTCCTCGGCGCGCAGCTCGAGGCGGAGAAGGGCAAGCTCTAGTCGCAGCGTTGAGCCCTCCGCAGGAAGCGGAGGGCTCAATCAATCGCTCAATCAGGCTGGTCGGAATCGGACGGTCGTTCGATGCCGACCAGCTTGAAGCCTTTGTCGCCCAGGTCGTAGAAGTGCGCACGCAGTGGGCCTGGCGCGATGCCGTTCTGCAGATCGACAACGGCGTAGCGTGAAGGAGAGTCCGGCGGCAGCTTCGCGTCAGAAGCGACGTTGGGCAGCTTGACGCAGACCTTCCCAGCCTCGAGCACCTCCACCTTGAGCGCTTGGTTCTGATCGAGCGATGCGCCCGACCAGAGCGAGCCGGTATAACTGAAGTCCTTCGCCGGCCAGGTCCCCGCCTGCCGCGCGAGATCGGTCGCGCAGACCGTAGAGCCCTCCGCCGTAACCTCGGCGAGCGGTGAGAGCTTCGAGAAGTAGCGCAAGCGAATGGCGTCGCGGCGCGCGACGAGCAGCTGCGTGAGCAGCTCCGGGTGGCCCTTTTGGGCGAACTCACCGAGCTTTACGACGGCCGCGATCGAGGCGTCGTCGAAGCGCGTGATGATGCGCGTCATCCACGCTGCATCCAGCTCGGTCATGCGCGCGAAGGCCGGATTGGGGTAGCCGCCTTTCCACTCCTCCGGCTCGAAGACGTCATTGGCGAAGTAGGAGAACTGCTCGGCGCCAGGCGTCTTTGTGGAGACGTCCCAAGGACGTTGCGGAATGCCGAGCGTTACGAAGTCGAGGGCCACATCCCCGGGGTCGAAGTAGTAGCTCTTGTTGATGCGGCGGTTGAGGGCGTCCCAGGCCCAGTGCGTGCCGAACGAGTCGCCCATGTCGATGTACCAATGCAAGGTGTGCCCCGGCGACGAGTCCTTGTTCTCCTCGTCGACGCTCATCCAGGTGGTCATCGAATTTTGCTCGCGCGAATCGAAGTGAGCGAGCCAGGCGGCCAGCAAACGTGCGCCCCGTAAATCACGCCGATCTTCGTGGGGGATCACGTCATTCGGGTCGTCGCTTCGAGTCTCCTCGTACTTGAACGGCCCCACGGTGCGTCCAGGCAGCCAACGCGAAGCGAGCATGCGCACGAGATCTCCGCGCTTTTGCGCTTTGTTGAGCACGTTGTCGAGCGCAGCTTGGTCGAAGTCCTTCTCGATACCGCTGTTGTCGGCGAACTTGAGGCCCGGGGTCAGCTTGAGCAACCGCTTCGGCACGTAGATCACAGTGTCGCAAACCGACCAGTAGCCCGCCGCGTGATAGAGCCGAGCGGCGATGGTTGCAGCGCCGGTCGCCTTGTCCCCCTCGCCATCCGGATCCGCCTTCAGGAGGTACTTACCAACCCCTTTGATATTGACTCGAAAGCCAGGGTTTGCGCCGTTCGGCTTACCTTGATCCACGACCCAGCTGCCATCTGCGTCATTGAGCGGATCGAGCGTGCGCTTGGGACAGCTGCCTCGTTGAAGCTCCTCGATCGACATTTCCTGTACGCCGATGCGGTTGGTAAACCATGAGGAGTTGGGTACCTCGTCCACGGCATTGACGTTCTTCGCTTCGAACCCCACGTCGACCGCGAGGAACTTTACGAGCGGACGGAATACCGTCTTATCGGCGACGTCCCACGCGAAGGGCGACACGTAGTCCTTGGGGCGGCATAGCGACTTGACCTTGCCGTCCTCGCCCTTTTCCTCGTAACACGGCACCGCAACCGGACTCAGATCCTCATCGAGCCAAACCGGATCGCGCAGCGGAAACCTGCGTGGGTCGCTCGACGCGCACGCCGTCAGCATGGTGAGCGCCAAACCTGTTCGACCCAGCAGTGCGGATCTCGATCGGCGCGCTTCAGTGCCCTTCATAGGCGCGAAGGTATCACGGGAATTCGGGCCAGAGATCCCCTGTTGCCCAGCGATAGCGAAGACCGATCTGTCCGAGGTCCGCACCGGCCAAGCCGATTTCATCGGGGTTGAACACGCTGAAGACGGCGACCCCCACCGCCTCGAAGTGATGGGTCAGCGAGACCGCGACAGCTGGCCCCACACGAACGTTGACCAGCTCGCGTGCCGGGTTCACGATCACCTCCGCGACGCCACCAATTTGCAGTGTATCCGGGGTGCCGACCCCAAACAGATAGCTTGCCCGGCCGCGTGCTACGAACGGCGCAGCGACCACCGTGCGCAGGTTCTCCTCCAACACGAAGTAGCCTTTGGGCAGAAAAAAGAGCCCATAGGCGCCGCCGCCCAAGCCGAGCGTCCCGACGGGCAGCGGGATGTTGAAGTTGACCTCGCCGTCCACCGTCAAGTAGTGGCTCTTCAGACCATCATCAGCGTCCAGGTCGGTGCGCGTGACCACCTCCTTCTCGGGTATTAGTCGCTGGCTAAAGAGCGAAACGAAGCGACTTCCGAAGCGCAAGTTCGCCCAGGGCATGACTGCGCGAATCCCGAGAAACTCTGATAGACCGCGCAAGGATAGGTTGGAGGTCAGCTCCACACCCGCCCACTCGTGATGCGGTTTCCCAATGCCGAGATTGAGTTCTGTGCGCACGGCAATGCCGGCGGTGTCGAAGGTGACCGCTGCAAAGGGTCGCGAAGGCCCAGCACCCCAGTAAGGGCGAAAGGTGCCAATGTCGACGCGGCTCGCGGCAGACGGAGGCGATACCCCGGAAGACGCTCGTAGCTCTTGAGCAGCCGAGGAGCGCGGGACGAGCAACATTGCCAAGCTCACGGCCAACGCCGAAACGACCCCGCGCATTAGAACGTCCCCCCGGCAGAAACCCCACCAGGAGTCGGCATCACGTACACATTTTCAGGCAGGCCGAAACTCGACATCGCCTCCTTGATCGGCGCCTGACCATAGTGGAAGAGGTAGGGAATCCCGACGCCCGAAGCGATGCCGAAGGCAGTGCCAACCGCGATGTCGCTCAAATAATGCTGGTCGGCAATCACCCGCAGCAAGGCAACGCCAGTCGCTAGCGTCATCGAGGTGACGCACGGAATCGCCTCGACTGCGCCACCACCGTAGATTGGTAGGTTCGCATGGTGAACGCAGGTGAGTGCCGCGAGCGTAAAGGCCGCGGTGGTGTGACCGCTGAAGAAACTGCGGTAGCGGTTATTGCCCTGACAGTCGGTGGTGGACTCTTCTCGCCCACCTTCGCCACACACCTCTCGCGCGTAGGGACGCTCCCGACCGACCACTGCCGAAACAAAGCTGTTGATGCCAGCGGAGAAGGAAACGGCCTGTACATCGATCAGCGCCATCTGAAAGGCCGTGGAGCCCTTGTCGTGGAACCACCACGTAGCGAACAGCGTGTCGACGAGCTGCTGGTTCACGAGCAGCACGAGACCGACGTCGCTAGCGTCACGGGAGTACAAGTAGCCGTCGTAGTCCCTTGCGCGAAGCACGTTGCGGGCGCCGTCGTCGAAGGCGTTGGGGCTGCTCCAACGTGGAGCTCCCGGGATCGCTTGCGAGCCAACGGCGAGCAAAGCTTGCCCAATGGACAGACCGTATTGAGCGACGCTGAACTTGGGCCAGCGCCAGTCGAGCCGTGAGCTGAGGCTCGAGGTTTTGGGCGGTGTTCGGCGTGGCTCGGGCGGGCGTTCCAACGCGTCCTCCACGCGAATCAATGGCCCCGCTTCATCGCCTTCGGTGCGGTCCTTTCCGGCACCAGTAACGATATCGCTGCTGATGGGCTCGCCAGAGTTAGCGGCTTTCGCAGGGGCGCTGGGTGGGGGCGCAGGCGGAGTGGGCAGCGGTGCAGCAGACGGCGAGGCGGGCGGCTCAGCAGAGCCAGCGGACGGCTGCGCGTGAGCAAACTCCGTGGTCAGTAGCAGGCCCAGGAAGATCGTTGCGCCAGCAAGCAATGAAGGTTCACGCATCTCAGATCATTCGGGCGTACGCGAGGTACACCGACTCAAAAATTCCTGCGAGGTAGACCGCCCGATCCAAAAGGGCACCCGCCTGAGGCGCACTGGGTGCACTCGACCGTTGATGCGCTCGCGCCAAGGTTTCCCCCACGACCCGTACCACCGCAGAGAGCTTTGGCCCGACATGGAGCTTCGCCAAATCGAGCTTGTCCTCTTCCGGACATAACTTGCGCCCACACAATGCACCGAGCGCCGTTGTGCCCAACGCCGCCAACTGACGAGGCGGGTGTTCGGCGAGAGCTTCCGCGCAGGCGAGCATGCGCTTTGAAGGGTCCTCCGAACTGCGGCCGAGCACTACCTCCGCAGCGGACGGGGCGGCCTCCTTGAACTCGAACAGCCTCTCGGTGCCGGTCGAGTCCACCACCAGGAAGGCGATGCGCAAGCGACCCAAGCTACCCGTACCAGCGACTCGATGTGCCGCATCCACGATGCTCCACGACTTGGCATGCGAAGGAGCACGCGAGCCCAACGCCGACTTGTAGTCGTCCACAATCATCGGCAGCTGCTCGCGTTCGCGCTCAGTGAGGTCGTGGTAGCGCTCGCCCCGAACGAAGCTGCGTTTGCCGCCGATCAACGGGGTACGCATCTCAAGCAGCTCTTTTCTCGTGCGCTTGCGTGCGCGCTCGCAAAGCTCTGCGATCGGCTTGACGGCCATGGCACGTGCGAGTGCGCCAGGTCCCCCCATCTGTACATCCAGTTCCGCTTCGTAGGCTCGGAGCAACTCACTCGCCAGCGCCAGTGATTCGGGCGCGGAGGCCTGGAACGAGCGCCCCGCCAAAAGCACGCTGGTCGCCAGCCGCAGGGTATCGAACCAGTGCGGACCGTTCGTCGCATCGTCGAAATCGTTGAGGTCGAAGGCGATCTCGTCGGCATCGGTGCGGTAGGCACCGACGTTCTCGAGGTGCATATCGCCGACGATGGGACCGACCGACCCGTCCGGCAATGAGAGCTCTGGGAGGTCCCGCAAGAGCTCGTAGAAGAGCCGTGCGCTGCCGCGAAAGAACCCAAACGGGCTCAGCGCGAGCTTTCGCTGTTTGCGGGCTCGATAGCCATCTTCCGCAATGACCTCGCCATCGATCGCAACTTGACGCTTCGCGAGGTCGAACGGGTCAGGCAGCAGCACGGCACGAAACTATCAAGCCCGCGTGCCGCCGAATAGCAGAGATGCGTTGCACTCGGCTCGGGCCCGCTGGTTACGGCTCGAAGCCAGAAAGACGCAGCAAAGCTTGGTCAACGCGCTGCGGCGAAGGCGGCCTCTCCCCCAAGGCGCGCGCGCGCATGAACTCCACCAGCTCGAACTCGAGCAACGTCAGGTGCGCAGTGCGACGCAGCCCCAAGGCCGGTACGTGCACTCGCACCACGACCTCGGTCTCCGTCGGGGAGAACTCCACCGTCTTCTCCTCCTCGCGCAAAAGCAGCCGGACCAAGCCGCGAACGACGCGGGCCCGACGTTGTACCGAACGCATGTTGGGGGAGCGATACAGCTCGAAGTGCTGATTGCGCGAGTATGTGGCAGGCGAGAGCACGAGCGCCGCGAGCAGACCGTCGGCATCGAGTGCGACGTTGGCTTTTGCCCCGGGAGGGACCGTCCCCAAACGCCCAGCCACCTTCAGGAGCTCTCCGTGCCCTTGAGCAACTCGGCCTGCCGATGCGAGCGCAAAGCGCCGATCAGCTCGTCCAAGTCCCCCGCCATCACGGCCTCGAGCTTGTGCAAGGTCAGCTGGATCCGATGGTCGGTCACTCGGTTCTGCGGGTAGTTGTAGGTCCGCACCTTTTGCGAACGCTCGGCCGAACCGACCATGGTCTTGCGCTCCGCAGAGAGTGCGTCGTCGGCCTTGCGTTGCTCGATCTCGAGCAAGCGCGAACGAAGCACCTTGAGCGCGCGGGCCTTGTTTTTGAGCTGCGAACGCTCGTCCTGGCACTTGACGATGATGCCGGTCGGGATGTGTCGGATTTGGACGGCGCTGTTGGTGGTGTTCACGCCTTGGCCACCCGGTCCACCGCTGGCAGCGATGCTGATCTCGAGGTCCTTGTCGTCAACGTTGACGTCCACCTCATCAGCCTCGGGCAGGATGGCGACCGTCGCCGTGGAGGTGTGAATTCTACCTTGTGCCTCCGTCGCCGGAACACGCTGAACGCGATGCACGCCGCCTTCGAAGCGGAGCTTCGAATAGACGTCCGGGCCGGTCACCAAGGCGATGATCTCCTTGTAGCCGCCCGCTGCGGCCTCGCTCACGCTGAGCACCTCCACCGTCCAGCGGTGTCGCTCGGCGAATCGCGTGATCATGCGGAAAAGGTCGGCGGCGAACAAAGCGGCTTCCTCACCGCCCTCGCCTTGTCGGATCTCGAGCACCGTGTTCTTCGAGTCGTTCGGATCGCGCGGGAGGAGTAAGACGCGAACCTCTTGCTCGAGCGCAGTTTGCTGCTCTTCGAGTTCGGGCAGCTCGGCTTGGGCCAACTCTGCGAGATCGGGATCGGAGAGCGCCTCCTTGTCTTCCGCGATGCGTTTCTCGAGTTCCAGCAACTTGGCAAACGCGTTCACCACCGGTTCGAGCTCGGTGCGCTCGCGGTTGAACTTGGTAATTTGATTCGAGTCGGAAAGAACGGCCGGGCTGCAGAGCAGATGCTCCAACTCGGAGTAGCGGCGTTGGACCGCTTCCAATTTATTTCGGGGGAGCATCACGCACTCGCCTCTCCGCCAGCCATTTCAGCGTAGGCGGGATGGCTCACAAGGTTGTCATACGAATCGAAGGTGCGATCAGGATGCTCCTCCGGGAGAACGGCTGTGGCGTTCGCGAGGGCGCTGCGCAGCGAAGCCAAGGCGACCTCGAGCTGATCATCATCGGGCTTGGCGGTGGTGATCTTTTGCACCAAGAAGCCCGGCCAGAGCAGGACCTGCAGTGGACCCGTAGTGCAGTACTTCGCCAGGACCTTCTGGATCTCCAAGGTGATGCCAGCGATGAAGGGCAAAAGCGGGAGCTTCATGAAGAAGAAGAGCACGGCTTGCACTGCGCGCGGCGCTTGGATGGTCGGCATTACGCTACCCAACGCAGAGAAGAGCACGACGCTGACAAAAGCCACCATGATGATGAAGGTGGTTCCGCAGCGCGCATGCAGTGCACTCACGTTGCGGGCATTCGACAAAAGAAGCGGCTTTTGCGCTTCATAGGTCGAAATCGACATGTGCTCCGCGCCGTGGTACTCGAACATGCGACGGAAATCTCTCACCTGCCGCAGCGCCAAGAACAGCGTGATGATGATGGTCAGCTTGGCGGCGCCTGTCAGAGCTTGCAGCAGCGGGTGCGTGACGGGGTAGAGATCCTTGTCCAGACCGAGCAAGCGGGCGATGCCCTCAGCCGCTAACTGCGGCGCGGCCACATACAGCCCAAGAGCGAACAATACCGGCAGCACCGTCATCACGATCGAAGTCGGTGGGGCTTCTTCCACCACGTACTCAACGACCTCTTTCGTCTTCGGCTTGGCCGGCTTCGGAGGCTCGCTCACCTTTGCCGCCGCCTTCTCCTTTGCAGCGTCGCCCTCGAGCTCATCGTCCTCCGACAAAGCGGCGGTCATCGACGCCTGCATCAGCGCCATCAGCGAGAGTTTGCTCGCGCCAGGGACCGACTTGGGTTTGGACTTCGGTTCGGGGGTGGTTGCACCAGCTTTGTCGGCGGCTTCCTGCTCACGGAAGTCTGCTTCCATGATTCGCCCGCTCCATTGCAGCGCCTGATGCCCAATCTTGATTGCCGAGAAGAAGGTGTAAGCACCGCGTAGAACGGGGATCTTCACCAGCGGCGATTTGGAGACGGGGATGGTGCGCTCACGCAACACGAGGCTGCCATTCGCCCGCCGACAAACCACTGAAAGCGAGCCCGGCGCACGCATCATCACGCCCTCGATCACGGCCTGCCCGCCAACGTTCGTGGGAGTGGGCTTCTCAACTTCGGCGGACTCAGAGGTGGTGACGGTTTGGCTCATGGCGTGTTTTCAACCCGAGGTTGAGGCAGTTAGCAGGCGGGCGCGAGTTGCGCACTCTAGCAGGTCGAGAGCCGTTCAGCCGCTGCCTCACCACCTGAAGCAAGCCCCGACCTGGAGGCGCACCTGGAACGACGAAGGCTGCCCTCGCGGACAGCCTTCCCCAGATGCTCTTCCAAGATTAGAGATCGGCGGAGCGAGTTGCCTGCAGCCAGTAAGCTCAGGCTCGCTCGAACCGAGCTTACTTGGCCTGTGCTGCGTACTTCTTGCGGAACTTGTCGACACGACCGGCCGTGTCCATCAGCTTCTGCTTGCCGGTGTAAAAGGGGTGGCAGGCCGAGCAGACGTCGGTGGAGAAGCTGCCCCGGGTGGAGTACGTCTCGATGGCCGAGCCGCAAGCACAGGTGACGGTTGCTTTGGCGTAGTTGGGGTGAATGCCGGTTTTCATCGAAGCGGACTCCTCGTTAGGGGCGGTGGGTATAGTCCCCGAACTCAAAGCGCGCAAGCAGTTGTACACTGACGCGATGGACTCCCCGTTTCACTCCCGGTTTTCGCTGATTATCGCGCTCACGCTTGGACTCGCCAGCGGCTGTGGGGGAGAACTCGTCGACCCAGCGCCAGCCGGTTCGGGCGGGAGCGGCGGCGGTGGGAGCGGAAGCGGAGCTGCAGGAGCCGGCGGAACTGGCGGCGCACCGGACACCTACCCGCTGCTCGCCTGCGATCCGATCGTTCCAAGCCATTGTGGGTTTCCCTTTCCCTCCAACGTCTACACCGTGGCCGACGCAACGACTACCACCGGTCGACGGGTCTCCTTTTTGCCGGAAGGCCTACCGCCCAGAAAAGACGGCTCGTTTATCACTGGCGAAGCGTGGAAAAAGTCAGATGGCTTCTCGTCGGGCGGCACCATCCTCGCGCAGATCGTCGGTGCAACCAACAGTGGACTGGCTCAGGTCAACTCACCCGAAGACTCACTGGCGGACGCCTCTCCAACGGTGCTCTTGGACGCAGAAACGGGTGTGAGGGTTCTGCATTGGGCCGAGATCGACAAGACCGCCGAGAGCCCGGAGCAGGCCTCACTCTTGATCTTCCCGGCCGAGCCGCTGCGTGACGGCGCACGCTACATCGTCGCAGTGCGGGGCCTGTTAGACGCGGACGGTGCGACGCTCGAGGCGTCCCCAGCCTTTGCTGCCCTGCGCGATGGAACGGCTTCAGACGACGCTTCGGTGGAGGCACGTCGGGATTTGTACGCCGATCTATTCGGCATTCTCGAACGTGCGTCGGTTGGGCAGGAGGACCTTCAGCTCGCCTGGGACTTCACCACGGCGAGTCGGGCGAGCAACACCGATTGGCTGTTGCACATGCGTGACGAGGCCATGCCCGAAGACTCGGACGGCCCTAGCTACACCATCACCTCGGTCGATCAAGACATCGACCCGGTCAACATTGCCTACCGCCTGCGCGGCACCATGACCGTACCGCTCTACCTGACCTCCCCCGACCCTGGAGGCTTCCTGGTATTCGGGGAAGACGGCCTCCCCGAGCCGAACGCGGATCAACCTACGGCCGACTTCGAATGGGAGCTGCTGATTCCTCAGAGCGCCCTGAATGAGCCCGCCAAACTGCTGCAATACGGCCACGGCTTGCTTGGCGAGGAGACGCAGGTCGAGAGCGAACACTTCCGCACCTTCTGTAACCTCAACAACTACGCCATCTTCTCGACGAAGCTCTCGGGCATGGCCTCGGAAGACGAGGAATTCATCAGCCTCCAGATAGCGACGGGTGAGTTGGACCAATTGACGTCCATGTTCGACCGCCTGCACCAAGGCTTTCTCAACAACCTACTGGTGATGCGGATGGTCTCGCGCGGGCTGACGCAAGATCCGACGTATGGCTCGTACCTCGACGGTAGCAAGCGCTTCTATTGGGGGATCAGCCAGGGCGGAATCTCGGGAGGCGTGCTACTTTCGATCAGCCCAGACGTTGAGCGTGGCGCACTCGAGGTGATGGGCCAGCCCTACTCCCAGCTGCTCAATCGCAGCGTGGACTTTGATCCCTTCTTTGCCTTGATGCGCTTTCAATACCCGGACGCGCGCCGCCAACAGCATGTGTTGGGGGTTCTGCAAATGTTGTGGGACCGAGTCGAGCCGGCGGCCTACAGCAAGTACGCCTTTAGCGAACCGTTCGCGAGCTCGCCCGCCAATCGCCGCACCTTGCTGCGCGTTGCAGTTGGAGACCATCAGGTGAGCTCGTTTGGTGGTCACACCATGGCACGAGCGATGGGCGCCAAACACTTGGACACGGGGGTCCGCAACATCTACGGGCTGACCCAGGTGCTTGGTCCGGTCGATGAGAACGGCGCCGTCTACGCCGAATGGGACTTCGGCTTGCCCGCCGAACCGCTATGCAACTTGCCGCTCAGCGTTTGCGACGACCCTCACGGAAAGCTGCGCAAGCTCGAGGACGCACGCGCTCAACTACACCAATTCTTCGACACCGGCGTGATCGCCAACACCTGCAGCGGAGGCAACTGCGATCACAGTGACCTCTCCGGCTGCACCGGCGCCGAAGATCCGAACCCGTGCGATGATGCCCCATGATCAATCGCGTTGGCCTCCCTCTACTGTTCACGCTCGCGTGTGGAGCAGACCCGTTGCAGGTGGATGAGGTGGGGCCCGATGAGGTGACCCTCCCGAGCGCGACTGTGTCGAGTTCGGCCGGCAGCCTCGTTCAGATCCCGACAGCCGCTGCGCCCCCCGATCTCCCCGATCCCGAGGGTTCGCAACGCTTCGAGGCGGTGGTGCGCGTGTCGAAGGCCAAGCGAGATGCGCAGCACAAGCTTGTCTTCACTGGGGTGTGGCTGGTCCGCGAAGGTGAGCCGCAAGACACGATCGCCAGCTATGCATCCTCGGCTGTGTGGGAGGCTATGGACGGAAAGAAGGTTCGTGTTCTGGGGGTTCCGTATCATCCCATGGGCCGTTCGCTCGCGGGTCAACACATGCAGGTACTGGAAGCTCGCCTGGTCAACCCAAGCGAAGCCACATCGGTGATCGGGTTCGGCCGCGCACAGGAGCTTGAAGGTCAATTCCAACGGGTCACCGTCGGCGAAGGTCAAAAGGCCAGCGGGGATTCCTTCTGGGCGTTCGATCAGACGCGTGGAGCGAGCTACGAGGTGTTTGATGGCTTCGCGGAGCTGGCGGAGAAGCCCGAACTTGCACAACCCATGAAGATCCGCGCCCACGTCGTGGAGCTTTCGCCAACGATACAGCGCCGAGGCGGCCCCTTTCTTTGGGTGCGCGAAGCGCCCCTCCAGCCGAAGCGAGCCCGCGAAGACGGGCCGTGAAGCTGTAGGCCACGCCTTGGGCTTAAAAATGCAGCCCGTAAAATGGAGAAAGGCGCCGGAGTTACCTCGGCGCCTTTCGGTTTTTGGTGGGTCATGAAGGACTTGAACCTTCAGCCAACGGATTAAGAGTCCGCTGCTCTACCAATTGAGCTAATGACCCGAAAATTCTTTTGAAACAGTGACGCCGCGCGCCCGGAAGGATTCGAACCTACGACCCTCGGATTCGAAGTCCGATGCTCTATCCAGCTGAGCTACGGGCGCATCGCCTGGCCTCGCGGTCAAGCCGGGCGTTTCTATCGATCGGGACAGGAGCTGTCAAGCGACTATGATGAGACGCGCTATGACAATCTCAACTGACACGATTTCGACCGGCAAATCTGGGGCACACGACGGCAACAAAATCGAGGGCACTTCGCTCTTGGCGTTGCTCGCGGGGGGCGCAAGTCGGGAGACCATTGCCCAGTTCTTGGATGCGCTGCCCGCTGGGGACCGGCTCGCCCAAGTCATTTCGGTGAGAGGCAGCAAGGTTGGGCGGCTCTATGAAGCGGTTGGAGGGGGACCGGCGCTCACGCTCAATGACTTTGTGCCGCCGGGAGACCAAGGCACCGTTATCTTCGAGGGTCGCAATTCGCTGCCCGCCTTCTCGCGCTTCCAGAAGCGTTTTGCGCGGGTGGGGACGACGGTCGTTGGCTACAACCACCAGACGATGGCCTTCGCAACGGGTCCCGGCTTCTTCGTGTTGCGTGAAGCCACCGCGGGCGAGGCACATCCGGACGAGCTGTTCTTCGACTACACCACCGACCCGCCCGGCATCCCGGTGGGATGGCCGCGATTCCAACGCAATGACATCGGTCTATCGAAGGCCGTTTACATGAACATGAAGGACTTCTGCAGGCCGGTCGCTCGCGGCGTGCTCGTTGGCAAGGCCTACAAGTTGGGCGTAGCGCAAGGCGCGTTCTTCACCCTCACGCGCGCTGTCTGAAGGCTCAGCCGCGGGTGAGCTTCATCCAGCGGTAGGCGCCAAACCCTACCGCCAACAGCATCAGCGGCAGGCTGAACCAGATCACGCTCATGTTGCTCCCGGTGGCCTTGTTGACGATCACCACGACCACCGTCGAAAGCAGGGCCAAGGCCATCACCACGATGGCCGGCATCATCGGCTTGAGCCACGTCGACGGCTCATCAAAGCGAATCTCGTGCTGCTCGTCGACGCCCAGCGCCTTACCTGCGATCGACTTGGCGGCTGCGGCAGCCGCCCGCGCCGCTGCTGCGGCCGCGGCGGCTCGCTCCGCGGCACGGACGGAAGCTGGGACGCCAGGCGCTTCTGCTGGCGCAGCGTGACCGCCAAACGAGGCAGGTGCTTGCGGCCATCCAGCGCTCTGCTCGAAGCTTTGCAGCTGTGCGACCGGCGCATGCACGGGGGCGGAGGGTGCGGCTGGTGCAAAGGACGAAACAGAGGCTGGGCCCGCAGCCAGATCCAGCGCGTTTCCAAAGCCCTCCGAGGCATCGAGGCCAGCTGGGGATTGGCCGCCACCCTCTTCCGGAGCCTTGGGCTGAATCGGAATCGGTACGGGCGCGACTTTGGGCTGGTTCGGCAGCACGCTGGGTCGCGGGTCGAGCCCAAAATCCAGATCCCCGGCAAACTCGGGGGCGCTTGCTTCCGGCCGCGCAGAGCCAGCGAGCGGGGCCGCCTGGGCGGGCTGCATGAAGACGTCGGGAATGATCACCGGCCCAGCCATCGAGCTGCGCTGGTGAGCCATTGACGGTGCGAGCCCAAGCGCCCGCTCCAAGTCAGACCAGAAGGCCTCCATACTGCGATGACGCTGCGTAGGAGCCACAGCAAGAGCTTTGCGGAACACCGCATCAACTTCGTCGCTCGTGTCCACCCCAAGCCGACGTGGAGTTGGACGCTTGATCTCGTCCAAACAGAGAGAGAGCATCGTCGCGGGAGGCCCATCGATCGCAGGACGTTGAGCAGCGAACTCAGCGACGGTCAGCGCCATACCAAAGACGTCGGTCCACGGACCGGTTTGCCCGTACTTGTCGGGAGCCCATTGCTCAGGCGCCGCATAGGCCGGCGTGAACATGTTGCCTTGTGTCTCGGCGGTCGCTCGACCGGCTTCACGCGTGGCAGCCGAGCGCACCTTCGCTATACCAAAATCGAAAATCTTGATCGTCTGCCCACCGTCTCCGTTCACCACGAAGATGTTGTCTGGCTTCAGATCGCAATGGAGGATGCATAGCTCCCCTTCGGGACTTTGAACGCGATGCGCGCGGTGTAGCGCGCGGGCGACCGAGGAAAGCACCTCCACGGCGCGCTGCACGCCTAGCGCAGGTTGCCCGTCCGTCAGCCGCCTCACGATCAGGTCCTTGAGCGTCTCCCCATCGAGCCACTCAAAGGCGATGAACGGCACCAGGCGTCCGTCCGGCAGACCGAAGGAGTCGACTTGCAGCGGGCGCACGACCTCGGGGATGCTGCCCGAAAGTCGAAACATCACTTCGCCCTCTTTCATGAAGCGCGAGAGAAAGAGCTGCCGCTCCTCCTCGGTGAGGGTGGCTGGAATCTTCAGACACTTGAGCGCGACCGGAGCTGAGAACTTGAGGTGCTTGGCGCGATACACCACGCCAAAGCCACCATGCGCGACGACCTTCTCCACCAGGAAGGTCCCCTGCACTGCCGTGCCAACGATGCGGAAAGGATCCCCGAGGCTCCCGGGTGCGCTGGAGTCGTGCCGCGCAACCGACGAGGCGGGAGGTAGGTCGAGTTCCATATCGCCAAGGTCGAAGGAGAGTCCCCCGCCGAGTGGATCGAACTTTTGCGCAGGCGTAGACATGCGATGACCAAGCTAGATAGTTCCGCCGAGCAAAGAAAGGCCCACGAGAAGCAGCTTGCCAGTGCGACGTATGCAGCAGGAGCAGGCGCGCTCACGATGGCGCACACGCTACTGAGGCCAAACCTGCGGCTTGCGCTTAGCGCGTTGCAGCCAGACCTGCAGAAAGGAGCTTCAGAACGCCTTCCGAATCATCGACGTGTAGCCAGTGCCCAGCGTTCACTAACGTATGGGCCGTGAGCTGACCACGCGCGGCTAGCGCCATAACGCGGTCCTGTGATGCCGCTCCAAGTGCCGAGCCTTTGCCGGCGATCAGATAGTGCAAAGCGCCACACGGATGCTCTTCGAGCAAAGGGAAGTAGTCGCGCGTGCGGTAGTCCTCGAGCAGAGAGCGAATCGCTGGGAGATCGAGTCGCAACGAGTACGAGTCACCATCTCGGCGCACGTTCATCGCCAACCACGCAACGATCGCCGAGGGGAACTCGCGCGCCGTGAGCTCCGTTTGAAAATACTCCCGACTCGGCAGCACCGTCGGTAGCGCCTCGAGTGCTTCGAGCACGCGCAAAACCAGTGAGCTCGCCGCATCGTATTGCGCAACGCCCGGATCTGAATCGAGCACGAACGCGGTTCGAACCCAGCCGGGTTGCTCTGCGAGCGTGGCGAGCACCACCTTGCCACCAAACGAGTGGCCAGCAATCGCATGCACAGGCAACTCCAAGGTCCCCGCAAGCCGAAGCACGTCCGCCGCGGCGGCGGGCAGCGTGTGAGGTGGCAAGAACCCTTGGGATTGACCGTGGCCGCGCAGATCGGCAAGCACGACCGCCCAACCTGGGTTTTGCTCACAGAGTCGGCCGGCGATGGTACGAAAGTTGGTGCCCATGCCGAACACGCCGTGCAGCATCAACAGCACGCGCTCGGGTGAGCTTTTCGCATTACGAACCCATTGATGAGCGAGCAGCGGAGCGTTCACGCGCAGCGCATAGCACGACCGAAGGCCAAGAATCACTCGTGGCGGGCCATTCAACCTCGTAACCTCGACCCATGGCTACTCCCCGCGCCAAGGCTCGCTCGACCAAGCCCAAAAAAGCTGCAAGCGCACGTCGTTCGACGGAGCCTGTTCGCTTCGAAGGCACCCTGCTCGAAAAGGCATCCTTTTGCGACGTGTCGCTCGCGGCGGCCAGCTTCGAGGACGTCTCCTTCGAGGGAGCACGCATGAACGACATTTCCCTGAGGGGAGCAGCGCTCAACAACGCCGACGGCCGGAAGCTCGAGCTCAACGACGCGGACCTCTCGAACGCGAGCTTCGAGAACGTCAAGTTCGCCAAGGCGTCGTTCGAGGACGTTTCGCTGCGCGAAGCCCGCTTGAACAACGTCGACTTACGCGGGGTTGCGATCACCGACGCGGACATCGATGGGCTGACCGTGAACGGTCACGCAGTAGCGGATCTGATCGCGCTCGCTGCCGCTGCGCCCAAAGCGGTGCGGCGACGCACTGGGCGGTAGCCGGCAGACCCATTCTTGCGTAGGTTTCCGGCCAATGGCTGGCCGCAAGCTCAAGACCGAAGAATGCCGTAAGCAGCTCGACGAGAGCCTGCTCAACTTCGAAACGACGATGGACGTCACGCCCTCGACAGGCGTCGTCGCTCAAGACCGCGCGCTCGAAGCGCTCGAATTCGGCCTGGAGATAAGACAACCGCGCTTTCATGTGGTCGTCGTTGGCAACTCGGGCGCGGGTCGCACCTTCAGCGTGCGCGCCACGGCAGAGAGAATCGCGCAGACGCGGGAAACTCCCGATGACCTGCTGCTTTTGCCCAACCCGGATCGGCCGAGCGAGCCCAAGGCGCTGTTTCTTCCCGCAGCGCAGGGCAAAGAGTGCGTTGAATCCATGAACGCGCTTTATCTGAAGCTGGTGGAGTCGGTGCACTCAGCCACCGAGGGTGAGCGGTTCAAGCAGGCGCAAACGCGCGTCGCCCGGCGTACCCGCCGTGAAGAGACGCGCCTCGAGGCCGAGCTAGCCGAGCTCGTCGGCTCTCACGGCTTCAGCGTCGAACGGACCGGGGATGACATCGAGCTGCGGCGCGGGGAGTCCGAGGAGACGCCCAGCGATGAAACGCTGGAGGCGGTGAAGAGCGCCGTCGAGGACTTCGAGTCGAAGCTCACCGACCTTCACGAGGAGGCTGAATCCGAGCTGCGAGGCGGGATCAAAGCCTTTCTCTCGGATGCAGTGAAAGGCCACTTCGCCCCGGTCGCCGCCAAGTACGAGAACACGGGAGAGCTCGCGAGTTTCATCTCCCGCTTGGAAGCGGCGGTCATCTCACGCCTCCACCAATCGCTCGATGAACCCGGTGGAGAAGAGCCCGTCGGGCTGTCTCGCGGCGTGGTCGTGCCCACCTTGCTCACCGAACACACGCCGGGCAGCGGCGCGCCCGTCGTCGAGGTGACGCATCCGACCTTGGCAGCGTTGTTCGGGCGCAGTCACTCGCCGCCGGACGCGGCCTTCCCGCCCGAGCCAGGCTTCGCCGTGGGTGGCGCCTTGCATGAAGCCAACGGCGGCTTTCTGATTCTGCCGGCCAACGCCCTGCTGAAGAACGAGACGTTGTACGAGCATCTGAAGGCCTGTTTGCTCTCCGGTAAGTTCATCGTTCCGGATCAAAATCCGTCGTACTACCGAGGTGCGGCCGAGGAGCTCCTGTTTCCGACCTTCCCGATCGACGTCAAAGTCATTCTGGTCGCAGGGCCTAGCTTGTTCCAAGAGCTGCACGCCGCCGACCCTGAGTTTTCGCAGCTGTTCAAGGTGCAAGCGCGCTTCGAACCCACCTTGGGCTTCGACGAAGCGCCGCGCGCCTACCCGCCGTTCCTCGCTGGGCTGATTCAACAACGACGGCTGCTTCCGCTCTCTCGCGGCGCCGTGCGCGAGTTGATCTTTCACGGCGGTCGGCTCGCGGAGAGCCAGTCCAAGGTGACCAGCTGCTTGGGGCTGATTGCTGAGGTGGCCACCGAGGCCTCCTATCTCGCAGTGCGTCGCAAAGCGGCCACTGTCAGCGCTGAGGACGTCGTCTCGGCGATCGACGGTGCCAAGCGTCGCGGCAGTCAGTTCCGTGACGCGCTTCACGAGCTGCTGACGAACGGCACCATTCGCATCGAGACGCGCGGCTCGATCGTGGGCCAAGTGAACGCCATCAGCGTCCTCTCCGACGGTCCCATCGCCTTCGGCCGCCCATGCCGCGTCACCGCGGTGGTGTACCCCGGTCACGAGGGGCCGATGAACATCGCACGTGAAGTGGAGATGAGCGGTCCGATCCACGCTAAAGGTGTGCTCGTGCTCAACGGCTTTTTGGCCGCTCGCTTCGCTCAACGCAGGCCGCTCTCCTTCAGCGCCTCGCTCGTGTTCGAACAGACCTACGAGGCGATCGATGGTGACAGCGCCTCCTCGAGTGAGCTCTACGCCCTGTTGTCCGCGCTCTCTGGGCTGCCGCTGCGACAAGACCTCGCAGTCACCGGCAGCGTCGATCAAGGCGGCAGCATCCAGCCCGTCGGCGGGCTCAACGAAAAGATCGAGGCCTTCTTCGACGTATGCCAAGCGAAGGGCGGTCTCACCGGCACGCAGGGCGTGCTGATCCCGGCCAACAACGTGGACGCGTTGATGCTTCGCTCGGACGTCGTGCAAGCCATCGCCGACGAGATGTTTCACATCTACGCCATTCAGTCGGTCGAGGAGGGCATTGAGCTCTTGACCGGGGTGCCTGCAGGCGAGCCGATCAACCCTGCACCCAACACAGTCTTTGCGCACGTCGAAGCGACGCTGGCCCGCTTCCACGAAACGCTGCTACCGCGGCGCAATCACAGCTGAGGAATCGCGGTTCGCTGTGCTCGCCCGTCGGCTCACGCTGCTCGATGTCTTGGCCATTGGCGTCAACGCCATCGTCGGCTCGGGCGTGTTCAGCATGCCCGACGACATGGCCCGCTCGATGGGAGCGTGGTCGCCGTTAGCCTATGTCGGCTGCGCCCTCGTTCTCATCCCGGTGTCGCTCTGCTTCGCCGAGTTGGCGAGCTCCCACAATCAGACAGGCGGTCCCTACCTTTACGCGCGCGCGGCCTTCGGCAGGAACATCGGCTTCGTGGTTGGCTGGGCTTGTTTTCTCAACGCCTTCCTAAGTTTTGCAGCCAACGTCACGCAGTTCGTCGCGCTCGCTGGCTTGGCCAACCATGCGCTCTATCGCGTGGTGGTCGTGGCCGTGATCCTGTTACTTGGGGCGATCAACTACGTGGGCGTGAAGCCGGGAGCAGCGGTGGTCAACCTGATGACCGTCGGCAAGCTGAGTGCAATCGCCTTGTTCGTCGTCGCAGCGGTGAGTCACTTCGATACGAACAACCTGAAGGGCCACGTCGAGCTCGGCGTGGCAGGCACAGCCAACGGCATCTACCTGGCGCTGTTCCCACTTCAAGGATTTGAGGTCGTGCCCGTCCCCGCTGGGGAGACCAAGAATCCCGAGCGCGCCATTCCGCTCGCTACCGTTGGCTCACTGCTCTTTGCCTCGCTCCTGTTCGTGGTCGTTCAAGGAGTGATGGTCGGTGCGTACGCCAAGATCAGCGCCGAGTCGGATACGCCCTTGGTGGACGCCGCGCGTTCGTTTGGGCCACTGATCGGCGGCCTCGTCCTGCTCGGTAGCATCGTCAGCGTTGGCGGCTTCTCGGCCGGGAGCGCCCTCGGCAGCCCGCGTTACGCGCAGGCGCTAGCCGAGGGCGGAGACCTGCCCAAGGTCCTCCAAGCCGTGCATCCTCGCTTCGGAACGCCGCACCTCGCGATCGCGGGTACCACCTTACTCACAGCCGTACTCGGGGCCTTCTTCACCTACCGCGAGCTGGTGGGTTTCTCCAACGTCACCGTGGTCGTGCAGTACGCCCTCACCTGCCTGGCAGTGCCCATCCTGCGTAAGGCTGGGACGCAATCTCGCTTTCGCGTGCCGTTTGGTCTGCTAATCCCCGTGCTCGGCACCGTGGGTTCGTTGACCTTCCTGCTGGGCTCGAACAAGAGTGAGCTGGTTTGGGCCGCGGTCGGCGTTGGAGCTGGCGTCATCATCACCGCGCTCGTTCGCCTTTTGGCTCCAAGACCAGCATCACGAGGGTAGCGTCGCGCGGGCGACCATGGGAATGAGAGCGGCTCTAACAGCTGCTCAAAAGACCGACGAACCGTGGACCTGATCTACTTCGCCCTGCTCTGCTCCGTGCTCATCTTCGTGCACGAGCTCGGCCATTTTGTGTGGGCGAAGATCTTCGGCGTGAAGGTGCTCACCTTCTCCATCGGCTTTGGTCCAAAGATCATTCGGATTCGCGGCCGAGAGACGGAGTACTGCATCGGCATTCTGCCTCTTGGCGGCTTCGTCAAGATGCTCGAGGAAACGCGCCAAGAACGCGTCCTGCCCGAGGATCGCGGGCGCACCTTCGAGGCGCAGCCCATCTACAGGCGCGCCATCATCGTGTTGGCGGGGCCGGCGATGAACATGCTGTTTCCCATCCTGCTCTATTTCGGAGTGTTGGTCGGGGAGAAGGAAGGCACCGCGCCCACCATCGGCTTCGTAGCGCCTGGACACCCCGCAGACGGCAAGCTGTTCCCAGGGGACCGCATCCTCGAGGTGGACGGTGAGCCGATCTACACCTTTGAGGAGCTGCGGCGTTCAATTCAAAAGAGCCCCGGTCGGGATCTCAAGCTCGGCGTGTTTCGCGGACGCGAGCGCGTCGAGGTCGTGGTCACGCCCGAAGAGCGCATCATCCAGCGCCCGCTCGAGCTCGTGGACGTCGTCGGGGAAATCGGCGTCGCTCCCAATCAGCCCGCGGCCGTCGTCGGCGTGCCCCGCACAGACTCCCCGGCCTACCGCGCGGGCCTGCGTACGTTCGACGTCGTGATCGAGGTGCGCGGCAAACCAGTCCGCTCCTACGCCGATCTGGACGCGGCGCTTTCCGACAATCACGGTGAGACCATCCCCGTCGGATATTTGCGTCCCACCCGAGTCCCCGACGCGCTCGGCAAGATGGCGGAGCTCTCGGTGTTCGAATCGGGGGTGGCAGCGCTCACGCCTGATGTCGCGACTGGCACAACCCTGCAACGAACCGGCATCGAGAGCGCGGACCTCTACATCTATGCCGTCCCCGAAGGCTCAGCCGAGTACAAGGCCGACATTCGGCCGGGCGATCGAATCGTCGCTGTAGACAATACCGAGGTCCCCGGCTGGGTCACCTTCGAAGAGCTGCTATTTCGCAGTCCGGATCGCCAGCACACCGTGACCTTCGAGCGGCAGGGCACCCGCAAGATCGGCGTCATCAAGCTTCGTGAAGAGCTCTACCTCGACGACTACGGCCAAGAGCGTCCGCGCTATTCACTGCGTGCACGCAATTGGTCACCGATCGTCTCGGAGGCCGAAGTGGAGAGCCCGCGCGCCATCCAGTCGGCCTTCGTGCGGGCCTGTGAAGAGAGCTACGACGTGGCTCGCTTCATCGTGGTTGGTATCGTCCGCATCTCGGAGGGCAAGGTCAGCCTCTCTACGCTGGGAGGTCCCATCACCGTCTACGACGTGGTCGGACAAGAACGAAAGAAGGGCGTCAGCTACTTCGTTTGGGCGATGGCGGTGATCTCGATCAACCTCGGCTTGATCAACCTGCTGCCCGTCCCCGTTTTAGACGGCGGGCATCTGCTGTTCTTTCTGTTCGAGGCGCTGCTGCGACGTCCCTTACCGCTACGCGTTCGAGAGATCGCAAGTCTTGTGGGCATGCTCATGTTGATCGCGCTCATGGGTGTGGCCTTCAGAAATGACCTCGAGCGCAGACGTGAAGTGATCCAAGGACAGGTCGAGGAGCTAACCCGGTGACGGAAGCATTAAACAGTGGTGGGCGCGCAATCGCAGCCCGGGTACTCACACGTGTTTGGGAAGATCGAGCGCACGCCGCGGCCGTGCTGGACGCCGAGATTCAACGAGCTGGCGAGCGTGACGTACGAGAGGCAGGGCTCGCCACCGAGCTCACCTACGGCGTCTTGCGTATGCAGGGCTACCTCGAGGAGACCGGTCGCTCTCTCTCATCGCGTGGCACCTTGATCGATCACTACGAGGCGCGCGCACACCTACTGATCGCGCTCTATTCGATCTCCTTCTTGAGCCGGATCCCGGTGTTTGCTGCCGTGTCCGAGGGCGTCGCTGGCATCAAGCGCTTGATCGGGGAAAAGCCCGCCAACTTTGCCAACGCCATCCTTCGAGCGCATGCCCTCACCATCGAGAAAAAGGGCCGCCCCGATCCGAAGAAGACCATCCTCGAGAGCACGCCCAGCTGGCTGAAAGGCGCTCTGCGAGGCTCACTCGGCAGGCGTGAAGCGCTCGACTTTTTGACCGCCGGAGCCGAGAGTCCGCCTTTGCATCTCGCCGTAGGCAACGCGAGCGAACGCGAGGCAATCCTCGCGCGGTTACGCGCGGCCGCGCCCGGCCGAGACGACGGTGACGAGCCGGCTGCCGAGCACTTTGAGCCCACGCACTATTCGCCCCACGGCATCATCGCGCGCGCTGTTGCGCACCCGCGCAGTCTGCCCGGCTTTGAGCAGGATTGGATCGTGCAAGAAGAGGGCGCACAGCTCGTGGCGCTAGCCCTCGGTGCCCAGCCCGGAGAGTCCGTGCTCGACGCTTGTGCTGGTCGAGGCAATAAATCCTGGCTGCTCTCGCACCAAGTCGGTCCAAACGGCACCGTCACGTTGGTCGACAAGTACCCCGCGAAGCTCGCTGCCTTCATCGCTCGAGGACAAGCCAAG
Source organism: uncultured delta proteobacterium (assembly GCA_903892415.1). Classification (GTDB taxonomy): domain Bacteria; phylum Myxococcota_A; class Polyangia; order Polyangiales; family Polyangiaceae; genus Xiheicaenibacterium. The sequence goes on along the minus strand of CAITIQ010000369.1, from coordinate 19,014 downwards.
TCCCAACTGGCGACGCATGCGTTGGACCTCACCGTCGGCATTGGAGAGCTCACCCGCGAGAGCTTTGACCGCGTTCTGGTCGATGCACCGTGCAGCGGTATTGGCACGTTACGCAGGCGTCCCGAGATTGGCCTCCATCGTGAAGAGGCCGACTTGATCGAGCTCGCGGCGCTGCAACTGGCCATCACCCAGCGAGCCAGCTCGCTGTTGCGCCCGGGAGGGACGCTGGTCTACGCCGTTTGCAGCGTGCTCAAAGCCGAGTGCGAAGAGGTGATCGAACGACTGCTCGAGACCGAGCCACTGGAGCCCCTCCCGCTCAAAGGCACCCTGCCCAAGGAGCTCGTCGCCGAGAATCACGCGCTTCGCCTGCTACCGAATAAACACGGTACCGACGGATTTTTTCTCGCAGCGTTCCGCCGTCGTTAATGCGTTATCCGCTGGTGCCTTGGCCGCGGAATCATTGTCAGAAGTCCCGAGCAACGAGCATGGTCAAGCGCACGTGCGTCGCGTGCACTGGATCGTCTTCGACCCGCGCGATGCAGCCACAGTGTGGCGCGCCAACACACACGCAAACAATTGATTTTATTAAGTATCCCGATCTACTGACCGCTAGTTAGTCTAGCGATTGGAGGTCGTTCCCGATGAAATTGACGAGACTTGTGCTTGCGCTGGTGTTCGCTGGTTGCGTTGCCCAGGAGCCTCTCGAGCCTTCCGATGGTGAGTCCGACAGCGAGCAGCTCCAGGGCGCTCGCCCGCGGTTCATTCACGTTGGCGGGATTTGTTCGACCGATTGGACCAGCGGAAAGAAGACCGGCGTACCGCTCGGCGAATGGTCGGATGTGGACAGCATCGACGCCAAGGTTGATCAGCGCTCGAGCATGGCGCAGGCGGTCTTCGACTTGAAGAGCGAACTCGACCGCTCCTGCACCGACGAGAACTGGTGCTACCTGCACGGCTACTCCAACGGCGCTGCCGTCATCTCCAAGACGCTCGCAACCTACGAGGAGGAGCGCTGGAACATCCTTTGGGTGCTAACCGCGTCGAGCAACGAAGGCGGCAGTGAACTATCCGGCGGCTCGCTTGCACAGCTCGGGGACACCTTGGGCCTGAGCTGCGAACTCGCGGCGCACATCAGCCCGACCGATCACCGCTCCGCCTGGAATCACGACGATACGAACGGCAACATCTTCTACAGCATCGGGGGCTATCGCGAGTGGTGGTACACGGGCAGCGTCCCCGACTTCTTCGACAACGATACGAATGATGGCGCTGTAGCAGCCCACTCGAGCGCCGGCCTCAACGATACCTACAGCGTGCCGGATGACGAGCCTTGGATGTGCTTCGAAGCGAAGCATCACTTCGCCAATCACCAAGGTGCGTTTGATTGCGCCGGCTACGACGCCGATCACTTTCAGATGGCCTTGCGCGGAATCGAGGTCCTCGGCGGATGAAACCGCGGTTCGCCTCAGCAGGCCGCCTCGTTGCGTGCGTACTGGCGCTGCTTCTGCTGCTGGCTGCGCTGCGGCTCGGGCGCGAGTCGTCAGCGCCAGAGGCAACGCCCTCCGCGAACAATACGTCGACCGAAGAGGGATCGCGGCGTAGCGCGACCCCGCCTGCTGGACTCGCCCGCGAGGAGTTGGCGGCGGTTGGTGATGGCGAGGCGGAAGGCATTGGGACGGCTGGCCAACGCGACGCTGCGACCACCGACTACGAACGAAGCTCGGTCTACCCACCAAGCTCTAGACCGCTGCGCGAGACAGATCGCTCCTTGATTGATTGGAACGCCCGCTACGAGGTACCGCGCCCGACACTGGGGGATCCTCAGCTTCAAGTGCTGTTTACCGCAGACCGCGCGGTGGTCATCGGTGAGGAGCCTCTCAACCTCAGGTTCGTCGCTGATGGTGCGCAGATCGACGGGCTGGAGGTTAGCGCTGCTCCCCTCGATCACAGCGCGGCTGCCATCTCCATCACGATGCACCCGAAGAACGGCGAGCTTCACGGTACGTTCGAGCCCGCTACCCTCGGTCTGAAAGCGCCCAAACATGTCCGCTTCACAGCTCGCTACAAGACCCATCGCGGCCTGACCGAAGGCGTTTTCATCCAGGCCGAGGTCCACCCTTCGGCAACACTGCCCGCAACTTTCACTGGGCGCTTTCGGGAGCAGGTCGAAGCGGGATCCCTCGCCGTGTACGCCGAAGTCAACGTAGCCCGAGAGGGCTATTACCTCGTTGATGCAAACCTCTATTCGGGGGCCGAGCCTGTCGCTTGGACGCGCTTCAAAGGGGAACTACCAAGTGGCCTTACCGAGATACGACTGGCGTTCTTTGGCAAGGTGCTTCGCGATCATGCCGCTGCCAACACTCCCGCTTCGCGTACGCTTGGCCCCTACACGCTAAGCCAATTGCGCGGCGCACTGCTCGCGCCGGGGAGTGACCCGGAGCTACTCCGGCTAGCGCCGGCTGCCTCGACCTTCGAGACGCGTGTGTTCGAGCTCGAGGAGCTTTCTGATGCTGCCTTCGACAGTCCCTTCAAGCAGGCCAAGCTCGCAAAGCTACGCGAGTTAGCCGAAAACGAAACAGGGCCGACGATCTCTCGTCAGCCCTGAGCACTCACCGGTAAAAATGCGGGTTACTGTGGAATCGGCGTGGTTCCAACGCTGACGGTACCGCCGTTGGCGATCCACTCGAAGCTGTCAATCAGCGTCGTTGAGTCGAGGGCGGTGTCCCCGGTATCCCACGTAGCAAAGCGAATGGAGAAGGTCTCCCCGCCTGTGATTGGGGCTTGCGTTTGCAGCCAGCTGGTGGCGCCTTCGCCGTCGCCGAAGCCGGTTCCTTGGAGCTCGGCAACGCCCGCTGGGCAGCCCTGACAGACGTCGAAGAAGGCGACGTTGACGCTAACTGGATTGTTCTGCGAGTCGAAAGAGATATTGCCGTTCACCGAACCCTGCGGCGGCGGATTGACCAAGGCAATGAACTGGTCATTGAAGGTGGTGCAAACCCACTCGGGGTACTCGAAGGAGTAGAACTTAAAGCCGAACTTGTAGCCAGTCGCGTTCGTGGGCGCCCGCAACACGAGGTCTAGACCGACGTCATCGTTGATGTTCGACCCACCCTGGCAACCGTTGACGTTCTGCGGGAAGCCCGGTGGCGGCGTGCCGCTGCCGTTATAGGTGCACGACGAACCAACACAAGCTCCAGGGTCGGATGCGTCTCGCGCCGCGCCTGAGGAGATCGCCAGCAGGCGAGCACCGGCCTGATTGAAGACGTTGGTACCGAAGCCGTCGAGCAAGCCCATGTGGCCATTGACCACGGCCGGATTTCCGTTGGCGCGAACCCATTGTGCGCTAACCACACCCCAGTCCTGAGGGCCGCTTGCCTGCTTGCAGAGTTCAATCGCCCGCGCGCCATCCAGCGGATTCGTCCCGGCGATGTCCAAGCCGTCATCACAGGGACCGGCAACGTTGTCTGCCTCGCCATCACAATCTTCATCGGCGGGGACGTAACCGCCCGCACCGCCGGAGCCGTCATCCGTCCCAAGCACTTCAATCGCGCCCGGATTCACGTTGGCGTCGCAATCATTGCAATCACCAGCGTTGACACTAAAGCCGTCCACGTCCTTGTCTTCATCCGGACCCGAGTCACAACCGTTCGGCGTAGGGCTGCCACCGGTACCCATGAACACGCCTGCGGAGCCGCCGCCGCCAGAGCCTGGACCCTGGGCTCCACCACTTGTGGTGCTGGGGCCTTGCGCTGCTCCACCGCCGCCGTCTTCATTAGAAGTTGCGCCGGTGCTCGTGGTGCCTCCGGCCGAACAAGCGGCAACAGCGCCAATAAGAATAAGCGTCAAAACCGACTGATTAAGTTTGCTCGTGTGCATCTCCGAAAGGCTATCGCGAAAAACCAAGGAGACGAAGGGTGAATCATCACGAGCCGCGGTCTAGTTCTCTGGCGGTGTAACGGCTGCGTTGACCTCGGAGAGAATCTGCTCGGCCTCGTCTTGGCCCAAGTCGAGCGAAGCGATCAAATCCAGATCGAACTCGAATTCGCGATCGGCTGCGTCCAGATCGGACATGGCCATTAAACACGCTACGCGGTAGGCGGCACGTCGCGCCTCGAGGTCCCCACCCAACTTTTGAACAGCTGCGTGCAGCCTGGATATGACCTCCTCCTGACCGCCGTTCACGTGCAGCTTGTCCAGCCAATCCCGAAGATCATCATCCTCGAGGTCCTTCCGCTCTCCCGGCGAGGCGCGACCGGCCTCACTCACCATCACAGCCGCAATCACGCTGAAAGCATCGAGTTCTTCGTCTCGCAACTCCCCGTCGACGGCCATCGTTAGGTAGGCAATCTCGATGATGGCCCGTCCTACCTCGTTGGAGAACTTTGGCAAGGACGTGAGGGCACGGTCTACCGCGAGGCGAAAGAGAGTCATTGCCCGGCATGGTACTCCAGGATCGACCTGTGCCAAGCGCGAAGGACCAAAGCCGCGCAGCCCGGTTGCCACCGCCCGATGGCAGGCCTACGTGAGGACGATGTTGGAGCTTCTGCGAACAGCCCTGCGCCCGACGCTGAGCTTGCCGGAGCAACCCGAGCCCGAGCGAGCGGCCGCTGTGGCGGCGATCTTCCGCAAGCGCGCGCAGGTAACTGAAGTCCTGTTGATTGAACGGGCCGAGCGCGAGGGCGATCCGTGGTCGGGCCACATGGCCCTCCCAGGCGGGCGGCGCGCCGCTACGGACACAGCGCTGCGCGACACCGCCATTCGCGAAACGATGGAGGAAATCGGCCTGGACCTACGAGTTGCCGGTGAGTTGATTGGCATGCTTCCAGTGGAAGACGCGACAGGTCGCGGAAGCCCGCAACCGCTCTCCATCTTGCCGTTCGCCTTCGAGCTGCTCGGGGAGCAGGAGCTTCGCTTGAACCACGAAGTCAAAGAGGTGATCTGGACACCCGTCGAGCCGCTGCTTCGCGGCGAACGAAGAACCTCGGTCAAGATCAAGCACGCGGGACAGGATTGGGAGCTCCCCGGTTGGCAAGTCGAGGGGCGGGTGGTCTGGGGGCTGACCTACAGAATGTTGACCACGCTCTTTTTGCGGCTGCCCGCGCAATGACCGAAGGCCTTTTGAACCTTCGACTTGATCCTTGGACCTGTCAGTCATCTCGGGCAGACTCCGCTTCATGGCGAACAACCGTGAGGCCCTCGTGGGACTGGTCGGCTCTTTTGTATCGGTGGTTGCTCGTGGGCTACCGGCACTGAGAGCGGCAATCAATGGCGCCCGGGTTGGCGCAGGGCAAGCCTTCAACGCCGCCACGGTAGAGCGGCTGGGCATTGCGGTGATTGCCGCGGAGGCCTCGCAAAAGCTGCACACGCTCGTGCCTGGCCCCCTCGCCATCGCAGTGAAGACCAAAGACGGTATAGCCATGAGAGTCACCGCGCTCGGCGGTGTTTCTGCCGGCATCACCGAGAGCGCAGTAGCAGCCATGAGTCGCGTCCCGGTTCGCCAAGCGTTGATGGGCGTTGGCAAGGCCACTGCGCAAGGCGCACTGGCTGGAGCCCTGGTGGATGGCGCGCTCGCAGCGTACCAGGCGGGCAAGGCGGTAAACGCAGGGGAGATGACCACTCGGGAGGGAGCGATTTTCACCGCCCAACGCTTTGGGCGAGGCGCAGCCGTTGGCGGAGCCGGCGTGCTCGCAGCCGGCGCGGCCTCAGCGGCCGTCGCAGCCAGCGGGCTTGCAGTGATGGGCGCACCGGTGGTCGTTCCGCTCGTAACGATGGTCGCGGTAGGCACGGTGGTTGGCCGGCAAATCGACAAAATGTTGCCCCGCCCACAACGCTCATTGCCGGGCCCCGCATGAGCGAGCTGAGCGAGCTCTCCGAACAACTTCTCGCGGTGGCGCGGCTCGCTTCGTCCTTGGTGATGCAGGGTTATCGCAAGCGACCCGAGGCCGCTAAGAAGGAGCCTCGTGACCTCGTCACCGAGTTCGACCTGCGCAGCCAGGAGCTAATCACCAAGGAACTCAGCAAGCGGCTACCAGGCATCGCCATCCTTGCGGAAGAAGGTGCGATTCCCGGAGAACCGGTGACCGGCACGGCACTGATCGTGGATCCGATCGACGGGACCACCAACTTTGCTCATGGCCACCCGTTCTTCGCCGTATCGATAGGGCTCTTCACTGACGGTTTGCCGAGCGCCGGTGCGGTGGTGGCCCCAGCCATCGGCATCGAATGGGTAGGTCATTACGACGGCGCCGGTGGTTCACTAATGCGCAATGGTGAACCGGCGCGAGTAAGTGCTACCACGCGCTTCGACGAAGCTCTGATCGCCACTGGCTTTCCACCCAATCGTGAGCAAGCGCCGGAGAACAACTTCGACTCCTTTCAACGCGTCAAGCGCAAGGCAAGAGCGGTGCGCAGGTGCGGCTCCGCCGCGATCGACATCTGCTTCGTCGCCGACGGGACGTACGACGGCTACTGGGAACGTCGGCTCCATATCTGGGATATCGCCGCAGGCTCAGCGTTCGTGCTCGCCGGCGGCGGACGCATCAGCGCGCTGGATGGCGGGCAGCCTCGCTACGAGCGAGGGAACCTCATCGCCACGAACGGCCACATCCACCAGGAGTTGGTAACGCACGTCGCTTAGGTTTCCCGCAACGCACACCTAGCCGCCTATTGCCGTGTCCCCTCGAAGTTAGCGCTGTTAGCCTGCCCTCCACGATGGACGTCGCTTTCATTCTCGCCGCCAACGCCGAACTCCCCAGCGCAGAGGCCGTCAAGGCGGCGGCCCTGCGCTATGGCCTTCAACTGAACGCGGAGCCGACGCCCGCCGGTACCTCTCTATCCTTTGAGATCGCGGGAGTGGGGCAACTCTCGCTAATGCCTATTCCTGCGCCCTACCCGGACCTCGCCCGCTTACCGACGAGCCCGACCTCGCCCTCGCGCGAGGAGCTCAACAATACAAAAGCGCACTTCGTCGTGACGGTGCTCGGTTTTAGCGGCCCACCTCGCAAGCGAGACGCGCGCATGGCGGGGGTCACTGCGGCCGTCGCCACCGCCTGCGATGCCGTCGGCGTCAAGCTCGCGCACGGCGTCGTCTTCCACAAGGCCGGCCTCTACGCCGAGCTGGCCGCAGCTGCCCTGGAGACCGCCGACATCGCGCCGGAGATCGCCATCGACATTTCGACCACCTCTGAACCTCGTGGTCGCATCGGGTTCCTAACGCACGGCCTGGCCCGCTATGAGCGGAGCGAGTTCCACATAACGGCCTCGAGTGAGGGTCGCGGGGCCCTCGGCTTCGTCTTCGACATGATTCGCTGGCAACTCTCCACCGAGATCGATGTGCTTCCTGGGCACACGGTTGGGCGCACGGCGGAGGAGAAGCTAGCCGTTCGTCGCGGCCCCAGCCCAACGGGGCGAGGGCCGGAGGTTCTACGCATTGACCTGCCCGATTGAGACGTTACTTCACCGCAAACGGAGTAGCGACAGAGCGCGCAACGTCGTCCCCACCACCCCACAAGGACGTCTCGAAGTAGGCCGTAAACGCCATACCCGGGTTTACGCTCTCACCGTCGAACACCACCGGCACTCCGAGCGTAAGCAGCGCTCCGCCGCCGGGCGCCCAGTTTACGCCTGCCGAGCCCATCGGAAGAACGTTCTCGCCAGAAACGTCCACAGCTCCTTCAACGAAGGGAGCGATGGTCTCATTGACCAAGATGAGAGATAGCGCGCTAGTAACTCCAGGGATGGCCTCCCCTTCTTCGGTGGGGACGTCCACACGACCGCGCGCGGTAAGATTCATAGCGACAGCACCGAAGTTCAAGGCGCCGGAAGCCTTCACGTCGGGCGTAAGGGTACTTGAAGCAGCCTCCGAGGGCGCGGGGAGCGCGACTCCGGGCGTAGCAGCCAAAGTTAACCCACTATCCGTATCGCTATAAAAAGCGAATTGAGCGCTCAGCCCCACATTCCCGAGACCGGTAACCCGCTCCGACTCCCCGGGGCTGGATGAAAACGGCACGGCAGCGCCGAGGGTAAACCAATCGGTGACACCCAAGGTCGCCGATGGTCCGAAGGACACGCCAGCATCCTCGGCCAACTTGTTCATACCCACGGACGTTCCTATGCCGAAGGCTCCCTCGGCGACGGTATAGGGTAGAAGCCCCAGTACCACAGCGCCCATTACTGTAGTGCTAGCGGCAGCAGGCTCCTCGGCCGCAGGAGCGGCAAAGGCGGGAGCCGCCGAGGCGGCGACTGCAGGAGCCTCGGACTCCGTCGATTCTACAGCCGCGGACTCCTCAACAGCCAAAGCGGTCGCTGGGGTTGGCTCAGCCTCGGGCGCCGCAGCGTTACCTTCAACGGATTCAACAGTAGCGGCCTCTTCGGCCTCAGCTTCAGGGCTCGCCCCAGCGTCGGCGCTCGCGTCCACCTCCGCGATGGCAGGTTCCTCGCCGGGTACCGGCTCGGCAAACGAAGCGGTCTTGAACTCGGACTCCACCGCAGCGGACGAGACAGCCACCTCCGGCTCGATTGGCACTAGACGATAGCGGATCGGGACTCCGTTGGGACCAAGGGCCTCGACCACGGGGCCGGATGCCGGTTGAGAGACCATCGGAGGCGCCTTCGGCTTTGCCTTTGCCTTTGCGACCTTCGCCTTCGTCGGGGCCTTGGATAGCCTCACGAGCGAGTCGAGCACGCCCCCCTCAGCAATCTTGCATTGGGTTGCACTATCGCCAGGCTTCTCTGGCTCTCCCCACGCCTTCCCCGTCCACCCAAGGGTGACAGCACCAGCAACGAACACTAGCGCACAGTGTTGCCCAACCCGCGCCCCAGATATGAATCTTCCCATGGGAACCTCCGTGTTCCTTCGCCGAAAACCGGCGCCTGACTCTGGTACGGCCCCCCGAGCGTCAAACTTTAGACGCTGGCGCAAACAGCAAGAGACTAAACATTAGCAACATATTGAACACTAATTTCACAGCTAAAAATAAGCCTGCACGAACAGGAAAAGGCCAGCTCTGTTCGAGCTGACCTTCTCTTCGCTGGACCTTCCAGCAGCACAAACGCTGGCACCTAATTGGCCATCAATATCATCTTGCCTGCGTTGTACCCAGTCACAGCAACCTCCATCGCGTAACGCGTTGGCGCAGTCATAAAGAACTTTTGCCGTTCTGGCGTCAGCGGCAAGTGACCACGCCACTTCATGACCACTCGCGGAGAATTGGCGCCGTTGAAAAAGCGTCCAGAAACGTTGAAGACCTCCTGAAGGCTCTCTTCCAACATCTCTTCGAGCTTCTTGGCCTTCACACTCTCATCGGCGATACCCTTGGGTACGAGGGTGAGCGCCGCCGCCAGACTTGCAGAGAGCTGAAGGTCCATCGCACAGGCCGCCGAAAGGCTGCCGTCCTCACGATCATAGGTCGCTACGCTATAGAAGCCCTCTGGGGTCTTAATCGGCGGAAGATCCTTGATCTGAATTGCCCGACCAAGCAAATCCCGCAAGATGGGCATGACCTCCGCGGAGCGATGAACAGCAATCTTGGCAGGCGCACTCATTTCAATCTCCTTTGGCCCAAGGCACGGGCCCTCCCCAATGGTTGACACTCACGTGCCACCAGTAACGAACGATTCAGGTTCCAATGGCCATGATGAAGGACTCGGGCGTGAACGGCTTGGAGATGACAAACTCCGCACCGGCCGCGCGAGCCTCCGTCTTGATGTGTTCGCTGACCTCCGAGGTCACGAAGCCAAATCTTACCTTTTCACCTGCCGCGCGAGCCGCCTTTAGCAGATCGATACCAAGCATGCGGGGCATGTTCCAATCCGACAGCACGAGATCCGGGGCCTCGGCCTTGATCGAAACGAGCGCCTCATCCCCGTCGCATGCCTCGACAAAGGTACAATGTCCGTACCCGGCCTGCCTCAGACAGCGAGTTACGATAAGTCGCATGGCTTTGCTGTCATCTACGATCAATATCTTCTTCATGGGCTCTCTCCAATGTCGATACACTCAGTAGCGGCACAACGAACCGGAAGGTTGAGCAGAACCGAATGGCTGCCTTCACGCTGACGCGCGCGACTCATCAATACGGCCTGAGCGCCACCAGTTGAGCGCCGCCTCCGACATCCTGTCTAAACCTAGTACGGCCTCTGCAGCTCCCATCTCAATAGCAACCCGAGGCATTCCCCAAACCACCGAGCTGGCCTCGTCCTGCGCTACGGTGCGACCGCCTGCCATACGTAGCGCCCCAAGTCCGCGAGCACCGTCCGACCCCATCCCTGTTAGCAGCATGCCCATGGCGTTTGCGCCCGCGCACTTAGCTGCCGATTGAAACAGCACGTCAACGCTAGGACGGTGGTGCTGTACAGGCCCCGAATCTTCGATCCTTATTTGATAGTGTGCGCCGTTGCGCACAACGGTTGTGTGTCGGCCACCAGGTGCGACCAGGATGGACCCCTGAACGACAGGGTCCCCGTCCCGGGCCTCGCGTACCGACATCGAGCATAGCCCGTCCAATCGCCGCGCAAACGGCCCCGTAAAGTCGGACGGCATATGCTGCACGATCACCGTGGCAGGTCCATCCGCAGGGAACGCTGGCAGGATGTCCTCGAGAGCTCGGGTACCTCCCGTCGAAGAGCCAATGCACAAGACTCGGCCAGTCGTGCGCAAACCACCGCCCACAGTGGACTTTACAGGTGTGCGCGTCGCAGGCGCCACAGGCCGTAGCTTGGCTACTGCGGCGCCGCGTATTGCGGTCACCAGCCGCCCCGCAACGTCGGGAACGCTAAACTGACTAGAAGGCTTTCCAACGACATCAATGGCGCCCAGGGACAGCGCCCGCAAAGCCGTCTCACTGCCCTCTTGACTCAAAGAGCTGACTACGATCACCCGCATGGGCATATGCTTCATCAGCTTCTCGAGAAACGTGAGCCCATCCATCCTGGGCATTTCGATATCAAGCGTGATCACGTCGGGCGAGAGCTCGACGATGCGCTCCCTGGCCACGTAAGGGTCCACGGCGGCACCCACTACTTGGATGTCAGGGAACTTACCCAGCTCACGCGTAAGTAGGCGCTGAACAACTATCGAGTCGTCAACGATCAAGACCTTGATCATTAGCTGTCACCCTCTCTCCCCGTGAAGCCACGTCGCTCTTTCACCACGACTCTAGCGACACAAATCAGCGAACATTCAGTCACATTGACTGCTCTTGAACGGCTCCACGCGCTTGTGCGGCGGCAAAGTCCAAGATTGCGCTCGAGATTCGCTCCAACGGAAGCACGGACTCTGCAGCACCTCTGTCGATAGCGGCCTTCGGCATCCCAAAAACGACTGAGGTATGCTCGTCTTGGGCAATCGTCCGACTGCCCGCAGCACGCATTGCGCTCATTCCCTCGGCACCGTCGCAGCCCATACCGGTTAATATGATCGCCAACGCGTTGGACTTGGCACAACGGGCTACTGAGTTGAAGAAGACGTCTACACTCGGTCTGAAGTGGTTAACCGCCGCATCGTCGGTGAGGCGGACATAGAAGCGACCGCCCCGGCGCTCGAGCTGCAAATGACGCCCGCCCGGCGCAATCAACACGCGACCTACTGCTAACGCGGTTCCGTCTGTTGCCTCGGCCACCTGCATTGCACAGTACCCGTTGAGCCGCTCCGCAAACGACGTCGTGAACATAGCCGGCATATGTTGCACGACTACGATCGGCGGAGAATCGGCCGGCAAAGCTGGCAGAATAGCCTCCAGTGCTCGTGTTCCGCCGGTGGAGGAGCCAATACAAACCAGCTTCCCAATCGCGCTCAAAGCCTTGGGCTGTGACGACTGTGACGAAGCATGGTTAGAGGCGCCCGCGGCTGCTCGCACGTTTGCCAGCGCAGCGGCCCGTACCGCGTTCGCAAGACGGCCCACCACATCCGGCACGCTGAACTGGCTCGAAGGCTTGGCCACCACGTCAACGGCCCCAAGCGAGAGGGCACGCAAGGCAATCTCACTGCCCTCCTTCGAGAGGGAGCTGACAATCACCACCCTCGTCGGATGATGCTGCATCAACTTTTCAAGGAAGGTCAGCCCGTCCATGCGCGGCATGTCGATGTCCAGCGTGATGACATCGGGGTTCAGCTCAGCGATTCTCTCCCTTGCTTCGTAGGGGTCTGCGGCCATCCCGACGACCTCGATGCCCCCAGCAGTGGACAAGCCCTGAGCGATCGCCCTGCGTACGACGACCGAATCATCCACCACGAGGACGCGAATCATGAGGCCGTTGGCTCGCGAAATACCCTTACGACGATATTCCCCCCGTCGAAGCTCGCTTCCGCGACCGGAGCGACCGACCCTCGCTGGAAGTCCGCCGAGCCACAAGGCGCGGGTGATGAAAGCGCAAAGACAACCTCCTTCGACTCGAGTTCAGGAAGGGCGTTGCCACATACTACGTTAGCAATTTCAAGCAACGCTTGATTGCCATCTTCCGTGGTGAGTGCATCCTCACCTAGCAGGCTCTCAGTAAGTTCGCTGAGCAGACCAGGCGCCAAACCGATAACCATCTCGCCTCGCCAATGTCCTTTGATAGCGACTCTGGCGTAGGCCGCAGCCGCGGCATCTGCAGGCAACTCGGCATCGGGCTCCGCGCAATGAAAACACAGTTCATCCAGGGTCTTCACGACCACAGCAGAAAGCACAGAGTTCGCGTCAAGCATGACCCCTCCCAGCGAGTGCGACAACGATCGCGTCAAGCAGACCTTCAGGGGTAAACGGCTTGCGCACAAACCCAGCGCTCAACTCCTTGACCCGGTCAATACGTGGTTCGCTACCTTCCGTGCTCACCACAACCACAGGCAAGTCCGCCGTCTTCGCGCTCGACCGCAGCGATTCAAGGGCTTCAATACCCCCCATGATTGGCATATTGAGATCGAGCAGAGCCAGGTCAATCGGGGCGCGGCCAACGACGTCGAGCGCCTCCTGGCCATTCTCCGCTTCATGGATTGCGGTGATGGGGAGACCGCTCAGACCGAGGGCTCTCTTCACAATGCGCCGCATGGTTGCGCTATCGTCTACTACCAATACATTGAGAGCCATTCTCACGCCTCCTGGGTAAGCCGAGTGACGGCTTGATCTGTCTTAAGCAAGACTTCCCCCGTATCTATCCTCAAAGCCATGGTCCGCGGGATGTTGCCGCCTACCTGTTGCGCCTTGATCAAGATTCCGTTCTTCCACAAAATCTTGCGCAGCATAGTTATGTTGCGCTGACCGATATTGAAGCTCGAGTCCTGCATCGCCCCGAGTGCAGCTCCGCCAGCCACACAGACCACGAGCCGCTGCTTCACCGCCCCTAGTGCGTAGGCCTCTCGAAACAGACGCGGCACGCCGGTGTCGATGAACATATCCGGGTTGGCCGCAGCCTTCTCGGGTGAAGTATTGGAGTCAGGGAGCATTACGTGGAGGAGCCCTCCGACGAGCTCGACCGGGTCCCATATCGCTATGCCCAAACAACTTCCGAGCGCGTAGGTTATCAGCAGTTCACCCTTACCGCGCGAGACCTTGGAGCCGGCCATTGGCACGATGACCTGATTGCCGCTCAAGGGATTGGTCGGCGGATGTTCTACGGCTAACATCGGGTGTACACCGCTGGCCTCTCGTATTGCAGCCCGTTATCAATTTGCCCCAAAGACTCCGAGTGCCCAATGAACAAGAAGCCCCCCGGCTCGAGCATCTCGCGAAACCTGCGTGCCAACCCCAACTGTGTTGGCTTATCGAAGTAGATCATCACGTTCCTGCAGAAGATCAGGTTGAAGCGGCCCCGCATGGGAAACGGGTCGAGCAGGTTGAGTCGTGCAAAAGAGACGAGGTCCCGCGCCTTGGCAGTAACGCGCTGCTCGCGTGCACTCACCGGCTCGAAGTAGCGGGAGCGGATTGAAGCCGGCACGTCCGCTACAATCTCATTCGTATAGGTGGCTTTGCGAGCCTTCTCGAGCACCACAGCCGACAGGTCAGTCGCCAGAATCTTCGTCTTGCGCGCGAGGGCAGGAGCAGTCTCCAGCAGGGTCATCGCTATCGTATAGGGTTCTTCGCCGGAGGAGCATGCGGCACTCCAGATTCGAACCTCAGTGTTTTGACTGAGCCACTGCGGAATCAGGGTCTCCCGCATCAGGTCGAAGTGCGCCGGCTCGCGAAAGAAGTTCGTCTTGTTGGTGGTGAGCACGTCCACCATCTGGGCTAGCTCTACCTTATTGGACGAAACGAGGTCCATATAGGCCTCGAAGGAGCCGAGCCCACAGGCCTTTAGTCTCTTGGAGAGGCGCGACTGCACGAGCTCTTCTTTGCCCTCCTTCAGGACAATGCCCGATAGCTTGTACAGGAGGTCGCACACCTTGACGAAGACGGCTTGACTCAACTTGGCTGCCGGAGCCATCGGATCGAACTGCGGGGATGTACTGTAGTCGCTCGACATGGCAGCTTTCCTTCTGTTCTCGGCGATCAGAACTCAGTGAGGGCTGCAGCACCCTCTGCGTCGTCGAAGGGAATCAAGTGGGAGGCCGACTTGGCGCTCGCGACCTTCATCGGCGGGGGCCGAATCGAGATCACCTTGGCGGACTTGCGTGGCATCGCGGGAGCCGCGGCGCGCGGGGCACTTCTACGCGGAGCAGCCATGGGGATGCGACCTGATCCATGCGACTGAACCTTGAACGCTGCCACGAGGTCGCGCATTGACTCGGCCTGACCACTCAGCTCTTCGGCTGCGCTGGCCGACTCCTCCGTTGTCGCGGCGTTCTGCTGGGTGGCTCGGGAGATCTCTTCCACGGTCGAGTTAGCCCCACCGATACCAATCGCCTGTTGGTCAGCCGCTACGGCGATCTCCGCCATCACTTCGACCACGCGACCGACGTGACCGCTGATTTCCTCGAGACTGCGGGCTACGCCTGAGTTGAGCACCACGCCGCGTTCCGCGCTCTTGACGGCGTCCTCGATCATTTGAGAGGTCGTGCGGGCAGCTTCCGCGCTTCTCATGGCTAGGCTGCGAACCTCTTCCGCCACCACCGCAAACCCCTTGCCGGCGTCACCTGCTCGAGCAGCTTCAACGGCAGCATTGAGGGCAAGGAGATTGGTCTGGAAGGCGATCTCGTCGATGGTCTTGACGATCTGCGCTGTGCGGTCGCTGGCGACCTTGATCTGTTCGATGGCCTTCGACAGCTCCTGCATGCTGCGTCCGCCCTTGTTGGCAGACTCACTTGCGGCCTGAGCCATACTCCGAGCCTGTTGAGCGTTGCCGGCCGTCTGACGACCGGTGGAGCTAATCTCCTGCAAGCGACTGGTAACTTGGTCCAAGGAGCTAGCTTGCTCCGTCGCGGTCTGAGCCAAGGATTGATTACCAATCGTGATTTCAGTTGCCGCCGTACTCACCTGATCAGAGGCCACGAGCACCTGGGAAAGAGCACCCTCGAGGTTGTCCAGCGCCGAGTTGATGGAGGTCTTGATGACCTCCCAGTCCCCCTCGTATTGCCCCTTCATGCGCACCATCAGGTCTCTATCGGCTACCTGGGAAAGCACACTCTTGGCCTCATCAATAGGGGCCTGACATCCAGCGAGCAGCTCATTGAGATTGTGCATCATCTCCCGGTAGACACCATCATAGCCTGCCGTATCCGCGCGGTCGGCGAGCCTACCAGCACGCGCAGAACCAATCAGCACCTTGGCTTGGTCCATCATCCGCTTGAGCGAGTCTTGCGCCTTGATGAAGCTCGAGGCGAGGACGTCGCGATCCGAGCGACGGACGGGCGACTTGGACAAGTCTCCGCGTGAGAGCGCGTTCGCAGCGTCGGCGTTCTCACGGATGAAGCTCGTCACGCCACGCAACGACTCCGCAAGTTCACCGATCTCATCGCCACTCTGAAAGTCGATCTTCTGCTCGATGTCTCCCGCAGCCACATTCTTCGCTGCGTCGGTCATGGCTTTGATTGGCGTCGAGATCTTGCGCACGAGCACAAACGCAGAGGCTGCCATCGCGATGAGGCACAGGCCAAGCGACCCTAGAATCGTGTTTTGTACGTTTCGAACACCCGCCAACGCTTCCGACTCATCGGCCGAGACGATGATGGCCCAGTTCATCCCTGGGTAGCCCATGGCGCCGCGTAGATGCGCAAAGCCAGCTACCCTGGTGGACTGCCCCTTATTGGTGTACTCGCCAATGCCATCCTTGCCTGCAATGGCGTCCCTGAGCACGTTGCTGGCTGGGTCATGCTCCACGGGTTGGAGGTGTGGAAAACCAGGGAGTTCCCCGCCCACACCGTGCGCAAAGATCCCTTTGCCTGCGGAATCCACCAACAAGAGTTGAGCGCTCGGGGTACCTCCCTCAGCCAATTGGCTAAAGCCGGAGCTGGCCACATCACTCAGGGACTCGAAGTTTAGGTAGTTGATCCAGACGCCAACGACTTCACCGGTCTTTGCCTTGATAGGCGAGGCGAAGCCCATCGTCGGCTCACCTTGGGCGATAAATGGATTAACGTCCTCATTGAAGTGAGCATCCACGATGACCGTCCCGGAAGCCTGATCATTGCCTGGAGCAGCGAAGGGCATATCGGTCGTGAACCGACCATTGACAGCATCTGCTAGCCAGCTGGCCCCCTTGTAGTTCTTCTCCCAGATAAATGCGGTATTGACCGAGCGCTCTTTGGCGTCCTTGGTGTTTACGGCGATGACTTTACCCTCGAGATCGACAGCGATCATCAGCGAGTAGACGCCGTACAAGTGCATATAGTCGTTCATCGCTTTGACGACGTCGTTCTTCTCTTCGGCCCGCTGGTACCAAGCAGCTCGGTTATGAACCGCCTCGTTGACCGTAAAGGCCTGGACATCCCCGTAACGCTCGAAGAGGAAGCGATCGAGCTTGTCAGCGGCGTTCTGCGCTTTGAGCGTGTAGCTCTCTGACACAGACTGAGAAAGATCCTGGCTCCAGCGTACCGAGATGAGGCCGAGACCCAGCACCGGGAGCAAGGAGAGACCCATGGCCACTGCGATTTTTGACTTCAGCTTTAACGAATCGAGCATGATACTCCTCGGGTCACTTGAAAAACGGATCGTCACTTCCGGTTGATCCTGCACTGCGTGCGCGCAAGACGTCGGAGGTGGATAAGGCTTTATCGATATCGAGCAGCAATCGGACTTTGCCCCCCGTAGTGCCGATTCCAAGTAGATAGTCTGTCCGCACTTGGCTGCCGAGGTTGGGGGCAGCATCGACGGATTGCTCTTGCAGATCGACCACCTCAGATACCTGGTCGACTACGATGCCCATCTCAAAGTCGTGCGTCTGAACCACGACGATACAGCTGCGTTCCCCTGTCTCTACGGCTGACATGCCAAACTTAACCCGCAGGTCACAGACAGGGATGATCTTACCGCGCAGGTTGATGACCCCGCGCAACCAACTCTCTGTGCCGGGTACCATGGTAATGGCCAGCATGCCGATGATCTCTCGGACCACCAGGATCGGCAGGCCATACTCTTCTTTACCTAGGTAGAAGGTGAGGTACTTTCCACCGAACCCGCGACCGTTCTCTCTGCCGGTACCGGCCTCTCGCGCCATCGAGTCCTCCTTCCTTAGTTGAGTACGAATTGGTGACTGGCAGTTTCACGGGCCAAAGCGATAATCTCTGGTGTGTCGAGGATGAGCCCGACTCGTCCGTCTCCGAGGATGGCGCCGCCGGCTATTCCCCGGACATTGCCAATGCCCTCGCCAAGTGACTTGGCAACGACCTGCTGTTGGCCAAGCAGCTCATCCACCAGGAGCGCACAGCGTCCCTCGACTCCGTTCACGACCACAGCCAATGCCTTGGTCGGATCTTCCGTTGCGCCATTCAAGTCGAATAAGCGATGTAAACGAAACATCGGAATCAGCTCGCCGCGTATGAAAAGTAGCTCGCCTTTGGTCGAGACTGTCGAGAGGTGCTCGGGTAGTGGGCGCAGGCTGGTCTGGATGTTGACCGTAGGCACGATGAAGCGTTCGTCCCCAACGCGAACCAACATGCCATCCGTGACGGCGAGGGTTAGCGGAAGGCGCAAGGTGAAGGTGGTGCCTGAGCCGAGCGTTGAGGCAATGTCGACTCGCCCATTGAGGGCTTGCACGTTCCTTCGCACTACGTCCATACCGACACCGCGACCCGAAAGGTCATTGACCTGATCACGGGTCGAGAAGCCGGGCTCGAATATTAAGTTGTATACGTCAGAGTCGGTCATTTGCGCGTCTGACTCGATGAGCCCACGTTCGATGGCCTTTTTCACGATGCGCTGACGGTCGAGACCCGCTCCGTCATCACACAGTTCGACCACCACGTTGCCGCCTGAGTGCAAGGCTGTCAGCCGGATGGTGCCTGCGCGCGGCTTGCCCCGGGCAACCCGTTCATTGGGCGATTCAATACCGTGGTCAACTCCGTTACGGAGCATATGGACGAGCGGGTCCGCAATGATGTCGACCATGTTGCGGTCGATCTCTGTTTCTTCTCCCGCGACAATCAGCTCTACGGCCTTGCCGCTCTTCTGCGCAGTATCGCGAACCACGCGAGCAAGCTTCTGGAAGGTTGGTTTGAGCGGAACCATCCGGAGCGACATGGCGAGTTCTTGCAGCTCGCGTACAATCTTGCCCGCGTGTGCCACTTTGCGGGTGAGATCCATGTGATCACTGCGCGCTAGCGTTGGGTCCTGGCGCACCATTGAATGCGCAATCACGAGCTCGCCTACCATATCGACCAGGCGGTCGAGTCGCTCGGTCCGAATACGCACGCTGGTGCTCTCGTTATCGGCACGCGCCGCTGGGGCTTGCGCTTGTGCGGCGGGTACAGGCGCAGGAGCCGCCGGGACTTGCGCTTGTGCGGCTGGGGCTTGCGCGGCAGGCGCTGGGGCTTGCGCGGCAGGCGCTGGGGCTTGCGCGGCGGGCGCTGGGGCTTGTGCGGCTGGGGCTTGCGCGGCAGGCGCTGGGGCTTGCGCGGCGGGCGCGGGCGCAGGTGCGGGCGCAGGTGCGGCGGCGGGCGCAGGTGCG
>CAITIQ010000368.1 GCA_903892415.1 uncultured delta proteobacterium | reverse complement strand
GGCCTTCTTGGGAGCAGCCTTCTTGGGAGCGGCCTTCTTGGGAGCAGCCTTCTTGGGAGCGGCCTTCTTGGGAGCAGCCTTCTTGGGAGCAGCCTTCTTGGGAGCGGCCTTCTTGGGAGCAGCCTTCTTGGGAGCGGCCTTCTTGGGAGCAGCCTTCTTGGGAGCAGCCTTCTTGGGAGCGGCCTTCTTGGGGGCGGCCTTCCTCAACGAAGGGCCACCGGCGGGGACGCTCGGCGGCGGCTCATCATCGGTCGTGTAGTAGGCGGAACCGCCGTCCGGCATGCTCTTACCGAACTTGGTGAGCGCCTCTCGGATCTTTCGCTCCAGCTCGCCGAAGTCATACGGCTTGTTGAGCCAGGCATCGGCGGCGAACAAGCCAGAGGTCAGGTCATTGAGCGTCTCTCCGATGCCGGTGAGCATGACCACGGCCGTTTCAGCGCCGCGAGGTGAATGCTTGACGCGTTTGCAAACCTCCCACCCGCTCATGCCCGGCATCATCACGTCGAGCAAGACCAGGTCGAAGCGACCACTTTCTGCAAGGTCCCAGGCGCGTTCCCCGTCACTCGCCTCGGTGACGTGGAAGCCCTTCTGCCGGAGGAACCCCGCGTTCAAGCTGAGCATGGCAGGTTCGTCTTCGGCCACGAGCGCTTTGAGTTGGGCTTTTTCTTCGTTCACGGAGCGCATCAAAGAGCACCTCGATCGAGGAGGCAAGCTTCTCGAACGTGAGGCACGCTGCTTGACGCCAGGCTGGGACATGTTTGATCCACCACGCTCCGTCACATTCTGCAGCGAAGGCGCTACACTGACCCAAGCCACGCCTGAAGGTACGGGTCCGTAACCAAACGGGCATGCAACTCCCGTGGTCAGCGTAGAAAGCAAGATGTTCCATGACGAAAGCTGAAGCGGCACGGGTGCTCTCCCAGATTCGGTCGCGCGCGACGCTGGTTGAGTGGAGACTTCGTGCGGCACGGGTGCTGGCTGTGTTGCCGGTGCTGCTTCCGGTCGCAGCCTTGCTCGCGGCGAGCTCCATCGCCGGCTTCAAGGTCCTCAGCTACGTCGCCAGCCATCTTCGGATCTGGCCTAAAGAAGGCTTCTCCGCCGAGAGCTTCGACATCAGCTATCAGACGCTGGTCAGCACGCTGATCGGGATCGCGGTGATGACGCTGCTGGTGATCGCCATCGCGTTCCTTCGTCCACTCCCGCCTCAGGCGGGGGCATCGGCGCTCGACAAGAAAAACCAGACCGGCGGTCGATTGACGAACGCTTTGGCTTTCTCGGCGGTCCCGCCTGAAGAGCGCACCGAGATGATGGACCTCGCGATCGAGGACGCGTGCACCTTCGTCGCGACAAAGCCCAAGGATGCGCTACGTACGGCCGAGGCTGCGCCGCTGTTCGCGTTGCACTTGCTACCCCCATGGGCTGCCTTGCCAGCAGGGGCAACCGCGGGCGGGCTCTTGTTCTTGGCGTTGTGGCTCTATTTGCCGGCGCCCGAGCCGCCCCCGCCGCCCCCGCCGGTGGTCGCCCTGTCCAACGCCGTGGAGATGACGCAGGACGATCTCGACGCCTTTCGTGAGGTCGCGAAGGAGCTCGACGCGCAGGCGAAGTCTCCGGAGATGAAGGTCGCCGTCGAGAAGTTCAATCGACTGATCGAGGACCTCGCACAAAAGCGCTTGGACAAAGAAGAGGCGCTCAAACAAATGCAGGCCCTCGAGAACGAGCTTCTTTCCAACGCCGAGCTCGACAAGGCCAAGCTAGCGGACGAGCTGAACGAAACGGCGAAGCAGCTGGAGAAGAGCCCGCTTGCCAAAGAGGTCGCCGAGGCGCTCAAGAAGAACGACCTCTCGGCTGCGCAAAAGAAGCTCAAAGAACTCGCTGAGGAGCTGCGCAAGAACCCGCTCAAGAAGAAGGACAAGGAGGCCCTCGAGAAGCTGCGGGAGGCGATGAAGAAGGCATCCGAACGGCGCAAGGAGATCGAAAAGAGTCTCGAGGAGCGACGCGCGGAAATGCAGGAGCAGCTGCTCAAGAAGAAGAAGCAAATCGAGGAGCAGAAGGACCCAGCCAAGCGCGAGGAAGAGGAAAAGCTGCTGAAAAAGAAGGAGCGCGAGCTCGAGCGGCTAACCAAAGAAACCCAGCGTCAACAGAGCGTCGACCGTCAACTCTCGCGTCTGGATCGCGAGCTGTCGCAAGCGGCGCAAGACCTGATGCGTGAAATGGGTCTCACTCCCGAGGATCTGCAAAAGGCGGCTGAAGATCTCGAGCGCGCGGCCGAGGATCTCGAGCGCATGGAGAAGGAGGGCATGACCGATCAGCAGAAGGAAGAGCTGAAGAAGAAGCTCGAAGAACTTCGTGAGCTGATGAAGAACCAGGACAAGGGCGGGCAGGGCGCCAAGGACCGTTTGCGCAAATTCCTTCAGCGCTCCAAGGGCGGAAAGCCAGGCGATGGAGACGAAGGGCCGGAGGGCAAACAGCCCGGCAAAGGCAAACAGGGTAAGGGCGGCAAAGAGGGTGAAGGCGAGGGTGAAGGCGAGGGCGAAGGCAAAGGCCAGAACGGCAAGCAGCCCGGCGGACAAGGTGAAGGTGAGGGCGAAGGCGAAGGCGAAGGCGAAGGCGAAGGCCTCGCCCTAGGCAAAGGCAAGGGCCAAGGCGGCATTGAGATCCCGGTTCCGGGGCAAGGGCAGGGCTCTGGCGACAAGCCTGGTGATGGCGGCGGCAAAGGCGGCAAGGAGTGGGGAAATGGTTCCGGCGGTGATGTCGCTGGTGAAGCCACCAATCCCGGCTACGGTACCCTCGACGTGGAGCAGCAGGGGCTCGAGACCAATCAAGGACCCACCAAGAGCAAGACGATCCAGCAGGCAGCCGAAAAAGGCTTCAAAGGCACCGACTATGAGAAGGTGTTCAAGCAGTACCGGACCCATGCTGAAGAGAGCATCCGCAAGGAAGACATCCCGGATGGGTATCGCTTTTACGTGCAGCGCTACTTCCAACTAATCCGTCCGCGCGACTGAACCGAGACAACGAATGGCAAAGTCAGAAGAGAAAGAAACGCGCGAGGACGTGGTTCGTTTTCGCAAGAAGATCACCACGCTTCGCGAGGAAGTCGGCAAGGTCATCGTCGGCAACCAAGGCGTCGTCGACGGGGTGATCATCTGCATGCTCGCCGGCTCGCACGCGCTCCTGGAGGGCGTGCCTGGGCTGGGCAAGACGCTGCTCGTGAAGACGATGGCCGACGCCATGAGTCTGGCGTTCTCTCGCATTCAGTTCACGCCCGACATGATGCCGGCGGACATCCTGGGCACTACGGTCATTTCGGATGACGGTGGCAAGCGGGACCTGGTGTTCCGTCGAGGGCCCATCTTCGCGAACATCGTTTTGGCTGATGAGATCAACCGAGCCACGCCCAAGACGCAGTCCGCGCTGCTGGAGGCGATGCAAGAGCAGCGCATCACGGTGGCCAAGGAGACCTACCAGCTCGACAAGCCCTTCTTCGTGTTGGCGACCCAGAACCCCCTCGAGAGTGAGGGCACCTATCCGTTGCCGGAGGCTCAGCTCGACCGCTTCTTCTTCAAGCTGCACGTGCCTTTCCCCGGCCGCGAGGAGTTGCATCAGATCCTGAGTCGCACCACCGGCACCGACAACGACAAGGCCACCTCCGTGCTGACCAAGGAGGAGATCCTTCAGCTCCAGAGCCTCGTGCGCGAAGTCCCGGTCGCTCACCACGTGCAGGACTACATCGTGCGGTTGCTCCAAGCGACCCACCCTCAAACCTCGACCTTCGACGTGGTGAAGCGCTTCGTAAAGTTTGGCTCATCACCCCGCGGCGCGCAGGCGATCATGCTCGGAGCGAAGATCACCGCGCTCCTCGATGGGCGCTTCGCGCCGAGCATCGAGGACGTTCAGAAGACCGCGCTACCAGCGTTGCGGCACCGTGTGCTGTTGAACTTCGAAGGCGAGGCGGAGGGCGTGGTCACCGATACCGTGATCAGCACCGTGCTGAAGAGCCTTCCCACCACGGCCAAGTAACGACCTCGAATGGGTTTGTTCGACTTTCTCACGGGTGGCCCCAAGAGTCTTCGCGGCCGAGCGAAGGTGGTGGAGGAGAACCTATTCGACGACGAGTTTCAGCGTCGGCTGGATCACCTCGCGCTCGTCTCCAAGCGCATCTTTTCGGGCGCGATGCGGGCCGAGCGCCGCACCAAGAAGGTCGGTAGCGGGGTCGAGTTCGCCGACCATCGCGACTACGCCCCCGGCGATGATCTGCGCTCGCTCGACTGGGCGGCCTACAGTCGTTTCCAGCGCCTGCTCGTCCGCCTTTACGAGGAGGAAGAGGATCTCAGCATCTACTTCATCATCGACACCTCCAGTTCGATGGCCTTCGGTGACGGCGAGAAGCTACGTCAAGCAAAGCGGCTCACTGCAGCGCTCGCCTACGTTGGCTTGGCGAACCTGGACCGCGTGACCATCGTCAGCGCCACCGATTCGATCTCCGGACGCATGCCGGAGACGCGCGGCAAGGCGCGGATCTTTCGCATCTTTCGCTTCTTGTCGTCGCTGCCTGGGGACGGCCACACCGACCTCGAGGACAGCCTGAAGACCTTCGTTGCTCAGCACAAGCGTCGCGGCTTGGCTGTGTTGATCAGCGATCTCTACGACGCGAAGGGCTTCGAGAAGGGCATCAACGTGCTTCGCTACAACAAGTTCGAGCCCTTCGTTTTGCATGTCACGGACTCCGCCGACCGCTCCCCCGAGCTGCGCGGAGATGTGCGCGTCTACGATTGCGAGACCGGGGACGAGCGTGAGGTGACCGTGACCGGCAATGTGCTCGAGCGCTACGCGAAGGCCTACGACGCCTACGTCGAAGAGGTGCGTCGCTTCTGTTCGCGCAAGCAGGTGAGTTACTACGAGGCGAGCGTGGATCTGCCCTTCGATGAACTCATCTTGCGGGTGTTTCGGCGCGGAGGGTTTCTGCGCTAGTGCATTTCGTTGGGCTACCGTTTTCGCAGTTGTTGACCGCCTTCGGAGTGGTGGGTGGTCTCGTCGTTGTCTTTTACATCTTGAAGTTGAAGCGGCGCCCGGTGCCGGTCCCCTTCTCCCGGTTGTGGGAGAAGATCCTCCGCGACAAACAGGCGACTTCACTCTTCTCGCAGCTCAAGCGATTGCTCTCGCTCTTGCTCCAGCTGCTGATCGTCGCGCTGATGATCTTTGCGATGGGTGACCCGCGAACCACGATCAATCTGCGCGAGGGACGCAATATCGTGGTGCTGGTCGATGCCAGCGCCAGCATGCAAGCGACCGATGAAACACCATCTCGACTCGAGCGTGGTCGGGCTGCGCTGAAGGACGTCGTGCGCGGGCTTGGGTCGAGCGACCGTCTGCTGATCGCCCAGATGGACTCCACCACCACGCCGCTTTCGACCATGACGAGCGAGGTCAGTGAGCTAGAGAAGGCGCTCGCCGCCGTTACGCCCACCGATACTCGGGCGGACTACCCGCGCGCATTGCGCTTCGCGATGGACACGCTGCGTGGGCTGCCGTCGCCTGAGATCATCGTGGTTTCGGATGGCGCTTTGGGCGAGCCGCGGGACTCGCTCGGCCTTG
The DNA here is from genome assembly GCA_903892415.1 of uncultured delta proteobacterium. Classification (GTDB taxonomy): domain Bacteria; phylum Myxococcota_A; class Polyangia; order Polyangiales; family Polyangiaceae; genus Xiheicaenibacterium. The sequence goes on along the minus strand of CAITIQ010000368.1, from coordinate 37,315 downwards.
TGGACTTGGAGCGAGTGAAGCTCACCTTCGTGCCGGTGGGTGAGGTCTCGGCCAACGTAGCCATCACCGCCTTCTCGGTGCGACGCTACCCGCTCGACAAGAGCCGCTATGAGGCGATGCTCGAGCTGTCCAACTCAGGCGATGAAGAGGTGACCGTCGAGCTCCGCGTCTACGGCGATGGGCTGCTCAATGACACCTCGCGCTTGCGGCTGAAGGCGAAGGAGCGAAACCTTCGTTTTTTGCCCAGCCTTTCAGGCGCTTCGCACCAACTAAAGGCGGAGGTCTTGCTCGTCCAAGGGGCTGAGGACTCACAAGCAACAGTGCCCGACGCATTGCCCGCCGACAACGTCGCGTACGCGTTGATGCCCGAGCGGAGGCGCGCTCGCGTGCAGGTCGTTTCGCAGGGCAACCTCTATCTCGATGCCGCGCTGCTGCTCGACGAGTACCTGGACGTGATCACGGTCGCCCCCGACAAGTACCCGGCCGAGGGAAAGTTCGACGTCACCATTTTTGATAGCGTCTCACTGCGGCCGAGTGAAAACAGCGGGCACCTTTTCTTTCTCAACCCCTCTGGGAAAGACCTCCCGTTCACGGTCGAGAAGGAGGTCCTCGACGATGATCCGCAGAGCCCGCTGGGCTTCGACGAGATCTTGAGTGAGCACCCGATCGTTCGCCATACCGAGCTGTCCGACGTCAACGTGGGCCGGGTGAAGATCCTCAAAGGCGAGAAGGAGGACAAGATCGTCGGCGCGACCTTCAAAGGGCCCATCCTCTTGGCCGGTAGACGTGCTGGTTTCAAGTTTGTGGCGCTGGGCTTCGACATTCGCGAGAGCGACCTACCGCTGCGTATCTCCTGGCCGCTGCTCGTGCTCAACACCATCAACGACTTCGTGGAAGAAGACGCTAGCTACCTCTCGAGCTTTGCGACGGGCTCGGTGTGGCGCGTACCTGCGCCGTCCCAGCTGCAGACGGTCAAGGTGATCGAGCCGAGCGGCAAAGAGCGCAAAATCCCGGTCGATGATGGGCGTGCAGTCATGCTCGGACAACGCGCCGGCTTCTACACCTTGGTATCGGAGGAACTCGACCCAGCGACCAACGAGCCAACGTTCAAAGCCGAGTTTGCGGCGAACCTCGTCGATCCGCGGGAGAGCGCGATCGCTCCGGTGAAGGAGCTATCGGTGGGGGACAAGAGCGCGGGCGAGGTTGGCGGCTTCTCCGTCGGTGTTCGTCGGGAAAATTGGATCTATCTGCTGCTCGCTGTGATCGCCATCAGCGCCATTGAGTGGCTCACCTTCCACCGCAGGGTAACCGTATGAGCGAGCCGACGGACAAACCCGAGCGAACGGCTCCCCCCTCGAGAGCGCCCCGTGCGCTTACGCCTCCTCGAAGAGCCGCCAAGTGGGCAAAGGCAATCGCGTGGTTGGTATCGGCGACGGCGCTGGGACTGCTGCTATTCCACTTCTATCGCAAGTACGTCCTGCTCCACCCCGATCCGACGATCGCCTTCACGCGCGAAGGAGTGGACTACCAACTACTGAACCCTCGGTTGCTCGGCGTTGGCTTGGTGGCTCCATGGTTCTTACTGATTCTGCCCGCCTCGCTGGCCGATCTTCCGTGGCCTCAGCGAGCTTTGTCCCTGCTGCTTCGCATCGCCTTCATCGCGATGTTGGGGCTCGGGCTTTCGCGCTTGGTGGAGACTGCTACAACGGACAAGGCCTGCACCGTTTACTTGGTCGACGTCTCCAACTCGGTGCCGGAGGAAGCTCTATCGGACGCCAAAGAGGCGATCCAAAAGGCCCTGGCCGAGAAGCCGGCGGAGGGGCTCGTGCGCATCGTCACCTTTGCGGAGCGGCCACGGCTGATCGAGTTGGCGGAGGACGGCTCCTTCGCGATCGAACGGCACGCCGAGACCAAGCCCGACGGCAAGCTGGACGATCGCGGCGCCGGCTCGAATCTCGAGTCCGCGTTGCAGTTGGCGTACGGGCTTTATCCGCCTGGCTACCTCAAGCGTGCGGTGCTCATCTCCGACGGCGCCGAAACCGAGGGCGATATCCTTGCGGAGGCCAACCGAGCCGCCGAGTTCGGCATCCGACTTTTCACCGTGCCGTACACCCGGCCGCTGCCGGGCGAGGTCGCGGTGCAAGAACTGAAGATGCCCGCGCGGGTGAAGGTCGGAGAGACCTTTGAACCAAAGGCGAAGATCTACGCGAGTCGGGCGACCAAGGCGCGAGCACGGCTGTATCAGGGCGAGGTGCTAAACGGCCTGGACGGCGTTCGTGAGCTGACGCTCGCCGCGGGGCCAAACGAGGTCTTGTTCAAGAGCGTGGTGCGTGTGGCAGGGCCGGTCACCTACGTTCTCGAACTCGATCAAATCGGAGATGACCGCTTCCCGGATAACAACCGCGTGGCCGTCACGCTCGACGTCCCCGGCCGACCGGCGGTGCTCTACATCGAGGGCACCCCCGAGCAGGCGAGCGCGCTCTCCGGGGCGCTCACCGCGCAACAGTTTGACGTCGAGATCCGTTCACCTGTCGGCTTTCCCGGGTCGATCGAGGAGATCTCCCGTTACGACTTCGTGGTGGTGAGCGACGTCGAGAAGGCGCGGCTCGAGCTGTCGGCGCAGGATCTGATCGAGCGTTACGTCCGCGATTTGGGCGGCGGCTTCTTGTTCGCCGGCGGTGAATCGAGCTTTGGTCTCGGCGGCTGGAATCACACGACGATCGAGCGAATTCTGCCGGTCAAAATGGACTCCGATTCGAAGAAGGAGATGCCCAGCGTTGCTCTCTGCCTTGTACTCGACCGTTCTGGATCGATGACCGGCAACCCGATGGAGATGGCCAAAGCCGCGGCCAAGGCGACGGTGGACACGCTGGCTCCCGACGACCTGATCGAGGTGATCGCCTTCGACAACGCGCCCAATCGCTACGTCAAGATGCAGCCGGCGCGCAATCAAGCGCGCATCACCAGCGACATCGCGCGCATCCAACCGGGCGGTGGCACCGAGATCTTCTCGGCGCTCGACGCAGCCTTTCAAGATTTGACCGTCACCCAAGCGCGACGCAAACACGTCATCCTGCTCACCGACGGTCGGGCCAACACCACCGGCATCAATGACCTCGTGGCCGGTATGGTCGCCGAATCGATTACCGTTACCTCGGTCGGTTTGGGTAACGACCTCGACGAGGCTTTCTTGCGTGGCATCGCCGAGACCGGCGGCGGCCGCTTTCACGCGGTGCCCGACGCGAACAGCCTGCCCAAGATCTTCACCAAAGAGACCGAGATGATCGCGAAGTCGGCGGCGGTGGAGGAGTGGTTCCAGGTGACGCAGACTGGGGAGGCGCAGTTCTTGAACGGCCTCGATATCCGCACGGCGCCGTTCCTTCACGGCTACGTCTCGACGCAGATGAAGCCGATGCCTGCGGAAGAGATCCTGGTTAGTGACACGGCGGAGCCGATCCTTGCGCGCTGGCGCGTGGGCCTCGGTTGGTCGCTAGCGTGGACGAGCGATGTGAAGCCACGCTGGGCGGTGGAGTGGATCAAGTGGCCGGGCTTCGAGCGTTTCTGGGGGCAGCTCGTGCGCGAACACATGCGTCAGAAACACACGCGCGAGCTCGACATGAAGGCCGAAGTGGTGAACGGCCATTTGAAGGCTTCAGTCGATGCCTTCACCACGGATGAGCGCTTCGACAACAACTTGCAAAGTCGGTTGACGATCACCGGTCCGGAGCCGAAGGGCGAGACGCGGGTGGTGGAGCTGCGGCAAGTTGCGCCCGGGCGCTACGAGGTGGATTTGCCGCTCGAGAAATACGGCAGCTTCCTTTTGAAGGCCGAGCACCTCAAGGAACAGCCCGACGGCTCGCTGAAGGTCAGCGCCGTGAGCTACGGTCACGTCTCCAATCCTTACCCGAAGGAGTACGCGAGCTTCGAGCCCAACCGCGTCGTGCTGGCGCGTGCGGCGGAGGCCGCAGGTGGCGAGTTCGAGCCGAAGGACGTGGCCACGGTCTTCGATCCGCGAGGCGAGCAGGTGACCTACTTCAAAGACCTGTGGAACCGCTTCATCATGGCGGCGATCGTGCTCTTCCTGCTCGATCTTTTGGTGCGACGCGTGCGGATCTTCGATCGCAAGTTCGTGGCGAAGCCGCGTCGCTTCGCAAGCTGAGCGAACTCGCGCGCCGGCCGATGGGCAGCGCGCGAGGGACACGTTGGGCTTACGCCTTGAGCTCGCTAAGCGGCGTGTTGGAGTAGCCCTCGGCTGGGCCCAGCTCGCTCGCCGCGGGATCGAAAACCTGCAGCAAGCTCAGCAGCACGTCAGAGGTGTTCTTGTCGGCGTTGCGGTCGTTGGCGGAGCGTCAGGTCCAGATCGCGATGGTGCGCACGCCAACCAGGTTGCCTTCCGGTGAGCGACCAACGATGAAGATCGAGACCGCGGTGCCGTCGACGTTGCCGGGCTCACCGTTCGCGCCGAAGTAGAAGATTTGGATGTCGGTGAGATTGGACTCGAGCACCGATTCGAAGTTGCGCATCTGTGCGCAGATCACCATCGACTCAGGGTCTTCCTTGTCTTGGCAGCTGTGCTCGGCAGCCTTCCACTCATCCCAGCTTTGCGACATCGAGACCAAGTCGGCCAGCGGCTTGTCTGCACTTTCGTCGTTGTCGACGACGTCGGCGAAGGCCTCACGAACAGCGGCCTCATCGATCTCTCCAGCCAGCGGGGCTGAAACGAACATGAAGGGGAAGTCCGACTCGCTCATGTAGGTCAGCCCTTCGGCGGCCTTCTCGATTTGGCTCTGGACCTCGGCGTCGGTGGCGGTACCAGCGCTGGTGAGCTCGCGCACGATGCGTTGCACCGTGGCTGCACCGGTGAAGGCGCCGGACTTGGAGGCGTACATCTCGCCGCGGCCGATGATCGCGTTGTTGGAGGCCACGAGCCTGAAGGTGTGCTGACCGTTCGAGCCTTCAATCACCTCGAACTGCGTTGCATCGATAGCGTTGGCTTTGACGGACTTGATGCCTGCGTCGGCCTTGCTCTTTGAGGAATAGCCCTGCGATTGCAGCACGATCTGCCCGTTGCCCGCGCGCAGACGGAAGTAGGTCTTTCCGTCCTTGCCCTTGAAGGTCTCAAAGCGCGGGCCGCTGGTCTCGGCAGCGGCGCTGGTCGGGTTTTGCAATGCGGCAACCACTGAATCGACGGCGCTCTTAGCGCTCGCCTGGGTGGTGTAGAGTTCGCTGGTTCCGATGATCTGGCCGTTGGTTGCCACCAAGTTGAAGTAGAACTCGCCGTTGTCGGCGGGCAGCACTTTGAAGTTCGCTGCGACCTTGCCGTTCTTCTTGACCGACGTGATGCCCTTCTTGGCGTTGGCCAGGGTGGTGTAGCCCTCCGACCGAAGGATGCGCTCACCGTTCTTGGCGAGCAGCTGGAAGTAGGTCTGTCCGTCGGCGCCGGTGAAGGTCTCGAAGCTCCCGCTGGCAGCGGTGATGTCTTGCTCGTCCCCTGTTTCAACCGTGTCGTCGCAGGCGGGAACGCTGACAGCGAGGAGGAGACAGGCGGCGAGGGAGCGGAGCAGGTTCTTCATGGCCGGACCTTAAGCAACCGTTGGGCCAGGCTCAAGCTCGCTGAAAGTGCCTGGGAACAAGCGAAAGCGCGGCCCACGTGCGATGAAAGTTACATTGTCGCCATATGAAGGTGATCCAGCTGGGGAGCAGCTGATCCAGTCGGGACGACCTCAGGGCTTCGGCTTTTTTGCCTTCAACTCCTCGAGGGCTTGTTTGAGTTCCTCCTCGGTAAAGGGCAGCTTGCTGAGGGCCTCCTTCTCCATCGCGAGCGCGTTCTCGAGCTCGGTCTTGGCCTCTCGGGCGCGGGTCACCCACAGTGAGCTCTCGCCTGTGCGCTCCCCGAGCGCGACGGTGCCTTCCATCATCTTCAGGCCCTTCTCGAGCAAGACGCGATAGCGCAGGCGCATGGACCCCTCCCACAGCTGACGGGAGCGAAGCGTGCTCGTCTTGGTGGGCGCGGGAACCTTCATCACGTCGCGATGAAGGTTTTGATAGAGCTGCCCCACGCGGTAGCCAGCCATGGCGGACCAATGCGCGTCGACGCTGCGCATCGCCTCCGTGAACGCCGCTTGCGCATCAAGCAACCCGGTGCAGCGATCCTCGAGGGCCGCACCGAAGTCTTTGGGCATGGGCGCAAACAGGATCTTCTCGCTCTTGGCCTTGCGGATCTCTCCGAGTGCGAACGCCACCTGTGCGAGCTCGAGCGGCGGCGTTCCGGCTTGGCCCAGCTGGCGATCTTCGATCTCGTTGCGGGCCACGATGATCACGTTGTAGGCGTCATCCACCCGCCCTCGCTCGACCAGCGAGAGCGCCTTTGCGCCCAAAGCCTCAATGCGCTCGAGCACGCTCAGGTCGTTGCGGCGCAGCAGCTCCTCGGCGACCAGTTCCAGCTCATCCCATTGCTCGAGGTAGGCGCTCATGCGCGATACGCGAACCCAAGCGATCTTCGCCGTTGGCGCTTGCGGGTTCAACTTGGCGCTGGCTCGGAAGCGCTCGGCGGCCTTCTTGAGATCGCCTTTGCCGGCGTAGGCCATCCCCGCGTTGTAAAGGCTGGGCCCGGCGGTATCTGCGGCTGGGTCGATCTTGGCTAGCGTCTCGAATTCCGCCGCCGCAGCGTCGAACTCCTCGCGAAGCAGCAGCACTGAGGCCTGCTGAAAACGGTGCTCGAGCTCCTCGGGGCCGGTCTTGTTGATGACCGTCTCGGGCACCACGATGGTGGGCTGTTGCGCGGCACTTGGTTGCACTGGCGTATGCGCCGGCGCAGGCGCGCTGCAGGCGGTCGCAAGGAACGGAAGGACGAAGCTCAGTAGTTGGAGATGGGCTCGCATGGAGGAGGTGCCTTCAAGGTAGCTGACGCTGGCGTCGGCGCATGCCTCCCTCGTGGGGAACTAGCGAGCTGTGCAACGGCCAGGCTCGAGTTCAACGTCGGCGAGCGTACTCAGCGCAGCGCGGGCGCGAGCTGCCTGCTCCTCCGAGAGCGACCGACTAGCGGTCTCGTCCACCCCGCCTCCCGGAGAGAGCGCGCGCAGCAGCCAGTCGCGACCGCAGGCTCGGTACAGTCGGCGGTTGGGATCTGCGGCCGGGAGGGACTCGCTGACCCGCAGGTCGGTCATACCCCGCAGAAAAGCGTACTGAACTCGCTCGGCCGGCGACAGGCTGGGCTCGTCGTCCCCGAGCAGACGCAATAGGGCCATCGCCCGTGAGAACTCCAGGTTGTGGTAGTGCTGCCGGGCTCGCTCGAGGTCCTGGGACTGCGTGGCGCAGCCGATGAACGGGGTAGCAACCGCGAGCACAGTTAGCAGGAAGCGTCGAGCCTGAATCAACTCGAGCAGGGTAGATCACTCCGAAGCCAAAACGTTTCGTGAGTGTTCCCGCAACGAAATAATGCGGGCTCTTGCTGCCGGCGCTAAGATCGTACACGGACTCCCAAGCATGACTGCAGAACGTCAACCAGCCGCAGGGGCCAAGGCCTCTCCCTCGGGGGCACCCCCGGCGGAGCAGCTCCCGCGCCCCTTCGGCAAGTACATGCTGATGCGCAAGCTCGCCGCCGGCGGTATGGCAGAGCTCTTTCTGGCGCTCCATCGCAGCGTGGCTGGTTTCGAGAAGCTTGTGGTGATCAAGCGGATCCTTCCGCAGATGAATCAAGACAAGCAGTTCATCGACATGTTGCTGCACGAGGCGCGCGTCGCGGCCACGCTCTCGCATCCCAACATCGTGCAGACCTTCGACGTCGGGCAGGTGGACGGGACGTACTTCATCGCGATGGAGCACATCCACGGTGAAGACATTCGAACCATCGTGCGACAGATGAAGGCCAAGGGCGTCAGTGAGTTCCCGCTCGAGCACGCGCTCGGCATCGTCGTCGGCCTGGCCTCCGGTTTGGCCTACGCCCACGAGAAGCGGGATCTGGACGGTCAACTGCTCGGCATCGTCCACCGTGATATCTCGCCGCAGAACATCGTGCTCACCTTCTCCGGAGACGTGAAGGTGGTGGACTTTGGAGTGGCCAAGAGCCTTCACGCCGGTGAGGAGTCCAAAGGCGGGCATCTCAAGGGCAAGGTCCCGTACATGTCGCCGGAGCAAGCCACCGGTGAAGACGTCGACTCGCGCACGGATATCTTCGCAGCCGGCGTGATTCTGTTCGAGCTGACCACCGGCAAGCGCCTGTTCAAAGGGACGAACGAGTACGAGACGTTGAAGCTCATTTGCGAGACCGAGTACCCGATGCCGAGCGACGTGGCTCCGGGCTACCCGGCTGAGCTCGAGCGCATCGTGATGAAGGCGCTGTCGAAGTCGCGGGAAGCTCGCTACCAGACCTCGCGCGAGCTGCAGTCGGACCTCGAGGCCTTCATTCGGCACGAACGCATCCCGGTATCGGCGGTGAATCAGTCGGCTTGGATGGCCAGCCTATTCGCCGAGAAGTTGGACGAACAAAAGGCCGACTTGATGGACATCAAGCACCTGGCCGACCAAATGGCCGCTTCGATGCCGGCGCCCGACTTCTCCCCGACGTCGACTGGGTCGCATCCAGGCTCGCACTTCGATCAATCCAGCACCGGCGTTGGAGCGCCGCCTGCGGCCGCCTCGATTGCTCCACCTGCCAAACGCTCGAGCGGTTTGTTGATCGCCGGCGGGTTGGCTGCAGCTGCCGCGGTAGTCGCGGCGATCGTTATGACGCGCCCAACTTCACCGGCGCCTGCTGCCACAAGCGAACCTGTGGTGACGAGCGCAACGCAGCAGCCAAGTGCGGTGGTGGAAGAGAAGGCTTCCATCGTGGTCGAGAGCGATCCGCCTGGTGCTGCGATTTGGATCAACGGGGACCTGCGCAATGAAGTAACCCCGGCGACGATCAGCAACCTGCCGATCGACAAAGACATCCAAGTGAAGCTTTCGATGGAGGGCTTCGAGTCGCACAAAGAGACCGTGCGTTTGGCCAAGGCCGGTGACTCGCACAAGATCACCAGCAAGCTCCTCACCGGCAGCGTGACGATCGCGTTGGACGTGGTGCCAGAGCCGGTGGTCTGGGTGGACGGCAAGCCGTGGAAAGGTGATTGGCGCAAGATCACCGTGTCAGCGGATGAAGAGCACAAGCTGGCGATCAGCGCGACCGGCTACGCCCCCAAGACCATCACCATCACCGGCAAAAAGGGCGAGACCAAGAAGGTGCAGCACGCCCTGGTCAAGCTGACGCCCGAGCAGTTGGCCGACCAAAAGAAAGACCCCGACAAGAAGCCCGACCCGAAGCCCGAGCCCAAAGCCGGAGCGATGGGCACCATCCGCGTCAACGTCAAGGGTGGAGGCTTTTGCAACGTGAGCATCAACGGCGCTGCGTACGGGCCAACGCCTGTTTCAGCGCAGGTCCCTGCTGGCAACGTACGCGTCTCCTGCAAGTTCGAGGGCGGTCCTACGCAGGCCCAGGTCGTGACCGTGGCTGAGGGTGGAACCGGTCGAGCGTCATTCCAGCAGTGACGGTTCCACGCGACGTCCTTCGCTGACCGCGACAGTTCAGCCCAGACCGCGACAGTTCAGCCCAGAGCACTGCCAGCCGCGACAACACGTGCATGAAGCGAGCGGTGGCAGGCGATCAACCCTGAGTCGATGGCGAGATCCCCTCGGTAGTCGATTGCAGCGCCGGAGAGGTCTGTGAGCACGCCGCCCGCTCCCTGCAAAAGCGCATCCGGAGCACAGGCGTCCCACAGCTTGCACCCGCTCGATGGGTGGACGTAGAGCTCGGCCTGGCCCTCGAGAATGCGCGTGGCTTTGACGCCGACCGAGCCGCAGCGAAGCCGCTCTTGGATACCGAGCGCGTCGAGTAAGCGCGCGGTTCGCTGGGAGGTGTGCGAGCGGGAGACCAGCGCTCGCAGTTCACCGCTGGTCGCTGAGAGCGATAGCTGCACAGAAGGGCCTTCACCCTCGAGCGGTTCGACGAAGGTCCCGTGCGCGGCCGACCCATAGAAGAGCTGGTTGCTCACCGGCACTGCGATGACTCCGGCGCTCGCAGCGCCACCGGTTACCAGGCCGATCATCACGCAAAACTCGCCGTTGCGATCGACGAACTCACGGGTGCCATCGATCGGGTCGATGCAGAAGATGCGCTCGTGCCTTTGGGCCTGCTGCATCTCTGCCACGGTGGTGGGAGCGCTCTCCTCGGCCAGGATGCCGTAGCTTGGGAACTGGCTGCTCAAGGCCGTGACGATCAGCTCGTTGGCCTCGCGATCGGCGCGCGTTACCGGGTCGTTCTTGCCTTTCCACTCGACTGTGAAGTCCGCCGCGTAGATACCCATGATCAGCGTGGCCGCTTCACGCGCAGCGCGCTTCATCGCCAAAAGCTCGGGCTCGAGCTCATTCTTTGCGGTGGCGGTCATCGCGAACTCATAACCCGGTGACGCCATAGGCCTTGAGGGCCCGTTCGAGATCGCCCAGTGTCTCGTGAGACATGTACGGCGGCGCTCGGCCGGCGTCGCGAATCAGCTGGTCGAGCTGCTGCTGGTTGCGAGGTCCGAGCACGGCCGAGGTCACGCGATCATTCGACAGCGCGAAACGCAGGGCCACCGAGCGCATGGTTGGTAGCGGCCCGCCCATCACCGCACGCAGGGCAGCGAGTTGAGCGATACGCTCCTTGAGATCCTCCGGGTTCCAGCGCTCTGCGCGGTGGTCCGGCGGGTAGAACTCGCGCGAGTCGGTGAAGGAGCCAGCGAGCAAGCCGTAGGCGAGTACGCTATGCGCCAAAAGGCCGACGCCCTTCTCGCGCAGCGTGGTCCCGAGGCTGCGCACGTCCTCGAACAGGAAGCAGTTGTAAGGCATCTCGAGCACCTCGGCGCCGCGCTCGATGGCGCGCTCTGCGATCGCCTTGCTACCCGTAGAGACGCCCCAGGTCTTGATCTGCACCGCCGACCGAAGCTCCGCCAGGTAGGCGAAGGTCTCGTCTTCATCGAAGCTCGCGAGCGAGGGGTTGTGCAACAGCAAGATGTTAGCGGTGCCGCGTTTCATGCGTTCGAGCGAGGTCTCGAGCGCCATGCGCAGGTAGGTCTTGTCGAACTGTTTGACCGGGTAGCCGTCAATGTTGGTGCCGAGCTTGAGCGCGATCTGCGTCGTCTTTTCGGCCAGCCGCCGCCCGAGCACGCGCAACATCTGGCCGCCGCCGTAGACGTCCGCGACGTCGAACAACGTGACGCCTAGCGCGGCTGCGCGGTCGACCACGCGATCCACCTCGATCTCTGGGACTGGACCGTAGGCGTCCCCGGAGAGGCCCCAGGTGCCGAGGGCGAGCTCCGAAACGAGTAAACCTGATTTACCGAGTTGGCGCTTTCTCAAGGCTTTGGGCCTTCATACCACCGTTCCCCGAGCGTGAGAGCGTTTGCGTCCCCCGTCGGGCTCGATCTACGCTGGCGCAATGCCGAAAATGGTGGTGGATGGAGCCAAGTTGCGTTGCTCGATGGGCTCGCTGCCTTCGATCCTCGTGGTGACCGATGATTCGCCGCTGAGCTCCGACGACAAGCCGGTCGCAACGGTGAAGGACCACGTGCCGAAGCGCCACCTGATCACCTTCGGTATGTGTCGCTCGCAGAGTAACCCGCAGGTGGCCTCAGCTACGGCGGCGGCGCTCGGAGTGCCTACGCCGCAGCCCTGTATTCCCTCGACCAACGAGGATTGGACGCCGGGCGCGCCGATGGCTGTCTCCAACGACGTCAACATCCTCACAAGCGATTCGACCTGCAAATGTGATTGGTCCGGGGTGATCGATATTCTCGATCCCAACAACGACACCGAGATCGTCTTGTGAGCCTCTCGGCTCGAACGCGGCGAACTCTCGCTCGCGTTGCCTTGCTGGGCCTCGCGTCCTTGGGCTCGCTGCTGGTAGCAGGGTGCGATGCCGAGCGAGCGAGGCTTGCTTCTTCGGCTACGGCCAATGACGCGAAGTCGGCCGCGCCTGGCGCGTCGCCACGCGCGCAGTTCTCGGCCCACGTCTTTCCCGAACAGAAGCGGGTCGTGGCGTTCGGCGACGTGCACGGCGATCTGGAGGCGACGAAGCGCGCGCTGAAGGTCGGCGGGGCGATCGACGATGGCGGCCACTGGAACGGAGGCGACCTGTTCGTGGTGCAGGTCGGTGACCAACTGGACCGCGGCGATGACGATCGGGCGATCCTCGACTACTTCGAGCAGCTACGTGAAGAGGCCGCGAAGGCCGGAGGGACCTTCCTTTCGCTGAACGGCAATCACGAGCTGATGAACGTCAGCTTCGATTTCCGCTACACCACCGAAGGGGCGAATCGCGCGTTCGAGGACGTGCCGGTTCCCGCCGGGCTCGCTTCTCACCCGGCGGCCACGCGCGGTCGCGCGGCGGCCTTTGCTCCGGGCGGTCTTTACGCGCAGAAGCTCGCCAAACAGCCGCTCTACGCGGTGGTCGGCGGCAGCGTGTTCGCGCACGGCGGCATTCTCAAGAAGCACCTGGACTACGGCCTCGACAAGATGGACGCCGAGGTTCGGGATTGGCTGCTCGGCAAGCGGCCGGAGGGCCCGCCGATCGTGCTCGCGGAGGACGGCGTGGTGTGGACGCGAGCGTTCAGCGCGCAGACGGGCGACTCCGACTGTGCTTCCTTGTCCGAGGTGCTGAAGATGATGCAGGCGCAACGTTTGGTGATGGGCCACACGCCACAGCGTGCCGGCGTCTCGCTCGCTTGCGATGGTAAGGCGGTGCGCATCGATACCGGCCTGGCGCGCTACTACCAAGGTCCGATCGAGGTGCTCGAGATCGTGAACAACCAGGCGAAGGTGCTGCGCGAGAAGCCCTGACGGGTTGACTTCGCAGGCGCCTGGCGCAATGAAGGGCGCCATGAAGGCGCAAATCGATTCCAACGTTCAGCGCGTGGTGCTTGCCGCCGTCGCCGGTCTCTCCCTGGCTGCATGCGGCGACAAGACCACGGCCTCGGCCTCGGCTGACGCCCGCACTTCCAGCTCGGCCAAGACGGCTGCAGGCTCTGCCGCTGCGAGCGGCGCTGGCGCAAGTCAGGCCGCGAGCGCGACTCCGGCAGGGAGCGCGGCGGAGGCCAAGCCCTGTTGCGCCGGTAAGAACGAGTGCAAGGGCAAAGGCGGCTGCAAGACCGACGACCACTCTTGTTCGGGCAAGAACGAGTGCAAAGGCAAAGGCGGCTGCATGCACCGAGACTGCAAAGGCTGAGCTCGCGCCGCCTTCATTGTTTGTTAGCGTCGGCTCAGAACAGCAGCTGCCCTCGCCAAAGGGCGGCCTTCTGAGCCTCGCTCGTCCCGCTAAGGAAGATCCCGATCGTGCCGCCAACCAAGCCGATCGCACCTACGCCGATGGCGACGTTCACAACCGCGGCGCGCACATCGAGCTCTGACTGCAGCTCCGTTTGGCGAGTGGCACACGAAGCGGGTGAGCCGGGGGCGGTGCATTCCTCCTCGTAGCTCGAAAGCTCGCTATTGGCGCTTAGGCCGACGCCGAGCGCTACGGCGACGCCGAGCGCCGCAACTGAACCGCCGATCGGAACCCAGGGCGAAAGCTCGAATTCTCCCTCGCTCGGCGGTAACTCCTTCGGCGGTTGTACAGGCGGCTTTTGCGGCGCCGCAGGGTTCGCCTCGAGCGTGATCGGGAGCTCGATCGCGCCGCCGCGGTCGACGATTTTCTGCAGGCGCACCGACTTGAAACCAGGAGCTTCTGCTTCGATCACTACCTCGCCCGCCGAGACCACGTAACGCTGGCCGAGCAGGGCGTTCGGCACCCGTTGCCCGGCGATTCGAACCGAGACCCCGTCCGGGAGCGCCGTCAGTTTGATGATCACATAGCCAACCATGCCGCGCGCCTCATTGAGGATGGCCTCGCACGCTGCACCGTGGTCGGCGGAGCCGCTCTCCGCCGCTTCGCGTTTGCAGACCTCGGCGTTTCCAAGCGCACGCGCCGGTAAACCAAGCGTCATCTGCTCCTCGGCAACGAAGCGTCGCAAGGAGGCACTGCTCTGCAAACCGAGGGCGAGCTCGGCTTGGTTGAGGGCTCGTTGATGATCTCCCTCGGCGCGAGCGCGTTGCGCCTCCTCGATCAGCGCACGGCGTGCTGCCACTTGCTCGGGCGCGAGTTCGGCCAGGGCAAGGCCGCTGGGAATGAGCGCCGAAAGAACTAAGCCGAGCGTCAGGAGCTTCAAGCTTCCTCCTCAATCGATGGTGTAGCCCGCGGTGGGCTTGGTGGTTGGTGCGGGGCTCGGTGTTGCCGTTGGCTTTGCCGAGGGGGGTGCAGGACGCTTGGGTTTTTCAACCTTGGCGCTCGCGGTTGCGGTTGCAACGGGCTCGAGCGCAGGGGCTGTCGCGCTCGCTGTCGCCGTCGCGGCTACGGTCGGAGCGGGCCCAACGCCGACCTGTGGCTCTGCTGTCGAGGGGGTGCGGGGCAGCGGTTCCACCGGTTGGGTTGCTGGCCCCTCGGCTCCAGCGGCTCCAACGCCCGTGCTCGGTGGAGCGGTGGGGCCTCGGCCCAACGCGAGGTAGCCGATGACGCCGACGACCGCGACAGCGGCAAGGGCTGCTGCGCGCCAGCGGCTCGCGCGCGCGACGCTTGGTTGGCTGTCATATTCGGCGGCGGCGAGCGATAGCCGTTCAGAGGGCGGAATCAGCTCGGTGCCCGAGTTGCCCTTCACCTGCGTGGACGCCGAAGCGACGAGCACCGTGGCGTTTGGCGCTTCACTCTCCTCTGCACGACTCGGTGTTGGTTCGTTCTCCTCGCCCTCGGCCACCCCCGAAAAGGCGTCGCTCCACATGCCGCGAGCGACCGGACTCGCGAATGACAGCAGGGCCGCCCCAAGCTCGAGCACCGAGTCAAAGCGCTCCGACGGTAGCCGGGCCATCGCTTTGAGGATGATGCGCTCGATCGCCGGATCGATGGTGGCGAGTCGCTCGCTCGGCGGAGGGAAGTTCCCCGCCAAGACGCGCTCCAGCAGCTCAAAGGTCGAGGCGCCGGCAAACTCGAAGGCATCGAACCCGGTGATGGCGCGATAGAGCACCGCTCCCATCGCGTATTGGTCGGCGAGGCCGGTGGCATCCTTGCTTCGTCGCACTTGTTCGGGCGCCATGTATTGCGGCGTGCCGAAGACGTCGCTCGTGCCGGTGAGCGCTCCGCCCTCGTCGTCCGAGGGTTTGGCGATACCGAAGTCGAGCAGCTTGGGATGAAAGCCGCCGTGCGGCGCTTTGCCCAGAAAGATGTTGGAGGGCTTGATGTCGCGATGAACCAGGCCCGCGCGGTGGGCGGCGTCGAGGGCCGAGAGAATGGGCAGCAGAATGTCCACCGCCTGAGTGACGGGCAGCGCACCACGTTGGTCGAGCAGCACCTCGAAGTCGGTGCCGGCGAGAAATTCCATCACCAAGTAGGGCGCGCCTTCGTGCGTCCCCACATCGGAAACGCTCACCACGTGCGGGTGATCGAGCTTGGCGGCCACACGCCCCTCACGCAGGAACCGACTGAGAAAGAGCTGGTTCTTGGCGAGCTTCTCGCGCAACACTTTGAGCGCCACCCGCTTGCCGAGCTCGACGTGCACCGCCTCGTACACGCTGCCCATGCCTCCAGAGCCCAAACGTCGGACGATGTTGTAGCGACCGAACGATGCTCCAGGTGGAACCGAGTGCAGAGTGCTTAGCGGTTCTGCGTCAGGATCGGACATGGCGTCTCATCAGGCTACGGCTGCCTCGTGAGGTTGCGATGTCAGGCCGACCTCAGTTCCAGGTTGCAGGACTGCTACCTACGGTCCCTCGCTGGTTCACATCTGCAACGACGCTTTGGGACAGCTGATCAAACGTGCGAGTGATGGGGGCTTTTTGCTTGAGGACGGCCTGGAACAGCCGTTGCACGCTTTCGGCCATGCCCCTGCAAGCCGAACCCCGTCTACGTGCGCGCAACCACGAGACGGTGATGGCCGGCGACAAGGTGGGAGTGGCGATCTCCGGCTTCGGTAACGTCGAGGACGGCACCTTGCTCGACCTGATCGGCTCGGTGCAGCTCGGCTCCTTCCGCATCCTGCGTCGGCTGGGGGTTGGCGGCTTTGCGACCGCCTTCCTCGCCGAGCAGGTTGGGGTGGAGCGGCTCGCCGTCGTGAAGGTCGGCGACCCACGGGTGTTCGAGGACGACGCTGGCTCCGAGGCGAGGGCTCGCTTCGAGGAAGAGGTGCTCGCGACGACGCGTGTGACCCACCCCAACCTGGTGACGGTGTACGTGGCCGGCAGCACGACCAACGGCCTGCCTGCGTACGCGATGGAGTACGTGCCGGGCTTCACCATGGAGCGCCGGATGCAGCATTGCTCCGCGTTGCCGTCGCCAGAGTTATTGGCCTATTTCACGCAATTGGCCGACGTGATTCGGGTGCTGCATCGAGCAGGCATTCATCATCGCGACGTCTCGCCTGGCAACGTGATCGTCTCGGCCGACAGCGACGGCGCGCCCAAGGCCACCTTGTTGGATCTCGGCATCTCTCGCAGCCGAGGCTCTGCCTCGCCGGTGTTTGTGGCTGGCACCCCTCGCTATGTAGCGCCCGAGCAGCTGCGCGGCGCAACCACGACGGCCTCCGACATCTTCGGTCTCGGTAGTTTGCTCTATTGGTGCGTCACCGGAGCGGAGTTGTTTTGGGATGCCTCCTCCTCCAAGGAGGTGCTCGAGCGAACCTTGGCGATGACGCGGGCTCCGCTGCCCTCGGTAGCGCGACCGATCTTGCCCGACGAGGTCGACTCGTTGGTTTCGCAGATGCTCGACCCGAATCCACGGCAACGTCCGACCGCCGAGGAAGTGCTAGCGCGCTTGCCGAAGGCGGTTCGCGCGCTCGAGCGGTCCGCCGCCAAAGCTACGGTGCGAGCCTTCCGCGCGGTGCGCGCCGAAGAGCGGGAGAAGCCGCCGACCATCCTGTGCATCGGGCTCAACGAGCTTCAGCTCGAGCCGGTGCGAAAACACGCGGCCGCGACCGGCTGGGAGCTCGAGGTGAGTCAATCGGCTCGCGACGCCACCCGCGCGAGCGACGGCCAATACAAGCTGGGCATGCTCAACGCCGAGCTGCCCTCTCCCAGCGTTGCTTCGTTGGTTGCACACCTGCGCGAGTTCCAGCCGAAGTCGGCGATCGCGGTGGTGTTTGCGCGCAAGCCGCAAGCGGGTGCCCTTGAAACGGCCACGCCGGACCTCTCGCTCGAGCTGCCGAAAGACGGCCTCTCTCTGTTTTGGTTCTTGCGCGCGTTGCAACCCGACGGCGAGAGCGACGACGAATAGCTCCGAGCAACGACGGAGCTGGGCTTACGCGGTGACGGTGGAGACGGCTCGAGGCAGCGTCAGCAGCGCAGCCAGCGATAACAACGCTGCAGCGCCGAGACTGATCGCGATGGCCCAGCCGAAGCTCGTAGCGATTGCGGAGCTCAGCGCGACCAACGCCAGAAGCCGCACGATCTCGAGCGGGATGGCCCAGCGCTTCCTCTCGAGCAAGCCGGACCAGCTGCCGAGCGCCGCCAATACGATACCGCCGGCCGTGAGTACCACCGCGGTTGGCAGCGAGCTCTTGAACCACAAGAGCGCGAACACCACGAAGGCCACGATCAAAAACTGCCCCACGATGTAGCCGAAGATCCGGGGGTCCTGCGGTACCGAGTACTTCTGCCGCGTCGTTCGGTCCACCTCGGGCACGACCACTGGGCCGCCGAGATCGGCCGGGCGCCACTCCGGCGGCTTGACCCAAACCAACAACTTGTCGCTGAACGTCGACGTCTGCCGGCTCATGGCTGCGAGCGCCGCAAAGCCCTCCACGTTTGCCCAGAAGGGATTGAAGCTGGCGAGTGGCTTCACCGTTCCGTAGCTCGGCTCACTGCCTTCTGGCGTGAAGGTCCCGAATAGACGGTCCCAAATAATGAATACGCCGGCGTAGTTTTTATCGATGTATTGCGGGTCGATCCCGTGATGCACGCGGTGATGGGAGGGCGTGTTGAAGACCCACTCGAACGCGCCGAGCTTGCCGATTAGCCGTGTGTGAATCCAAAACTGGTAAAGGATGTTGAGCGTAATGCAGAGCACGAACATCAGCGGCGGGATGCCGATGACGGCGAGCGGGACGTAGAACAGCCACGAGGTTAGGTTGGTGAACCAGCTCTGCCGCAGCGCGGTGGACAGGTTGTACTCCTCGCTGGAGTGGTGAACCACGTGCATGGCCCAGAAGAAGTTCACGCGGTGACTGGCCCAGTGGTAGGCGAAGTACGCGAGATCCACGAGCAGGAAGGCGGCGGCCCAAGCGAGCACGCTCTTCTCGTCAAAGCGCAAGAAGGCGGTCCGTTCGTAGACCAGGCCGTACATGATCACGGTCACGACGCTGAAGGCCAGCACCTGCAGCACCTGCTGCCCGATGCCGGAACTCAGGCTGCCGATCGAATCGGCGAAGCGATACACGGGCTCTTGACCACGCTTGCGGCGGGCGCGGTCGAACAGCAGCTCGATCGCGATCAGCAGGAAGAAAAAGGGTATCGCAAGAGCTATCGCCCGCCCGTCCATACCGCCAAGCCTAGTCGGCTCGGAAGGAGACGGCCACAAACGCCAAAAAGCGGGAGGACCTCCCGCTCTTCGACTCAAACGTGCAGCTCGTTCAGGACTTCTTGAAGATGAGCTTCGACCCCTTGGAGTCTCCGGTCTCACACTCGAGGTTGCCCGAAGCGAGCTTGCACTTCACGTCTTTGCCGTCGTTGGAGAGCGTGATGGTGTCCCCATCCTTCGCCCACTTGCCAGCCTTGGTGTCTTCCTTGGCAGGCTTGTCTTCCGACAGCTTCATCGAGCTCTTCATCTCGCTCACGCCGTCCTTCTTGAGCTCCAGCGTGACGTCCATCGCGTCGAGCATGGCAGCGCCGAACTTGGCAGCGTCCTTGTCCTTGGTGTCTGCCTCCATCGCCTTCTTCATCGCGTCCTTGTCCAGCTTGTACGTCCCTTCAGGACCGCCACAAGCGACGAGAACGAGAGCGAAAACGGATGCGAGCGGAGCGAGCTTGATGAGCTTCATAGTGACCTCGGGTGGTTGATGCGGACGCCCCATCTACGCCCTCAGGTCGGCTTTCTTCCTTCGTCGGAAGAAAGTTGCGCTGGCTGGGGTTCTGACGATGATTCTGCTGATTTTTGTTGCTCGATCCAGTGCATTAGGCCGGGGAGCACCAGCATGGCGGGCAGCAGCGAGCAGACCTCTCCCAGCACGGCTGCCGTACCCAGGCTCTTGACCGCCAGGTTCTTGCTGCCGAGCAACGCGAGATAGCCCAGCGTGGTCGTGAGACTGGCTAGCACCACGGCGCCGCCCGTTTCACGCACTGCAACCAGCGCACCGAAGCGCTTTTCGCGCGTCGCGCGCCACACGACGTTGACCGCGTAGTCAACGCCGATCCCGAAGGTGATCGGCAGCGCGACGAAGTTGAGGAAGTTCAGCTTGATGTCGAGCAAGACCACCGCGAGCGCCATCCAGCCGAGCCCCAAGATGAGCGTCGCAAGTACGTAAACCGCTGCCATACGGAAGCGAAAGGTCAACAGCACGACGCAGGCGACGGCCAGGAAGCTCGCCAGCAGGGCGACCGGCACCGAGCTCATCACGGCGCTCCACATATCGGCGTAGATTACCGCGCGCCCCGAGCCGATGATGCGGCTGCCATCAGGCAGCGGGGTGGAGCGATAGGCCTCGGCCCAGCGCAGCAGATAGCGCGCGTCGTCGGTCGACTCACTCGTCGTAGGTACGATGTACACAATGCGACCGCGCGTGCCGTCGTTCTCGGTGAAGGGCGTGGCAACACCTTCCGGCAGCTCGGCAAAGCCGATCGGCGCGAGGTTCTCCGGCGGCAGATACTTCTCGATCGTGGCCCAGTCGGCGTCGGAGATCGACTTGCGGCTGCGGGCCTTGACGAGCTTCTTGCGGATCTCGAGCAGCACCGGGATCTTCTTGTCCTGGTTGTCCGGGATGAAGTCCGATAGCGCGACGATGCCATCAAACGGCTTCATCCCCTCGGCTGCTTGATCCCGCCGCGCGTAGAGCGCGTCCCGCAGCGGCGCAATTTGCTCCGGGCGGTCGACCACGATGGCCATGCCCGAGGCTCCGATGTGGCCGGTGATGCTCTCGGCGAGCTTGCTGACCCGAATCTGCTCTTCGCGCGACTTCGGATCGATGCGGACGTTGTTCATGTCGTACTCGAACGGCTCGCGATTGCTGAACGCGATGCTGGCAAAGCCAGCCAAGCCGAGGCCCGTCCCGAGCACGAAGACGATGAACGGAGCCCGCTCCACCAGGAAGGCGAAGGGACGTCCGAACGACTGCTCCGACATGCCGCGCAAACGCGCGAGAAAGCCTGTGCCCGACTTGGCGAAGGGCGTAACGCGTTCGAGCAACGAAAGCGCCGAAGGCAACGTCAAGAGCGTGGTGGCCCAGCACAAGAGCAGGCCAATTCCGCCGATCAGGCCGAGCTCGCGATAGCCGCGGAAGTCGGTGAACTGCAGCGAGAAGAAGGACGCTGCTGCGGCGACGGCGGCGCACAACGTGGCGGTGAAGGTCTCACGG
The DNA here is from genome assembly GCA_903892415.1 of uncultured delta proteobacterium. Lineage (GTDB taxonomy): Bacteria > Myxococcota_A > Polyangia > Polyangiales > Polyangiaceae > Xiheicaenibacterium. The sequence goes on along the minus strand of CAITIQ010000368.1, from coordinate 16,724 downwards.
TGCGCGGTGGCCAGCGCCGCCACGACCTCGCCTTCACTGCGCCGCGTCTCGAGGTAGCGCGCCATGAAGATGATGGCGGTGTTGATACCGTTGCCAGCGATGATCGTAAACACGAAGGCTGTGCCGGTGTTGAGCGTGGTGACGGTCAGGTAGGCAAAGCCGGCCGTCCACAAGAGGCCGATCACCACCGAGCCGAGCGTCAGCAGCAACATGCGAAAGCGCAGGTAGTAGAGGAGCACGATGCCGGCGATGAACACCGCGCCCAAGATGCCGACCTCCTTCACGTCGTCGTGGATGGCCTTGACCTCGTTGATCCCGGTGTAGAGATCTCCGGCGTAGCCAAGCTTGGCTCCAGGCAAAGACTGCGAAAGGCCGGCTTGCTCGACCACCCCCTTCACTTTTTCGATCGCTACGGCGCCGCGGTCCACGTCCCCACCGAGGATTTTGGAGCGCACCACGACCACATTGATGAGCCCGTCTTGCGACTCGAAGTATCCGCCCGGGTAGCGATCGACAAGGTCCGCATTGGCGCCAAAGCGCTGGGCTAGCCCTTCGCGATCGAGCGGCGGCTTCGGCGGCGGCTCACTTTCGTCGAGCAGCATGCCGAGCTCTTTCTGAACTTGGTACTGGTAGTACGCCTCGATCTCGCGTGACAGCTGATCGAGCACGCTCTTTTCCGCGTACAAGCCGCCGTGTTTCTCGAAGAACTGAATCGAGCTGTGCACGCCGTTGTCTGCGCTCCCGACCCACGGATCTCCAATCGCACGCAGGTCCGCCGTCAGCTTGGTGGAGGCCTCACGCAGCTTGGCCCTGTCGGTGCCTGCGGGGGCCTCGATCACCACGAACAAGGTGGAGACCCCAGCCGTTCGTTTGGCCACGCGATTGAGCTCGAGCACGCTCTCGCGCCCATCGGGCAGCATGTGCTCAAAACCAGTGGTGACGGTAAGACGGCTGCCTAGGCTGGCGAGGACAGTGGTGATGATCGCGACGACCATCAGCACGAGCCACGGAGAACGCGCCTGGAAGCGCGCCAGTCGCAGCCAAAAGTCGGAGGGAGACATGTCGAGGCCACGCTTACACGGTTCCCGAGCGGGCGGCCCAACAAACCCGGGCCAGTTTCGTGCCGACTAGCTCTGTTCAGACCGCGGCGGCTGGTCCTTCGCTGGACTTGCCAGCGTGCTAAGCAGAAAGCCGAGCAAAATAAAGCAGGCCTCTTTCGCTCGACGCACCAACACAAAGGGCAAGGCCAGAGTGTCGGCGCCGGCGATGCCCAGCGAGCTCAAGATCCCGACATAGCCAGCGTCTTGCACGCCCACCTGACCGGGGATGGCAAAGGCCAAGGCTCGGATCATGACCACGCCCATCTCCACCACCAGCGCCTCGGTGAAGAGGATGGGAATGCCGAGCAAGCGCAAGATGATGAAGGTCTCGAGCACGAGCGCTCCCCATTGCAGGCCAAAAAAAAGCGCTGCGCCCAATTGGGCCGAGCCCGGCAAGCGCAGGGTTTGCTCGCTCCGCTGCTCGCTCACGCGCCGCGCGGCCCAAGCGGCGACGGCGGGCCAAGGGATCTTGGCTGAGAGCTTGGTGGTGAGGCGCGCGGCGCGAGGCGAGCTTAAGAGCAGCAAGGTGCCTACGCCCGATCCGACCAAGGTCGCCGTCACTGCCAAAGCGGCCGCGTGGGGTAGCCAGCGTTGGGAAAATCCAGCGCCCAACGCTGCGAGTTGCGACCAGCCGAGCACGAGCAAGAGCAACATCCAAGCGGCGTGCGCCGTGAGATGCCAAGCCTTCTTCACCGCCAGCGTCGCTAGCGCCTCGCTCCAACGCAGCCCCAAAGACCCCGTCAAGCCGAAGCCCGTGACCGACTCACTGACCACGATGCCTGCCGGCAGCGCAAGCCGCGCAGCCTCCGAGGAGAGCACGATCAGGTGCACCCGCCACCAAGCTGGTCGAACGTTCTGCCCGCGAAGTAGAGCCAGAAAACCGCCGGTATGGAGCAGCGAGCCCACCGCGTGCGGCAGCAGCACCAGGGCCAGAAGCCAGCCCTTCTGCGCGAGCAATTGCAAGAACGCCGCGCGATCGAAGTCGCGCAGCGTATAGGCAAAGATCGCGAGTCCAACCAGCGCGAAGCCGACCCGAACGCTCGTGCGCTCGCTCAGGCGCGGCTTGTGCGTACCCTCCGCGAGCTTCGCCGGAGGCGCGCTTTTCATGGGCCGCGCAGACGCACGACCGAGCCCATACCGTTGATTTCGGCGATGTACGATTCCCCCTTCTTGAAGCGTGAGATAGCGCTCGAATCTTCGCTTGCGTCGATCTCGTAGCTGTAGGTCTTGCCGTTGCCTTTGAGTGAGAGCTGCGCGACGTTCTTGAGGTCACCCCAGCGTTCATCGCCGTCGAGCTTCTTGCCTTTGCCCTTGGGATCCTCGGGCTCGCTGCCGTCGGTGGTTTCATTCTTGGCGGTGCGCAAGGTGCGCGTCTCTTTGACCCTAAAGGTGACCCAGGTGTCGTTCACCTGCTTCTTCACCATGTTCGGCTCTTCTTTGTAGACGTCCTCGAACATGCCGTTGCCGAGGTCTTTCTTGCCGGTCTTGACCTTCTTGGTGCCGTCTTGGACGGTCTTTTCGCGCTGGCGGGTCTCGCTGCGGATCTCGCTCGCGCCGGCCGGAACGCTGTCCTTCCAATCGGAGCGTTCGACCATCTCGTCTTTGAGCACCTCGCGGCTTTTGACCCAGGCGATCTCGGTGACCTTCACCTCGACCGGCTTGGTTCGAATGAAGGCGAAGTAGATCAGCAGGCCGAGGACGGCGATCACCCCGCCAACGATGGCGAGGATCTTCGCACCGGACATGCCGGGCTTGGGGGGCGGCCCCGCAGGGATGAAGTTCTCCTTACGCTGGATGCTGCCGTCAGGGCCGGCGCCGCAGTTGTCACAGTTGATGTGACCGGCGCGGTTATCGGTCCCGCAGTACTTGCACTTCCAATCCGCTCCCGCGCGAGCCCGCGCGATCATCTCCGGATCTTCGATCACGGGCGCGGAATCGTCGGTGTAGAAGGGGATGTTCGGCCCACGCGGTCGACCACATTGCGCGCACTGCGCGTGGGGACCGAGGTTGCCCTTCTTGTTGCACGACGGGCAGTCCCAATAGCCCATTCGGAATGTCATAGGCGGCGCAGTGTAACGCGATGCTGTTGCTTTTTCTGCGCTGCTGCGTCGGACCCCGGCAGAGGGCGAGCCAGCGAAGTGATTTGCCTGGGTTCGTTACGTCTGTGCAAAGGGGCGGACCGTAGGGTCGTCCCTTGCGCTTTTGTGGCTCTAAGGCTGAGCCGGTGGCGTGAGGAAGGACATTGCGCGTGACAACTCGTCCGCGTTCAACCCTGACTTCAGGTGATCGATCGCCTCGCTGGGCTCCAAGCAAACCCTTCGCTGGGCGGTCCCTGCCTCTCTGGTGAGACGTTGCAACTGCATCAGTAGCAGCGCATTTTCCCGCAGCGCCACGATGGCAATGCGTTCGAAGCGGTTGTTGTTCGGTAGAAAGGCAAGGGCTAGGCGGCCGGCGACAACAGGCGGGTAAATGTTGGCCGCGCGGTGGTCGGCGCAGAGCACGGGTTTACCCTCGCCGGCTGCGGCCGCGGCGATCACTGCTGCAGCGTAATCATCTGCGTCCTCCGCCGTATTCAGCCGCCAGATTCGAGCTTCGACCAGGCGACCCACATTTCGCTCGACGAGAAATCTCGACGTCACGGCCACGCACGATAGCACTATCTAACGTTGCGTAACGTAAGTTTTCGGCGCGCCTCGGGCTGCGGTGGGCAGCACGCTGGAGCGAGCGCTTTGAACATCGCGACCAAGCCCTCGAGCTGGGCCAGCGCTCCAGCGCCGTCGAGCTCGTAGAAGGTATGCCGACCCTCGCGCGTTGAGCGCACGAGGCCCGCGGCCTCGAGCACGCGCAAGTGGCGAGTGGTCACCGAGCGGTCATGCGGTGCGTGGCTGGCAACGGTTCCGACGTCACAACGGCCTTGCAGGATGAGCGTGCGCAGAATGGCGACGCGAGCTGGCTCGGCCAGCGCACGGAAGAACGCTCCATCGATGGCCTCGAGGCATGCGGCGGCAGCAGTTTCGCGGGTGCTCACCTCGTTACCCTATCGGGGCGCTGGCGCACGTCAACGTACCAGCCAACGAAAGCGCGCCAACGTGCAGCTCGTAGCGAGCCGCTCGCCGCACCACGGGTAGAGCGTCTGACCGAGATAGCCTTCCGGCAGGCGATGGCTGCCGCTTGCTACGCCAACCCGCTCCGGCGCAGGCGCCCGGTGCAGCGTGCCGAACAGCCGGTCCCAAACGAGCAACGTCGAAGCAAAATTGTGGTTCGCCTCACGCACGTCAACGTCGTGGTGGGTACGGTGATAGCTCGGGGCGTTGACGAGCCACTGACGACCCGTCTCGAGCTCGACGTTGGCGTGTTGCAAGACTCCCACGGTGGCTCGCACCGTTGCCATCACCGCTGCCCACTGCGGCGCTACACCCAAGAGCACGAGCGGCAAAGTGTCGATCGCTGCGTTGTAAGCCAGGTTGACCGGGTGCAGTCTCAACGCGTTGAGCGCCGTCAGCCGGTCCGGTTGGTGATGCGCTAGGTGAAACCGCCATAGCCACGGCCAATGGTGGGAGGCCCGATGGATTGCGTACTTGCCGAGGTCCGCGAGCACAAACGCTAGCAGCGCGAGTCCGATGCTTTCGATGGCAGGGCGCGCCGGTTGCTGAAGCGACGACCACGCCAGCAGCATGATCACCCCAGCCTCAATTACGATTCGCGTCAGCCGATCCGGCAGCGAGGCCAGCGCGATGTACGCGAGGTCGGTACGGGTCTCGCTGGCGGGCTGTGTGAGCCATTGCGCGTTGAACGGCCGAGCCCGCTCGAGCAAGGTGGTTGCCGCAATCAGTGCGAGGACGGCGAGGGTCATGGCGAGCGCCGGCGCCACGCCGAGCGCTGGCAACGCAGCCACGACCAGGGCGGGAGCAATCAGGAGTAGCGGGAATATAAGCGGCGATAGCCGTGTGTTCTTTTTCATGTGCATATATGTGCACGCGTGCACCATTAAAGTCAAGCTGGGACCCGTGTGGTCTGCGCGCCATGCGTATGAGCCTCATCAGCGCGCTGCTTGTGTTCGCTGGTTGCACCTCGAGCGACCAGGCAAGTGACGGCGCCTCATCCGCTGCTCCGGCCTCGGCCGCGGCGAGCACACTTGGCGCTGCTTCGAGTGCGGCGCCCGCGGTCAGCGCGCCGCAGACCTATAGCGTGCGCGAGGGCCAGGCGTTGATGCGTTCGCCGAGTGAGGCGGCGCTCTACCTCGCGGACGAAGACGGCTCGGCGTTGCGTCGGATTCCGATTACCAAGGCGCTAAGCGAGCCGCCGCCGCTAACTTTGCCGCTTTGATTAGCGTCCAGGGCATTCGCTGGGGGTTCTGAGCGCCTATTGGCGGGCGCGCGCGAGCTCCGCTTCGAGTTCAGCGACGCGCTTGAGAGCCTGCGCGGCACGCTCGCGAGCCTTCGCTTCGTCTTCGCGAGCCCTTGCCGCGTCTTCGCGAGCCATCGCTTCGTATTCCTCGCTTGATAGCAGCAGCTGCCCGCCCGCGTCCAAGAGCCGTAGCGATACGGGATCTATTGGACTCGGCCCGATGAACCAGGTGCCACCGAGCACGATCGACGGGGTTCGGTCTTCTTCGATCACCCGCTCGACTAGATCCCCCTCGTGCCGATCCCAGACGCGGAGCCGAGCGCCGACTTCCGCTTCTTGATCGAACCAGATGAGCTCGCGCACGCCGAGCTCGGCGTACTCCTGAAGCTTGAGATCGTTGCGGCGATTGACCTGGCTAACGATCTCGACCGCGAGGTCCGGCGCTCCTCGCTCCCACGTCTTCCAGGTCGCGAAGTTCTCGTTGGTTGCGCCGAGCCGAACGAAGGCGTCGGGAGCGAGACAGCGCCGCGGATCGTCGCCGCGAAAGTAGACGAATTGGTCGGAGCCGACCGCTGCTCGGTCTCCGAAGGCGCGCGAGAGCACCTGATAGAGAAGCGTGCGCATCGCCATATGCCGTCGGGACTCAGGCACTTTGAGGAACTCCCGAAAATGTAGCGGACGCGGAGCGCGTTTGTAGGTCACGCCTGCGAAGGCCAGGGCAGCGCTGGTTGGCTGTGCGGGGTTGATCACGGGAGACCTCCTGTCCACCTCGAGAGAGTAACAGCATGGGCGGCTCAGAGCACGGAGCGAGCCAGCGCGACGAGTACGTTTAAAGCGCTATCTTTAGGGGTCTAGCGACGGTTTCGACTCGGCGGACGCCGCGTTCTGCGGTGGCGGGCGCGAGGCTGTGGTTTCATCCTTGGTCTGAACGCGTCCGCTCTTCGCAAGCGGAAGGAAGGCACGTCATTCTGTTCGCTGCATCCAACCTCGCTGGAACGCCCTACCGCAAAGCCCCAGCCTCACAACCGCCGAACGACTGGCGGGACGATTTGGCTTGGGGACTAGGGGCTATGGGTGCTGTAGCGGCGTTGACCCTGTTGAATGTGTGGGGGAGCCACTGGCTTTCGACCGCTTGGGCGAAGCAGCGGTCCGCCGAGGCGAGAGAAATGCTGGCTAGATTGGGGGCCGGCGCGATCTCTGCGTACGAGCGCGATGGGACGCTGTGTGAATCGGTGGGGCCGGTCCCAGCTGAGGTTCCGCGAGGCCGCCACTATCAACCGACGCCCCAAGATCGGGATGCGTTTGCCTGCCTCCGGATCTCGCTGCCGGCGCGCCAGTACTACCAATACACCTACACCCGCAAGGCCGACGGCTTTGTCGTAACCGTTCGTGGAGATCTCGACGGCGACGGCGTTCTCTCGGAGTTCACGCAGGGCGGAGGTTTTAGCGCCGCTGGCTACCTGCTCCTCGCTGAGGACACCACGTTTAAAGCCCAGCTTGAGTGACTGCTTCATCGCCGCTTGGGCGACGGAGCGCGCGGGCTTTTTCGGCCCGTGGGCTCTTTCGGCACGTCGGCCAACATGCGTTCGAGCAGCTCGGCCCATACGGCCTGGCCGGTCGGGGCTCCGCCGTGAGCGACCCGCGCGTACTCCCCGATCAGCGTGAGGTAGAGCGCGCGGGCACGGTGCTCGGCCTTGCTTCGCGAAACGCCTGCGGCCACCAGCAGCTCCTCGACGTACTTCTCCCGCTGCTGGTCGATGCGCGCTAGTCGCGCCCCAGCGCCCGCATCGTGCGTACCCCAGGCGCGGATGGCGTGTTCAACGTCGGGAGCCTCGGAGGCCATCGTCGTTACGCGCAAGAGCTCGGCCAGGCGCGCGCGCGGCGCTGCGGAGGACGCATCGACGAAATCGATGACCGCTTGAGTGGCATGCCGTTCCCAGTCTGAAAGCAGCGCATCGAGCAGCGCCGCCCGATCGCGGAAGTGCCAATAGAAGCTGCCTTTGGTCACGCCTAGCTGGGCCGCTAGCGGCTCGACCCGGACGCCCTCTACGCCGCCGCGTGCCAGCGCCTCCCAGGCTGCTCTGAGCCACGCCTCGGGGCCGAGGGCAACGCTGGGTTTGGCCGGGATTTTTGAGCGAGTGCGTCGTTCCATACGGTGCCGTATTGAAAGCACACGATGCCTGCTCTATCTATCCATACGCAAGCGTATGGAGGTTCCCGTGAGTCGTCTCGTCTGTGTGGCCATTCTCGTCATCACCGCCCTGCTTCACTCCGTGCTCGGGGAAAGGCGGCTGCTCCAGCCGCTGTTCAAACAGCCCCTACCAAAGGGCTCCACCCCGCTCGGTCGAGCTTTCGTCGAACGTACGCTGCGCTTCGTCTGGCACTTGCTGAGCGTGACCTGGCTAGCCGTCGCTTACCTGGTTGCGCGCGCGGATGACGCAGCGTTGATGACCGTGGGGGTGATGCTGCTCGTGTCGAGCGCGTTGGCGCTCGCCATTTCGCGCGGACGTCACTTCGCCTGGGCGCTGTTTGCGGTTGGCGGTGCTGCAGCTCTTTTCGGACCGCAGCTTGGTCCGGTTGGCCCGGTCGCGGCAGGCGTCGCGGCGCTGCTTTTGCTGGCGATCGCGGTGCTCCACCTGGGTTGGGAATTCGGCTTGCGCTGGGGCCGTGCGGTGGCCATTCCGGAGCTCGCAGGTCGGCCCGCGTTCCAACCTCCGCGTGGGCTCACCGCGTTGGTTGCGCTCGCCTGCGCCGCCGCCGCCGTGATCGTGTTGCTCGCAGCGCGCTCCGAAGCGGCGCACTGGGCTTGGCTCGCCCTCGCCGGCGCCTTCGTCTTTGGCGCTCGTGCTCTCGGGGACTTTCGTCTCGTCGGCCTGACCAAGCGGGTTTACTCAACGCCGTTCGCACGTTGGGATGACAGGCTCTTCACTCCAATCTCGCTCGCCCTCGCGGTCTGCTTCGCCTTGGTCGGCGTTCGGGGGCTAACATGAAGCGCTTCGCTGGTCGCTGGCTGTTCGCTGTTGCGCTCATTCACACAGTGTTCGCGCTGTTGGTCTTTCGTGCCGAACTCGTCGCTATCGCAAGGGCAGGCTTCGTGGACGCCATCGGTGAAGACCCGACGCGCGCAGCCGTTGCTTGGTTCACCCTCTTTGGTGCTGTGCTCGCCGCCGCGGCGGTCGCCGTCGATGAACTCGAGCTGCGTGGCGCGCCGCTGCGCCGAGCCGGACTCGCGCTCCTGCCTTTGGTGATCCTCGGCATCCTTTGGATGCCCGCCTCGGGCCTTTGGCTCATGCTGCCGCCGCTCGCCTTCATGGTGCGCAGGCGGGCGCAGCCTGAAGCGGCGGGGCCGCTCAAAGGCTGATGCCTTTCACTGCGAGATGTCCTGGTGAATGAGCGAGGTGGGACGAAGGGCAGCTAGCCCAGGGCTACGCCAGACGTTACGCTACGCCGTGCGATGTCTGGTCCTGGCCCCGTTCGCGTAGACTTTGCGGGTGTGGGGGAGCACGCGGCTTCGACCGCCGCTCCGCCTCTGCGGGTGACGCTCGGGGAGGCGAAGATCCGCGAGCAACGACGGCGGCGCATGCTGGGGATTGGTGCCCTCGTCGCGCTGGCCCTCGCAGCGGTCGTCTTCGCGCTCTATGTGCTGCTGCGGCCCCCGCCGAGAACGAGCGTCACAAGCGCCGAATGGACGCACTCGGTGATCGTCGAGCGCTACAAACTCGTCCCCCACGATGGCCCCACGCCGCCGGAGGAGGCGGTCGAGGTGACGCGCGCTGGCGAGCAGATCGTACGCATCGACAAAGTGGCCGATGGGACGCGCACCGAGAGCTACACCGAGCAAGAGCGTTGCGGGGAAGATTGCCGGATTTCGACGTCCTGCGAGAGGCCGAAGCTGAAGGCCCGCTGGGGGGAGCAGCAAAAGTGCAAGACGGCGCGCCACTGCAGCCCGAAGTACTGCACGCGCACCAAGACAAGGCAGGTTCCTCAGTTTAAGAACGTCCGGATCACCCGGCCGCACTTCGTATGGAAGGAGTGGGGCTGGGCGCAGCAGCGCGTCGTGACTCGGGCGGAGGTCGGCGCACCTCCCAGCTGGCCGAGCGACGACGAGATCGCGCTCGATCGCGAGGTCGGCCCCGGGGAGAAGGAGCGCACCTCCCAAAAGGCGCGCTACCGCGTCGTCTTCAGGACCCCTGAGGGGAACTCCATAAACTACCGAAGACGCTAGAGGAGTTCGTGCAACTGGGCGTCGGGGCCGAGCGCGACTTGCGGGTCGACGAGGTCACGGGGCAGGTCAAGCCGGTTGAGTAGGAACCCACGTTTGGTGGAACTCACAACATTCGTACGCCGCGGCGACCCAAGGTGCAGCCAACGCGCGCGGTAAAGGTTGGGAAATTGTCGAACACCCCGCGGCGATCGCCTGCGATGGCTGCTCGCAACCAAGCGGTGGGGATGGCGTCGTGCACGAACGGGTTGTTGGGCTGCCCACTTTGGTGATCCCAGAAGCGCGTCTTCATCCCGCCCAGGTTGTAAACCCGCAGGTCGAGGTGGGCGTACTCCGGGTGCCTCGGCAGTTGGTTCACGTACCACATGCAGGTCGCGTAATCGCCGGCGTAGGGAAAGCTGCCGAGCAGCGAGCCGAACAGGTGAAAGCGGGTGTTGGCGTGGAAGGCTTTGAAGGCGTCGATGATCTGCAGGCGGCAGTTGAGGTTGATCTGAAAGCCGTCGTCGCTGAACCTGAAGTGCGGTTGCTTGCCGTCCTGAAAGTGAAAGCTGCCGTAGGTTGGCAGGACGTGCATCCGCCGTTCCGCTGATGCGTGCGCTGCCACGATGCCCTCGAGTTGTTTGCGAAAGGGCCTGGCTTCACTCACGTCGGCTTGGACGACCACGTGGTCAAAGCCCTCGAAGGCGGCGGATATTTGGTCGGAGCGCTGTACGAGTATGAGCTTGCGAACGTTCGCTTGGAACCACGCCCGCTCGTCGGTAAACAGCTGCTGAACGATCTCGCTCGTGGCGCCGAAAACAAAAAAGTCCGAGAGCTGTGTTTCCATCCCTAGGCTGTAACGTCCGCGCTACGCCCGTGGAAGACGGCACCTCGTGGCGCCCTAGTTACCTGCGAGAAACCATGCCTGCAGCTGCTCGACAAAGAACGCCAAAAGCGAGGGTTTGCGGCGCTCCTTGTTACCAAGAGAGATCATGAGCCAAGAAGCCGCCGATGACAAAGCCCAGCTCAAGCATTCGCTCTTGCGCGTGACGCTCGACCGCGTGGGGGACAAGTGGACCATGCTCGTGCTGCAGCAGCTCGACACGCACGGGATGTTGCGCTTCACCCAGCTGCGCGATCGCATTGGAGGTGTGAGTCAGAAGATGCTCACCAAGACCTTGCGTCAGCTCGAGCGAGACGGGCTGGTGACGCGTTCGGTGCATGCTGTCGTTCCGCCCCGGGTCGACTATCAGCTGACACCCGCTGGGTTGGCGTTGGCCGAGGCTGTGTGCAGGCTGTGGGAGTGGGTGGAGGACAACTTGGAAGCGGTGGAGACGGCCCGCCTCGCGTTCGATGAGCGCAAAGAAGCGAGTCAATAGCGGCCGCGTCGTCTACCCCGCAGTGGCCGATCGCGTGGTACCCAACCGACCAGGCGCCGCAAGGCGCCGCGGAGAGAAGAGGAAGAATGACGACCCCCGAGTGGAAGCAGCTCAAGCACGCCCAAGGTCCGGCCACGCGAGTCCCGGCGCAGCTCAAGAAGCTGATCGGAACAGCCGAGGCGCGGGAGGAAGCCTTTTACCAGCTCAGGGAGGCCCTTGTTGCCCCGGGCGAGTGGTTCTCGGCGAGCGGGCCGGCAGCGGAGCTACTTGCGAAGCAAGCGGCCAGCGGAAAGCCGGGGCAAGACCTCTCTCTGCGTCTGCTGGGCGAGATGGCGGCTGGCGACCACAATTGGTTCGTCTCCGTGTCTGCGCCAGAGCTCCGTCGCGCTGCGCTGCTCTCTGCCGAGACTCTGCGTGTGGCAAGCCTTGCTCTTCCTACCGCGGTGTCGATGCTGGCTCACTCCGAGCCAGCACTCCGAGCGGCCGCGGTGTTCTTTCTTGGCTTGGTTCCTGGCGGCGCCGACTCACTGACAAAGCTTGGCGAGCTTGCTCAAGGCGATCCATCGGTCGAGGTGCGCGCGACAGCAACGGTCACGCTGGGGTTGCTGGCTCGCTCTGGGCGGAAGGACGCGGGCGAGCTGCTCGAACAGTTGGTGCTCGACGACGCCTTACTGAAGTCCGCGCGTTGGGCCGCGCGTGTGATTGCTGGTCTCGACACGAGCGCTGAAGAAGACGCAGCGGGCGCTTCAGGTTGGTTCTCCGCGCGCGGGGCCGCGACCCCCTGGTGTTCTGCGAGCAGCAGCGCACGCTGGATCCGGGCGCTGGTCCCCGAGCCGAACCGACAGGCCGTGGTGGCTCCCGCGATCGTGAAGTCGTTCGTCGCGGCGGGCGGTGTGCCACAGAGTCGACAGCGGGCAATCGCAGAGCTTGCACTCGAGCTGGCCGGCTTCAAGTCGAACTTCAACGAGCTGGAGGTCGTGGCCGCAGAGCGTCTCGACGAAGGACAGCGCCAAACGGCTGCCGCCTTGATGACGATGCCCAACGTCGTCTTGGCGCTGCGCTGGGGCTTGCCTGGCAGTGCCCGCGCCATCGGCAAGTGGCTCGAACTCTCCCCTCCGTCGCCGCTCGAAGCAAAAGACAAGAGCGGGCAGCGACGCTGGCAGCGCGTGCGAGCGGTCATCGCGGACGGGCGCCCGAACACGGAAGTGATCGAAACTGCGATGGCAGACCTAACACCGCTCGAAAAGCTCCAGGTCGCGCAGGAACTCTTGATGGGCGCGCACAAGATCCTGCTTCATGCCGAGACCGAGATCTCGCCGGCCGCGCTAAACGAGCTAGCAACCGCGGCGGGGAAAGACGCTGTGAATTGGGCGGAATCGCTCGTCTCCCTCGCGGCCGACTGGGCCCGTGAATCACTCGATACCTTTTCCCTCCTCCACGCCCATCTGTTCGTCGCGTTCAAGGTCCTGGTGCGGGCGAAGGTCGCGATCGCGCCAGCTTGGGACGACGCCATCGGGGTCGAGCCGCCGGATGACGCGCGGCTCGTGCTCGAGGCGATCTCACCTGAGCGCCGAGCTTCGCTGCTCATGCGCAGGCTGGACAGGTACCCTCCAGCGGGTCAGGGATTCTTGATCGCGAAGACGATGCCACTCATCGATCTCGTCGGCTCGCCAGCGCTGATTGCTCGCTTCAAAACGTTGATGTCTTCGCAGGCAGTCAGCGACGGTGCCGGCCCCGACACGGCCCAAAGAGTGGCCGCGCTGCCGTAGCCATGCGGCGCGCGGCCATCCAGCCTGACCGAGGTCTCAGCTTCGCTGCGCTTTCGGCCCCCGCCGGCCTTCGTCGGCCTCGCTAGCCAACTTGCTCACGCAATAGCTCAGCGAGCTCGCGCGTTGGGCTCGAGCCGTCTCGCGCTGCAACCAGGGCCTGGCGGAGCCCTGGGGCAGCCTGCGCTGGCAGCCAGCAAAGCGCAGCGGCCGCGAGGGCTGCAACGTCGGCAGGTCCTTCACTCTGAGCGAGCAAATGGACCATCAGGCTTAGGTCGGCGAGCCGCTCCAGCTCGGGGTGTGCGGGCGTGACGCGCGCAAGCGCGCTCCAACCAGCCTCGGGGTTCCTCAGGAAGGCGGTCACGAGCTCCACTTCGGCCGCGATGGCGTCGGGAGCCAACGGCTGCAGGGCGCGCACGCGCACAGCGGCCGTCTGAATGCGTTCGTAAGCGGCTTGTCCGCCGCCGTGGTCGAGGTGCGAGAGCTGCGAGCCGACCTCTGCGGCCTCCAACGCGAGCGCCTGTTTGAGCAAGGACGGGCGCACCAAGAGCGGAGGCTGCGCGCGCACGACGGCGTGGCGCAAGGCTCTCAGCTCCGCCGCCTCCAGCGTTCCCCGCAGCACGAGTTGATCGGCGAAGCGAGAGCGCCACTCGAGCGCCAGCTTCGAGTTGGGGGCGCTGAGGTTGATGGCGTGCAAGCGACGTGACGGCCCCGCTGCGGGCGTATCGAAGATGAGATCGGCCGCGGCGATGACCTCGGCGCCCTCCCCGTTACCACGCAGCTGGAAGCTGTGCCGGCGCGAGGAGAGATGCGGCTCGTCGGCGACCTGCGTTGCGTTTGCTACGTCGCCCAACCCAAACAACGACGCAGCCCAGCGTAGAAATGTCTGCGCTGTTTCGAAGCACGGCGGCGTCAGCAGCTTGATGCGCTCCTCCGCCGAAAGCACGCTCGGCAGCAGCCGTTGCGAACGCAGGCAGAAGGTCAGCGGTGAGCCGCTGCGATCGAGGAAGGCCAGCTCGGCGAGTTCGTCGATCTCGAGGATGTTCGCCTGCCAGGCGTAGGAGAACGGCTCGCGGCCGTTGTGGTCGCCCCACTGTTCGACGTGCAGTACGTCGCCTTCAACGCGCAGCCGATGGTGGTTCGAGCAATAGCCTTGCTCGTCTTTGTCGAAGGCCCCAGCGTCGTACTCGACGTTGAGACGGTCACGCGGGTTCATGCTTCGCTCGCTCGTTGCCACGGGCACAGGGTCGCATGAGCAACGGGGCGTGTGCCAGAACGCGTGGTCGTCCGGAGCGAGGTTGCTCCCAGGTTGCTGGGCCTTCCGCGTCGACGCAACCCGGGAGTGAGTCAGGCCTTTGGACACCGAGATCGCCCTTCCATCTGCCGAGGCTTGGCATTCCCTCGGCCCTGCGATACGCGGAACGCACTTTGACAAAAGACGATGAAGGGGCGAGCGCCAAGGTCAACCAGCGTGAGGAGGAGCTTCCGCCGTCGGTCGACTTCGGAAAGAAGAGCCGGGGCAAGGGGGTGCTCATCGCGCTCGGTGCGGTGGTTGTGTTCGGGGTGGCTGCGGGCTCCTTCGGCTACATGCAAAACCGTCGCGGGCTGGAAGCCACCGAGACCGCCTACGCGAACCTGACGCATTGCCTCGTGGGTGAGCCGCGGGCGACGCCGGAGGAAGTCACGATAAAGTTTCGCCGGCACCAGCTCGCGTTCATGTCGCACAGCGACGAGCTGCGGTCGGGGGGCGAGGGCGCACCGTGGCCGCAGCGCTGCCATCAATATGCGCTGGAGGTCCACGATGGGGCAAAGACGGCCGGGCTCGACGACGGTGACGAGAGCGTGGCCGCCACGGCCCTCAAGCTGTCCAAGACGATCAAAGAGCTCTCGCTCACCGAAGACAACACGAAGAAGTTCGACGCGTTCTACTCGGCGGCCAACGCAGCGAAGCTGCAGCGGCGCGCTGCGACTTCCCCCGCGCCGCCGACCCCTCCGCCGATCTTGTCGATCGATGACGTGCCCGATACGTCCTTCATTCGCAAGGAGTACGTGAGCCTCCGATCCTTGTCCTTCCCGATCCATCGCGGGCCGCGTGAGTTCTTCTTCGTCGATCAGCACGATGCCTTTGGGCCGTTCACCTGCGACGTCCTCGCCGAAAAGACGAGCTGCCGACGAATCGCTGAGCCTCTGCGTAAGCTGCCTGCGCCGCTCTTGCTGCTGGCCTCGAGCGATCATCCGCAAGACTTCTTGCTGTTCGCTGGTGAGCGCGGAAAGGACGGCATCTTTCGGGCGGCCAGCGGCGAGAAGGTTGACGCTTTCATCGCGTATGGCGGCCACATGAGCGCGGAAGGTGGCGTCTCGGTCGTCGGCTACCAAGGCGAGCGCGTCTTCGTCGCGACCCAGCCTGCTGCCGCGGCACCGAGCACCCGGGTGGATCTGGATGAGGAGCTCAAGCGCGTGTTCGACGGCACGCCGCCGGAGCGTGGCAACTCCTTCTACAACGTGCAATTGACGTTCGGTCGCCTACTGGTCCGTGGCTTTCTTCCGGAAGAACAGACCCCGCGGCTTTATTCGATCCCAATCAAACCGAAGGGCGCCCTGCTCGGCAAACCGACAGACCTCGGGCCGGTTGGTTTCCGCGTAGCCGACGCTGGCCCGGATGCCGCCGTGATGGTGTCGTGCAAGGACGGCAAGGGCCGCGTGCACACGCGCGTGCACGGTGACGTCGGGACGCTCTTCTTCGACGAGGCCTCCAAGCCGAACGGGTACCCACCCGGGAGCTCAGGCAACGCCGTGGCGTGGTGCAGACAAGACGCGATGGTGCTGGCTCAGCCGCCGTACTTTCAGCTGTGCGGACCAACAGGCTGCGTCGACAAAGCGGCACCCAAGAGCCCCGCCAGTGACTTCGCGCCACGCGCCGGCAGCGAAGCCACCGTCGTCTACGGCGACGAGGTATTGCGCGTGTGGGCCGCTGCGGAGCGTGGCGGAATCCGAGGCCAGTTGTCTGGCCAGAGCAAGAAGGACGCGCCGGCTGCGAGCAAGACCGACGCGCCCAGCCCTCAAGCCGATGACTTCGTCCTCTTCGAGGACCTTTTGGAAGGTGGCAAGGTGCTGGACCTCCCCACCGTAACCGAGCTGCGTTTGATCCCGCTCGCCAACGGCTCCGCCGTGCTGCTGATGCAGACGAAGAAGGGGCTCGTGTCCATGCGCATCACCAACGAGCGGAGGCTCTTGCCGGACACCGTTGAGTGGCTCGATTGACCTAGAACTCACCAACTAGACGGACTGGGCAGGTCCTCTGTGCAGGGAAAAACGGTGCGTGCCAGGTCGTCCCCTTCGACAATGTCTACGCGGTGTGCCCCTACGAGCCTGAAGCGTTGCCCGGCCCCGCCAGCCAAGTCGACACCAACGCTTCGTCCAGCTGCGCCTTGGTCGCAGGAGAACTCTACTGCTGGGGAGATGGATCAACGGTCTACGGCTTCGGCTACGGCGGCGCGACCTGCATGCCACCAACGAAGCATCTCGAGAGCGGCTCCGACAACGCGGAGCTGGCTTTAGCCTACGATTTTCGCTGCCTACGCAAGACCGACAGCGGAGGCCTAGACGGTGGGGTTTACTGTGTCGGCAAGAACGATCAACGCCAACTCGGAATCGACTCCAGTGTGGACCAGGTCACTCCGGTCCGTGCGCTGATTCCCGTTGATGAAGACGTGATTGAGGTTGAGCTCGGCGATACGCATGCGCTCGCTCTCACTGCCGCAGGGGACGTTTGGTGCTGGGGAGCGCGCGACTCGGCGCTGCGCGAGTGCGGGGGCTTTGCCGTCAATGACGTTCCCACCAAGGTTGCGGGGCTCGCTGGCGTAACCGAGATCAGCGCTGGCTATGACCATTCCTGCGCCGTGCTCGCCGACCGCACGCTGCTGTGCTGGGG
>CAITIQ010000367.1 GCA_903892415.1 uncultured delta proteobacterium | reverse complement strand
TTCTCGGAGGCTTCCATGAATAAGATCGTCGTCGTTAGCGCTTTCCTCGCACTCGCCCTCGCAGCCTGCGGTGGTGGCAAGACGGACGCCGCCAACGCTGAGAGCACTGCCACGGCCGCTGCTGACACGGCTGCTCCCGCTGCTGACACGGCTGCTCCCGCTGCTGATACGGCTGCTCCCGCTGCTGACACGGCTGCTCCCGCCGCCAAGTGAGCTAACGAGCCGGGTAGCTTCCGGTTCAAAGGAAAAACGCGAGTCGCAAGGCTCGCGTTTTTTCGTTTTGTCGACGGAGATTCCGCAAATCTGCGCGAGCACTGCCGACGCGCAAGCAACTTTGGATGCCTTCGGCCTTGCAGGCCGGACGACTTGCAGGGCCAGACGACGTAGGCCGAACGACGTGCAGTGCATCGCGGCACTTCGTCCAACAAGCTCCGCTAGCTCCCGCGACAGCGTCTGCTCACTCGAGCGACTGCTGAAACGGCACTCTCAGTGCCCAGGGACGGAATCGAACCGCCGACACGAGGATTTTCAATCCTCTGCTCTACCAACTGAGCTACCTGGGCTTGCGTCGTCGACCGGCGAATTCATACCCTAGTTGCTCGGAATTCGGCAAGCCGTCTCGTCATTTTCTTGCCGAAGGTTGCTCGGCCCGGACAAACGCCGAGCAAGAAGACGGTAAAAAGCTGCGCGAACAAGCACTGATGTGACCATGACCGTCAGACCGAGCAACAGGTGGCCCGCAAAGAACGCGCGAACCATCCCGCCGGCCGACACCCACAACATCAGCACCGCTAGCAATAGCTGTAACCCAACGTGCAGCCCCGTAAGTGGCAGCGTGACCAACGTTCGCCGCCAATCAAAAGCCGAAGAAAGCGCCAAGCGCGCTCGTGCACCGCTCAGAGCTTCGAGCTTCGCGTTACTTGCGTAAGTCTCTGCGCCGAGAGCGAGCGCTAGACCGCAATAAATCAAGAGCAGCGAGCCAAAGCCTGAAAAGCGAGGCCAGAAGAAGAAGACCAACAACACCGCTACTGCGCGACCAACGAGCGAGAAAGCAAACGCCGCGAACAAGAACCCCAGCCTGCGCAGCGAACCAACCACGGCGGCCCCCGCCGAACGCGCGGCACCAATCACCACCGCCCCAAGAGCGCCGTCAGGAATCAGGAGCAGCAGCGCATGCGCCAAGACCGCTACGAGGAGCACAGTTGGATTCGGGCGATTGCGACGCAGCAGCTCCGCGAGGAGCTCTCCCCCGTGCTCGAATAGAGCAAGTTCGCCCAGCGGAAAGGCGCTCGTCGAATGCGCCACCAAACTCGAAGTAGACAGCGCCGCTGGCAACGTTGCCGCCATGCGAGCAATCACTGCCAAAGCAACGGCACCAACGAGGGCTCTCCCTATCCAAGGAGCACGAGCTCCTACGGTCATGGTCACGGGGTGAGCGCTCCGAACGTGGCCGCCAGCGCGAGGTCGGTGAAGGCCAACGTCCGCCACGCCACGGAACTCTCGTCGCTCGCCGCACAATCATTGGCGCGAAACTCGTCTACCGCGAGCCTTTGGTTTGGATCGACACAAACACGGACGAGAGGAAGGTCGGTGGGTACGAGAATGGCTTCGTCGAGCTGGTCCCTGGGAACCTCGATCACGAAGCTCTTGCCCGAACTGTCGAGCGCCCAGAGTTGGGTGGGTAAACGCAGCTCGCCATTGCGCTTGATCGAAACCTGGTTGTCCGTCGGTACGACTTCAATCGAGTAGTCGAGGCTCGCCTTGTCGAAGATCGCGCTCGAAAAGAAGGTCCCTGCCTCGACTCCCGCCTCCGCGCGAATTGCCGCAACCAGCGCCTTGGGACCAGGGTGCAGGAAGCGCTGTTCTCGAGCGTACCGAGCGACAGCGCGCTGAGCGGCGCCGTCATAAACGTTGTCGATCGTGCGCAGAATGGTCGCCGTACGCTGGTAGACGAGCGCGCCGTAGTCGCCTCCGCGAGCGAAAGCGCCTGCGGAGCTCGCTACCGGTGCTGCTGCGTAGGCACCGAGTTGGAAGCTGCGCTCAAAGGCCTGAACCCCGACACGAAACGGCAACAGCGGCACCACACCGTCCGGATAAAGCGCATCCATTGCGAGTCCGGTGGCGTACGTGGTCAGCCCTTCGTCGAGAAACGGCGATGCGTGCTCGTTGGTCGCAACCAGCCCCATGAACCACTGATGCGCAAGCTCATGCAGCGTGAGAATCTCCAGAATGCGCGCTGGAATTCTTACATCGAGCTCGGCGCCAGTGGTGATCAGCGTTGGATACTCCATGCCACCCGCTTCGCCAGCACCACTCGGCGGATGCACCAGGGTCAGCGTCTCGTAGGGGTACGCACCGAAGGCTCGACCAAAATAGTCGAGCCCAGCAGCAGCAGCCTCGAGCTGGATGCGCGCGGCCTTTTCTTGGCCGCGAGGAAAGACGCAGGTGAGTTTCACATCACCCGCGCTTCGGGTCTCGAGCGCAAAACCATCCCAAGCCGCGAAGGCGAAATCGATCACAGAAGCTTGGACGTGGCGGGTCGTTCGCTTGCCGTCGCGGACGGAGCGCTCGATCTCCTTTCCGACCGCTGCAACCACGAACTCTTCAGGCATGGTGAGAGAGACGTCGTAATCACCGAAGTCGGCGTAGAACTCGCTGAAGCGTTCGAACGGAAAATGCGCAAAGGTCCCATCCGTTTCGAGCTTGGCCAGCTTGGGGAACCACTGCGCGACCATGTGAAACCGATCGTGGTAGCCCGTTCGAAGCACGATCTCCGGCAACTTCGACTCGAAGCTGAGTTCGAAATGAGCCTCTTCACCTGGAGCGATTGGCCGCGGCAATGGCAGCTCGACATCGGTGCGATCGTTCGGCGTCGGGAAACGAGCTCGGGCAGCGAGCTCAGAGTTGCCTTCTGCCCAGCGAAAGGAAGTGAGCTCGATCGAGCCGTGATCAAAGGGACCGCTGTTTCCTCGGAAGCCGCTGGAGTTCTTGCTCGCGAAGATCGTCTCGTCGTCGGCGAAGGCGTTCAAGTAGAGGTGCAGCCAAAGCGAGGAGAGGCTCTTTTGTGAGTGGTTGCGAAAGCGAATCGTTCCGGTGCCGCGGACGATGTGGCTCGATGGGTCCAGTTCAGCGTTCAGCGTGTAGCTGGCGACTGGCGCGGCCGACGGCGCGACCACTTGTGAAAGCTGCGATAGCTCGATCGGTTCGCCCCCAAACGAGCTCTCTTGAGCCGTAACTGCGCGCAGCGGCTCGTGCGTGACCGAGGGTGCGCTCGCGAGTCCGCAGCTGAGGAGCAGCCACAGCAAGCCGACCCCGACCAACGCGAGCATGACCTCCTCGCGGAGCGAGGTCATCGACCGTTGTTGCCGGCAATCGCCACGACGCCCTGTTCGCGCATCTCGAACAGCAAACGCAGGACATCCAACTCGGACATTCCCGACATGTCGACAATCTCGTCCAAGGTTGAGACGCCATCACACAGCGACATCAGGAAGCCCGCCCGATGGTCGAGGGAAAGCCCTTGAATTTCGTCCGGTCGCATCATCACACGCAACACCTCGGAGCCGCTGCCCAGCCGCGATTTGTAGGTGTCTTTGAGGCGCGCCTGGCACGCTTCCACGAGCCGCTTCGCCGGAGCGCAATCCGGATGGGTCTCGAGCAACCCCTCCGCGCGCATCAACACGCCAGTAAAGTCGCCCTTCTCGAAGCGAAGGCGCAGCACCTCCAGCTTTGCATCGACTGAGTCGGGGGCAGGCTCTGCCGCGAGCAAAGCAGCCAAAGCTGCTGCCGCCGGAGCCTCCGCGGTCACCGCGAGAGAATCAGCTTCCCTGGAGATCGCCCCCACCGAATCGAGGGCGAATTCCTCGTTCAACGCGGCCTCTTCTTCCTCGGAGAGGCCCACCTCGTCACCGATTGAAACCTCAGCATCGATCAACGCGACTGGCAGAGTCGGACGACCGATCAGGTTGTACGGGTCGAGGTCGAGATCATCATTGTCGCCCGACGCGGGCGGTGCGCCAGCTTGGCGCGCCGTTTCCAGCGCTGCAGGTTTCGTCGTCGGCGAGTGAACGAGAGGCAGCGGAAAAGAGCTTCGTCGCGGGAGCGATGACGGCCTTGCAGACTCGATCATCTCCGAAACAGGCAAGTCATCGAGTTCGTCGATGGGTGGTGTCGATTGTCGCCGCTGTGGCTCAGATTGCGGCCCAGCGGCAAGATCAAAGTCTTCAAGATGCAGGTCGAGGGCTGGGTCCGACAGGTTTGCCTTCGCCAGTTCAGCCAGCGAGAGGTTGACCTTCGTTTCGGCTCGCCCACGTTTGCGCGCCTTGTCGAGCCCCTCGGCCGAGAAGCGAAGCGCAGGCCCAGGGGGAACAGGAGTCGCAGGCGGCGGGTTGACGCTGGCACGTGCCGGAGGCGTAGGCCGGGTGTGAACGCCGGCGTCGAGCTTGCGGGCGAGTTTGGCCGCGTTTCCGTGGACCGGAGTGATCGATCGATTGGGCTCTCGACTTGTGCGCAGCTCATCGAGATTTGGCGCGGAACCGAGAGCCGGACGTGTGCCGCTCTCCGACTCCAAGAGCAGCGGCAGCTCGTGTTCCTGGGCGCGACGGGTGAGCGGCGCCGCGTCTTCCTCAGCCTCCAACGCCGCGTTATCGAGCTGCCGCATTTGCGGCATCACAGGCTCTTGACCGCGGGGTTGTGAAAGGGCCGCCCGCATTCTCGGGACGTCCGCGCGGAGCGTCGGAGGTGGCCGCGGAATCTTCTCGACGGAGACAACGCTCGGTGCGGCGGGACGCACAGTCTGAACCGCTGTCTGCGAGGGCGGCGCCGCTTCCTCGGCCGCGGGACTGGGCTCCGCAGCTTTCAGCGTCGAGGCTTCATTCGAATTGACGTCAGGCAGCGCCGCCTGCGGTATCGCAGCCGGCATCTCCCAACCTGAATCAACGTCCTCGTCGTCCTCGTCCGCAGCCACTTGCAATCCTTGGGATCAGTGCGGTCGGGAAACCACGCCCTTGAACATTCGGTGGGTTCGCGCAAGAGCCTCCATCTGCTCTTTGACCACCGCGCTTTCACGCTTGGCGATGGCGTCTCGCGTCTTTTCCAAGATGCTGCGTGCTTTGCCGATCGCCTCGCGCCCGAAGTCACTCGAGGCCACGACCGCTTCGACCTGCGGGAACATCTTCTCGATCTCGGTGACGAACTTCTCTGCTTCCTGTTTGACGCCTTCGAACTCGTCGTTGGTGCGCGCTTCGACCAAGAAATCCTTGGCGTTGTCCATCATCGCTTTGACCTCATCCTTGGTCAGACCGCTCGAGGCGGTAACCTGGATGCTCTGCGCCTGGCCCGTCTCGAGGTCCTTGGCGCTCACGCTGACGATACCGTCGCTGTTGATCTCGAAGTTCACCTCGATCTCGACCTGGCCTTTGGGCGCTCGTCGCAAACCGGTGAGGATGAACTCACCGAGCAGCTCGTTGTCGGTGGCCTTCTCGCTGTCCCCCTGCATGACGAGGATCTTCACGGCCGTCTGATTGTCACGACTCGTCGTGAAGATCTTGGAGCGGCTCGTGGGAACGGTGGTGTTCTTCGGGATCAACTCCTCGAACTTCGACCCGAAGGTCATGATTCCGAGAGCGTGTGGCGTCACGTCGAGAAGGATCATCTCGCGGCTCTCGTCCACCAGGGCCGCGCCCTGGACCGCCGCACCGAGACCGACGACCTCGTCGGGATGGACGCCTTTGCACGGCTCACGACCGAAGAACTTGGTCACCGAGTCTTGCACGGCTGGCATGCGCGTCATGCCACCGACCAGGATGACCTCTTCGATCTCGTCCTTCTCGAGGCGAGCGTCCTCGAGCGTCTGTCGACAAATCTCGATGCAACGCTCAACCAAGTCCTCACACAGCTCGTTCAACTTCGCGCGCGTCAAAGTGCGCTGCAGATGCAGGGCGTCATTGCGACCACTCGAGATGATGAAGGGCAGGTTGATCTCGGTCTCTGCGACGCCAGAAAGTTCGCACTTGGCCTTCTCAGCGGCGTCCTTGAGGCGCTGCAACGCCATACGATCCTGACGCAGGTCTACTTGATGTTGCTCCTTGAAGCCTTCCACCAACCAGTCAATCACTCGACCATCGAAGTCTTCACCGCCCAGGAACGTATCCCCAGCGGTTGCGATGACTTTGAAGACGCCGCTCGAGCTGATCTCGAGCACCGAGATATCGAACGTACCGCCGCCCAAATCGAATACGGCGATGACCTTGTCGACGTTCTTTCCGAAGCCGTACGCCAAAGCAGCAGCCGTGGGCTCGTTGATGATGCGAATGACGTCTAGGCCCGCGATGGCCCCCGCGTCCTTGGTTGCTTGCCTTTGGTTGTCGTTGAAGTAGGCAGGAACGGTGATGACCGCCTTGGTGACCGGCTCATTGAGGTAATCCTCAGCGAAGATCTTCGCCTCTTGGAGGATCATGGCGCTGATCTCGGCCACGCTGTAGGTCTTGTCGCGCAGCACCAACCGCACGTCTCCGTGCGGCCCCTCCACGATCTTGTAGGAGGCTGTGGAGACCGCGTTCTTGACCTGCGGACTCGTCCACTTACGGCCGATCAGACGCTTGGCGGCGTAGACGGTGTTCTCTGCGTTGGTGATGGCCTGGCGCTTGGCGATGTGGCCAACCAAACGCTTGCCAGCCTCTGTAATCGCGACCATCGAAGGGGTGGTTTTGTAGCCACCACGATTCGGAATGACGGTCGGAACACCCTCCTCCACGATTGCAACGCACGTGTTGGTGGTTCCGAGGTCGATACCAAGTACACGCTCCATCGATTTCCTCTGAGTTTGCGCGCTTCTACGCGACTAACGAGCGACTGGCGGATCGATCGCCAGGGGCAACTGGCGACTTGTTAAGCAGCGAGCGTTCTTTGACCGCTCGCGCGAAGCATCACACGGGTTTGGGAGGCAAGGCGAGAGTTTTGCAAAATTGCCGGACGGTTTGCCGGCTCCGACGAAGTGAAGCCTCGAAGGGCGACCCGCCACTCCGCCTACTTTTTCCGAGGTTCTGGCACCACACTGTAGGCGCCGGATGGACGCCCCGCAGGTGGGCTGGTTTTAGCGGGCGTCATTGGGCTTGGCATCTGAACCTGCTCTGGCGCGGGCTCCGCTTGAGTTTGTGCGGGAGGCGGGGAGGACGGAGCTGGCCCAAATGTTGGCGAGGGTTGCTGGTGCGTGGGTTGGGGCGCGTGCCCTTGGGGAGGTTGTGTCTGGCCCGGCGCCATCCCTGGGTAGGCGTTGGATGCCGCAGCGTAGCCAGGCCCGTAGGAAGCTCCGCCTCCAGCGTAGGCCTGAGGCGACTGCGCCGGAGCGTTGGGCTGGGCAGTGTACGGGCCCGGTCGGTAGGTGTAGGCCGCGCCTGGCTGAGCGTAATTCCCCTGCACCTGCTGGGCCGGGTAGCCCTGATTGTAGTTTGGTTGAGGCTGGCCTTGTGGGGGAGCGTTTGCTGCGAAGCCCTGGTTGGCCTGAGGGTAAGCCTGCGTGTACTGACCTTGGGGGAACTGCCCCTGTGGGTAGGCAGGCTGGGAGTACTGACCACCAGCAGGTTGCTGGGCGGCCGGGTATTGCTGGGCGGCCGGGTATTGCTGAGCAGCGGGATACGCGGACTGCGCGTGATTGGGGTACTGAGCCGCTTGCGGCTGCGGATAAGCGGCCGCTGGCTGAGGGTACTGCCCTTGCGTTGACGCTGAGTTGAAGTTGGGCTGAGCCTGTTGGGCGTTATGCTGCGCGTAGCCGGCCGCGGCTGCAGCGCCCGGATACCCAGCGGCCGGCTGAGCGTAAGCGCCCGACGGGGCGGCGTACGGCGAAGCCTGTGGAGGCGCCGGGTAGCCCGCTGGCTGTCCCGCGGGAGCGTTCAACGCGGTTGGAGGAAGGAAAGCCGGTAGCCCGGTGGCTGGCGTGGGAGGGCTCGGCTCCGCGGGCTTGCTCGCCTGCTTTTCGCTCGCTCGTGAGAGCAGCCCGGCGACGAGTTCCCGTCCAGCGCTGACCAGCTCGATCACAGCTTCATTCTTGGGTGCGATCTCGAGCGCGCGGTCCAGCTCGTTCTTGGCGCTTTGTGCGAGCCCGCCGGCTGCGTACGAATAGGCCAAGGTCACGCGAAACTGAGGCGTCTTGGGAGACAACTCGACGGCTCGCCGCGCCAACTCTGCCGCGCGCTTCGGGTTGGAGCCTTCCTTGAAGGCTGCATACGCCGCACGTTCGTGAAGACGAGCGTCCTCGGGACGACCCGCACAGGCCTTCAACAGATTGGCGGCAGCCTCAAACCAGCGCTCTTGCTGCAGCTCGAACTCGCCCAACTTGGCAAAGGTCTCCGCGAGATGCACGGCTGCCTGCGTGAGCACCTGGTTCGCCTCTCGTTGAACGTCAGGGTTGGAGGGCGCAAGGGTCGCCGCGATGCGGAACAAGTTTGCGGCCCCCGCCCAGTCCCCTTGAACGGCGGCGAGGCGCCCCTTCTCCAAGCTGCTCTCGAGTTGCGCCTTTGCGGCTTGCTCCTTGGCGTACTCATAGCGAACACGCAGAGCTTCAGCGGCGGCCCGCGGATCCATCTGCGGGATGTTGGGCGCCGATGCTCCGCCCGGCTTCGCTGCGGCGCGCGGACCGAGCTTCGCAGCCAAGGCTCGCTTGCGGTCAGCGAGGTCCTTGTCCTTCTGGACCTTGTCGGCAGCGTCCGCGGCCCGCTTTGCCTCGGCCTCGATCAGCGCCTGGGCCTCGCGAATGGCGTCGTGCGAAGAGTCCATCAGCGACTCGGCGCGCCGACCTTGCTCCAGCGTCGCGAGGTACTCGTCGTACTCGGCGCGGCGTTGCGCAGACGAGAGCGTGTCGTGCGCGAGCGTGAGCCGCGCGAAGATCGCCTCGATCTTGCTCTTGTAGCTACCGAGCTTGCGCTGGAAGAATTTGTCCGGGTGGAACTCGGGAGCGACCGCGTAGTAAGCCGCTTTGACTTCCTTCTTGTCGACCAGGCGGTGCAGACCGAGCAGCTCGTAGAAGTTCAGCTTCTCCAGCCGTGCGGCCGCATCGAGGATGACCTTCTTGCGGTCGACATCGAGCTCGATGTCCTCCCCGAGCAGCTTGGCGTCGTAACGTTCTCCCTTGCCGAGGTTTCCACCGAGGGCGAGCCCCGTGGCCATCTTGACCGTTCGTTCGGCTTGGTCCTTCGCCTTGTCGACGAGCGCAATCGCACCGAGTTCAACCAAACGGTCGAGCGCTTTTTGCACAGTCTCGGCGTGAAAACCCGTCGCCTTTGCGATCTCCGGTTCGGCCAATTGCCCGTCTACCCTGAGGAAGACAGTGCCTTCCACCGGGTTGAGCGGCAGTTTCTTGTAGTCGACGTCTGGGATGAGGCGGAACAGCCGAGCCATTAAGCGGGAGCGCCCTTCGTAGCGAGGGTAAGCGGTGATGCTAACATCACGCTCCTCAAAGGCTACTCTTTGGCGTTGAGTAGTCTGCTGCGTATCAAGGGAGCGCCGTCGGGGACGGCGATGGCAACAGTTTCTGGATCACCTCATCCTGGATAGCGATGGCCTGCTCGAAGGCTGCCAGAGCCGCCTCTCGCTCTGCCGCTGCCTTGTCTTTGCTGCCAGCTGCTGCGTAGGCCGCCATCCTGCGCTCATGCACGAGCCCCTTGGTCTCGAACAAATGCCCACGATAATGCGAGACTTCCTGCGCTTGCGTTAGTCCGCTCGCGACTTCCTCGAGGGCCTTGTCGAAGTTGCCCACGCGGCTCTCGAGATCGGCCAAACGGGCGTAGGCATCAGCCAAGACCTCGCGTAGCTCGGGGCTGGTCCTGGGGTGTGGCCCCGCGACGATGGAGCGAACCGCTACAATCGCACCGGGCAGATCTTCCTTCGCCTCTTGCAGATCGGCCTTGTGATGAGCCGCGCGGGCCTTGGAAAGGAAGGCCATCAGCTCGTCCGACACTGGCGCGCGGCCGCTCTTGTCGCTGCGCGTGGAGGCCGCTGCAGAAGTCCCAGCGCGAGGGGACTCACGCTGGTCCGCGCAACCCCAAAGCAAACAAGCGGAGAACAACCAGGCGAGAGTGGCACCTTTGAACGTTCGACTGTGGAAGGAGTCGCTCATGGCACCCCCCAAGCGACGAAGCGATTTTGGCGAAGATCCGCCTCGCGTGCGTTGCTGATGCGATCGATGCGCGCGCTCTGACCACCCTCACGCGGAAAATCTTCCGGGGCGAAGAGCGGCGACGTCGAACGGGATTCGGCCATGCCGGGAAGGAATTCGACGGCCGACGGCGCCACCAGAGTGGCTTCTGGCGGCGCTACCGTTGGTTTGGCGAAGTAGAGCAACGCTGCCGCGGCCGCAGCGGTGAGCACGGTGACCACAGTAACAGCCCGCAAGAAAACCACCTTGGAGGGGGCCTTCAGTGCGGATTTGAGCCTTGCTTCGCTTTGCTCCGCCGAGATCGAACGCGGACGAGCAGCGTTGCGCGTGGCCTCCGCCAGCACGACCAACGGGTGCGTCTCATCGGCGCTTGCGAGCGCTTCGCGCAGGCGCACGGCCTCGCGCTGCTCGCGCCCGTCAGCCTCGGGCTCCTGCAAGTCGGACGCTGCTGCCGCTACAGCGCCGGCGAGCGAAACAGGCTCTGCAGCGGTCGGCTCGGCCAGGACCCGCGCGAGGATCTCATCGTGCACCGCGGCCGACAGCTCGGTCGGACGAAGGGCCAACGCAAGCGCTTCGATCAGTGCAGACTCATGGCTCGATGCGAATTCATCAGCCGACGCGTCCGCAGCGAGTTCCGCCTCGAGGTCTTCCTCTTGCTCGCGCGAATTCTGGCCGTTGTGCTTGTCGCGGGCGCTCATGAAATAGCCTCCTCTCCGGGAGCCGCATCTGCGGCTACGGCTTTCTTGAGGGCCGTGAGCGCGCGGTGCAATACGACGTCGAACGTACTCACTGAAACACCAAGTTCGCGTGCTACCTCTTCACGCGGGCGCTCCTCGATCACACGTAACCGAATTGCCCGCTCGTAGCGCGGGTTGAGCTTGGCGAGGGCCGCCTCTACGCGGGCCTTCGACGTTTCGAGGTCGCGCGCCGCCAACACATCCACGTCGGGAGAGCTGGCCATGCCCGACTCCGACCGCTCGATCTCACGCGCAATGTCTTCGGGCTGGAAGAGGGTCTCGCGCTTCTTGGAGCGCAGAATGTCGAGCGCGATGCGGAGGGCGACCACGCGCAACCAAGGATAAACGCCACAGTCCTGCCAGGAAAATTGGGAGAACCGCTCTACCACCCGAGCGTACGTCTCGGCCAAGGCGTCCTGTGCGACGGCCTCACTGCCCAGTCGCGGCAACAGGACGGCTCGGTAAAGTATTGGGCCGTAGTTCCGCAGGAGCACGCCTAACGCCTTGCGATCTCCGGACTTTGCCGCCTCGCATAGGCGACGTTCGTCCTCGGGCGGAAGGCGGGGCGAAACCACGAATGGCACCATAGCCGCCCGCAGCGCGGCTTGCTCAAAAACAGCCAACCGATGGTGACGCCGGCCACCTCGCCAGGGCCTCCCACTGACAACAACGGCAATCGGCCGGCCTTTCGACCAGGACCTCGCCGAGCGAGCCGAATTGGGGAGTTCGTGCGTCACCTCCCAAGAACGGAGGCCCGGCCGCAACCTTACGCTCATCACGCACACTTGAGCGTGCAACGTTGGCTTGACCCCAACCGCAGCGAGCAGTGCTACACAGCCTCATGAGTTCGCCTGAGGTTCGCTGCGCTTGCGGCGCCTTGAATGACGCAGCCTTCGACCGTTGTATTCGATGTGGAGCCGAAATCGGTGCCCACGCCGCTGCGCGCAGCGTCAAGGTGACGAAGGGTCGGCCACTGCATGCGGGAAAAGAGCCGCGGGACGCCGACGAGACCGAGGAGCGCGAGGCAGCACACTTCGCCTTGCTTTTCATCGGTGGGCTTTGCTCGGTGGTGTTTGGCTTGCAGGTGATGCTGGCGTTGCGCAGCGGCTTTGGCTTTCCGTTGTTCTCGGCGGGTGGCACCGTAAACGCCTTCAAGCTGGGGGCGTTCTCCACCAGCATCGTGTCGCAAGAGCCGCTGCGCTTGGTTTCTGCGGTGTTTGCGCACTACGGGCTGGTTCACTTCGGCATGAATATGCTCGGGCTCGGGGACCTGATTCGAATGGGCGGGCGCTTCGTCGGGCCCTATCGGGTGATCGTCGCGTTTGTGCTCTCCGGCGCGTTCGGCTTTGCGGTCAACGTAGTGACGGTGAAGCTCTTTCATTGGCCGCCCGTGCAAACCATGGGGGCGAGCGGCGGGATCTTTGGCTTGCTCGGGCTCATTCTCGGCGTGCTCCTGCGCCGCAAAGACCCGCGCTGGAAGACCTTCGCTTGGCGCGGCGTAGCCTACGCCGTGATGTTTGGCTTCATGGTCAACGCGGCCAACGCGGGCTTCTCGATCAACAACGGCGCCCACCTAGGCGGGCTAGCGGCAGGCGTGGTCTTTGGTTGGTTCACCGGCAAACGAGGCTTTCACGAGTCGACGGTGACACGAGTGTTTGCCTTCGTTTTGATGGCGCTGTCGATTCTCTCGATCGCGCTGGCGATGACGAGCCCGTTGCCCGATCGCCTCCGCGCCGAACTCAGAACCGATCCGGGCGAACCATGTTCCGTCGCATCGAGACGCTCATAAGCAGCGCGAGACCGAGCACGTTGTTGGACACGCTGCTTCCTCCGTAAGAAAAAAGCGGCAACGTCACGCCCACCACCGGCAACACACCGGAGGTCATGCCGATGTTGATGATCGCGTGCCAGAAGATCATCGCTGTGATGCCCACGGCCAGAATCACGCCGAAGCGGTCGCGAGCTTGAGAGGCGATACGGATCGACCACAAACAAAGAAATAGGTAGAGCAGGATCAGCACCACCCCGCCGATGAAACCCCATTCCTCGGCGAAGACCGGAAACGGGAAATCGGTGGATTGATCGGGGATGAAGTGAAACTGATTCTGCATGCCTTTGAGGTAGCCGTTGCCGGTTACCTGGCCGTTGCCAATAGCGACCTTGGCGTGGTGGGCGTGCCACCCCTTGCCCAGAATGTCGGCCTCAGGGTTGAGGAATACTTCAATTCGCGTGCGTTGGTAGTCGAGCAAGACGAAGTGGTAAGCGAGGTAGGCACCGAGCCCGGCCGTCACGCTGAACCCGAGGATGCTCTTCAGACTGACCTTGGTAACCAGGCAAACAGTGAGAAACGTGAACAGGTGCACGAGCGCTGTTCCGAGGTCGGGCTGGCGCATGATCAAGATGAACGGCACCAGCGTGATGACCGCTGGGATCGCCAGATCAATGAGGCGGCGCCCTTCGTTCTTCGGGTCATCGTGGAGGAACTTGGCCAGCGCGATGATCAAGCACAGCTTGGTGAACTCGCTCGGCTGAAACCTGAAGGAGCCGAACTCGATCCAGCGCGAAGAGCCGCGCACGTCGCGAGCAAGCACGAGCACGATCATCAGCGCAAAGACGCCCACGCCGTAGATCACGTAAGCGTAGCGCTCGATGTGGCGGTAATCGAAGGCGCACACGATGGCACCGACTACCCCTGCTCCGAGCAACCAATAGAGCTGGCTCACGTAGCGGTCGGCGATACCACCTTGGTAGACGCTGGTCGCCGAGTAGAGATTGACCACGCCAATCAACGCAATCAGCGCTGCAGCGATGAAAAGCGGCCAATCAAAGCGGGAGGAGAGCCCCTCGGTCTGACGAATCATGGCGCCTTTCCCTTGTCGTTCGGGCGCGCGGCCGGCGTGCGGTCCTTGGACTTACCAGCTCGTGCAGCCGCGATTTCGTTCATCGCTCGAATCACGCGGAAGGCGATGGGAGCAGCGTGGCGACCACCCGCGCCGCCGTGCTCGACGAGCACGACGATCGCCACCTCTGGGGAGTTGGACGGTGAGTAGCCGGCGAACCAAGCGTGATCGCGGTTGAAGTAATCGAGGCGCTCGGCCTCAATACCGCGCACCAGCTTGTGGCCGACCTGAGCTGTTCCCGTCTTGCCGGCGAGGTCAACGCCCTCGATACGGGCGCGAAAGGCGGTACCACCTTCTTCATTTACGCCCGCAACCAGCGCCTTCTGAACCAGCCGCAGGTGCTCGGGATCCACCTTGAGTTGCCGCCTCACGCGAGGAGAGAACTCTTGCACCACCGTACCGTTAGAAGTCTCCACTGCGCGCACGAGCTGCGGTTGGTGCAGCGTTCCGCCGTTGGCGAGAGCCGCATAGGCGAGGGCCAACTGCAACACGCTGACGGTGGTTGCTCCCTGACCAATCGCCGCGTTGAGCGCGAAGCCTTCCACGTAGCGGCCCTTGTTGCGGTAGGTCATCCACGCTTTGGTTGGCATGCGGCCTGAGGCTTCCGAGTTGATGCCCAGGCCTGTCTTCTGACCGAAGCCAAATTCCTGGCCCATCTCGGCGATCGCGTCCATGCCGACCTGGTTCTCGGTCACCAAGCTCCAGAAATAGACGTTGCAGCTCTGACCAATCGCGCGGTGCAGGTTGGTTGCACCGTGCACGTGGGTACAACCGAAGGTCTTGCGTCCGAACTTGGTGAAGCCGCGACACTGTACGCTCGCCGCCGCGCTCACGAAGCCCTTCTCGAGCGCGGCCAACGCCGTGAAGGGTTTGAAGGTCGAGCCGGGCGGATACGAACCGCTCACGGTCTTGTCGAGCGCAGGCTTGAGCGGGTCATTGTAGAGTTTGCGGAAGGCGTCCCGCAGCACCACGCGACCAAACGCTCCCGATAGTGCAGCGGGATCGAAGCTCGGCTTGGAATGGAGCCCGATGATGCGGCCGGTCTTCACTTCGACGACGGCGACACCGCCAGCCAACTCGCCGCGGAAGGCCGCCTCGATCGCAACCTGCAGCTCGGCGTCGAGAGTGAGTCGCAAGTCGCGCCCGGGGATCGGGTCGGTTCGCTGCTCGGAGGCCTCAATCACGCTGCCCGGGTCATCGCGCTTGCGACGCCCGCGTGCGTCCACCAGCACCTTCTCCCAGCCGCGAGTGCCGCGCAGGTAGTTCTCCCAAGCACGTTCGGTCCCGGCGACGCCTAAACGATCTCCCTCGAGATACCCCGCCGACTTCAACTTGGGCAGGGTCTCTGCCGAAACCTCGGCCATGTATCCGAGCACGTGGGCTCCAGCCGACCCATACGGGTAGTAGCGAACCTGCACCGCAACCACCGCGACGCCCGGAAGCTCCTGCGCTTGCTGATTGAGGATGACGAAGGACTCCCAAGAGATGTCCTCCTTCAACAGAATCTGCTGCTCTCGCCGCGGGTCCTCCGGGTCTTCACGAATGCGTAGCAGCTTGGTCTCGAGCCGAACCCGCTCCTCCTCTTGCAGGCCAAGGTGCCCGGCGAGCTTCGGCCAAGTGCTCACCATGTCGAGCTTCTGAGGCACGACGTACAGATTGTAAGAGTCCCGACTGTCGGAGAGGATGCGCCCATAGCGGTCCACGATGCGACCGCGAGTGGTGGCTAGGGTGACGCGCCGCACGATGTTCTCGACGGCGATCGAGTGGAACTCATCTCCCTCGAGGACCTGGAGCTGGAACAGCCGCCCGATCAAGACCAAAAAGCCGATCAAGAAAAGCACCCCGACCCATCGGAATCGCTTCCGAAACTCGGTCGTATCAGAGCGCTGCATGAACAAATTCACGGCTAGCTCCTTCCGGTTTCAGGGGGCAGAGGGGAAGCAATGGTGGCAGCGTGGACGCGCTCAGCGAGGCGAAACACGAACGGAGCAAACGCAGCCGTGGTGGCAGCATGAGCCGGGATCAAAACGGCGGTTGAACGTGCGCGAAAAGGGTCATCACCAACGATGGCGGTGAACACCACCACCAGCACTCCTTCGAGCAAAGCGAACACGAACGCCAGAGCGATCTTGGTGAGCAGCGTCTGCGCGGCCAACCTCACGCCAGCGAAGCGCGCTACCACGAAGGCCGCCGCTGAGATGAAGGTGAAGAGACCGAGCGGACCTGCGACGAACACGTCGAGCATGTAGCCAAGAACGAAGGCCAGCGCTGCTCCACGGCCGATGGAGTACTCGTGCACGCCCATGAACACGACGAGGGGAAGCAGCAGACTCGGCGTTGCCAGCGCAGGGTGGAGCAGATCGAGCAGGCGAAACAAAATGCTCTGCACGATCAGCACCGCAAACCCGAGCGCGAGGAAGGCCGAGTTCCTCATCAGGGCGCCTTCGAGTCCTTGGCGGGCGGCGGGATGACGTCGCGAGCTCCGAGCACGACCAACACCTCATCGAGCCGCGAAAAATCCACCGTGGGAGCACAGCCAACTTGTTGGTAAACGCCGAAATCGCGCTTCGTGACCTTGGTAACGGTGCAAACCGGGATGCCTTTCGGGAAGCGCAAGCCGACGCCGCTCGTCACCAACACATCCCCAATATCGACCTCGTCGGTGCGCTTGAGGTACTCGACATTGCACGAATACGCTCGCTCATCTCCGGTACCGCGCACGAAGCCGCGGGCCTCAGTGCGCTGAACGATCACATCAACGCCAGCACCAGCATCAGCGACCAACCGCACGTCCACGGTGTCCCCTGCGACCTTGAGCGTCGTTCCAACCACGCCGTCGGGGGCGAGCACTGGCAAGTTGGGCACGATGGCTGGGCTCGAACGATCCAGCGTGACGCGCATCATGCGGAAAAATTCGTTGGTGGTTTTGCCGACGACCTGGGCGGTAACGACGTCGTCTTGGACGCTGTTCTTGAGATCGAGGAGGCGACGAAGCCTGCGGTTCTCTGCCTCGAGCGATTCAAGCTCGCGCGTGCGCTCGCGCAGCCGGGCGTTATCGGACACGAGCGTGGAATTGTCCGCCTTTACGTCGACCAAATAGACGTAGTCGCTCCAGAGATGGGAGAGGCCGCGAGCGAGTACGGCCGTTGCGGTCTGAATAGGCGCGGCGATCTGCACCAGCACACGGTCGGCTCCCGTGGCCTGCTTCGGATCCTTCATGCTCGCTCGCAAGAACCAGAAAGGCACCGCGAGGGAGAGCACGACGATCAGCCAATCGCGGTACCTCTTGAAATTCACTCAACTCCCAATTCCACCGAGGTGGATGCAAACGAACGATGACTTGGGCCCTCACCGACAAAAGAGCCGTAGGCCCGACGATTTGGGAGACCTTTCTTAGCGCAGAAATAGCCGGACGGCCCAAGAGAACACAGTCCCTAGGCCGGCTATTCCGCAGAAGTGGGATGCGGCAGACAGAGCCCGCGGAGAGCCGAAGGCCGGCGCGGCTACGAAAGCGTGACTTCTTTGAGCAGCTCGAGGTGTTCGAGCGCTTTCCCGCTGCCGAGTACGACCGCGCTGATTGGGTCGTCACAAACCATCACTGGGAGCCCGGTTTCCTCGCGCAAGAGCACGTCCAGGTTCTTCAGCAAGGCACCGCCGCCGGTCAACACCACACCCTTGTCCACGATGTCCGCGGCCAACTCAGGCGGAGTACGTTCGAGCGCGACGAGCACAGCCTCCACGATCGCGTTGATCGGCTCGGCAAGCGCCTCGCGAATTTCGTCCGAGTTGACGAGCACCGTCTTCGGAATGCCGGCCACCATGTCTCGGCCCTTCACTTCCATCGTCATCGGTTGGTCGAGCGGGTAGGCGTTACCAACCGTCATCTTGATGCGCTCGGCTGTCTGCTCACCGATCGCCATGTTGTACTTGCGCTTGATGTACCCCATGATCGCCTCGTCCATCTTGTCTCCGGCGACGCGGACCGACTGCGAGTAGACGATGCCGGCGAGTGAAATGACGGCCACCTCGGTGGTGCCTCCGCCGATGTCCACCACCATGTTGCCAGAGGCCTCGGTGATCGGTAGCCCGGCCCCAATCGCCGCCGCCATCGGCTCTTCGATCAGGTAGACCTCGCGCGCACCTGCGCTCTCAGCGCTCTCCTTTACGGCTCGCTTCTCGACCTCGGTGATACCGAAGGGCACGCAGATGACGATGCGCGGCTTGACCAGCGTCCGACGATTGGAGGCGCGTGCGATGAAATATCGCAGCATGGCCTCGGTGATCTCGAAGTCCGCGATCACGCCGTCGCGAAGGGGCCGCACAGCCTGAATGTTGTGCGGGGTTCTGCCCAACATCTCCTTGGCTTCACGGCCAACGGCGAGAACCTTCTTGTTGCCTCGTGAGTCCCGCTGAACCGCCACGACGGAGGGCTCGCACGAGACGATGCCCTTGCCCCTGACGTAAATCAGGGTCGTGGCTGTGCCCAAATCAATCGCGAGATCGTTGGAGAAGAGGCCTTGGACCCAA
This sequence comes from uncultured delta proteobacterium, assembly GCA_903892415.1. GTDB lineage: Bacteria > Myxococcota_A > Polyangia > Polyangiales > Polyangiaceae > Xiheicaenibacterium. The sequence continues at coordinate 19,257 of CAITIQ010000367.1, read as the reverse complement.
TCGAACACCATCCATCACCGATGAGGATTGGCCCGCACGAACCGCGCCCTCGCGAACTCCGCACATCACCAAGCCCAAAACGTGCGACCCCCTAATCGAATGCGGGTCGCTAACGAATGCACAGGATGGCACGGCTTCGCCCCTGCGGCAAAAAAGCCGCCTGGGAGACCCGGGCGGGAATGACTCGTGCCAAATCGAAGGACAACCGGGCCTTCGGCCGTAGTTCTCGAAGAGGGCCCGAGTCATTCTGTTTGCTGCATCCACCTTCGGTGGAATGACTCGTGCCAAGTCGAAGGACAACCGGGGCCTTCGGCCGTTTCTTGAAGAGGGCCCGAGTCATTCTGTTTGCTGCATCCACCTTCGGTGGAATGACTCGTGCCAAGTCGAAGGACAACCGGGCCTTCGGCCGGTTTTCAGCAACGTCGAAGGACAACCGGGGCCTTCGGCCGTTTCTTGAAGAGGGCCCGAGTCATTCTGTTGCTCCGAATCTCCCGTTCTCAGGAGAGCAGCGAGACCTGGCCTCACGCGCGAGCACAGCGAAAGCTGTGCTCAAGAACGACTAACCGCGCGAAATCTTGCCTTCTTTGTGCTCCAGGTGCTTTCGGCACGCAGGGCAAAACTTCTTGATGGCGAACTTCTCCGTCATCGTCCGCTTGTTCTTCGTCGTGTGGTAGTTCGCACGGCTGCAGGTGGCGCAAGTGAGCTTGATGATGTCGCGCATGGGCGTTTCCTCTCAGAAGGGGTGGGGACCATAGTTCAACCAGGTCTCCCGTCAATAGAGTTTGAGCGAATGACTCGGCCGGAGTCATTGTGAGCGGTGCATCCGCCTTGGCGAATCCACCGCGGGTTGGAAACTCGAATGGGAAAAAAGCAGCGGCCTCCTTGCGGTTTCACTCGCAGGAGGCCGTTGTTTCCTCAGCTCATTCGTCCCAGTCGTCCCCGCGGGTATCCCAGTCGTTCTTGTTCTTGCGGCCACCGCCGGCGCCACCACGGGCACCACCGCCGTCTTCATGAGTCTTGCGGCGACGCTCATCAAAGGTCTTCCGACCTTGTGGCGGACCACCTGTGCGGCCTCCACTCGGCGGCCCGCCGCCACCACCGCCGGCGAAGGCAGGCGGTCCAAAATCGCGGCCAGCGCTGGGGCTGTGATCGCTGCGCGGTCCAGAGGGAGGGCCACCAAAACCGCCGCCACCCTGATACCCGCCGCCGCCCTGATACCCGCCGCCGCCACCACCACGCTCGTCACGAGCGGGACGGTCATGCGCGTGGTTGACGACCAGCCGGCGCCCGCGAACTTCCGCGCCCTTGAGCAGATCGATTGCGCCGCGCGCAGCGTCCTGACTGGCCATGTAGGCGAACGCAAAACCACGTTTGCGACCATCCGGGTCGGACGGCATGATCACCCGAACCACCGGGCCGCCGCCCGTTGCGTTGACAACAGCCTCCACCTCTTCGGGGGTTGCGTCATAGGGCAAGTTGCCGATGTAGATCTTGCGGTCCGGCGACTCAACTTGGGAGGCCGGAGCAGACCGTGGCCCTGCAGACGGCGGGGCACCAGGACGCATGTCTCCCGGCTCTCGCTTGGGCGGGGCCGACTCGAACGGACGAACGGAGATGCTTCGACCGCCCTGGAAACTTCCGTGCAACGACTCACGGGCCGCGTTGGCCTCGTCGGTCGTCGACATTGTCACGAACCCGAACCCGCGTGGCCTCCCCGTCGTACGGTCTCGCGGCAGCGTCACTTCAGCGACTGCACCGCCCGTAGCTTCGAAGAGCTGCCTAAGCACGTCTTCGGTAATCGAATCGGGTAAACCAGCAACAAACAACTTTCGGGAATCCTCAGCCATCGACCATCAACCTGTTTTTGCAAACGAACGACACAATAATGAAGCGCGGCTATGCGCGCGCGGCGGTGACACACGTCCGACTCGGTCCGAAGAGACAAGACGACGCCGAGCGAGCCAAGACGTTATGGCTTGCGAGACGCGCAATGAGCTCAGAGTAGGACGCATGGCCGTCGAGCAAACAAAGCTATCGAATGTATTCCCCGCGTCAAGCCGCAACAGGGCCTCGCCCCTTCGACTGCGGCTCTCCGCGAACGAGTGACCTCACTCATCCTCGTCGCTGGCTTTCGCCGGCTTGGCCTTCTCTGCCGCAGGAGCATCCTTGCTACCAGCGTCGGAGTCCGGCGTGGATTGAGCCGTTTCCTTGGGCTCTTCTTGAGACTCGGCCTTCGTTTCCGGCTCGGACTCGGCTTCGTCCTTGGAGTCGGCTTCCGCCTCGGTGTTGGGCTGCGCGGGCTTTGAGCCCTTTGCCGGGGGCTCGACAGCGGCCTTTGACTTTTTCTCGGTCGTGCTCGCAGCGGCGGGCTTCGCCTTGCGCTTCTTGCGCTTCGCCTCGATCGCCTTGCGCTCGAGCCGCTCCGCCTCGAGCAGTGCAGCCTCTTCCTCTTCGATCTCCTTAGCCTGGGCCGCCCAAGAAGCAGGTGCTGGGTACTTCTTCGACAGTGACAGCACGTAAAAGCCGATTGCTGCGAGTCCAAAACAGGCGAACTGCGCCGGCGTCAGGCCGAGAAAACGGGGGTCGGCGTCCATCGGACCACCCTCCTCGATGCGGTAGAAGTCGAGGACGAAGCGAATGGGCGCGTAAAGCACGCACTGCCAACCAGCGTAGAAGCCGTAGTTGCGGGGCTTGCGGTGCCACAGGATCACGAACGCGGTCGCGAGAGGGATCGTCAAGACCATCTCGATGAAGCCGAGATCAAAGCGCCCCACCGTTTGCGCCGGATCGTAGAGGAGGCCCCACGTGCCCTTCTGTGTAACCTCCGGGTGGTAGTACTGCATCCCGAGCCAGGAGCTCGTTTCACGACCGGGATGGTCATGAACCGATGCGCAACCAGCTCGCCCAAACACCCAGGAAACAGGAAAGGCAGAGCAGATGGTGTCGACGTAGGCGAACACGTCGCGATCGCGTTTGACCCACTTGTAGACGAAGACGCCAATGATCGACCCGAGGAACCCGCCGTAGCTCGAAAGCCCCATCCACAACTTGAAGATGTAGAGCGGGTCTTTGAGCAGCTTGTCCGGCGTATAGAAGACCGCGTCGAAGACGTGGGCACCGATGAAGCCGATGCCCACGACATACAGGATGAAGTTGCTCATCTTCTCCTGGTCCAAGCCTCGCTGTTTCGCGCGACGCATGGCCAGGACCGACCCGATGTAGACACCGGTTGCGACGAGGATCCCGAAGGGCTTGATGCTGTCGAGCGGACTCGGCAGGCCAAGATTGAGCGGGATTTCTTGGAGTTTGATATACGGAATGCTCGGGCCGGACACGCGGCGACTCTACTGTCCGCCCTGTAGAACGCAAAGCAGGAATCGATGTCATCCAAAGGAAGGGGAACGAACGGTGAACCGCGAGCCCTTTGTCTCCCGGGCTCCGGTTGTCGTGGCGCCTTTCAGATCGGCGTTGTTTCGGCGTTGTGGGCGGCTGGCGAGCGCTTCGACCTGGTGGCAGGTGCCTCCAGCGGCTCGATCTCGGGCGCGGTGTTGGTAGCTGGGCTGGCCGCTGACGGCCCCGACATGTTTCGCTCGTTGGCCAAGACCCCGATCGTGTCGCATCGCTATTTGCGTACCGACGGTAGCCCCTTCGGAATGGGCAGCATCGTGCGCACCGCGCTCACGCGCTTCGTTCCCGAAGAGCGCATCGCCCAGAGCGATTCGGAGCTGCTCGTTTCGACCACGCGAGCCTCACATTTCCTTCGCTCTGCGCTGGAGTCGGCGCGCGTTCGGTTTGGACAACGCAAGGTGGCAGGAGCAGGCGAACCGGCTCCTGCACAACCTTATTATTCGCTGCCAAGTCCAGTTCACGAACTCGGGTTGTCATCGGCTGCGCGAGTTATTCACTCGAACCGCGAGCGACAAAACATGCACGACGTGATCGTGGCCAGCTGTTCGATTCCCGGCCTTTACGGCAAGCTTCCGGTGCTCGACGGGGAGGTTCATATCGACGGTGGAGCCACCGACAATACGCTGCTCGGCGAGTTGATCGCTCGGGGGGCGCGCGACATCACGATCGTCACGCCGTTCGAGGGTGGTTGTGTATCCCCGACCTTGTTCGAGCGCGAGCGAATCCCGAAGGCGCCGGGCGACGTGCGACTTCGCATCCTCAGCCCGCAAGGGACCATTCGGCTGCGACACTTCGATTTTGATCGAGGAAGGATCGAAGAAGCGCTGACGATGCCGACGATTGAGACGATCTTGTGCGCGGGACCATCATGAAGCTTCGTGTCGTCACCTTCACCTTCAGTGACACTCGTACGCAAGAGACCGATATCGGCGGGAAGACGCTGTGCGATGAGCTGACGAGCGCTGATCTTGCGCCGGAACGTCACAGCATCGTCGGCGAAGAGCTGCTCGTGATTCGTGAGTCGGTTCGGGCCGCAGCGCTAACGTGCGATGCGATCGTCACGACGGGTGGGACCGGGCTCGGTCCGCGCGACGTAACGATCGCGGCGCTGGAGCCGCTCTTCGACAAGCGAATGGATGGCTTCGGCGAGGCGTTCCGCAGGCTCTCCGAAGCCGATGTCGGCGTACGGGCGATGTTATCGAACGCGACCGCGGGACTCATCGGTACAACCTGCGTCTTTGCTCTGCCGGGCAGTCCGAAGGCCATACCACTCGCGGTGCGCAAGCTGATCGCGCCAGTGCTCGAGCACGCGGTGAAGATCGCTCAGGGTGGAGGGCACTGATGCTCAGCTTCGATGAGGCGCTACGAACGGTGGTGGAGGCGACGGACCCAGTCGCCGCGGAACGCGTGAGCGTATTCGAAGCAGCCGGCCGGATCTTGCGGGAGGACATTCACGCGCCCGCCCCCCTCCCCGGCTTCGACTACTCGGCGATGGACGGCTACGCCTTTCGCCACGCGGATCTTGGTCCCACGCCGCATCAGTTGTCACTCGTCGGCACGAGCAGCGCTGGCGAGCCGCTCGACGCGCTTGCGCCGAACAGCGCCTGCCGGATCTACACGGGGGCCATCGTGCCAGCCGGCGCGGACACCGTCATCATGCAGGAGGAGGTTCGCGCGGAGCCGAACAGGATCGAGTTTGGCGTGGCACCTACGCTCGGCGCCAACATTCGCAAGACGGGCGAAGACATGGCGGCAGGAGCGCTCGCGTTGCGTGCGGGGGAGGAGCTGCACCCGGGTCGAGTTGCGCTAGCCGCGTGCCTCGACCGCGCGACGCTCGTGGTATCGCGCAGACCGCTCGTGAGCGTGCTTGGCACCGGAGACGAGCTGCGCTCACCAGGGGAACCGGGCGAGGTCGGTTCAGTGGTCGAGTCGAACGGGTTCTTCGTCAAAGCCGCCGCGGAGCGAGCAGGCGCGAGCGCACGGCTCCAGCGCTTCGCCCGCGACAGCGAAGGGGCGCTCGGCGAAGCCATCGCCAGCGCGCTCGAAGGCACCGACCTGCTCATCACCATCGGCGGAGTCAGCGTTGGGGATCGCGATCTGGTCAGGCCCGCGTTGGAGCGAGCCGGAGTCGAAATCAGCTTCTACAAAGTGGCGATGAAACCGGGCAAACCGATCACATTTGGACGGCGCGGAAAGACGCGCGTGCTCGGTCTGCCGGGAAATCCGGCGAGCTCGAGCCTGACCTTCCTGCTCTTCGGCTTACCGCTGATCCGCAGAATGCTCGGGGACACCAACAACGCGCCGAGCTTTGTGAAGACCGCGGTGATGGTGAGCGGCGGCTCGCTGCGGCGGAAGGCGGGCAGAACCGAGTTTGCGCGAGCCCGGCTTACGAGCACGGACAAAGGCTTGCATGCAACGTTGTTGCCAAACCAGGCCTCGGGCGCCGTGACCTCGTTTGCGCAAGCCGAGGCCTTGGTGCGAATCGACGCCGAGGTAGAGCTCGTTCGCGACGGGGACGAGCTACCGGTGATGAAGCTCTGGTGAGTCAGCCGTGGTGATGGCCCGCGTGCCCATCACCGTGCTCACCGACACAACGCGCGTCCTGCCAGCCGACCCAATAGGGCCCATCGGGGCCGTGCTCTCGCTTCCAAATCGGCAGGCGCTCCTTGATGCGGTCAATCAGCAAACGAACCGCGCGAAAAGACTCACCGCGATGCACCGAACTCGCAGCGCAGACCACGGCGAGGTCCCCCACCGCGAGCGGCCCAATACGGTGCGCGGAGAACAAGCGGACGCCGGGTAATTCGAGCACTAGCTCCGCCTCGATCGCCCGCAGCTCCTTCTCCGCCATACTGCGATACGCGTGGTACTCGAGCAGCGAGACCGGTCGCCCATCATTGTGATCGCGGACCAAGCCGAGGAAGGTAGCCACAGCCCCCGCACCTGGGTGACTCACGAAGGCGACGGCCTCGTCCACTGACAGCGGCAACTCGCGAATGCGCTCCTCGACGTCACTCCTTGCGGACATATGGGCCGCCTCGTCCACCACCCTTGGTGAGCAGTTTGATGTCGGAAATGACCATCTCGCGATCGATCCCTTTGAGCATGTCGTAGATGGTCAAGCAGGCCACGCTGACTGCGGTGAGCGCTTCCATTTCTACGCCGGTGCGATCCGTCGCCTCCGTCACGGCGGTGACCGTCACGATCCCAGTCGAGCGCTCGACATCGATCAGGACGTCGACGCTGGTGAGCGCGACGTTGTGACAGAGCGGGATCAACTCTGGGGTGCGCTTGGCGGCCATGATGCCGGCCAAGCGAGCCGTCGCCAAAACCTCGCCTTTGGGCACGTCGTTGCGCAAAAGCCGCTGCGCCGTTTCGAGCTGAAGTTGTACCGAACCTTTGGCGGAGGCGCGCCGATCCGTCTTCGACTTCGCCCCGACGTCCACCATGTGCACCTCACCGCGCTCGTTGAGGTGGTTGCTGACGGCATCCGACGAATGCGAGAGCGTGCTCGCAGCCGGTTCAGCGAACTCGCCCGAGTCCAACAGGTTGGGTAGGGCGCGCCGCGACTTGAGGCCTCCCTCGAGCTGACGATACGGGCCATCCGCTGGATGCCCTGCGGGCGGAGGTTGCGACGAATACGGGTCACGCCGTTCCGGAACTCGCAGAACCGGAGGAGGCGGCACCGATGAGACGCGCTTGCGCTCTCGCAGCGGAATCGGGCGCTCGCTCTCGTCGCGCACCGCGGCCATCTCGGGGATGGCACTACGCCGCAACGGTCGCCCCGAGGGCTCCACGCTTTTGGCCGCTGGAGCGGAAACGGCTGGTTTCTCGTTGGCTGGGGCCGGAGGGGCTGGTGGCCGGCTAGAGAGTGGGAGCGGCCGCTTCGCTGGCGGAACCACGCTTCTCGGCTTGGGCGGCCGAGACTCACCAAGGATGGTCGCGAGTGCAACCTCGAGGCGCTCGGGATCTTCGCGGGCAATCGAACGGCGCATGATGTGCACGAGCGCATAACGATCGACGGCGCGCAGGCGCTGCCAATCGAACGGATCGAGTTGGCGCCCGCGGATGCTTTCAGCGCTGAGCTGCTCAGGCGGCGTGTCGGGGTCTGGGTCGGCGGCGGGTTTGATGCGGGTCGCCGGCGAAAGGCTCAGCCGAACGAGCTGCTCCACCAGTTTGACATCAACCTTGTCTCGCGTCCCGGCGATCGTCAGCTCGAGACGGTCTTCCAAGCTGAGCGACTGGTAGCCCTCGAGCGAAAGGCGAAAACCAGCGACATCAAGGGCTCGACGAGCCGCCAACGGCAACAGCGATAAATTCTCGCCGGTGTCCTCGAACGGATAAACGGCTTCCTTCACGAATCGTCAACCTCCGATAGCCCGCATACTGACGGCTGCGGCCGAGGGCTCGGTGCAGCCTTTGAAAGTCCTACCATCCGGCTTTGACTGCCATGCTTCCCGCACCAAGTCCGCAACGGGAGCGCTGTTGCCGCGAGTCGCGACCCCATCCTCGGTCGCCAGACACGGGCGCAAGACGCCTTCCGAGGACACGCGCAAGCGATCACAATCTCCGCAGTAGGTATCGCTAGTGCCGGAGATGAAGCCAACCACCCGACCATCGCCAGCACGCGCCGCGACGTACTTGGCGGGCCCACGATTGAGCTCGCGCGAGGCTGGCCCGTCCTCTAGCAGGTCACCCAGCAACTCGCGGATTTCACGAGCCGCGATCAGCGTGTCCGGCGCTGAGGCGAGCAACGCTGCGCCTTCTGCGATTTTCATCACCTCGAGGAAGCGCGGGACGAAACCGTGTTGCCAAGCGAACGACGTGAGCTCTCGCAGTTCGTCGTCGTTGGTGCCGCGGAGTACGACCGTATTCAACTTGATGGGGGCAAAACCCGCGCGTTTGGCGGCGAACAGCCCCTCGAGCACCTCCGCGAGCTCGCCACCGCGGGTCAACGCACGGAAGCGATCTTCACGCAGCGAATCAAGCGACACGTTCAGCCGCATCAGTCCGGCCTCGCGCAGCGGCACGGCTAGTTTGGCGAGCCGGCTTGCGTTGGTGGTGAGCGCGAGATCTTTCACTCCTCGCGAGGCGATGATCCGCACCAAGTCCACGACGCCACCCCATAGAAGTGGCTCCCCACCGGTGAGGCGAAAGCGCTCCACGCCCGCCTCGATCAAACCGTCAACGACGCGTTCCCACTCTTGTAGCGAAAGCCGCGACGAGGCGTAGCCGTCCTTGCGCGAGGGGCGGCAATAGGTGCAGGCCATGTCGCAGCGATCCGTTACCGAGATGCGCACGCTGCGCGGATCCGGGCGGGTGACCAGCTCGGACTCAGCAAGAACCGCGGCGCCCAAAACTCGCAGGGAGCGCCTTGGCAATGGGCGCGAAGCACCGTCGGCTTGCAACGAAGGAGCCATGATCAGCCGCCAGACACCGGCGGGATCAAAGCCACCTCATCCCCGCAGCGAATCAAGTCTTGCTCGAAGGCGTAGGTACCGTTGACCGCCAGACGAAGCCCACCGCGGTGGGGCAAGAGCGCTGGATAAGCCGTCACCAGCAATTCCCAGAACGCTAGGACCGAAACCTCGCGATCGAGCGCGAAATCAGCTTGCGCCTCTCCCACGAGGTCCTGGGCGGCGGCGAACGCCAGCAGCTTCACCGGGCGGCGAATTGCACTGGCTTCTTCCTGCTCACGCGACATTGCTCCTCACGCTACCAACTTTCTGCGCGGTGGTGGACCAGGGAAGCGAAACTTAAGCTGTTTTTTTGGTTAACAGGCGCCAACACAAACTTTGCGAACGCGGGGCTAGCTTAGCGTCTCGGGTTCTCTATATTCGGGCAACGCATGACTGAGGACGTCGGCTTTCCCCCTGGGACGGTCTTAGCAGGCCGCTACCAGGTTCGACGCGAGCTCGGACGTGGCGGGATGGGCATGGTCTATCTCTGCCGCGATCTAGCCCTCGACGAACGAGTTGCGCTCAAACTCTTTGGTCGGCCGGGCGAGGCCACGCGGCCCGAGGACCAATGGTGGTTTCAGGAAGAGGCACGCGCGCTCGCGGGCCTGAGCCATCCGGCGATTGTGCGCGCCCGCGACTTCGGCGCGCTCACCGACGGGACGCCATTCCTGGTGATGGACGCGGCGCCAGGTCGTTCGCTGCACGAGTGGATCTACCTCGCGCAGCACGACGGGCTCTTGCCCTGGCCGATCGTTTGGTCGGCTGTCGATCAGATCTTGAGCGGACTCTCACACGCCCACTCGCGTGGAGTCATTCACGGCGATCTCAAGCCCAGCAACGTGCTTGTGGATATCCCTCCGGACGGCGGGGATTGCCGAGCGTACGTTTTGGATCTCGGCCTTGCTTGGCTGATGCAAGACCGCATCGATCACCGGCTCGACGGTTCCACCGAGGCAGAACCAACGGTTCGTTACGGCGCCGGCACCCCGGGCTGGATGGCGCCGGAACAAATTCGGTACGCCACCCCCCACATTGGTGCGGCCACGGATCTTTACGCTTTGGGCTGCATCCTGTTCGCGCTGCTGTCCAATCGCGAGCCATACACCGGGACCAATGAAGAGCTGCTGGCCCAGCACCGCAACGCCGCCGTGCCGGAGCCTGGAATACCGCCGGGAGCGCCACGCGAAGTAGGCGCCTTTACCAAACGCTTGATGGCCAAACGGCCTTGGCATCGTTTCATGATGACCGCCGATGCACGTCGAGCTTGGCGGGCGTTCAAGCCGAGTGAGGCAGCGTCGGCGACGAGCACCCCGGTGCCCACTTCGGGCAAACCGCAAAAGGCGATGCGCTCGTCGCGCAACTTGAGCATCCTGCCCGAGAGCCTTCAAAACGAGCTGCCTCCGTCGCCGCCCGCGGCGGGCCTGCTCGCGCTTCGGCCGAGCCCTTTCGTAGCCCGCGAGGACGAGCGGCAGCGGCTCTTGACCATGACGCGCAATGTGGCAACGGCCTTCGCCGACCGCGGCAAGAACAAGGGCGCACGCGCTCTCGCGTTGCTTACCGGTGAAGCTGGCGTGGGCAAGAGCCGCATCGCTGAATGGCTGTGCGAAGAGGTGCACGAGCTCGGGTTGATGATCCCGCTGCGCGCGCGTTATCGCAGAATCCCAGCCCCGCTCGACGGTGTGGTGGGTGCGATCACGCAGCACTACCGGCTCGAGCGAGCCGAGCGCGACGTCGTCGAGAAGGTGCTGATGAACCTTTGGGGTGTCGACCTCAAAGACGACGACGGCACGACCTGGGTAGCAGCCGCCGCTGAGTGGCTGTGTCCGGCGGCACCTGGCGCAAAGGTGGGCCCTAGCGGCAAGCGCTTCGCGCTGGATCATCCCGAGCTGCGCTGGCTCGTGATGCGGCGCACTCTCGAACGCATCGCCTTCGATCGGCCGATCCTCTTGTGGATGGACGATATCCACCTGGCGCCGCCGGGAACCTACGAGAACATCGCGCGCCTTCTGCTCGAGAGCGACAAGCTCAGTGTGTTGGTGGTGGCGACGGTGCGCACGGAGGCCGTGGTGGCTGAGCCTCAGAACGCCGAGCGACTCGACGCGATGATGGCTGCCGTTGGTGGCGAGCGTCTCGAGGTCCTGCCACTCGACTCCGACCGTACACACTCCTTGCTTCGCGAGACGCTCCCGCTCGATGACGCGGCGGCGGCTGAAGCCGCGGCGCGTAGCAAGGGCAACCCGCTCTTTGCGCTGCAGCTGCTTCACGCGTGGGCGATGGGTGGGCACCTCGAAATGAGGGATGGCCTGTATCACGTGCCGAAGGCCTCCCTGGCCACGCGCGCCAGCACTACGGCGGACCTCTGGGAAGAGCGTCTTGGCGCAGTCCCCGAGGAGTTTCGACGTGCGGCTTTGGCGGCTGCCGCGCTCGGCGGCGATATTCGGCGAGACGTCCTACGCGCCGAGTACGAGCTGCTCGGCATCGACGGCATGCGGGCGATCGCAGTGCTCCGGCGCGCACAAATTCTCTCCGGCTCCGGAACCGAGCGGCTGCGCTGGCCACACGCTCTCTTGCAGGAGCATCTGCTTACGCAGCTGTTTTCCCGCTCGGATGCGGGACAGATTTTCAGAGCGGCCGCCGACGCGCTTGGTCACCATCCCTTGTCGAAGACGCGCCGGATCGTTCGCCACCGGGTGGTCAATCTCATCCGCGCCGGCGCCGTCGACAGCGCAGCCGAGCTGCTTCACAGCTTCATCGCGGCCAACTGGGGTCGTTCGAGGGAGACGTCAGCGACCCTGCGCGACCTCGCGCTGCTCGATGGCCGGCTCGAGGGCCGCAACTCGGCGGTGCAACACTTGTGGCGCGGTGAAGCGCTGCGACACTCCGGTCGGTTGGAGGACGCACGACGCGAAGGAGACGCCGCACGACAGGTGTTCCAAGAGCTCGGCGACAAGCGCAGTGAAGCGACCTGTCTTCGGCTGCTCGGCCACATCGCCAGTGACCAGGCCGCTCCGGCGCTCGGACGTCGCTTGGTCTCGCGCGGACTCGCCATCTTCGAAGAGCTCGGGGATGATCACGGAGCCGCCCAGTGCGAAGTTACCCTGGGCGAGATCGACTTCCTGATGGGAGACCACGCGCGTGCGCGGCAGGTGATCACGAGCGCCAGCGCTCGCTTCATGCGCGTCGGGGATCGGCTTGGGTACGCGCAAAGCCTCGTCGTGCAGGTGTTCATCGAGCAGGCGGCGGGCGGGGCTGCGTCCACTCGGCCGACCATCCTCGCGGCTCGCCAAGAGTTCGAGTCGATCGGCTATCGGCTCGGGATGGCGCAATCCGATTTGACCATGGCGCACACCGATCACCGCGAAGGGCTGTGGCAAGACGCTCGCGAGGTCGCGCTCTCGGCGCGGCAAGCGTTCCGCGATCTGGCGAACCCTCGCGGGGAGGCCGGATGCGAACGGATCTTGACGATGATCGCGATCGACAGCGAGCAAATCGAGGTTGCCGATGAACATGCGCGAGCCGCGGCCTTCTTGTTCGACAAGCTCGCTGACCCCTGGGGCCAGGTCGAGGTAAGGCTCTTGCTCGCACAGATTGGGCTTTGTCGCGGAGACGCTGATTCCGCGCGAGAGCACCTCATCGCCTGCGAAGCCGTGGCCCTCGTCGAGTCGGAGCCCAAACAGCACCGCCACCTGACCAAGGCGTGGCTCGCCTATCACGAAGGCCGCTTCCACGAAGCGGGTCGGGAACTCGACGCAGCTCGCGCAGCCTTCAAAGACCCGATCCGCACCGGCGATCACACGCCGATGCTGCTCAACCGTTACGCGGAGATGGGTTGGCCCAAACCAGCCGGGACGCGCGTAGAAACCTGGCGGGCAAGCCTCTCCTCGATTGGAGCCAAGACGAGCCGTGCGGCGAAAGAGCTCGGGCTTCGGGGTGGAGTAACGCAATCGCGATGACTCCCGAGCGCTTCGCGAACTTCGAGATCCTCAAGCGCCTCGGCGCCGGTGGGATGGCGGAGGTCTTCCTCGCGAAGAAAGAGGGTGCCGAAGGCACCTTCAAGCTGTTGGTGCTCAAGCGGATCCACCCCGCCCATTCGAAGTCGAGGCGCTTCCGCACGATGTTCGTCGAGGAGGCGCACCTCGCGACGCGGCTCAATCATCCGAACATCGTTCAGGTCTATGAGTTCATCGACCAGGGCGATGACGGCCTGCTGCTCGCGATGGAGCACGTCGAGGGCTACGATCTCGGGCGCTTGATGACCACGGCGCGCCAGAAGGGCACGCGCATCGCCCCGTGGACGGCGGCCTATATCGTTTCGGAGGCCGCCAAAGGCCTTCACTACGCGCACGAGCGCCGAGATGAAGGCGGCGCGCCGCTCGCCATCGTCCATCGCGATGTCTCTCCGCAGAACATCCTGCTTTCGGCGGAGGGCGCTGTGAAGATCGCCGACTTCGGCATCGCCAGCGCGAACCTCTTCCGTGAAGAGCCGGGCACGCTCAAAGGCAAGTTCGGCTACATGTCGCCCGAACAGGCCCGAGGAGAAAGGGTCGATCGGCGCAGCGACATCTACGGCTTGGGCGTCGTGCTGTACGAGGCGCTAACGCTACGGTCGCCCTACGCTCTCCCCGGGGAGCCTCCGCAGAAGCCGCCGGATGATGAGCTGCTCGAGGCGGTCAAAGAAGGGAAGTTCTCCCCGCCGAGCGCCTACTGCCCTGAGCTTCCGCCCGAGCTCGAAGCGATCGTGTTGCGAGCGATGAGCCGCGCAAAGGAAGACCGCTATCAGACGGCTCGGGACATGGCCGGAGCGATCGGGCGCGCGCTGCTCGCGAAGCAGGAGCTCGTGGACGCCTCCAGCGTCGAAGCGGTGGTGACGATGTTGCTCGGCCGCAACTCGGCATTGCCAAGCTCCCCGCCGCAAGGTCCGGATCCGGCGCAACAAACTCTAGCGGCGGTTCCGCAGCGAAGAGGCAACGTCGTCATCGACCGGGATGAAGCGCCACGTGGCCGCCGGCCTCGTGAAGTGCGCCATGTTGCGGTGCTAGCGCTGCGCCTCGAAGGGCTCGATGAGCTGGCCGAGTCGCTCGGAGAAATCCCGTTTCGGCGGGCCTGTGAGAACTTGCGGACCACGCTCGATCACATCGCGTACAAGCGCGGCGCACGCTGGATGTGGCCGGAGACCAGCGCCAAAGACACGTTGCCGACGCTGAGCATCGGCATCGTCGGGCTGCTCGCCAACCCAGCGCGGGCCGCGTTTGATGCGGCCTCGCTCGCCGTCGACGTGCACGAGGCGCTGGCTGGAGCGTCGGAAGATCTGCCCAAACGCGTCGCCTCAGCGATCGGCATCGTGCGTGGCATCGCCGTCGGTTACCGCGATTCGGACGGTCAGCTCGTGGACCATCAACTGCAAGATCCGGTCTCCTATTTGGTGGACCGGCTCGGGCAACGCGCGCCTTTGGGCAGGACCTGGGTCGCCGGCGGGCTATATCGCTTGGTGCGCCGAGATTTCCGCTGGGGCGACGCTCCCACGCTCGAGCTCGAGGAAGCCGAGCCGCGTGGAGCGCCACGCACCATGCGCACGTACGCGCTGATACGGCCGCTCACGCGGGAAGAACGCGCCGTAGAAATGGCGCTCGCTCCCAATGACCTCGTAGGCCGGGACGCCGAGAAGGCCGACCTGCACGCAGCCTATCACCGCGCAATCTCGCCGCTGATCAGCGAACTCCCCAAGGAGCGGATGTCCACCGTCCCTCCCCTCACCTCGCGCCCGGCGGCGCCGCGCGGTCGGCTCATTTCGCGGCTGGTGATCGGCGAGATGGGTATCGGCAAGACGGCGCTGATCGCCACCTTCCTCGGCGAGTTACCGAGGGACACCCGCATCCTCTCGATCGAGTGTTCGCCGATCAAGAGCGAGATCCCGATGTCGACGCTGTGCGACCTGCTACGCGAAGCGACCGGCGTCGGCGTCGACCATTCGCTCGATGAAGCAGCCGCCGTGTTCCGCGGTTTGCTCGGCCAGGTATCGCTCAAGACGGTCTCCAGCGAACGACTCGTGTTCCGCCTAGCCGAGGTAGCGACGGGCAAACAAGGGCCCGGCGCTGCTGAGGAGGAAGGCGGTCACTATCGCCGCGACGTGCTGCTGATCGCGCTGCGGGTTTTACTCGGCGCGCTCGCGCTCGAGCAGCCGCTGGTGATCCTGATCGACGGACTCAGTTGGGCGGACCGAGCGAGCTTGGAGGTGGTGCAAGAGCTGCTTCGTCGCGAGGAGCTCTTGCCGATCTTGGTGCTGCTAGTGACCCGGCCTGATGACCGCGTGACGCCGTTCATCGAGGGCATGGTGCGCATCGAGCTGCGCGGGCTCTCGGCCGAGGAGCAGGTGCGGTTGGTGGAGGCGCGGCTCGGCGTACGAGACGGCGTTTCGCAGGTGTGCGCCGAGCTCTTGCCGCGCGTCGTCGGCAACCCGTTCTTTCTCTTGGAGATGGTCGACGCGCTCTTGGAGCGCGGCACGCTCGAGATCGTCGAGAAAGACGGCGGCAAGCATGAACTGCGTCGAAACGAGCGCGCCCTCGCCGATCAAAAGGAGGCGCTGCCGTCCACGCTCGAACAGCTGATCGGTGATCGCATCCGCGAGCTGCCGCCGGTCGAACATGACGTGGTCGATTGGTTGGCCGTCGCGGGTGGCCCGCTGCTCGAGTCGGATTTGTTGGCGCTCACCCACAGCAAAGGCGACGAAGCGATCACGCGGTTGTGCGCACGCGGCATGTGTGATCGGCGCAACGGCGTGGTGGACTTCCGTCACCCGCTCGCGCGAGACGTTGCTTATTTGGCCCTGGATGCGCCCAACCGCACGCGTATGCACCGACTGCTGGGCGAGCATCTGGCCACCACGCCGCTGGCCCAGGGGCTCTCGGCCTCGATCGTCGCGCGGCACTTGGCGCGCGGCGAGGCACCGCAACAAGCGGCGCTGCTCTACCTAGAGGCCGCCGCAGCCGCGCGTAACACCAACCAGGCGCAACTGGCGCAACGCTACTATTTGCGCTCGCTCTCGCTGTTGCCCTCACAGGACCCGCTACGGCTCCAGGCCCACGAATCGCTGGAGGCCATCTACCGCTACCTCGGGCGGAGACGCGAGCGGCGCACCCATCTTTCGGCGATGCGCAAACTCGCTCGGCGTACCGGCCAGGCGAAATGGGCGGCCTTGGCGCTGATTCGAACGGCGCGGCTCGAGCTCGATGAGGGCGTGCTCGCGCGCGGTCTGCCGATCGCCCAACGCGCAGCTGAAATCGCGCGCATGGCGAAGAACGCGACGCTCGAGGTCGAGGCGCTGATCGTCCTCTCGGAGATCCTTCGCGACCTGGGTGACACCTCCGGGGCGATCGCGGCCTGTGATCGTGCGCTCGAGGTTTCGGATGGCGGGCGCTTGCAACCGCGACTGCGCGCCGAGGTCATGCGTACCAAAGGCGTCCTCTTGCGCTACGTCGGCCGGGTCGAGGAGGCGGTGCGCTCGTACATTGACGCGTTGGCCGTCTTTCGCGCGGTCGGGGCGCGCCGCAGCGAAGCCCGCGTCATCACTTCGTTGGCCTTCGCAATGTTTGTGCTGGAGCGGTTCGAGGACGTGATCGCGCTCGGGCTCGAATCAGTGCGCATCGATCTTTCGATCGGCGGGCGCTTTCAGATCGCCAAGACCATGAGCAACGTGGGCCAGGCCTATGCCCGGCTGGGTGACCTCTCGCGCGGGCTCTCCTTCTTGCGCCGAGCACGCGAAGCCCACGAGCGCTACGCCGATCAGGACTCGCGCGCCGATACACTTTTGTGCACCGCCGGGATCCTGCTCGAGGCTGGCGACGCCGACGCAGCACACACGTTGGTAGGAGACGCTGGTGCGCTCGTAGCGGTCACCGGCAGCGTCTACGACTTGGTGCACGAGCGCATCATTCGCGCTTGTTTGGCCCGACTGAGCGGCGATTCGCAAGCGGCGATCGGCTTTGCATCAGAGGCTCGGCAGACGGCAGAAGCGCAGGCCCTGGTGAGCTTTCATATTTATGCAACCGCAGTCGAGGCGGCTGCGCGCGTGGACGTTGGAGAGCATCACACCGGCGTGCTGCTGGCGCGAACGGCCTTCGGCGCGGTGGAGAACTGTGGCGGCTCGGAGTACGGCCTGGAGATTCGCGCGCTCGCTTGCGATGCGATTCGGCGTGGCTCGCCGCAATCGACGGAAGATGCTTACAAACGCGCGCTGGCGCACATCCGCAAAGTGGCGGCGTTCATCCGTGATCCCGAGCTCGAGGCGATGTTCCTGGCCCGCCCGATCGTGCGCCGCATCTTGGTCGAGGCCGAGACGATCGCGCAGGCCGCGCCCAATTTGCTTTCAGACCGGCCAATACGGCCCTCCGATTCTCCATCCTCCAACGCGAACAACGACTCTCGACGCCCACCGTGAACCAGCCCTTGACTGACCGCCCGCCCGAGTCTTCCCGTGTTGCCCTCATCCTCTCGGGAGGCGGTGCACGCGGCGCCTATGAGGTCGGCGTACTCGCCTACGTGTTCGACCATTTTGCTCGCGTACGCAGGCGAAACCCGCGGCTCGATTTGATCTTGGGCACCAGCGTCGGAGCGATCAACGGCTGCTTCTTGGCGTCGCATTTGATCGATCCTTCGGTGGGAGTGAGACGGCTGGCCAATCTTTGGTCGGACATCCACATGGATGAGGTGCTGCGTTTTGGCGCGGTGCAAATGGCTTCGCTGCCGAGGCTGCTGCGCGGAGGCGGCAAAGACGCGGCCGGCGTTTTCGACGTAACGCCGATGGCGCAGCTGGTCGAGCGAGAGGTGCTTTGGCGCGCGATCGCACGTTCCTTTCGCGAGCGCCGTTTGCTCGCGCTCTCGGTCTCGGCGACCGAGATGGCGAGCGGCAAGACCACGCTGTTCATGCAGACGGCGCCGGGCGTTCCGCTGCCGACGATGCCGCCGCGCACGGTGTTGCGAGCCTCGCGCGTGGGCCCGATTCACGCGCTGGCCTCAGCGGCGATCCCGGTGCTCTTTCCGCCGGTGCGCATCGGTTCGCACCTTTACATGGACGGGGGCGTCCGACAGAACACGCCGATCGCGCCTGCGTTGCGACTCGGGGCAACGCACGTATTTGCGATCGGGCTTTCTTCGGAGGGCAATGAAGCGCCGCCCACGGCCTCGCAGGCTCCGCCCAACGTCTCCTATGTGGTCGGCAAGATCATGAACGCCTTCCTCTTGGACCACGTCACCTCCGACTTCGAGGTGCTCGATCGGGTCAACAAGCTGATCGATCACGGTAATGAGGCGTTCGGTCCTGAGTTCCTCGAGCGCATCAATCGCGTGGCCGAGGCGCAGGGCCACCCACTTTATCGAAGGGTGACCAAGCTTGTGATTCGGCCCTCGGAGGATCTGGGCAAGCTCGCGCAGGCGCAATTGCGTACCGGTGCGCTGCGAGGCGGACCAGCGCTGCGTGCGTTGCTCGGGCTGCTCGACGTAGGCGCAGCCTCCGACGCGGATCTCGCGAGCTATCTGCTTTTCGACGGAGCCTTCGCGCGGCGCTTGATCGAGCTCGGGCGCGCAGACGCCGAGGCACAAAAAGCCAAAATCGACGCTTTCTTCGAAAGCGCCGATTCGGCTCAACAAGCTGTCTGAGGCTGAGGCCGAGTTCTCGGCCTTAGCGCTCACTGCGGCTTCGCGGGGGTCTTCTTCTTCGGCTGCTTGGCGCCGGGCTTGGCGGCCGGCTTCTTGTCCGTCTTCTTGTCGGACTTTTTGGCGACCTTCTTGGGTGCAGCTTCCGAGTCTCCACCGCCGCTCTCGCTGGAGAGGGCGATCTCGATGCGGTCCCCGCGAACCTTCGCCTTGTAGCCCGGGACGTCGCCCTTGAACTTCACGACGATCTCGGCCGCGTCCTCGCGGTTGACCACGTCTACAGCGGAGAGGCGCTTGTCTTTGCGCACGAGGGCGGAGCTGGTGGAGGTGCTCTTGCGCTTGGGGACGGTGATGGTGAAGCCGTCGTCGTTCTCGGTCGCGGTGAACCCAGCGACCGGACCGTCGAGACGTACCTTCAGGATCTTGGCGTTCTTGACCGAACCTTGGCCGAACTCCTTGACGAGCTCGCTCTTTTCTTCGCCCTCGGCGTCTTCACCGCCGTCGGCGGGCTCCGAAGCCTTCGGGTTGGGTGCTGCAGTGCCACCGGCTTCAGCCGGCAACACCTGCTCGGTGGTGGAGAGCGGCGTCGCACCGTAGAGGGGAACCTCGGCGATGGCCGGCGAGCCCGGAATCGGCGGGAGGCCGGTGGGCTTGGCCTGCTCGGTGACGGCGGGCTTGGGAGCCGCAGCGGTGGTGGGCTTGGACGACGAGTTGGAGGCCACGACCACGCCCGAGACGAGCA
>CAITIQ010000366.1 GCA_903892415.1 uncultured delta proteobacterium | reverse complement strand
CTGTGCTGGGAGAACGCGCACTCGCCGTGTCCGTTTCCAAGGTTGCTACCACCGGCGACGCTCTGCGCAACCACCTCGAGTGCGACATGATGCACGACGCAATCCGTGGTGACATCCTGCGCATCGCCCACGCCGAGGATGAGGCTGAGGCGCGCGAGGCGGTCAATGAGCTTCACGAGCACAGCGATCACTTTCGTGAGCACCTGCAAAAGAACAAACAGTTGCCGCTGACTCCGGGGGAGAAGAAGGCGCTCGCGACGGCCGAGCCTGAAGTCGAGGCATACCTGCAAAAGGCAACCGAGATGGGGGCGATGGTGAGCAGCGACCGCGCGCGAGTCAAGACGTTGCTGCCTTCGTTCAATGCCTCGTACGAACAGCTCGAAGGGACGATGAGCACAGCCAGCGATCTGATCGCAGCTTCGGCCGACCAGGCCGAGATAGATGCGGCCGCCCAAGGGGATCGAGCGCTGATGCTGCTCGGACTTGTCGCCACCATCGGTTTTCTGTCGGCGGTACTTGCGTGGAGGCTCATTACCGGAGCCATCACCACCTCGATCGATGAGGCCGTGACCCAACTGCAGCGGGTCGCACAGTGCGACTTGACGGGTGAGATGACCATTCGCTCGTCGGATGAGGTCGCTACCATGGCCAAGTCGCTCAACGCCGCGACGCTCAGGATCGGTGGGGTCATATCTTCCGTCGCTCGCAAGGCAGAGAGCCTCGCAACCTCGTCGCAACAGCTCGATGGCGTAAGTCGTACCATGCGAGAGATCGCTGGGGATACCGCTAGCCAGGCAACGCAGGTTTCGGCGGCGGCGGGCGAGGCGAGCGAGAACATGCGCTCGGCCGCTGAAGGCGTGGAGGCCATGAGTCGGTCGATCGACACGATCGCCGGCAGCGTGACCAAGGCCGCGGCGGTCGTGAGCAAGGCGGTCAACATCACCACCCGCTCGACCAAGACCATCGGCGAGCTCGACCAACGCAGCGTCGAGATCGAGGAGGTACTCAAGCTCATCACCTCCATCGCCGACCAGACCAACCTGCTCGCGCTCAACGCCGCCATTGAGGCAGCGCGAGCTGGCGAGGCGGGTAAGGGCTTCGTGGTGGTTGCCAACGAGGTCAAAGAGCTCGCTCGAGAAACCGCCAAAGCTACCGAGGATATTGGCCGACGCATCGAAGCAATTCGGTCGGGCACGGCCAAGGCTGTCGCGGCGGTCGGCGAGATTCAGGAAATCATCGCGGAGATCAGTGACCTTCAGGACGCCATTCAGGCGGTGGTCAACTCCCAGGGATCGACGGCGCGCGACGTGAAGGGAAGCGTGCAGTTCGCCGCTCAAGCGAGCGCTGAAATTCGGGACTCGATTTCGTTGGTCGCACAGGTGGCTGAACGCAGCATGGTGGGTGCCAACGAGACTCAACAGGCTGCCTCCGAGCTGGCGAATATTGCTGGCGAGGTGCGCAGTTTGGCCAGTGTCTTCCGCTACAAGACGACGGCTGCGGCCGCCTGACGAAGGGTTCGCACCTTCGACGACGAAGCCTCCAGCTCGCTGGGGGCTTCTTTGCGTTTTGTTCCGGCGGCACCCCTCCAAGACGAACGCCCGTTGAACTTGTGCGGGGTAGCGGTCTCTTGAGCCTGGCTGAGTAGCTTCGACACCGCCGATTGGTCATTGAGCAGGGGGTTCTTCCGGCGCTTCGTGGGCTGCTCGTGCCGTCGCGTCCCAGCGGCGAAGTTCGAGCTCCATCCGCCTGAACTCGTCGAGGGAGAGCGTCTCGCCGCGGCGGGTACGATCAATCCCGGCCGCAGCGCTTGCGAACTCGAGCGCCGCGTCGCTGAAGGGCCCTCCCTGCCAAGCGTTGCGCAGCGTCTTGCGTCGTTGGGCGAAGGCCATCTTGACCAGCGCCCGAAACATCGGCGTCTCGAGGACAGGGTCTTGGCTCCGCTCGAGCACAACCACCGCCGAGTCCACGTTGGGTTTGGGAAAGAAGCTCCCGCTCTTGACGTTGCAAAGTCGAGAGGGCTTGAAGGCTGCTCGAACGAAGACGGTGAGCGCGCCGTATTCCTTTGTCCCCGGTGCGGAAAGCAGGCGGTCTGCGACCTCTTTTTGTACCATGAAGACCACGATGGGCAGCGCCGCTGAAAGCTCGACGGCGCGTTCCAGAAAGCGGCCGGTAACGAGGTAGGGCAGGTTCCCCACGACGGCGTGCGGCGCGGGACCGCTGCTGAGCAGACTTACCCAATCGGCGGCGATGGCATCTTCACAATGCAGTGAAAGCGCTCCACTCGTCAGCTCCGCGGAGAGCTCCTGCTGCAGCACGTTGATCATCTGTGGATCGCGATCGATCGCGATCACCCGCTCGGCTCGCTCCAGGAGCGGCACCGTCAGGGCGCCCAAGCCAGGCCCAATTTCGAGCACCGTACCGCACCGCACTCCGTTTGATGCGCTCGGGGTCGCGGCCTCGACGATGCGGGCGGCAGCATGGCCGTCGGTCAGGAAGTTCTGACCAAACCCTTTCTTGGCTTGCAGACCGTGTTCGCGAAGGAGGGCATGCGCGGATGGGCGCGGCGATCGGGGGAGGTCGTTCAAGGAGATTCCGCAGGCTTCTTCGCCGGTGGTTCGTAGGTTTGCTCGTGGCGCACCGAACGCGCAGGCTCGCTCGTGGTCTCGGTCGCATTCGAAGCCACCGCTTGGCCCTCGATGGTGGCGGCGCGGTAAGCCGAACGAAGGTGCTCGACACGAATGCCCAACTTCGTCAACGCGACCTTCGCCTTCTTCGACGCAACTGCGGAGCGAATTCGAACCGCCGCTGCGGCCGCCGGAGCAACCGCATCGTACAGCGGCTCAGTCGGTGATTCCTCCTCGTCCGTCGACTTGGTCGCTGTCCACGGTGGGCTCAAGCTCGGCTCGAAGATCGGCAAGCTCCAGGAAACGTGGGTGCCCAACCGTCGAAGCCGACCAACGACCTGAGCGAGCGCTGGGAGGAAGGACTGCTCCGGTGCGCCACCCAAGACGAAGATGAGGCTCGCTCGCGGCTTACCAGCTGCAATGGCCGACAGACTTCGTACCAGGCTATCGGAGCTGAGCGCCCGGTCTCCGTTGGTCTTCGGCGGCGAGTCGATCCCGAAGGCGGCAAGATAGCGCCTCAAGGTGGATTCGCGTTCCGTTTTGCCTTCCGGCGGCCTCACTCGGAAGGGTGCACGATGGCGCATGGCGTCTGCTCTTTGGGCGAGCCGATCGAGGTCACCACGCCGAACGTCGCTGAGCCCACGTTCATCCAAAGGTCGCAAATGCTCAATCACGCGGACGGCCACGTCGAGTTCGTCGAGATCGCTTCGTGAGGCGTCCAGCGTCGAAGCCGCGGTGAGCAGCGCGTGCAGGATCTTGTGCCCTTGACCGGCGCCTCCGTCGGGCGGGATCACCAGTCGCTGCGTCGCAGCGTAGACCGCAAGGCCCACCCGATCTCCGCGGGCCAAATGCCGCGAAACGAGCGCAGCCGCTTCGTCGATCAGCAGGTCGAGCGGGGCGCGCCCGACAGGGCCTGCCCAAAGTTCTACCGAGACGTCGAGCACGATCCAAACGACGTCACGCTCTTCACGCTCGAACTCACGAACCAAGAGTTTGCCGCGTCGTGCCGTTGCTCTCCAGGCGATTCGCCGGAACGGATCCCCGGGTTGATGCTCTCGAAGCTCACGGAGGCTGTTGCCGTCTCCGCGCATCTTCCCGGCCTTGCCGGAGGGCGCCATCAACATGCTCGGCCCACCGCGACCCACTTGCAGGTAAGCACTCATCGGTCGGGGAGCGACCTCGATGCCGTAGGGATTAGCGAAGGTGAGGGGCACCTCGAACATACCGGGCGCGCCACGAACCTCGAGCGCCAGGCCGTAGACGCCGTGTTGTCCAACGCGCGGGGTCTTTACCTTGACCTTCACCTTGAGTCGGCCGCCTGCGGCTACCTCGCCAGCAGGTGGATCGAGCTCGACCTCGACGTTGGGAGAGGCGAGGGCGCGCAGCTTGACGTAGCGAGCTGCCAGAGTGTCGCGATTCCGGACCTCGGCCTCGATCTCGATCTGAGCGCCCCGAACGGTGCGCAACATGCGTCGGCTGTGGCTCCACAACATCTCGAAGCCCGCCGCGCGAATACGCGCGACCGATACCAGCGTGACCGCACGCGCCACCGCTACCGCGAGCAGAATCGAACCTCCCCAGCCAATCACGAGAGGAGACCCCGCAAGCACGCCTACGGCGCTCACCATCACGGACGCGATAGCGAGGTGGGCCGCGGGGCGTGTCGGGTAAAGCTGCATCGTTAGGCCTGCCGCGAGGCGCGCCGAAATCCAATGCGTTGCAGGGCTTCATCGACCAGGCCGTCGCGCGCTTTTGGATCGCCTTCCATCTCCGGCGTCAGCACCAGCCGATGGCCAAGCACGGTATGAGCTACGCCGCGTACGTCATCCGGCGTAACAAAGGCTCGTCCTGCGAGTAAAGCGGCGCTTTTTGCAGCTTGGATCAAGCCCAACGTCGCGCGGGGTGAAGCCCCGAGCACGATGCGCGGATGCGACCGAGTGAAGGCCGTGAGCGAGACCACGTACTCGTAGAGGTCGTCGTCCAGGTGGATGCGCCGAGCGAGATTCTGCAGCCCGAGAACGTCTGCAACGCTCAAGACAGGGTTGGACCGTGGCGTCGCAAGATTGTGTGCACGTACCATGGCGACCTCATCTTTGTGCGACGGGTAACCGATGATGATGCGAATGAGGAAGCGGTCGATCTGGGCTTCAGGGAGAGGGTAAGTGCCCTCGAGGTCGACGGGGTTCTGCGTCGCTAGCACCATGAAAGGGTTGGGCAGTTCGAAGCGGTCACCTTCAATCGTCACCTGGCGCTCTTGCATTGCCTCGAGCAAAGCGGACTGCGTCTTTGCGGGGGCGCGGTTGATCTCGTCGGCCAGAACGACGTTGGCGAAGATCGGCCCGGGACGCAGAGCGAAGGATTGGTCCTTGGGCGAGAGCACATAGGTGCCGGTGATGTCGGCGGGCAGGAGGTCCGGCGTAAACTGAATGCGGCGTACGCTGGCTCCCAAGGTGGCAGCGAACGCCTTGACGACGGTGGTCTTCGCTACTCCCGGGACGCCCTCGAGCAAAGCGTGACCTTGCGCAAGCAGCGAAGTTAGTAGCAGGTCGACGACGCGTGGGTTGCCGACGTAAACACGCATGACTTCGCGGCGAACCATCTCCAGGCGTTCGCGGGCTGCCCCGATTTCGTCCATGCTGGCGGGTTGGGTCATGACAGGCTTTTTCCTTCGTTGTGCGGCGAACTCCGGTTGATCCGGAGCGCTGCTTCATACTGCGTCGTCATTCGGGTAACGGGGCTGGTTTTGGAAGGTCCGAAGCGAGCAGTCGCTTCACGAGATCGGTGACGAAGCTCTCAGCGTCGTTCACCTGCTCACGGTTGATACGGGCAGCGCCGCCGCGTAACAGCTGACTCTCGACGTCAGTCATGCGGTGAACGAGGCTCTCGAGTCGGCTGACCTCAGCGCCGGTCACCAGACTCGCCTCGCGTAAGGCTCCGATCACCTCTGCGCTCGTGGGCGCGCTCGAAAGAGAGAATCGCTCGGAGACCGCCTCGAACAGCGCACTCTTGAGCTCGAGCAACACGAGCGACTTCGCCGAGTTGGGAGCAGCCAGCATCGCAAAGCGCCCCGCTACGCCTCCGCGCGCAACAAGCGGCGTGGGGCGCGCATAACGTGGAATTGGGCTCTTGTACGGCTTGCCCGATGCTCTCGCCACCCACAGCGCCAAGCCGGTGACGCCCACCGCCGCCAAAATTGCCAACAGCCAAGAAGGGAAGCCCGACTCGTGCACCGACGCCAGGGCTTCACCGGCCGAGCGCACGGCGTTCTCGGCGTCCTCGACGAACGTGCCTTCGCCGCCGACGCTGCCCTCCTGTTTGAAGTCATTGACGAGAATGAAAAGACGACCCTGTCCACGTTCGGAGTCGCTGGCGAGGTAACGAATGAGCCCAACCGCGAGCGCCCGATTGCCCGGGTAGCGCATCATGGAGTTGATCAGCGCTGACGGATCGCTCATCGCGAAAAGTCGCCCCTTCTCGACCTGCCCAGCGACTGCCACGATCGCGTCCGGCTCACCGGAGACTCGAACCTTCAAAACCGGCGAGAGGTCGGGGTGGTTGAGTGCCATCGGGTGGTTGAGCACCAATCGTTTGACGTTGGTCACGATGGGGTGGGGCGCCCCGACTTGCCCGCGCGATACCTCGAGCCACGGCTCTGCGATGGGCAGTTCCGGGTTGCCTCGCAGGGCAGACACCGGCCGCCCGAGCAGCCTTACTCGCTCTATCTTGAAGCGGCGCAGCAGGTCATCGCCCTTACCGAAATCATCGAGGACGGCGACTCGGCCGCCGAGTTTCATGAAGTTGCTGGCTTCCCCCGCCTGAATTCGCTCCGTTGGGTGAAGGATCAACACTCCGTCGTCCTTCGTTAGCGTGCTCCAGTCCAACGTCGCTACGGGTTTGACTCGCTCGGGACCGAGTTCGGCTTTGGCGATCGCGTAAAGCTCCGAGAGACCTTCCCAGCCTTCGTCGTTGATCTCGAATGACGCGGCGCGAACAACCCTGCTTCCGAAAAGAAGCGGGCTTGCGACAAGAGCCAGGGCGACCGAACGTCTAGAGAGCAACGAGGGGGAGGATATATCACCACCTAATCTTCAGCCGAACCCTAGACTTGCCGTTTGGGCGTTGCTACCTTCCGTCGTGTAGGCTCCCTACACAAACGAAGCGCAGCACGTGTCAGGAGGTTCGGTTGCTTCCCCCGTTCATAATCGAGCAGATACGGCAGCGTGAAGAACGCGAACGCGCTCGTCGCGAGGAGCAGCCGCGGCTTGAATTGCCAATCCCGCGCGCGCCGCTTCCGAAGCGCGGCCCCGCTTCGAGTGTTGGCGAGCCGCATCGCGACGAGGACCCTGACGTCGATCGCGGTGTGGTCATCCTTGATCTTGGCTGACTCTGCCTGTCGTCTCGCTTGAGGTCTGAGACGGTTCGCTCATGGGCACCTGCTTTGCTTGGTCTGCCCCTCAGGAGCCGCCAGGCG
This sequence comes from uncultured delta proteobacterium, assembly GCA_903892415.1. Classification (GTDB taxonomy): domain Bacteria; phylum Myxococcota_A; class Polyangia; order Polyangiales; family Polyangiaceae; genus Xiheicaenibacterium. The sequence goes on along the minus strand of CAITIQ010000366.1, from coordinate 7,039 downwards.
ATACTGTTGATTTGTGCCCTTGACCAGCCTGGGTTGTTCGCGTAAGGTCCCGCGCCTTCTGGGCGGTCGGTCCCCCAGACCCTTTCTAAGATAGGTTGCGCTCCCATGGCTGTTCACATTCGTCTCGCCCGCATGGGCACCAACAAGAGCCCGTTCTACCGAATCGTTGTCGCCGATCAACGCAGCCCGCGCGGTGGCCGCTTCATTGAACGCGTCGGCACCTTCGATCCGAAGCGAGCGGAGCTTCGAGTGGAGGGCGCGCGAGTCCAACACTGGATCTCCAAGGGCGCTCAGCCCTCTGAGACGGTTGCTGCGCTCTTGAAGTCGGCAAACCTTCAGGCTGCTGCCGCTGCTCCCGCCGCTGCCGCTGCTCCTGCCGCTGCCCCGGCTGCTGCCAAGGCCGCTAAGAAAAAGGGCTGAGCCGTGGCACGGCGCCCGCCCCACCGGAACGAGCGGGGCTCCCATGAACGGGGCTCGCGTTCTCCCATCGAAAATGAAGTCATGCGTGAGGAGCTCACTCCCCTTGGGAAGCTCGTCACGCTGATTGCACGCGCTCTCGTGGACAACCCCGAGCAGGTGATGGTTCGCGAGTCCGCCAATGAGCACCATCCCCGCGTGGAGCTTTCGGTTTCTCCGGATGATATTGGCAAGGTGATCGGCAAAGACGGGCGCACCGCTCAAAGCATTCGCATGCTGCTCGGTGCAGCGGCAATGCGCGCCGGAAAGCGCGCCCATCTCGACATCGTTGACTGACGAGTCGACACCGCGCCTTCAACAGCGCGTCTAGCCTCCACAAAAGCACTGCGAGCGCTTGCGCTCGTTTGGTGCTTTTGTTGTTTTGTTTGCGCAGGCCGCAGGTGGGTCACTTGCGAACGTGAACAGTAATGGTCTCCTCCGCTAGCGGCACAATCTCGGAGAAGCCAGTCGGTACGGCTGGCCCCGCCCAGGTAAACACTCGGCGGGCGTCGATCGGCGTGAGCGCGATGTTGTGGAACTGCTTCGCCTCGCCCACGCTGTCGGAAAGATACGAGCCGACCAGCGAATACCCGGGCGAGAACTGCATGGCGCACGGAGCGTGCTCGACTTCAAAGGCCTCATTCACCTCGCGAGGATCGAGCGTGATCGTGTTGGCTTTGGAGGTGATGGTGAAGGTGCCTTGGACGGTGGTCGCGGCTTGCGCGTCGGCAGGTGCGTCTTTGGGCCCCAAGACCTCTCGACCGCTCGAGATGAGCGTGGTGTAGATCGGCTTGCGACCTTCGTAGAGCGTCATGGTTTGCAGCGCGAGACTGACGTCGATCCACTTGCCTCCCTCGCTCACGAACTCGGGGAACTTGTTGCGCTTCACCACCTTGATCAGGTCGCGATCGCGGAACCAGACGCCGTCCTCCGTTTCCTCGTACCGCACTTGCTCCACAGTGCGGAAGCGACCGCTGAGGTGCACATAGCTGCGGCGGTCCACCTCGTCGTCTTCGAGCCGCTCAGCCTTGCCCTTGCTCAACGCGTACGGTGCAACCTCGTGTCGCAAAACGAAGCCGAGCGGTAGCCCCTTCTCTTTGGTTAGGTCCACACCGTGCCAGGTTGAACCAAGCGCGGGGTCGATTCGATCGAGCGGAATCAGGTTCGATTCGGGCGTTACGCCGAAGCGACGCGAACCGTTGGGTCCCGGAAGGTCCACGCTTGCGACGATCGCGAGCCCGCTGCCTTTGCGTAGGGTGCGTGCAACCGGGGGAGCATCAGGGCGCTCTGCAGGGGGCTGCGCCAAGACCGGGCTGTCGAAGAAGGACCGCGCGGTCCGCTTGCCGTTGGCATCGACCCCTACCGAAGACTTGGTCAACATCGCTGGTCCGCGGGCGACGCCGCGCTCGTCGAGGCTCACGTCGTTGGCTCCAACGGTCAGCGACTTGGGCTCAGACTTGGCTGTTTTTGCGAGGTGCTGTGCAAGGTTCGGTTCGTTCGCCAGCTGCTCGTCCGGCGAGGGCACTCGAGCGTAAAGCGGGCTCACCGTACGAAGCACCGCGTAGCGATACGGCAGTGCGCGGTCGCTATCTGCACCGGGCAGCGAAGAAGGCTTTGCCTGGGAATCGATGGTCTCGTCAGCGCACACAAAGCCGCGTGGCCGCACTGCGAAATAGCCCTCAGGGCAAAGGTCGGTTTTACGCACCGTCTTGTCGCTGCGTGCGACCGAGTTTCCGGTCGCCAATGTGCCGATGCGTGGCGAGCTCTTGGACGGCCGCTCGTAGACGGCAACGCCCGCTTGCTTTGCGGCAAGCCTCGTCGCGCCCTCGGCCACGTCCATATGAGTAAACATGCCCGGGTCGGCATCCGGCTCGACGCTCTTCTTGGATAGCGACACGTCAGCGTTGGCGCCTTTGCACGAAAGAGCGGCGAAGGCGGCGAAGCCGAGCAATCCGAGCGACGAGACTTTGTTCATGGCGACTTGCGCATGCCTGATCCATCAACATGCGGACAACAAAACGGCTCTTTTGAGCCGCCGCCACGGTGCCGTTGGTTCTCAAGATGAGCCGGGTGACAAGTGCACGAGTCGCAGCCTCGTGCCGCAGTTGTGAGCTTGAACGAGTTCCCGCGTGATACGGTTCCAAGCTATGGCCGCCGGGCGATTCATAAGCTTTTTGCAGCTGACGTTCGTAGCTTTCGTTGGAGTGCTGAGCTGCGCTGAGAGCAGTGGTAGCTCCTGCAAACTCAACAGTGATTGTCTAGACGCCTACTGTCGCGACGGCGTGTGCACGCAAGACTGCGTCGACGCTGCGAAGGACTGTCCGAAGGGGTACGTCTGCAACAGCATCGCGCAGTGTGAATACGCTGGGCCCGTCGCAGGCGCAGGTGGGGGCATCACACAAGGCGGTTCCGCCGGGCAAAGTGCGGGCGGCGCTCCCATGACCTCAAGCGGTCCTGGAGGTGGTGGCCAAAACCCGGACCCCAGCTCCTCGAGCACCGGAGGTGCTGGCGGCAACATGCCGGAATTGAAGGAGGATCTAACGCTGTGCCAGACCGACGACGAGTGCGCGTCGGGCGTATGCAAACCGATGACGCCCAGCGGGGTGAGGCGTTGTACCAAGTCCTGCAGCGCAAGCTCTCAGTGTTACAGCGGTTTTCGCTGCGAGACGGAAGGTGCGGACCAAGTTTGTCGAGCCTCCGACATCGGCCGCTCGTGCAACGCCGCTGGTCAGTGCAACTTTGCCTGCCTATCACCGCTCAACCACTGCACCTCGGCTTGTGACAACGCTGCCGACTGTCCGAACGGCTACGGCTGCGCGGATGCAGGCGGTACAAAAGTCTGCGTTCGGCTTTCCGCGGACTGTGCTGCGGACACTTCACAGTGCGTCGCAGCCAACGTTTGTGACACGTCCCTCGTGGTCTCCAGCTGCTCAATGGCCTGTGCCTCGGCCGCGGATTGTCCGCAGCGAGCGAGCGGGCTCCCGCCCTGGACGTGTGATGGCTTGTGCCGCCGTCCGCCCGACGTTTACGGTCCGTTGCCGGGGGGCTACGAGCCCGCGCAGTGGTCATGCAACTTCAACGGTGAGGTCGTCAACGTCTGCAATGACGGCCTTCATATCGACTTTGACGCGTTCTCCCAGCCCGCTGCACCGTCAGTGAATTGCAACTCCCCGACGACCACCGACGGCCTTCCAGGCGATGCTTGTCTAGACAGCTGCCGGTATCGCGGTGGCTGCCCGTTCGGCTTCGCCTGCTCCGGTCTGGCGGAGCTGTCGAGTGGCCGCATCGGGCTGTGCGTCTACTCGGGAGGGGAAGAGGTTGGAAGCGCCTGTGCCTCCAACGGCGAGTGTGCCTTCGGACTGTGTTCTGAGGCTGGCGTTTGCTCCAGGGACTGCTCACGCGACGGCATATGTCCGTCGGGCTCGAGTTGCGTCGCTCAGGGTGGGCCGCTTATTGAAGGACTTCCGTACAAGATCTGCCAGTAGGCAAGCAGACGAACGTTGGAGCTCGCGGCCCAGCCTTCAGCGCGCACCGCTTTGCCCGCCGGGCAGCGCGAGCAAACTTCCGTTGCGACCGATGCCCAAGCGTTGGCCGCGCCAAACGACAGTGCGGCTTCGAAGTGCGCTCAAGAGCGCAAGTAGCAGCACCACATCCCCAGCGAGCATGAGGTGGAGCGGCGGAGCCTCTACGCCGCAGAGCTTGGCCGAAAGTCGCCCAAGGGCCAACCGTGCGCTCAAGGCCAGCGTAGTGGCGAGGGCGTTCGCGATCGAAGGGCCGAGCAGCAGACACGAGATCACGATGGGCAGCGTGGCGCAAAAAAGCAGCGGGTAGCTGGTGAGCAAGGCAGGTCGTTGCGAGCGAACGACGGTGAGCCAGCGCGCAAATCGCTCCACTACCTCCGAAGGCTCCCGGCCCGAGGCGCGCGAACGCACCACGAAAGGCATCGCCCGAACAGTTTCCCCCTGCGACCGAAGCGTGCGAGCAAGTTCAACGTCTTCTCCAAGTACGTTGCGCAGGGCCTCGAACCCGCCCATGCGCTCCAAGCTCGTGCGCTTCACCGCAAACAGCTTCCCTACCATCCCCGTTGGATCCAGCCCCGAGAGCACAGGAAAGGCGTGAAGGGACGCGGTCAATACCGCGGCGGATAGGCGATCTCCCGTCGTTGGCGCGATGGGAACTTCAACCGGCGGTACCCACGTTGCGCCGAGGTTGGGCTCCTCGCGGAGCGGGGTGAGCAAACGTTGGAACTCGAGGTCGTGCAAATCGACGTCACTGTCGGCGGCCACGATGATGCTGCGTTCAGGCGGCAGCTCCGCCACCACCGCGGCGAGTTGTGCGGCCTTGTTGTTTGGTCCGCCCGCGTGAGTAACCACCGCTTCGACCAAGAGGCCGCGAGCCCGCAGTTCCTGGGCTACCGACTTCGCGACAGCGAGCGCCGCATCCTCGGGCTCTGACACCGCGAAGACCACCATCAGCCCGTTCACGTTCGCCAGCGCTGCGCTCGAACGAAGATTGTGCGCGAGATTCGGTTCAAACCCGCGACATGGTCGAATCAGCACCGTGTCGGCGGCACCGCGCGACTCGCTTTGGGTACGCTGGCTTCCGCGCTGGTTGCGCTTCCAGGTTCGCGATAGCGCCACGGTGGATGCACCGATCACTGTGCCCGTCCAGGCGAGCAGCCCAGCGCTCGCGACGGTCTGCAACACGCTCACGCGCTCACCCGCCGAATCCGCATCGGAAGCAGCGCCTGAACGAAGCGTGAGCGGAAGCGATCGAGCGAAAGACTCTCATGCATCGCTAGCCCCGTTGCTCCGCGGAAGCGCATCTCTACCGCGCTGCGTGAGTAGAAGGGCGTGTCTTCGAGCGTCCGTTCCACCTGAGGCCGCAGCCCTCGCTCGGCGCGCACCTCTCGCTCGAGCCGGTAGCCGGTGGCCGCAAGATCGTGGGCGACCAAGTCATCCACGCTGCTCACGTTGCCAGCCGCATCGAACAAGAGATCGAGCTTGCTGTTGCCACCGTTGCGACGCCGCACCGCGTAGGAAACGAGGGCGCCGCGACCGACGGGCAGACGCGACCAGGACCAGTAGTTGAAGCCGTTCTCGAGCGGCTCATCCCCGGCGTTGGCGTCGAAGTAGCCCGCGCCGCTAAAGCTCAGGCCCGGTTCACTCATCGTCACGTCGACGCGAGCTGAAGGCGCGATGGGCCACCACGCATGACACCCCCCTGCTGCAAGCGTGTGCGGAATTCCCGAAAGCGCGATCGGGTCGAGCGTGATTTTGCCCTTGAGGCGCTGTCGAAAGGGCGCGGTGACCTCATCGATCTCAACCACCACTCGCCCGCCTTCGTAGCGAATCGAACTTGGGCCGATCGCGAGAGCGTCTTGTTGTCGGAAGGCGCCGCGTCGTTCCGTGAGCGCCCAACTGCGGCTGTTCGGGCCGTAGAGCGCAACGTTCATCGTCACGAAGTCGAGCGGGTTGGCTTTGCCTTTGCGGCGCGCCGCGGCGTAGTAGGGCGAAAAGACGTTGCCGAGCATCGCGATGATCACGATGCCATGGCGACGATCATCGCTCAGCGCATCCAGGTACCACCAAGCGTACCCGTCGCTCGGAATAGCCCGGTCGAACGCTGGCCCTCCGAAATGGTGTCGGCGGCCAACTTCCCCGACAGCGCCGCCATCGGCACCCCAGAGCCTGGGTGAACGGAGCCGCCCGCCAGGTACAAGCCGCGAATGGAGCTCTGGCTGCCCGCTCGCGAGAAGCTGGACCACATCCCCGCCGTCGCCGCTCCGTACAGGGCGCCTCCCGTCCCAGGGAACCTCTCGGCGAAGTCCGCTGGCGTCGTCACGATCGTGGTTCCCACGCTCGAGCAGCTCAGTTGATGCTTCTCCAACACTCGAAACAGGTTCTGCTCGCATTGCTCACGCTCCGAAGAAGTTGCTTGGCCCCCAAGCGCGGGAGCATTGACGATGAAAAAGAGCCGCTCGGGCCCAGGCTTGTTCGCTGAACCGAGCTCTCGGTCCTGCGCGCACACGTAGACGGACGGCTCCGACGGCACCTCACCGCGTTCGATCGCATCGAACTCACGCGGGTAGTCATCGGAAAAAAAGACGTTGTGACGAAGCAGCTCACGGCCCTTGGTCTCGAACTTGCCAGCGACGGTGACCGCCGACAGAGAGCGAGGTGAAGTGCTCACGCTCTGCTTTTGAGCGGCCCCACCGAGCAGCCCGTCTTTGATCGCAGCGACGTCGCCGTTGAAAACGACGTGCTTCGCGTTCAGCACCTCACCATCGGCGAGCCGCACGCCAGTGACGGCACCACCGGAAACAACGATCTGTGCGACGTGAGCGTTCACACGCAACACTGCGCCGTTGGCTGCAGCAGCTCGCGCCAGCGCCTGCGGTAGTTGTCTCATGCCGCCGCTGACGCTCCACACGCCCTCCCGTTCGACGTGCGCGATGCAATTGAGGGTGCCGGGGGCGTGGAAGGGCGAAGAGCCGCAGTAGGTGGCGTAGCGACCGAACAGCTGCAGCAACCTTGGATCGGTGAAGAAACTCCGCAGCGCGCTCCACATGGTTCGCGTGGAG
>CAITIQ010000365.1 GCA_903892415.1 uncultured delta proteobacterium | reverse complement strand
TGGACCGGCATTCCGGTGAGCAAGATGCTCGAGAGCGAGATGCAGAAGCTGCTCAGCCTGGAGACGGATCTGCGCGCGCGCGTCGTCGGCCAAGAAGAGGCGCTCGCGGCGATCTCAAATGCTATTCGCAGGTCGCGCGCCGGGCTCGGTGACGAGCGGCGGCCCATCGGCTCGTTCATGTTCCTTGGCCCCACCGGCGTCGGCAAAACCGAACTGGCGAAGGCCCTGGCCGAGCGGCTGTTCGCCGATGAGAAGGCGCTCATTCGTTTGGACATGAGCGAGTATCAAGAACGCCACACTGTGGCACGTTTGCTGGGCGCTCCGCCCGGGTACGTCGGCTATGGGGAAGGCGGACAGCTCACGGAGCCTGTGAGAAGGCGTCCGTATAGCGTGGTGCTCTTCGACGAGATCGAGAAGGCGCACCCCGACATTTGGAACACGCTGCTGCAGGCGTTGGATGATGGCCGTCTGACCGACGGGCAGGGGCGCACGGTGGACTTCAAGAACACTGTGATCATCCTCACCTCCAACGTTGGCTCCGCTGCGGCGGCTGCTATCGAGGACGACGCCTCTCTTTCGGCAGCGGACAGGGTTGGTCGCGTTCGAGCCTCGGTGCTCGCCGACGTGCGGCAAAGCTTCCGCCCTGAGTTCCTCAATCGTCTCGATGAGCTCGTGATCTTCCAGCGGCTCGGGCGCGAGCAAATGCACAGCATCGTGGACATCCAACTGGCTCGCTTCGAGAAGCGGGTTCAAGGCCGAGGCATCAAGATCGAGATCAGCGCCGAGGCGAAGGAGTTCTTGATCGAGCAAGGCTGGGACCCGGTCTACGGGGCTCGTCCGCTCAAGCGCGCCATTCTCAAATACGTTGAGGACGTGCTCGCGAGGAAGCTGCTCGGGTCCGAGTTCGTCTCCGGAGATACGATCTTGGTTGGTCGCGGCACCGACGCGCTGACCTTCGTAAAGGCTCCGTAGGCTTCACGCTCCACGAGGAAACCGAACTGAGGTTGCTTGCCTACTTTCCCGTTGCCGGCGCTGCTCATGGCAGTAGAAGGGCTGTTATGACAGCGGCGGCTCGGCACTGAAATGGGAGTGGCAACCGTCCTCTTTCTCTCGGTTGGTCTCGCGATGGACGCGACGGCTGTAGCCGCCACGCGCGGCTTTGCCAGCGCCTCACGTTCAGGCCACGGGGAACTTGCTGCCATCGCCGTGTGCTTTGGTGGCATGCAGGCTGGGCTTTCGCTGGCCGGCGCGCTAGCGGAAGCGCAGATTGGAACGGCGGTGGCCTCCTACGATCATTGGATCGCATTTGCGCTGCTGGCCTTCATTGGCGGCAAGATGCTCTACGACGTCATTCGCGGCGGGGACGAGGAAGAACCACTGAAGCAGCTGAGCCTCCCCACTCTCTTGCTGCTCGGGCTGGCCACCAGCATTGACGCGCTGGCAGCCGGCTTCACCCTGCGAGCTCTCGCCGTCCCGATCGGGCTAACTGTCGCAGCCATCGGCGTGGTTACAGCGGCGCTCTCCGCCGTTGGCTACCTGGTCGGAAGGCGACTGGGCGGCGCGTTTGGCAAGCAGCTGACCGCGCTCGGCGGGGTCGCGCTGATCGCCATCGGCATCAAGGTGTTATTCGATCACGGCGTGCTGACGCTCTCAGCCCTGTAGCTGCCGTTGCAGCCTTGCGGAGACGCAACTCACATAACCGTGGTGCAGAGGCCCCCGGTGCAAACGCCTCCGCAGCAATCGGCGGCGGTTGAACAGGCCACACCGTCGAGGCTGCACGGCAGCGAGCAATGGCCTGCCACACAGAGGCCGCTGCAACAATCGGCGTTCATCGTGCAGATGTCGCCGGTTGGAACGCATTCGGTAGCGGCGCACGTCGGCGGATCTCCGGCGCATTGAAGGCCGCAGCAAGCCGCGTCGAAGTTGCATGATTCGCCGTTCGCAACGCAGCCCGGCTGACACGTGAGCATACCGGCGTCATTCGGGAGACACTTGCCGTTGCAACAGTCAGCGTCGGTCTCGCAGCCAGCGCCTGTGGTGTGACAAGTGCCGGGACCATGAACGCAGATCGGCGGGTTCTGATCCTCGTCGCAAACCTCACAACAGCCGTTGCTCGGACCTGAGTTGCACGTCTCGCCGGTGGGACGGCAATCCGGGTTGCTGAGGTCGATCTGGCATTCACCGCCCTCGCAAATGTTGGAGCAGCATTCAGCGGCGGTGGTGCACTTCTCACTCTGGATCCGACACTGGGCACCGCCACAAACGCCGCCATTGCAGTTGAGGTCGCAACAATCGAGCGCCTTTTCGCATGCAGTGCCGTCGCCAACGCAGAACGGCAGGCACTTGACCAAACCGGTGCCTGTCTCGGGCTCACAACGGCCGGAACAACAGTCACCAGACGCTGAGCACTCGGTGCCCGACGGGTCACAGTCACCGGCCTCGATGCAGACCCCATCGATGCAAAAGTGCGAGCAGCAGGCGTCCGGATTGTCACAGGTCTGGCCCGTTGCAACACACTGCCCAGCTCCGCCCGAACCGCCATTCGACGCGGTGGCGCCCTGGCCTCCCCCGCCCGGATTGCCCGCGGCGGTCCCGCCACCCTGGCCGGCCTGGCCGCCCCCCGAGGTGGCTCCACCCGTACTCGTACTGCCACTATCCGAACAGGCAACGAAGGTCAGGAGGGCCGCATCCCTCGACGCTACAAGCTCGGCGGAGCCCGCCGCCAGATTCGGCATTCAGTGGGTGAAACTAGCGTGTTCTCGTTAGAACACACCGTCATTCACTGCGCCGTCCCTAGTCATTCAGCGAAGCCCATTCTCCCTGCTTGGCTCGCACGCCCACTGTACGAACTGACGACGCGAGCGCGGTACCCGCGGGCGTAGAGCTTGGCCACCATCTGCTCGAAGCCGTCGCCCGAACAAGCCGGGGCGACGGCCTCAACCACGGCCGAGCGGCCTTCGTAGTCGACGTCAACGGCTCGAACGCCGCCAACACTTGAGAGCGCCGCCCGCACCTTGACCGGACATGCTTCACCGCAGGCCATGTTCGGAATCGCCAGTTCGACGGTGCAACTATCGCGCGTGGGAACCTTGCTGAAGTCCCCGTAGGGGCTGCCGCCGCAACCGGCCGCGATCGGTAAGAGCAGCCCAGTTGCGGCTAGAAACACGCCAGCGGCGGCAAATTTGCGCAGCGAAACGAGCATCCGGTCACCATAGCAAAGTTGTTCGCTCTGGACGAAATCACCCGGTTCGATCAAACGCTACCGCGAGGGTGGCCTTTGGCTCGGCGGGGGCTCGGATTGCTCGGACAGGCCGCTCACGACGCGCCGTAACAGATCCAGGGCGGAGTACGCAGCTTGGTGCTGAATGTCATGGCGATCTCCCTGGAAGACGCGCTCTCGTACCACCACGCCGCCGGCGTGAGCGACGGCCCAATACACGAGCCCCACCGGCTTGTGAGTCGAACCGCCGCCGGGCCCTGCAATGCCGGTCACCGAGAGCCCAACGTCCACTTCACAGACGCGGCGTACACCTTGAGCCATCTCCGCTGCGACCTCGGCGCTGACCGCACCGTGACCGCGCAACGTATCTTCAGCCACCGAGAGCAAGCGCGTCTTGGCGCTGTTGGCGTACACGACCGCGCCGCCGATCAGAAAGTCGCTGGCACCCGCATAGGAGGTCAACATCTGCGCGATCAGGCCACCCGTGCACGATTCAGCGAGGGCTAAACGTAAGCCTCGCGAGCGCAAACTGCGCGACGTGATGAGCGGGAGGTCGTCATCTCCCTCGCCATACACGACATCACCGAGCACCTTGGACGTCAGGGCGGCACACTCGGTGGCCAGCGTCCGGGCGGCGTCATAGCTATCGGCGCGCGCCGAGATCTTAATGTCGAGCTCGGGAACGTGCAGACGATAACCCACGGTTACCCCGGGAAACCTCGCTTCGATATCGGAGAGGAGCTCGGCCGCGATCGACTCGGGCATACCGAACGTTCGCAAACGGACCACGTGGGTCTTTCGCGAAGCGGACGGGCCAATCCTCGGTAGAACCTGGTCTTGAAACATGCGCTTCATCTCGCGCGGAACGCCAGGCATGAAGTAGGCGGTCGCCTCGCCGATGCGCAACGCAAAACCGGGCGCCGTTCCCTCAGAGTTCGAGAGCTGCTCACTGCCTTCGGGTAGATCGGCCTGCTTCTCGTGATGTAGGGTCAGCGTGCGACCACGCGCCTCGACCCTACGCCGAATCGCGAGCAAGGCGCTCTCGTCGCGCGTCTGTTTCACCCCCGCAGCCAGGGCCGCCGCCCTCGCAGTCAGGTCATCGGTGGTCGGCCCGAGCCCGCCTGTGACCACGATCACTTCGTGTTCAGCGGCCATGCGTTTGAGCGTCGAAGCGATCTTCTCGACGTCGTCCGCAACAGCTGAACCACCACCGACATCGAATCCAGCGTCAGTGAGCGCCGCTGCGAGAAAGGCCGAGTTCGTATCGACGATCTCTCCGCGCGTTACCTCGGTCCCAACCGACAGAATCCCGACCGTCATGCTGCCCCCCGCGCAGAGATCGCTACGGCGAGCGTCCCCACGTTTTCGATCTCGATACGCAACCGATCCCCAGCTTTGAGCGGGCCAACGCCCTCTGGAGTGCCGGTGAGCACGATGTCGCCCGGCAGTAGCGTCATCACCTGACTCACGTGCGAGAGCACCCGCGGGATCGAGAAGATCATGTTCGAAGTAAGTCCGTCCTGTCGAAGCTCGTCATTCACCCAGCATTGGATGCGGAGGTTCGTCGGGTCCACGCTGGTCACAACCTGCGGCCCGACCGGACAGAAGGTGTCCATGCCCTTGGCTCGCCACCACTGACCGTCCTTCTTCTGAAGGTCCCGCGCGGTCACGTCGCAAGCAACGCTGTAACCGAAGATGGCTGCCTGGGCGGTCGTCTCGTCGGCCTGTTGCAGCGTCTTGCCTATGACGACAACCAGCTCAGCCTCGTGCTCGATACGCTCGGAGATGGAGGCAGGCGGCAACATCACCGCTTCATTCACTCCGATCAGCGAGCTCGGTGGCTTCAGAAAGAGCATCGGCTCGACCGGGAGCTCGTTGCCGAGCTCTTTGGCGTGCGCCGCATAGTTCCGCCCTACGCAAAGGATCTTGCTCGGGGTCACTGGCGCAACCAGCCGCCGATCCGTCATGCCCTCGAACGAAGCGACCGCTTCTCCGGTCGCTTCGCCTCCCAACCAAGGCGCGGCGGAAAGCACGTGTGCGGCGCCATCCTTGATCTCAGCGTGGACGATCTGCCCGTCGCTTTGCGCGACGCGGACGAACAACCGATTGGACATCACCATCTCCCTCCGTGTCCCGTGTGAGCTTTTCGAATGACGGAGCTTGGTCCTGTTGCTCGTCGTCGTCTTCATCTGCAGCTTCGTCGGGCTGAGCTGCGGTTTTGCTGGGGCCGCTCGCTAGCTGGGGCTGGGGCTCGAGCCGGTCGAGGATGCCGGCTAGAGCGTCCAACATCGCGACCCGAAGTCGTTCATAAGTCTTCGGCCCGATGTCCCCGCGCTTGAAGGCCTTCTCCAGCAAAGCGAACTCGATCAAGAGCGAGCTGCGCGCTTCCTTTAGATCCTCGCGCGCTTCATTCGTGAGGCCCGTACGTTTGCGTACGATGAGATAGCCAAGCCCTGTGATCACAGCGCCCAGGGAGAGAAAGACCGCCAGATAGGAAGCCCAAGGCCGGGAAGGCAGCCCGGAGATCGTCGCGGAAGGCGGGCTCAGGAACTTGGCCTTGAGATAGTCCTCCGAGGTGATTTGCGTCTTGGTGACGAGGAAACTCTTTCCAAGCTGGTCTGTCTTGCGCTCGGCCTTCGGGTAACCCGCAAGCGTGAGGTTCATCTTCTGCGAGGCCTCGAGCGCGATGCCCACCGCAGCCATGTTGGGCGGGAGCGGCAACTCCAACGTCTGCGAACCGTCGGTCTCCATCGGTATCTGGAACTTGAACGCGAGCGGCGTCTCCCCCGGCGGTACCGTGCCCTTGATGGAGACGTTGGCGTCACTAGCGCTGACCTTCGGACTCCCACCGTCAGGCGTGTTGAACGCCTTGAACCCCACCGGCATCGGGAAGCTGTGCTCGGCCACCCAGGCGGTGGGGCTACGGTTCAGATAGGAGACCTGGTACTCGAGCACGAGCACGTCCTCCTTCAAGGTCACGCTGATGTTGCACTTTCCGAGAATGCCGGCGTCATTGATATCGGCCGTCCACTCGTAGATATGCAAATGCGCGCGAACGCCGAACTTGTCGTTGAGGTTGAAGTCCCCCGTATCGAAGCTGGCCTCACCGTTTTTGGCGAGCACGCGGTAGACGTGACCGGAGCCAAACTCGAGCCCGCTGAAGGTTGCTAGGCCGCGCGCGTCAGTCACGCCCTTCAGCCGTTCTTTGCTGTCACCACGAGCGACGCTCTGGTGCAAAACCGCCAACTCGAACGGAGTATTCGGGAGCGGCTGCTCACCGGCGTCACGTAGCGAGATGAGGATGGTCCCGCGCTCGAGATCCGGCGCAGGCTCCGCACCGTCTTGCGGAAGCGGCATCTCCTGAGGGTTACCGCCGCCATGTGGATTTGCCCCGTGCGGGTTTGGCTGCGCGCGCGGAGCTCCAGGAGGAGCGGCAGGCTGCGCGGTAGCGGCTGGCGGCGCGCTGCTGCTCGCTGCAGTGGCCGCTGGCGGTGGCGCCAACGGCTGGGCCTCCACGACGGGCGCGAGCGCAAAGATCGCTAGCAAGCCGAGCGCAGGCCAGGGCCGCCGAACGCGGATGCAGTCATTCATCTTTGGTGGGCTCCTTCGACGGAGCGTCCTCTGTCGACGCGGGGGAGACCGCTTGGTCCGCTTGGGCCTCGCTGCGCTCGTTGAGGTCCTTGCTGCGCTCGTTGAGGTCCTCGCTGCGCTCGTTGGGATCGCCCTCGGGAGCTTTCGCCTCTGCGTCTGGCTCAGGCAGTTGCTCCGCGGTCTCGCTGGGAGCGTCGCCAGTTGTGCTCTGCTTCTTGGAGCGTTTGCCTTCAACGCGCTTCTTCTCCGCTCGCGGCTCCTCCACTTGCCCAAAGTGCGCCTGCACAACCTTCTCTGCTCGAGCGCGCTTCTCTTTGGACTTCTCGTCGATGACCTGGAGCAGAGCCTTTGCCTCCGCACGGAAGCGTCCGACGAGAACTCGGTAGTCTTCCTCGCTGATTTTGCCCACGGCCCGCTCGAACTCGAGATCCTTGAGCGCGCGCAGCACGGCGCGCTTCTGCTCGAACTCGGTGTGCTGCGTACCCAGCGCGTAGGCGTCTGCACCTGAGAGCCTGGACTCGCCAATGAGCATGCGCACGCTGCTCCAAAAGGCCGCGATCACTGCTATCAGGGCGAGCCCGGCAAGCACGAGGACCACGCCGGGTGCGCCATAAGTGAAGCCGCCGTAGCCAAGGGCAACACACGCGGCGACCGCAAACACACCGATGACGACTCCTCGTGAGGGCCCTTCATCCGTGGCTGTCGATTCGGGTTCGGCCTTTGCCTTCGTCATTCTCGATCCAGATCCGAAAGCTCACGGTCCAACTTGTCGTCGTAGTCGTCACGGGAGGCGTTCGACGGGAGGGGAGCAACCTGCTTCTGCGCGGCTGCCCCCTGACGCACCCACCGACGTGCGACGGTCACGATCAGCACCGCGCCGAGCACGATCCCCAGCAACGGGAGGGCCCAGATCAAGCGGCTCAAACCCTCGTTCGGTGGCAGGGCGAGCGACTTGGTGCCGAACTTTGCCGAGTAGGCTTTCTGCACCGCCTGAATCGACATCCCGCCCTCGAGCATCTCGCGCAGCTCATCCCGCCGGTCGCCGGAGTACTCACAGGTGCAGGTGCCCAACGTCTCACGGGGACAGCCGCACATGCAGATGAGACTGAAGAAGAGCTCCTTCTCCGTCTCATTGCGAATGCCGACCGTGCCACCCTTGGCCACGTGAGATTGACCGACCGCATCGCTCGCCAGATGCGGTATCAGCACGAAAGCGAGCGCCAATAGCGTCAGCCACTTTCGCAAAAACCAACGCCCGGGTTCTCTGACGGCTGCGCCGGGCGCTCGCTTGACGGAGGCTTGGGGCTTCATTGCGTGGAGATCATTGCCGCTGG
Source organism: uncultured delta proteobacterium (assembly GCA_903892415.1). Taxonomy (GTDB): domain Bacteria; phylum Myxococcota_A; class Polyangia; order Polyangiales; family Polyangiaceae; genus Xiheicaenibacterium. The sequence goes on along the minus strand of CAITIQ010000365.1, from coordinate 4,812 downwards.
AAGATGACTCTCACTGGCCCACGACTCAAACGCGGCTGCATCCATCGGGGTGGAAACACCAAGTGAAGTACGGGGCCAGAATTGCAGCATCATGCAGAATATTACCGTCATCGCCGCGGTGGCAGCAGCACGGACATAGCTAAAGGCCGTTACTTCTTGCTCTTGGATGTCGGGGAACAGCGAGATGAAGGCTCCTAGTATCATGATCGCAGCACCAACCAGCAGCCAAACTGCGAGCGGGTTTACGTGCATCTGGAAGGTGGCCACCTTCGATTGGGGATCCACGTTTGCCAACGTCAGGTAGAGGTCATCACGCAAGGTGATGTGCCGCGCGATCTCGGTCGACATTTGACCGCCCATCGACTTGTAGATGTTGCGCGCCGGGGTCAGCTTACCGACCAAAACGCCGCGCTCGTACACCTCGAGCTCGGCGATGATCGACATCTTCTCTTGGTCGGACTCACGCCGTGAATCGAGGTAACGGACGCTGTACACCTCGTCGACCTGGAAGGTCGAGCCTTTCTCCATTGAGGTCTCGACGTCCTTGGTCCACGCGCGACCGGCGAAGTGGAGGTAGAGGAAGACGATGCCGACGTGCACGATGTAGCCGCCGTAGCGACGACGGGACTTGCCGACCAGGCGGAAGAGCGCGCCCCAGAAGCCCTCCGTCTGATTGCGAGCCTTGGCGGCGGCTTTGCGGGCGTTGATGCCCCGCGCGAACTCTTGAATCACGACGGCGAGCTTGAAGGCCGAAAGGGATGTGACAACCAGCGGCAGTGACCCATTGATCAGCGCCACCACCCGGCCGACGTTATGAACCGTGGTTGCACCTGCACGCTCGAACGCGCTCGCCGAGATCACCTCTGGCATCGGATAGATGTTGGGCATCTTCACGTAGGGCGGCATGCGTAGCTTGTTAGCCAACGCGAAGTGCGCGATCGCCGCGACGCACAGCGCGACGGTGGGCCAGAAGAAGCTCTTGCGGAACAGCTCGGGGCTCGTCTTGCGCCAGCCCAAGAGTGGGGCGACGCACATCAACGCGAAGATCAGGACCAGCGGGATCGGCAACCAGAAGTTGTAGAAGGTGGGCCCAACCGCCGACTCATAGTTGAGGAACGCCTGACTGATCATGGGCCAGGTGGTGGCACAGGCGATGAAGGCGCAGCAGCCGAGCAGTGCCCAGTTGTTCGCCAGGAACGCGGCTTCGCGCGACATCACCGTCTCGAGCTGGCCCTCGCTCCGCAGTAGCGGTAGCCGCCACACGATGAGCCCCACCGAGAAGGCGATCAAGAAGCCGATGTACCAGATGAAGTACGCGCCAATGCCGCTCTGCGCGAAGGAATGAACGCTGGCGATCAAGCCGGAGCGGGTGAGGAAGGTGCCGAAGAACGTCAAGATGAAGGTCGCGCAGATCAGGAACACATTCCACACACGCAGCATGCCGCGACGCTCTTGGATCATCGTCGAATGCACGTAGGCGCTCGCCGTCCACCACGGCAGACAGGCCGCGTTCTCCACCGGATCCCAGGCCCAATCCCCGCCCCAACCGAGCTCCTCGTAGGCCCACATCATGCCGAGGATGTTGCCGATGGAGAGCCACAGCCAGGAGAAGAGCATCCACTTGCGCGTTGCGTTGATCCACTCTGCATCGAGACGACCGGTGATCAGCGCTGAAACGCAGAAAGCGAAAGGAATGAGACAGCTGACGAACCCGATGTAAAGGCTCGGAGGGTGGATGATCATGTAGAAGTTACGGAGCTGATAATTCAGCCCCTGACCATCTGCCGGAGCACCACCGATGTTGGTGGCGAACGGGCTCACGGCGAAGATCATCAAAATCGCGTCGAAGGCGATCACTGCAGAGAGTGTCGCCAAAACGTACGGTTGAAGCTCGATGTAGCGACGACCGAGCCACTTCACGCAGATGCCTGCGAAAAGCGCCGTGAGGAACAACCACCACAGCCACGAGCCGTCTTGCCCACCCCAAAGGGCAACGATTTGATAGGCCGTGGACATGCCTCGATCGCTGTAGCGAGAGACATACGAGAGCCGGAAGTCGTTGCTCACGAAGGCGTACGCGAGCGTCAAAACCGCGACACCGATCAGAGCTACCGTTCCGTAAGCTCCCTGGCGCGCTGCCGACAGCAGCCTCGGTCTTCCAGCTCCGGCCGCGACCGAGACAGCAAAGGTGTACGCCGCTGCCACCAGGATGGCGTAGAGCACGGTGGTTCCGAACTCTGGAAGCGAAAACCAAGGAATACGAGGCAAGTTCATCGGGGTATGCCAGCTTAGGGTGGGACTCGCTCGAAAGCACGGCGGAAACGGGCCTTGACCCGCGTCCTCTGCGGGCCCAAAGACCATGCGGAGCTATACTCTGGGCGGCAGCCGAGGAGAAACCCAGTGACGACGTCAGGTGAACGCGAGCACAGCGACGGCGACCTCATCTTTGATTGGAACGAGGTCGGGCGCAAAGGCCGGCTCTTTCCTGACAATCTCACCTTCTTCGATGAAACGTTGCGTGACGGGCTGCAGAACCCCAGCGTCGCCGACCCGAACATCGAACAGAAGCTGAAGCTGATCCACTTGATGGACCAGATCGGCATTCATGCGGCGGACATTGGGCTGCCTGGCAGCTCCAAGCGGGCCTTCGACGACGTGCTGCGCATGTGCCGCGAAATCACCGACAACAAGCTCAAGCTGCGCGTCGCCTGCGCTGGGCGAACGGTCGTCTCCGACATCACCCCGATGATCGAGATCTCCCAGCGCGCGGGCATCCCGGTCGAGGTTTACGCCTTCATCGGCTCGAGCCCCATACGGCAATTCGCCGAAAACTGGGACATCGACACGATCGCCAAGAAGTCCGCCGAGGCGATCGACGTCGCAGTGAAAGCCGGGCTCGAGGTTGCGTACGTGACCGAGGACACCACGCGCTCGCGCCCCGATTCACTTGCGCATTTGTTCAAGAACGCCATCGATCACGGCGCCACCCGGCTCTGCCTATGCGACACCGTGGGCCACTCCACGCCAGACGGCGTGCGCAACTTAATCGGCTTCACCAAGAGCATCATCGCCGGCATGGGCGCTAACGTCGGCATCGACTGGCATGGCCACAACGATCGCGGCCTTGCCCTCGTGAACGCGATCATGGCGCTCGAGTGGGGAGCGGATCGCGTACACGGCACCGCCTTGGGTATCGGTGAGCGTGTCGGGAACGCGGCCATGGAGCTGATCCTGCTCAACCTCAAGCTGCTCCATCAGCTCGAGCATCAAGATCTGACGCACTTGCTCGAGTACTGCCGCGTCGCCGCGGAGGCCGTCGAATGGGACGTGCCCATCAACTACCCGCTGGTCGGCAGTGACGCGTTCCGTACGGCAACCGGCGTCCATGCCGCAGCCATCATCAAAGCGGAGAGCAAAGGAAACGCTTGGCTCGCGGACCGCATCTACAGCGGAGTGCCCGCGGGAATGTTTGGCCGCCACCAAGAGATTTGTATCGGCTACATGTCCGGCGCCTCCAACGTCAACTACTGGCTACGAGCTCGCAAGATCGAGCCGTCCAAACTTCTGGTGGACGCCATTCTTGCGAAGGCCAAGACCACCCAACACAACCTCGCGGAGGAAGAGATTCTCGCTGTCGTGCGTGAGGTAAACAGCTCTCAACCAAGTTGATTGCTGCTACCCGCCTTGGGGCCCTCCGCAATGAACGCTAGCCAGAAGGCCCCACTGAAGCTGTGGGAACGCTGCTTTGATGCAGTGCTCATCAGCGTCGCGGCGCTGGTTTGTCTGCTCTTTACCGCACAACTTTTTGACACCCGCTTTGCGCGCGCGCCCAAGCTAGCTCCGAGTGCGGTGGTCTTGAACGGCAGTGGGTCGTTGATCGTACGCACGATCGACGCTGAGGGACGCGGCTTCGCCGGGGCCGTCGTCCGCCTCTTTTTCGTGGCCCCGTCAGGAGCGGTCTCCTTTGCGGGAGAACGCTGGGGCGAAACCGACAAGGGTGTTCGCTTCGACCAGGTCCCCGAGGGCGAACTCTGGGTCGTCGCGTACGGTGAAGGCAAGGCGCGCGCAACGGCCCGCGTCACCTTGGGGCTCGAGGAAAAGAGCGTCACCTTGCAACTGCTCGAGGCGCACACGCTCGACGTGAAGGTGGTTGATGACGAAGGCAAGCCGCTTGCCTTCGCCGAGATCGAAGCGCGTGGCAGCGAGACCGTCGCGCATCGCTTGACCACCGACGAACAAGGGATCGCGCATTTCGACCGTCTGCAAGCCCCCCCCTGGAGCGTGAGCGCTGGCGGAGACGGCTTCGAGCCTGCGTCCAAAGTCGGGGTCTACCCCGAGCAAGAACCGCTGCTGTTCAAACTCGAACGGCTCGGTGGCTTTGAGGTCCATGTCGTCGACGTGGACGGCGAACCAGCTGCGATGGCCGACGTGATGATCTCCGGTCCTGGGCTGTGGCCCGCGCGCATGACGCAAACCGACGAACAAGGAAACGTCGTAATCAACGGGCTTTACGGCGGTATCTACGATCTGAAGGCCAAGCTCGACGACAAGGTATCGGCGACGGCGATGAGCGTGCTGTTGCCCAAGGGCACCACAGTCGAGCAGACGCTCAAGCTCGAAGAAGGCCGCTACGTGGTGGTCACCGTGACCGACGGTCCCATGCGCGCAGACGGGGTCGACCCGCGCCCGGTCGAGGACGCCGGGGTGCTCGTGGTCGAGGACGGCTTGTCGGCGTTCCCGCTCGAGGCACGCACTGGCAAGCTTGGGGTGGCGATCGTCGGGCCGCTCAGCGGAAGCGAGCTGACGGTCTCG
>CAITIQ010000364.1 GCA_903892415.1 uncultured delta proteobacterium | reverse complement strand
CCGCTTCGCCTCGCCGTAGTTCGTTGAGCAGTCGAGCACCTCAGCACTGGTACCGCCGCGCTCGAGCGGCAGCAGCTCCGTAAGGGTCTCCGCGGCCCGCGGGAGGCTCGCGGCTACACTCGTCACATTAACGAGCTCACGCACGTTGCCCGGCCAGTCGTGCTGCGCAAGCGTGCTCATCACTAGCTCGACCACGTCATCTGCGCGCTCCGGCCGGCCAATGCGTTCGCAGGTCGCGATCACGAGCGGCGCGATATCTTCGCGACGATCACGAAGCGGTGGCAGTTCGATTCGCACCTGCGCGATACGGAAAAAAAGATCGGAGCGGAACCGGCCAGTGTTCATCGCTTGGCCCAAGTCGCGACGCGTGGCCGCGATCACGCGTACATCAACGGCTTCATAGTGCTGAGCGCCCACGCGCTTGACCTGCTTCTCCGATAGGGCGCGCAGTAGCTTGGGCTGAAGATCAATCGGCAGCTCCCCGAGCTCGTCCAGGAAGATCGTTCCCTTGTGCGCCTCGTGAAACGCTCCTGGCCGCTTCTCGTTTGCACCCGTGAAGGCGCCCTTCTCGTGACCAAACAGAAGACTCTCCGCCAGTGGCCCCGGAATCGAACCGCAATCCACCGTGATGAAGGGGCCTTTGCCGCGTCCGCTGCGACCGTGAACAGCATGAGCAACCAACTCTTTGCCGCACCCGGTTTCGCCGTTGATAAGCATCGACAAGTCAGTCGGAGCGATCTCGCCGAGCAGTCGAAACAGGTGGCGCATTCGAGGGGACGAGCCTACGAGCGGACCGAACCGGTCCTCAAAGCCAACATCGACGCGCTCCTTCTTTTCAACAGGCTCGAACGCGATGCGGGTAGCCCCCACCTGCAGCGAACAAGACGCTGTCAGCACGCCTTCGCGGATGCGCACCGAGTTGACGAAGGTCCCGTTGCGACTGCCGAGGTCTCGCACGAGCACGCCCTGCCCCTCCGCTCGCACCTCGCAGTGGATGTTGCTTACCTCCGGGTCATCCACGGTAATCTTACAGCTTGGATCCCGGCCAATCAGGATCGGCTCAACCGAGATCTTGATAGGCGCCTGGCCAAGCGGGGTGAGAGTCCCGCCACGGACGAACCACTGCAGCGTGCTTGCGCGTGTCGCTTCCGACATGGTGGAAGACCCTATCACGCCCGCCGCAAAGCTTTGGTTCTCCGAGCAGCGACGACGGAAACGTTATCCCACCGAACGGCGTCCAGTCCCCTGGACGTGGAAATGTTCCCCGCGAACCTGTCCAGGCGGGTGCCCCAAGGTAACGATCTTGCGAAAATTTGACTCGCTATTGGGAATAAGGGTTCGGCACGGGTCCTGCTTAAGGGGAATCGTTCCGTCAACCCTACGAGAGGCCCCCATGCGGAGAATGTTACAACGAGCTTCGACGCACCTTTGGATGAGCGGCATGGTAGCCGCCACCGCAGCGCTAGCTCTTGGATTCGCCGGTTGCCAAGACGACACCGAAGGTGGTCTCGTCGGTAGCACGTGCGTTTCCAACGCCGAGTATTTCTCGGTTCAATACTTCAAACTGATCAAGAAAGAGTGCGGTGACTGCCACTCTGACGGAAGCACTGGCGCCAAGGGCAGCGACTTCGACCTCGCCCCATCTTCGCAGGCCGGCTTCCTCGACCTGAATCTTGAGAGCGTTCGCAAGGTGGCAGGCATCACCGACGCGGACGGAAAACGAGTCTTCCTCGAGAAGCCGCTTGGCAACATGGACCACGGTGGTGGCAAGATCTTCAGCGGCGTTGATGACCCGAACTACAAGCAGCTTGAGGAGCTTGTAAACCGACTTGAGGCGAGCGACAGCTGCCCCGACACCGAGGCACGCTTTCTGGCAGGTACCGAGATGCTCGGCCCGTCTGCCCTGGTTCGCAAGGCAGCTCTGGTCCTTGCGGCTCGCCTGCCCACGCAGGAGGAGCTTGACATCGCTGAGAAGGGTGGTTGGCCGGCTGTCGACAAGATCCTCGACAACTACATGGAAGAGCCTGCCTTCTACGCGCGACTCAAGGAGAAGTACAACGATGAGATGCTCACGGATCAGTACATGGATCCGGACGAGATCGGCGCCATCGAGAGCGAAAACTACTCGCCGCGTTGGTGGGACGACGATGCCTTCCTGAACAACCCGGCGAACATCGCCAAGTACGGCGCCCAGAACTCCGAGGACCTACGCAACAAGGTTGCCTCTTGGACTGCCCGCGGGATCGCGCAAGCCAACCTTGAACTCCTTGCTTACGTCGTTCGGGAGAACAAGAGCTACCAAGAGGTCGTCACCGCCAACTACATGATGGTGAACCCCTTCTCCGCCCGGGCCTTCAAGATCCCGACGGCCGACCAGAAGTTTGTCAACGACGCCAATCCGGATGAGTTCATCCCCGTTCGTCTTGGTGGCTATGAGAGTGACTACCCTCACGCCGGTATGCTCTCCGACCCGACCTGGCTGCAGCGTCATCCGACGACCTTCACCAACCGCAACCGCCACCGCGCCAAGGAGGTACTGCACCTATTCCTCGCGAACGACATTCTCAAGGCCGCCGAGCGTCCGCTCGACATCGACGAGGAGCTGCTCGGGACGAACCCGACGTTGAACGCTGAGTTCTGCGCCGTATGTCACGTTAAGGTCGATGCTATCGCGGGGACCTTCCAAAACTTCCAGCCCACCTTCGAGAACGACGACGACGTTCAGTTCGGCTTCCGTGCCGAGAGCGATTGGTTCCCCGAGATGGCGGAACCAGGCTTCGGCAACGAGGTCATGCCTGGCAAGGACCGACGCCGTGCGACCCAATGGCTCGGTGGTAAGATCGCTGGCGACCCGGCATTTGCCTACGCTGGTGTGTTCATGGCCTACCGCGCCCTCACGGGCAACGACCCGCTGCCTGCCCCCGTCAACGCTACGGAGGAGAACTTCGACGGCAAGCTGACCGCTTACCTCGGTCAGTATTACACCTTCGGTCAGATCGCGAAGAAGTTCGAGGCGAGCGGCTACAACTTCAAGTCGATGGTCAAGGATGTGGTGCTCAGCCCCTACTTCCGTGCTGAGAATGCAGCCGCAAACATCGCGGATAGCCAGCTGGCCAATCTCAACGGAGTCGGGACTGCCCACCTGCTCACGCCGGAGCAACTCAACCGCAAGGTCACCAACGTGCTCGGTATGCGTTGGACCCCCGGTGGAGACGTCTTCGGCTCGCCGAACCTGCTCACTGACGGCGGTGGTGAGGGCTTCAAGATCCTGTTCGGTGGCATCGACTCAGCCAACACCACCATTCGCGTCACCGAGCCCAGCGGCATCATGGCGAACGTGATGGAGCGTATGGGTCTCGAGATGGGCTGCCGGGTAACGAACGCTGAGTTCGCCCTGCCCCAAAGCGAGCGTCGCTGGCTGAAGTCCGTCGAGATGGCAACCGAGCCGCGCGACGTCAACGGCTACGAGATCGCTGGTGACATCCAGAAGATCAAGTCGGACATGGTGTATCTCCACGAGCGGCTATGGGGCGAGAAGCTCTCCCCATCCGATCCGGAGATCACCCGAACCTACAACCTCTTCGTGAGTGTTTGGGATCACGGCAAGAAGAACATCGTCCCGGTGGAGAACCGGTTCGCGGACCAGTGCATCGCTGACCGCAACTACCTCACGGGTGTGACCCTGGACGAGGCCTCGAGGGTGGTGGACGACTCGCTTTACACGGGGCGCGCGTGGTCGGCGGTCTTCGCCTACATGCTCACGGACTACAACTTCGTTTACGAGTGAGAGGTACAGCCATGGAACGCCGAGATTTTCTCAAGCTTGCTAGCATGACCGGCCTCACCGTTGCGGTGGGGTCCGCGATGGACGCACAAAACGCACAGGCGGAGGCAGCTCCCGCCCACACCTTCTTCCTCAACTTCGCCTTCATGGGGGGTATCGACACGACGAACTTCGTCGACCCCAAGGGCGCAGCCAACGAGACCGAAGCAGCGTCTGGTCCCGATTCGTCGGTGATGAACCGCTACCTCACGTCGGAGATTGCGCAGCACACGGATTCGTCCAGCGGAGTTAGCTGGGCACCTCTCTACTTGAGCCGGGAGCTCGCGGGCAACCAGGCCGCCATCGACAACGCGATGAACTTCGAGAACTTCATGCGTGCATACGCGAAGGACTTGTTGGTGATCCGCGGTATCGACATCCAGACCAACGCCCACGATGTTGGCGCGCGGTCCTCTGTCACCGGTACGGCCCAAGAGCGATCGGCTGCCTTCGGAGCGATTGTTTCGGCTGGTCTATTGCCGAGCGCACCGATGTCCTTCATCTCCTTCGGCGGCTACTCGGATACGGCAGGTCTCACCGCGGTCACCCGGCTAGGCAACCTCGACGCGATCAAGAGGCTTGCATACCCGTACCGTCGCAACCCCAACAACGCAGATGAACTCTACTACGCCGACGAACAAGCAGCAATGATCGCTGATGCGCGTGAAGCCCGTTACAATGAGAAGTTCGCCCAGCAGAAGCTGCCCAAGCTGAAGAACTCGCTCAATACGCTATACCTCTCGCGCTTGGGCCAGAATGAACTCAAGCAACTCGTGTCGTACCTGCCGGAGGACGTCCTCCCGGGCGTTGCTGGTCAGGTTCAACTCGCAGCAGCGGCCTACAAGGCTGGTTTGGCTGTCGCGTGTAACCTCGGCGCACCAGGCGGCTACGACCACCACGACAATGTCGACCCCAACATCGCCAACTCACTGGGCAATGCCTTCGATCCGGATCAGGGCATCCCTCGCGCGATCAAGGTTCTCGAGGACCTCGACCTGTACGGGAAGAAGGCGTGCATCACCTTTACCAGCGACTTCGGCCGCACGCCTGGGTACAACATGGGCAACGGCAAGGACCACTGGGGTATCACCAGCATGGTGCTGTTCGGCAACATCAACGGTAAGAAGATCAAGCCTGGCATCAAGGGTGGAACGACCGAGCGTCATGCGGCGCGCGGGGTTGATGTCACAACCGGCGTGGTCAACGACGGTACGCTCAATATCCACACGGGTCATATCCAGAACGCCCTGCGCAAGCTGGCGGGTGTTGCTGATACGGCGGGTGCGCGCGCGAATCCGGTTCCGGAACCCATCAGCGAGCTCCCCGACTTGATCGAGTTGGTCTGAGCGGTTCTCGCTGACTAATCAGCGACGGAGTGAAGCGAGAACGCCTTCGGGTGTTCTCGCTTCGTTCGTTTGTGGCGCTGTCACTCCACGACAAACTCGATCGTGTCCCCCGCCACTTGAGCGGCCAGCGTCGGGCGGAGCTGGTGCACGCCTGGCGTGAGCGTTATCAAGGTCGTTCCAACCTGGTCAGCACGCAGCTGCCGTCCATCAAGCTGAAAACCGGGATCCGCCGCTGCGCCGAAGACTGCGCGAACGCGGATCTGGGACTGTTGGCCTTGCTCCAAGTAGAAGCGCGCCCCGTCCTCCGGGTAGAGGATTGCGACCGATCGCGAGCGAGCGCCGGGGGAGCTTGGTGGTGGACATCGCGCCGAAGGACCTGGGACCACGGGGCGCTTTGCAGCCTCCGCCCAAGCGTGAAAGAGCGGTGGGTAGCGCTCGAAGATGCGCGGCTCAGCGTCTTTGCATTCAGGCCCCGCCAAAAGTGAGTTGGTCGGGTCGATGGGAAGCTGAACGTGAACGGCGCAGGTTCCCTCGCTTGAGCCGTCAGCGATCCATTCTTGCTTGTGACCAGAGCAATGTGGGCCAACGGGCGCTCCGGATAGCGCGCACACCTCACGAAGCTCATGTTCACGGGGTAACGCAAACGCGCCAGCCGATGGGTAACGGCGTTCAGCCGCCAGCATCGCTTCGCGAAAGAGCGGGCCAGCGCCGGTAATTCCGCTGATGCCTTTCATCGGCGAGCCATCGAAGTTGCCAACCCACACAGCCACGGTAACCCGGGTGCTGAAGCCCACTGCGACGTTGTCGCGATAGCCCTTGGAGGTGCCCGTTTTCGCGGCGACCGGCATGGGGAGATCGAACACGGTGCGTTCGCCGAAGGAGCTACGGCGCGCACGCCTGTCTGCGAGCATGTCGGTCAAGATGGCGACGGTTTCTCGCTCGAACGACCGTGCGAAGGGTGCAGCAACAGCTTGCTCGACGCGCTCCCCCGCCCCGTTCTCGAACGCGGTGATGAACCGCGGCGGCAGGCGCTCTCCACCTCGCGCCAAGGCTGAATAGGCAACGGCCAGCTCAAGCAGGCTGACTTCACCATCACCGAGCGCGATTCCGACGCCATAGTGCTCAGCGGGCCGATCGAGAGAGCAAAAGCCAAGACTCATCAGGCGTGACTTGATCGCCTGCGGCGTGACGCGTTCAGCCACCCAGACCGCTGGGACATTGAAGGAGTTTCCGAGGGCCTCGCGCATCGTTACAGGGCCGTGGAAGATTCGATCGTAGTTCTGAGGTCGAAAGAAGTCGCCTTCGCCCGCAGCGAACGAAAGCTCTACGTCGGGCAGCAAAGCGTTCGCGCCGAGGCCCGACTCGAGTCCAACTCCGTACACGAACGGCTTCAGCGAGCTACCGGGTTGGCGCAGAGCGCGCACACCATCGTTAGCGCCGAGCGACTTTTGATCGGATGAATCAGGCGAACCTACGTAAGCGAGCACGTCGCCGTTCATGTTGTCGAGGACCACCACACTCGCGGCCGAGATTGCCTTGTCCTTGACCGACGCCACGATCCTGCGCGTCGACTTTTCGATCTCTGCCTCGAGATCTCCATCGAGCGTCGTGTGGATCACGGCTGCATCTACTGGAAAGCTCTCGCGCCCCTGCGGCGCACTCGAACAAAGGTCCGGCCCTTGAAGCAGTGCATTCACGAAGTGCGGTGCCGAGCCGAGCTGTGCAGGCGACGCGATCCGTATCGGCTCGAGCTTGGCCGACGCTGCCTCGGACTCGCTCAAGCTTCCGTTGGAAGCCATGCGGTCAAGTACGCGATTCCGGCGCTTTAAGAGCTTCTCGGTTCCTTTGCGAGGATCATACAAGGATGGGCCGCGCGGCAGGCTCGCGAGTGCTGCTGCCTCGGCCCAAGACAGCTGTCGAGCCCGCTTGCCGAAGTAGTGAAGCGCCCCGGCCTCAGCACCTTCGATGTTGGGGCCGAACTCGACCCGATTGAGGTAAGCCTCGAGAATCTGCTCCTTGCTCAGCTCCTGCTCGATGCGGAGGGAGAGCGCGATCACGTCGAACTTGCTGCGGAGAGTGCGGGGCGCCTTCGTCACGGTGCGCGCGAGCTGCTGCGAAAGCGTCGAGGCACCGCTCATGACCCTGCGTGCGGCGATCGACGTGAGCACGGCTCGGCCGGTCGCAAATACGTCGACACCGTGGTGCTGGTAGAAACGTCGGTCCTCCGCTGCGATAAGCGCTGCGGGAAGCTTGTCGCCGAAGTCCGCAAGCGGCAGCTGAACATGCCGTTTCCCATCGCCCGTTCGCAGGTGGGCTAGTGGGTCTCCGTTGCGAGAGAGGACGCGTAGGCTGTTCTGCGGAGGAGACTCGTTCGTGCTTTCGCGTGGCGAGAGTTCGCCCGGGAGAGACAGCATGCAAGCTCGCGTCACCACCGCAGAGGTTGGGACCACCACCGAAGCTGTGGCGATCCCAACCATCAGACGGAGCCAAGGCCGTTGCCACGCCGAGGTGAGCCAACGGCGGCTGCGACCGAGGGCGGAGCGCACGATCACTCGACCGAGACGGTCACCGCCGCAGTTCGACCGAAGACCTCTGGCGTATACATTTCCGACGCGTGAGTCGGCGGCACGATGAACTTTCCGCGCGTGGTGGCACGAGCGAGATAGCGGTAACGGTAGATGCCTGGAGCCATATCATCGACGAAGAAGAGCACTCGATCATCGCGCACCTCGTTGGTGAAGTAGCTCGCGTTTTCACTGCGCTCCATTGCAGCGTCATCGTCGTCCATGCGCGGGCCGGCAAGGTTCATCAGACGGGACGAGGTCGTCGAGAGTCGGCTGTCCACCGCTTCGAAGCCCGCAGGAAGCGGATCATCGATGGCAACGAAGGTGCGACTCTTGGGCGTCACGACCACCAGATCCACGAGCATGAGGTCCCCGCCTTTGACATCGTTCTGCGTAACGTCCGGCACGGTCGCCAACATCTCCGGTAGGTCCTTCATGGTTACGACACGCACCTTCTTGTCGACGAAGAAGCCACGATCGAGCGGCGCTTTCGGAAGCTCGCGTCGAGCGTAGCGCAGCCGTGCCTGGTAGTAGAGGCGCCCAGGGCCATCCGCCATGAACGTCATTTGAGCGCCCTTGTTAGCGAATAGGTTGGCGACTGGCATCACGGACTTCTGCTCGGCCAGTGAGCGCCCCTTGAAGGTCTGCTCGAATAGAACATCATCGCCAAAGAACGTGCGTGCGATGAAGTCAGGCTCTTCAGCTTCGAAGGCCCGCCGATAGTCCCCGAGCGCAAGCAAGGCCCACGCGGCTTCCTGCGTCGTGCGCCATTCCGAGCCGCGACGATCGGCCACGAGACCGAGCGCTAGCGGCGCCGCCATCGGGTGCTTGGGATTTGCGCGTAACAAGGCGCTCAACACCAAGGCGGACGTACGCACGTTGGAGTCGAGGTACGGCGCGTAGTCCGAACCGAGATTCTCTGTGGTGCGACCGATCGGCCCATCAAGCGATATCTTCGACTCCACCTCCTTGGTCAGCTCAGCGATGTTTGCCGGGTCATTCTTCGAGAGCACCATCGCAGAGAGCAGCATGGCCTTTGAGTAGAGCGGCAACTCCGCGCGCTGCTCGAATAGGAGCGAGGCGCGCGCAGCATCGGGCTCGCCCATCTCTGCCAAGACGAGTAGGGCGAAGGGCCCGGCGCGTCGCACCGCCGTGTGTTTGTCACCCTCGAACAAGCCTTCGAGCGCCCGCTTCGAGTCGGCTACCGCAGAGGCGGGAACGGCGTACCCCGCCTTCTTCGCTTGGTTGAGGCCCCAGGCGGCGTAGATCGTCGCCCACGGGTTGGTCGCTGGAGAATCCGCCCATAGGCCGAAGTCACCGTTATAGCGCTGGTGTGCCAGCAACCTTGCGATCGTCTTGTTAACGACGTCGTCGAGGTTTGCCGGCACCTCAAAGCCGAAGTCCTTCTGCAGATCCTTCAACGCTACGAGCGGGACGAGCTTGCTGGTTAGCTGCTCGGTGCAGCCATAGGGGTAGTCGAGCAGTTGGTTTCCGCCAGCGTCGAGTCCGACCAAGGCTGTCGATGAGGTTGAGATCGTGAGCTCTCCGACGTCATCGCGCAGCGCTGAAAGATCCCCCAAGCGCTCGGCTGCGGCGCTGTCGGTGTTGCCGTAGAGCGCCACCGCTTCCATCACAGCAGGGGTCATGACCTTGCGACTCATCGTGACGCTGTCGGCGCTCGTGTTGGTCTTCGCGTCGAACTTCAAGTCGAAGCTACCGCTACGCATTGCGACCGCGGGGAATTTCACTTCGGTGCTTCGGCCCGGTTCCACGTGCACACGCTTGCTTGTCTCCCCCGAAAGCGTGAGGCCCGTCGCAGTCGCCGAAACATCGATATCCTGCGCCTCGACCCCTTTGATCGAAACGATGGCGGCGGCCTCGAAGCTGTCGCCGGCGCGCAAGAAACGCGGAAGCGCTGGTCGCACCATCAAGGCTCGACTCGAGGTGACGTCGGCCATGCCGCTGCCCATCTTGTCATCAGAACCAACGGCCATCGCCATCAGCCTGTACGTGGTAAGCCCGTCGGGAAGCTTGAACTGAACGGTCGCCTGCCCCGCATCGTCGGTGACGATCGCGGCGTTGTAGTAGGCGCTCGCGCGAAAGTCGGACCGGGTCGCTCCACCAGCCCCCGACTCACCGCCACCGCCACCAGCGAGACCCTTGTCGAGCCCGACGCCGGAGAGTGGAGAAAAGAGGTTGGCGAAGTCGGAGCGCGATTCGAGTGTTGCGACGCGCAGGGACTGTGGTGCGCCGAACACGGCGACCGGATCGGGCAGCTGATAGCCAACGAGCGACAGTACTCCGAGGTCAGCGGCGATCAGCGTGACCTCCGATTTCGTCCCCCTGCCCTGCGCGTCCTTGACCTTCAGCGTCACCCCAAGTTCAGCCCCCGGACTGAGGTTGGTGCTCGACGGCACCACGTCAACAGCTAGACGACGGGACTCTTTCTCCACCGAAATCTGCGCGTAACCGATGCGATAGCCGGGCGCGCCGACATCGGGCTTCAACCAATCGGAAGGCTGCTTCCCGGTGCGCTTCTTGAACACCAACACCGAGAGATAGACGTTGGGCCGAACCGCTTCTGTCACGGGGACCTCGATCAAGGGAGCGGCGCCAGTGAGCGTTACCCAGCGGCGATCGAGCACGCCCTTACGCTCGGTCGTGACCAACGCCTCAGCGTTCTTCCAGGGGCTCTTCACCAGCACTTTGGCTTTGTCGCCGACCTTGTAGGTCTCCTTGTCGAGCACCAGCTCGATCTCGCTGCTGTCGGTCTCCTCGAAGCTCGCAAAGCTATCTCCAGATTCGCCGGTGACGTAGATGACGAGCGAAGCTGCGACGGGGTTCTTCCGGCTGTCTTCAGAAGTCGCGCGCAAGATGTAGTAGCCAGCATCTTTGGGCGTCAGCTTGCAGGTTACCGGCGTTCGAGCGCTGGTCAGGTTGCACGAGGCGACCGTTTCATCCACGGGAGATGTGACAGTGGTTACGTCGGCGCCGACACCCTGTTTGGCTGTGGCCCATTTTCGCTTCAGCAGCGATACGCGAATAGGAGCTCCGACCGTGCGCTCACCGGCAGGCGTCATGGCGACGAACTCGGGCGTGAGCACCGTGCCTGCAGCGACGAACCGTTCATCGAGCCGCACGCCAACGTAGTGTTCCGCGGGATGCACGACCGCTGTCGTGGTCGTACCGATCACTTGCCGCGTAAGATCGGTGACCTCCAGATCGGCACGCACCTGCTCCGGACCGATCTGACCTGGCATCTCGAGCTTGGCCGAAAGTGTCGCCATACCCGCCGCATCCAAGGGCACGTCGTTCGAGGTAACTTCGCCTGAATTCTGCGCTTGGTCGCGACGATCCTCCTGATAGCTGTCGTCGCTGGTTGCGAAGTCGCTGTGGTTCGGCGGCGAGAACCACGTGCGTGAGCGGCCCACCAACGTGTTGGATCGGGCTCCTGCCATGGGAGCTCCGTACAGAAAATCTCCGCCGACGGTCCACTTCGCCTGGTCACCGCGGATGTAGCTTGGCCGGTCCGACTCGGCGCGCACCTTGAACTCCGAAGCCCGATACTCGGCCACTTCAAAGTAGTCGTTGGCTACAGTGACGTTGCCCAGCATCGCTGAGATTCCGTAGCTACCGAGACGAGCGGTCTGCGGCAGTGTGACGGTCGCGGAGAAGGTACCAAACGGACTCAACTGAGCTGACGTCGTTTGCAGCACGTCTCCTGAAGGGCCTTCCACCGAGACGGCAACCGCGCCGCTCGACGGGGTTTTCAAACCAACGGCGAGCGCCTCACGTACCACGCCTTTGATCTGCACCTTGTCGCCGGGACGATAGATGCCGCGGTCATCGAACACGAGACCGAAAGGCTGATCCTCCGAGGCGTCGAACGACCAGTTGAGCAAGTTGTCGCTGAGCGGGAAATACGCTGAGTCTTCTTTCGTACGAACAAACACCGCGCCCTTCTCGTCGTCGAAGTTGGGTACGAATTCGTTCTTGGCGAACAGCACAGTGCCTTCGGCGTCGGTTGTCTTCGACAAGGTGGGGGCTCCGGGACGGCGAATGCGCACCTCGGCGCCAGCAACCGGCCTGGCGTCGGAGAGCTGAGTCACGACGAAGAAGCTGCCCTCGCGCGACAGCTTCGCCGTGATACCGAGATCGGTTACCTGCGCGACGGTCTGGCTGAGCTCAGGCTTTCGGGGGTCGCCGTAGCTGGTGATGATCGCAAAGGCGCCGCGGGCCTTGGGACCACCGAGAACGTCGTCGAGCGAGACGCTCGTGCGCTCCACGACGTTGCGCCGACCGCGCGCGACGGACTTTGGCTTCACTCCGCCCCCCTTCGCCAAGAGTTCGGAACTCGAGAGACTGGAGCCAGCCAAAGCGAGCAAGGTCTCCTCGTCCAACTTGAACGCTGAGTACGAAACATCGCTGGCGTTGATGTGCCCGATTTGCACCTCGCGCTTTGCGGTCGGTTCGAGCACGCCGTTCGTCAAACCGACCCGAACCATCGGCTCCACGTCGGCAAAACTGACCGAACGCGAAACCGATGAACGAAGCGCTTGTTGGTACGTATCGACCAGCGGGGTCCCTACCGTCACGTTGTAGGACTGGCCCGGCGCGAATTTTCCCTCGAGGTCGAGGCTGGAGACGAACTCATCGTCGGTGAGATAGGACGGAACCTTGAACTTGAGTCCTGGCTGAATCGATACAGCCTCGCGCGCCGCCCTTACTTTGACGGGATTGGTAAACTCAACCGAGATGCCTGACCCAGCTGGACAGGCGGGGGCACCGTGGTTCCAAGAGCAACCGATCGATGAGACTGCCAGAGGTCCGTAGGTTCGAAACTCGAACGAACTGGATTTTTCTGAGGGCAGTTTGCCCTCGATCCCCACGAGTCCTTTGCGCGAATCCAAAACGACTTTGGCGTCGAGCGGCAAAGGAGACTTGGGCTTCACCCTGAACAGCTTGTCGTTGTCGGTTGAAACTAGCTCCACACTGAAGGGCACGGGACTCCCGGCCGCTGACAACGACAGATTGGACTCGAGCGCCTGCTTGGACACCGGCTGCGAGAGGTAGACGTCAAACGTTGTGTCGGGGGTCAAGCCGCGAGCTTGGTGGTAAGGCGTCGTCGACTCGATGCGAGGACGCGAGGTTTCGAAGGTGAAGCTGTGATCGGCGGCTAGCTCATCGCCCGAAAGCGCCTTCGTTCCCTTGGGTACGGTCACGGTGAAAGCGGTGGCGTGCGGCAAGCGATACGAGCCGCCACCGCCGGGCTTTGCAGGGATGAACGAAAGCGCGCGCGAGCCCGTCCACTGCCACTGACCCGGAACCGCGGGCTCGATGCGAATCGGCGGCATCGCCGTGTTGGCGGCGTCTCCGAGTTCCAGCATCGAGCGGTTGAAGAGAATCGTGACTTCCGCCGGACCGCTCACCTGGCCGGTTGGCGAGGAATAGACCACCTCGAGCGGCCCACTCTCGCTCTCCTCCAACGCCAACTCACGAAGCCCCAAGACGCCCTTGGGCGCAACGTCGGGAACTTGTGGCCCCGGGAGGCACGAGAAGACGAGGACGTTGAGCGTGAAAAGGCCGAAAACGATCCTACCGCTGTTGGAACGTTTCAGAGATCTGAAGTCAGACATAACCGCGCACTTGAGCAAGATCGGGACCCCAGAGCAACAGCTTCGTTCGTGCGTTCAGTCTCGAGCCGCGGGCGGCGACAATTTCAGCACCGTGTCTCGCTGCCCACGGAGCGTGGCCCTCCGCACACAGCTCGCGTGGCCCGCCGCCGGAGCCACTACCTCAGCGCGGTGTTACAGTCGGCGGCGCGTGCAAACACTCCAGCTCGGTTCATTGGCCCTCGTGGTGACCATGCTCATCGGGTGCACGTTCGAGACGGTACGGCTCAATCCGTGTGCGCCTTCGCAGATCGACCACGATTGTGCGGGGCCAACCGAGGTTCGAACCGAACCGGCCATCGACCCTGGCAGCGACCAGGTCCAGCGCTTCTTCGCCGTCGGAGACGCTGGGCTCTCGCTCGCAGATGACCCATCGAAGCTCGCTCAATCGACCGTGGCAGTTCAGCGTCTGGTGCTGCGTGTGTGTCGGTCGCGCGGTGGCTGCGACTTTGGCGTTTTCCTCGGCGACAACGTTTACGAGTCGGGAGTCGTCGGCGAGCCGCAAAGCGCGTTCTTGGAGAACTTCTCTGCCACCTACTCCGAGGGCTGGCAAATCCCGCTGATCTACGTGCTCGGAAACCACGACTATTCACCCTACGTGGCGTCCACCCAGCGTGCCCGGCAGGAGCTGTCCACGCTGCAAACGTTGAGTGATCGACACCAAGGATTGATCCGCGGGCGTGCACACTTCTTTGATTTTCAAGCCGCCCCCCTCCATCTATTCGCCTGGGATACGAACTACTTGGTGAGGGTTTGTGACCAGCAACTGGGTGCCCAGCCCGAGTGTGTCGCGGAAGGAGACCAAGCGTTACGAGCGCTGGCCGCTAGCAAGAGTCCGTTCAAAATCTGGCTCGGCCATCACCCGTTCTGGTCCAACGGTGAACACGGAGATGCTGGGGAGTTCGAGGAATGCCTCGGGCCGCTGTGCGTTCCCCCGTGGCCTGGAGACGGCCTTCGTCAGCTCGCGAAAGAGCACGTGATTGGGCACGCCGATCTGATGCTCTCCGGGCATGACCACAATCTGCAGGCCTTTTCAGCGCCCGAATTGCGCGGGACTGCGCTGGTCGTAAGCGGCGCCGGAGCAAAGAAGAACACCTTGGGACGAGAGGAGCGGCGGCGCGAGGCTTGGTTCGAGCGCGGCTCCACGTTGGGATTTGCATTGGTCGAGGCGAGTTCGAGAAGGCTGCGGGTCTCGCTCTTCGCGCTCGAGTCGGATCGCTCCGGGAGCGGCGGCGGGAGCGAGCAGCCGGCCTTCGTCATGTGCAAAGCGTTGGGCTCCGACTGGCAGCGAGGTGCCGAATTTTGCCCAGACCTCTAGCCCCTGGCTCAACCGCGCGGATGGGTCTTGGCATGAACCCGCGCCACATGATCGTCGGCGAGATGGGTGTAGATCTCGGTCGTAGCGATATTCGCGTGACCCAGCATGGCCTGTACGCTGCGTAGGTCTGCGCCACCCGCAAGCAGGTGCGTGGCAAAGCTATGCCGGAGCTTGTGGGGCGAGCTGTTCTTGGTGACGCCAGCTCCTAGGGCGTAGCTGCGCAAAAACTTGAAGACGGCCTGTCGTGAGAGGCCCTTCCCTCGCCGGGCGACGAAGACAAAACGGCTGGGCTCTCCGCGTGCTTCGCGTTGCAAAAGGTAAGCGTCGAGCGCCTGCAAGGCCGCCTCGGCCACGGGCACCATTCGCTTCTTTCCACCTTTGCCAAGCGGGATGACGATGCCTCGCTTGCGATCGATCTCCTCCAATAGCAGGCCACAAAGCTCGCTCACTCGCAGGCCGCTCGAATAGAGCAGCAGGATCATCGCGCGGTCGCGCGTGGCCTTGAAGGAGTCACCTTGGATCGACGCGAGGATGCCCGAGATGTCGACGGGAGCAAGCACCTGGGGCAGCTTCTTCGGCAGCCGTGGCCGCTCTGAAAGCTGCGTTGGGTCAGCCTCGAAAAGGCGCTCACGAACGAGGAACTTGCAGAAACCGCGAACGGCCGAAAGCCTCCGAGCGACGCTACGGGCGGAGCGACCGTCTGCTCGCAAGAACGAAGCGATGCTCTCGAAACGGAGCTGCGGGAGAGCCACACCGGTCTGCTCCAGATGCGTCAGAAAGGCCGCTAAGTCGGTGCCGTAGGCCACGAGCGAAAGGGGCGCCAAGCCACGCTCGACCCGCAAATGGTCCAGGTACGCCTCAAGCCAGCCGCCAGGAGTCACGACTTCAGGGTCACACGAATTTCGTGTGACCCTCAAGTTCATGACGAACGCTGAAACCCGACCAAGGAGGTTTGCCGCAGCCCTCGGGTGAAAAGCAAAAAGCCCGCGACGCCGTCACGAGCTCATGCTCAAAACACTCGTGTGCTCCACCCGGAAATAAGGGTGGAAGCGAACTGGGCCGACTCGAGCAACCGTCCCCGCCTAAGGCGGACTCAGCGGCCGGAGTCGATCACCAGTGACTAGAGCTTCTTGCCGAAACGACGCGCGTACTCGGTAATGCCGATCTTGTCGATCGTCCGGATGTCACGCGTGGTGAGCTTGAGGGAGATGAAACGCCCCTCCTCGGGAATGAACACCCGACGCTCCTGAATGTTGACGTTCTGCCAACGCTTCGTCTTGATGTTGGAGTGGGAGACGTTTTGCGCGAGCAGCTTGCGCTTACCTGTGATGTCACTCTTAGCCATGGCTAGCCTCGGAAAATGGGCGCGAACGGTGCCCTAGGAAAAGGGGGTTGTCAAGCACTCAAGCACTGCCCTCAGGACAAAACGCTGCGAGTGAACGAACCAGTTCGCGGGCAAGACCACGAGTGCGATCGAACCCTTGGTTCGGAACGAGCAGGTCTTCATCCATATAGAGCCGCCGGGCAAGCTCGATTTGAATGGCGTGTTGCCCTTCTCGCGGCCGGCCATAATGCCCGGTGGAGAAACCGCCGCGATAAGGGTCGTCGTGCTTCACGGAAAACCCCAGCCTTCGCGACACGCCGTCAACGCAGTCGATTACGCCCTCGGCCGCTGAAGTCCTTCCGCGACTGCCGGGCACCACGTCCGCGCGCCCAGCCCCCACGTCAATATGCCCTCGCCTACCGGTGCTCGGCATCGAGTGAGCGCAGAGGATGATGGCAAAGCCAAATCGCTCGCGTTTGCGGTCCAACTCCCGCTGCAGGGCTTCATGGTAGGGCCGGTAAAAGGTCGTCAACCGCCGCTCGAACTCGTTGCTCGAAAGGCGGCGGAGCAAGATCGGATCGTTCTCGGTGGTGGTACGCCAAATCAACCCGCGCGGTCGCGGTTGGGCGCTGCCGTTCTCCACGGCCATACCATCCACCTCGCCTGGGCCCCGATTGAGGTCCACGACGAAGCGACTGTGCGTCGCGACGAGCAGGCTGGCCCCAAAGTCGGGAGCGTCCTGAAACAGCTGATCGACCAGCAGATCGGCGTCGCGGCCGACGGCGCGCAGCGGCGCGCAGCTCACCGCGAGCGAGGCAGCGTCCACGTGCAGACCCGCGTGCGGAATCTCGACCAGGAGCGGCGTCTCCTCCGCGCTCGGTCGCTCGAGGCGAAACGGGGCCATGGCCCCGAATTCAGCCATCCTGCTCTCCGGTGGCTAACCCTGCCTGCACGGCTTCCGTTCCTCGCAGCCGGGAAGCGCCCGCCTCTGTCGCGATCACCGAGGCGGCCGAATCTCGTCCAAGAACCCGCAATCCCTCAGCCAAATTCGAGGACTCGAGCAAATCGCCGACCGAGCTCGGAAACGATTTGCCGGAATAGGCCAACGCAACGCGCGCCGCAGGCCCGCCATCGACAGTCAGCAACGTTGACGGAACTCCAAAGATGGCACCGGGGGGACGCCTGGTTTCACCTCGGCGTGGCGGTGGAGCCGAGAGCGGCCAGGCGATACCCAGCCCCTCCAACAGCAACATCCGTTCGTCGAAGGAAGCATGCCCGACGAAGAGGGCGCCCGCTGCGACCATGCCGCGACTGTCTACGGCTACGATCGTCTCGACCTCAGAACTCAAACCCGAGGAGCCATCTTCCGTTGCGAATGGTTCCCGGGCGGCAAGAAACCGCGTGCCGTCCACAGTGGTGCCGGAGACGCCGAGCGCCTCGGCCTGGCCTGGCTCAAGCTCAAAGTCCTCTTCGGTTAGAGAGCCCCCGGCGACCTTGCCAACGCTCGCGAGGATCGGCTCGCGCATGGTTATAAGCGCCGCTGCGCCATGCGAAAGCACCCGCTCCAGCGTTCGCTTGCGGGCATCTTCACCGTTGTCTTTAGCGACGCGCACGCCGGCTTGAATGGTGCGGGAGAGGCTGCGATTGCCGAAGCTCGCAATCAGGAGAAGCACGGCTCCAAGCGAGCGCGGAACCGCAGCTCTCGCCGCGAGCGACGGTACCTCCTCCGGTCGCAATCCCCGAACGCGGGTGCCGTTCTTTCCGGGCTGTGCCGTGCGACCATCGAACACGCGGCCAACAGCCGAAGGACCTGCGACCATGGCGACGAAGGGTGCGCACAGCGCCTCTGGTCGGCCACCGGCTAGCGCGAAAAAACCGGCGGCGATTGCATCTGCAGCCGTCCCGCGGTCTGCCAACGCTTCTTCAGCCGCAACCTCCGCCAACTTGTTGGAAGCGGCGGCATCGAAGTTCTTCACTGTTCCTCGTCCTCGGCGCGCAGACGGCCGGGCGCAGGACGCACGACAATCGGCGCCTCCTTGGGGCCGGAGCGCGCCATCGCATTCTCGATATCACTCTTGAGCCTGAGCGCACTGCCCTTGTGTTCTGCGACGACCCACGCCTCGCGACGCCCCATCAGCTGCTCGCCCAAGCGACCGATCACGCTCTGGCTGATCTTTGACTGCCCACCGAGAGCGCGGAGCCGCGTGTATACGAGCGGGCCGCCAGCGACCAACGTCTGACCTGCATCAAACACAGGAATCACGCCCAACGTCTTGGCAACCGACATCACTTCACGGCGCTCCCACAGCCCTTGCGCCTCCCAAGCCAAAGCAGCTCCCGCCTTGGGCAGCCGCGCAACAACGTTCTTGAGCCGTTCCACCGTCTGGCTCGTCGGCCGCACGTCTGTGGGCGTGGAGAGCAAGATGACCCGCGCCTCGAGCGTGGTGGCAACCGAGAGCGCGCTCTCGAGCGCCGAATCCATTTCTTTGCTCATCGCCAGCGAGCCGACGATGGGTGGCAACACCACGCTGAAGGTGAAACTCGGATGCGTCGCCTTTCGCCAGGCGCGTAGGGTGGCTGGCTTAGGCAAAGCCGAGGGATTAGGACGCAGCTCGACCATGTCGAACTTGGACGCGTACTTCGCAATGTCCGAGCCTAGATCGGAGAGGCCAACTTGAACGCGAACCATGTGTCAGCGCCCCTTACCGTATGTCATGCGCGAAGAATAGCGAACCACGTGCTCAACCTCTCTCCTCCGCCGAAAGGCGGCCAATTCATTCAAACCCAAGGTTGATGCCAAGCGCTCACTCAGGCTTTGCGGTGAAGTGAAACCAGTCTTCTGGATTCTCCCTCACAAACGTAGCGATGTGTTTCGCGATCGCGCGGGCGGCCTCACTCAGTTCAATTGGGTTGGGTCGACGTGGAACCCGCACAGGTTCGCTCACCTGAACGCGGTACTCCAAAAAACCCACTCTCTTGCCGAGAACGACCACGATCGGCGCTCCGGAGAGCGCCGAAAGCAAGAGCGGCCCTTCCGGTAGTTCCATCTTGATCTCTGGCTCGCCTTCTGAAGCGACGTTCACTCGCACGCCTTGTTGACCATCGGGCACTCGATCAATCTGCAGAGCGACGATGCCACCCTTGCGCAGATGGGCGAGCAGAGGCATCGCTGCGAGCGGATCATCCCCGAGCAGAACGACGCGCAATCCAAGTCGCTCTCTTGCTTCCGCCTGAATGCGCTCAGCGTTCTGATCCCGCTCACGACGCATGACCACCAGCACTTCATCGGTGTAGACCGAGCCGAGCAGCGGCCCGGCCGCGTACCAGCCGCTTGTATGCGCGGTGGCGACGATCACTCCGCGACCCAGCGCGCGAGCGGCTTGATAGTGTTCGTCGCCAACGATGGTGCCGGCGAGCTTGTCATTGCGTCCGCTCGCCGCAGCGAACGCCTCGGTCAACGCCGAAGCGTAGTTAGCAAACAGCGAATAGACGCCAGTTGGAGAGAGGGGTGCGCCGAGTCGCAACAGCTCCTTCTCAACGTTCTTGCGGATGCCTGGCATGAGCACGGCGCAGAGCACGCCGAAGAACGGTGGGCTGTAGCGCACAAAGCTGGTCGGACCCGCGCTTGCCCCCGCGCGCAGAGCGCGGCGCCAAAACTCCGAATCCCGCCGCAAATCAGGGAGCTCACGACGAGCTCGCTCGAGCCACGTACTCACGACTGCCTGCTCCGTAGGACGCGCTGCGCCGAGCGCGCCAGGCCGACTGCACCAGCGCGCCGCAGCGGGCTTCCCTTGGTCTTCGCGGCGAACAATGGCTCGTCTCCAGAGGCCAGTTGCTCGAGCGTCGTCTCGCTCCATACGGGCAGCGGGCGAAATGGCTTTGCGTCGTTCGTGCGGGTCACTGGCGCTCGATTGTAGGGGCAGACGGTCTGACAATCGTCACAACCGAACAGGTGCTCGCCGACCTCCGAGCTTGTCTCGACGAGCGGCGCCTCGATCGTCAGGTACGCGATGCACTTGCGCGGATCGAGAACAAACGGCGCATCGAAGGCTTGCGTTGGACAGGCGTCCAAACAACGCGTACACGAGCCGCAACGCTCGGTCATCGGCACGTCGGGAGGCAGCGCGAGGTTGGTTACGACCTCCGCCAGCAGCACCATGCTGCCCTGCCCCGGGACGATCAAGAGACCGTTTTTGCCGACGAAGCCAAGCCCGGCGCGCGCGGCCCACGCTCGTTCCAGCAGCGGCTCTTCATCGCACAACGGCCGCGCTCGTACGTCCTCACCGAGCATGCGCACGAAGCGGGCGAGCGAGCGAACCTTCTTGCGCAGGTGATTGTGGTAGTCCTGCCCGCGGGCGTAGCGCGCAACCAGCTTGGCCAACGGTGGGTCCGCTGCCTCGTCCTCGGGGCTGCGCTGGTAGCGGCGCGCCAGCGAAATCACTGTTTTGGCGCCGTCGAGGATCAGCGGCGTATCCACCCGCTCTCGCGCGGGCGCGGACTCCGCTAGGTAGTTCATCACGCCGTGTTTACCCGCGGCGATGAACGCTTGAAAACGAGCGTAATCCTCCGTGAGATGCTCGTCCGCTTGCGCGAAACCCACGGCATCGAAGCCAAGAGTTCGCGCGCGATCGATGATCTTGGTTTTGGCGTCTGCCGCCGTCACGGAACTTGGTAAGGACGCAGCCCTTTGAAGGTCACCGAGGTGACCGTGTTCGGGTAGACCCACACGCGGTGTTGACCGAGCGAGACGAACTCGCCGTTGACCAGACCGCCAGCGGCAACCGTCACCGGCCCCTCAGCCACGTCCAAAGCCGCGTACAGACCAAGCGGGCTCGTGCCACGCGCAGAGGTGTCCGGGACCGGGTTTGCCTCGCTGCTGCTGAAGTAGGTCAGCAGCTTCTTCTGCTTGTCGATGTCGACGACGGCATCGAGCAGCCGCACGTCGCCACAGTCGTGAACCTCGCCGGCGACGGCGCCGTTGCCACTGGTGATCGGGCTGCCGATCGCCGTTTGCGGGATCACGGTGAAGTCGTCTTCGGCGAGCGCGCGAACGTCGGTGGTCCAGGAGCCGTCTACGATCTCCGAATTGGGTACGTAAATGTTGTACTGCACGAGCGGCGACCAACGCATGACGCCGCTGGGGTTCTCGGTGCGGATCGCAAGCTCGGTCTCGCTTGGAACGCCGGGATACTCGAACGGACACTCCCACCGCGTATCGCAGTTGTCCGCCTCGCTAGCCTCCCCAATGTCGGTGCAGTCAGCGGCGGTCACCACTGAACTGCCGACAGGCTCGCCAAGCTGACCATCCGGCTGAACCCGATGGACGGTGATCTTCAATTCCTTCGAGTTGCAGCCACTCGAGAAGATTCGAGCAAAGCCTTTGATCGTGACGTCCTGCGGCGTCCCCGGCTTGTCCGGGTAGTTCCCCGATTGGAAGCATGAGACGTCGGGCGGACCGCTGCCGGAGAACTCGAGAACCCCGGCGCTGCGGGTGAGTTCCTTCGGCGGGTCTGGCAAGGCAACTCCGCACAGCTGATGCTTGAAGCTGCCTGTGACGAGCGTGCAGTCCAAGTCGCCGGGCGTGCTCTCGCAGAACTCCGAATTCTTCGCCACGGTGAGATTGTCGGGGCATTCACCGCTGCTCCCGCCAGAGCCGCCTCCGCCAGTCGAGGTTGAGGAGCTGCTGTCTCCGCACGCTGCGAGGGATAGCGTTGCAAAGGAAGCGAGTAACAGATTTTTGGTGGCAGCAAAGAAGAAGGCGCGACTCATTACGCGACGATTACAGAGCAGCCCGTGGCCGACAAGGGCGAACGCGCGAAATGACTCGTGCCAAAGGTCGATGGTCCAACGGGCCTTCGACTCGTGCCAAAGGTCGATGGTCCAACGGGCCTTCGGCGTTTCTTTTGAGAAGGCCCGAGTCATTTTGTTTGCTGCATCCGCCCTCGGCGGAATGAACTCGTGCCAAGTCAGCCCGGTCAATAGGGCCGTCGGCCGTCCTTGTCGAAGAGGGCACGAGTCATTCTGTTTGCTGCATCCACCTTCGGTGGAACGGTACGCGGGCTTGCCTTCCGTCTTTCGCGTTGGTCACGCAGGTGCACACCTGACCAAACACCACAAAGCACAACCGGTCCTCGATAACTCGAGAACCGGTGGTGCCGAGGGAGGGAATCGAACCCCCGACCCGGCGCGTATGAAACGCCTGCTCTAGCCGACTGAGCTACCTCGGCGGGACGCTTGGAAGCGACACGGCGGCGCACTATGAAGATCTCGCTTCACCTTGTCAACGACGCATTGGGCGATCTGCGACGAGGTCCTTCGAGAACGGCAAACGCCGATAGCTATGAGCAAACAATCCGCGAGCGCACCAGACAAGGCCACCCGGTTGGTCGAAATCGGCCGAATTACCAAAGCTCACGGCATCCGCGGGGAAGTGCGCGTGGTCTTGCATAACGCCGAGAGCACCCTGATCGGGGACGGTAAAAAGCTGGTGATTCGCCCAGCGCCCGCAACTCCGGTTCTGCCGGACCGCACGCTGCGCGTGTTGCGCGTACGGGAAGCGCCGGGAGCGCTGATCGTCGCCTTCGCCGACGTCTCCGATCGCGATCAGGCCGAGGCGCTCCACGGCAGCGGGGTACTGCTGCGTCGCGACGAATTTCCGCCGCTCGACGATGGAGAATTCTACGCCTGCGACGTCGAGGGCGCCGAGGTTTTTGGTCCGGATGGGGAGAAGGTCGGCGTCACCTTGGCGCTCGTCGATTACCCAACGTGCTCGGTGTTGCGGGTGCAAAAGCCTGATCAATCGATCGTCGAGTACCCGTTGGTCGAAGCCGTGATTGGGTCTGTTGACGTGGCGGCGGGCCGCGTCACGCTGCTCGATGCGGAAGGGCTCTAGGCCTTGATTATCTCAGTGATCACGCTGTTCCCTGAGCTCTTCGCCACCTTCGCCGAGACCAGCATGGTCGGGCGCGGGCGAGAGAACGGCGCGCTTGAGCTCGTGTGTCACCAGCTTCGAGAGCACGGGCTCGGCAAGCACCGCAACGTGGATGACACGCCCTACGGCGGCGGGAGCGGCATGGTTCTGCGGGTGGAACCGATCGTGGCGGCGCTGGAGGCCGTTGACGCTTCTGCCCTCGAGACTGGTAAGCCCAAAGCCAGACGAATCCTACTCACGCCGCAGGCACCGCGGCTGGATCAAGCCTGCGTACGTCGGCTCGCGGGGGAAGCTCACCTCGCACTCATATGCGGCCGTTATGAAGGCTTTGATGAGCGTGTGCGCAGCTTCGTCGACGAGGAGATATCGCTCGGTGACTTCGTCATGACCGGAGGCGAGGTCGCCGCGATGGCCTTGATTGAGGCTACGGTGCGGCTGCTCCCGAACGTGCTCGGCAACGACGGCTCGGCGGCCAGCGAGTCCTTCAGTGACGATCTCGAGGGAGGGCTTGAATACCCGCATTACACGCGTCCTGCTGAGTTTCGTGGCCTCGCCGTGCCGGCTGTGCTCGCCTCTGGTGACCACAGCAAGATCGCCGCCTGGCGACGCGAACAGTCGCGCACTCGAACAGAAGGTGGCCGGCCCGACCTCTTGCGCAGCGGTAAGAACCAATGAACGACGTAAGCATTGTACTCCTGCATCACCCCGTACTCGACCGTGACGCCGAGGTGGTGACCACCGCCATCACCAATCTCGACGTGCACGACATTTCGCGCAGCGCGCGAGCCTACGACTGCCACTCCTTCTTCGTGGTCCATCCAGTGAGCGCGCAACGCGAGCTATGCGACCGAATTCGTGAACATTGGGTCACTGGCTCGGGCAAACGACGCATACCCGACCGCGCCCACGCGCTCGCGCTGGTTCGCACGGTGCCCAGCTTCAGCGACGTGATTGAAGAGCTCGGCGGGCGCGATCGCGTTCGTGTTTGGGCGACGGCAGCACAGTCACGCGGACGCCCCATCACGTCGTTCGCAGACGCGCGCGCTGCCGTGAACGAAGACGATCGACACCTCGTCATTCTTCTCGGCACCGGCTGGGGCCTTGCGCCGCAATGCCTCGACGACGCGGACCGCTTGATCGAACCGATCGTGTCGGGCCGGGGGGATGGTTGGAACCACCTTTCGGTGCGCGCCGCATGCGCGATCGTGCTGGACCGTCTTCTCGGTCCACGTTGAGCGCGGCATCGCCTCCGCGGCTTAGTCCGTCGGCCCGATTTTCGGCTGCTTTGGTCGCACGGCGGGATTCACTGCCGAGAACGTCAGCGCGAGCGTGAGCCGCGGGCGAAGTGGCGTTGGGAGCGGACCATACGGAGCTGCCTGGAGTACCGCGCGCCGCACGTTCTCATCAAACTCCGGGACAGTGCTGGCGCGCGAGACGCGCGCTGAGCTGACCGAACCGTCAACCTCGATCACCACGGTCACGATCGCCAGCCCGCTCTTGCCCTCGATGATGGCGGCCTTGGGAAAGGCGTCCGCCCAAAACGGGTGAACCTTGCTCTGAACAGCGCGGACGTACGCCAGCTGCTCGATGTCTCCAGCCCCAACGCCTCCTTTGCCGAGCGGTGACGCCGATTGACCCGCTCCGCGCTCGCCTCCTGCACCGGCGGCGCCTTTTGCATTCTCACCGCCGCGACCGGCTCCTTTGGCGCCGCCAGCCGTGCTCGCATGAAGTAGCGACGCTAGGTTCGCCGCATCCGCCTGCTCCGACTCGACGGTGTCTCCGGCTCGTCCTTCATTGACCGACGCGATCGACGGATCGGATAGGGCTGCAGCCGGTCTGGCTCGCGCGTTGTCGAACGAGGTGGAGGCCGGGCCACGCCGCGCGCGACCGGGCAGGCCGAGCCCTGCCGAGGCCTGGGTGGAACCTTGCACAGCAGCGCCGGTGGACCGGGTCATCTCGGTCGTACCGGGCGTCCGCGTAGCCCCTGAGTCGGCGCCAACGCTGTTGCGCGCCTGCGAAGTCAGCGCGCCGCTCGCAGGATCGAAGCGAGCCTCAGGACCTCGCTGTTCACGCGAGCCTGAGTCGCCCATGGCGACGAACGTAAGCTCCATCGGTTCGCGCGAGGCCCGGAAATTCTCCCATGAGCGCCGGAGCTTGGCTGTGCGCAGCCGATTGTGCTGGCTCTGCTCGAGGCTGGTCATGGTGTGCGACACGCGACTCAGCTTGTCGTCCTGGTCCGCCAAGTTGATAGCAGCCTCGAGCGAGCGGCCATCCCCTCCCCGCCCCGCTTTCTGTTGATCGAGTCGCGCAACGGTAGCGCCAGCTCCCGCGACCGCGGTTGGAGT
Source organism: uncultured delta proteobacterium (assembly GCA_903892415.1). Lineage (GTDB taxonomy): Bacteria > Myxococcota_A > Polyangia > Polyangiales > Polyangiaceae > Xiheicaenibacterium. The sequence goes on along the minus strand of CAITIQ010000364.1, from coordinate 29,286 downwards.
TGCGTTGGCCTCGCTGCGCGCCTTCGCCGTGCCCAACGCTGGCGGAAGCTCGACGAAGGTCAGGCTGCTTTCAGGCTCGGGTGCCGAGGCCGGGTGCATCTGCATCGGGGGCTCTCGCTCGCCCCTGCCGAGGTGAATGACCAGCAGCACCCCGAAGCCGATCACCAGATGACTCGCAACGCTGAGCAGCGATGCTGTGGTCAAGTCAAGCGATGATCGGGCGACGCTGGCCACTCTATATTCTGGACCGCTTTCCGTTGGCTGACAACGTACGCTGTTGAGAACAATTGAGACCGCGCGTGGCCACAACGGTCTACATCTGGGCCATGCGCTTCCCCGCGGTAACTTTTACAGGCCTGCTCCTGCTGATGTCGTCACCCGTGCAGGCGGCGCCTTCAACGCAGGGGCCAGGCGCATTGCGAGTGGCCGAAGCCTCGGGTCGTGGAATCGCTACGCACCGCGATTTGCCGCTCGTTTTGACGCTCAAGCAGGCTCCCTCTGCGGCGGTTGTCAAAGAGCTAGAGGAGCTTGGTGCGACCATCGACGAGTCGTTCGATTCGGGTTCGATCTCGAGCAAAATCGCCCAACGTACAAGGCGGCTGAGTGCGACGGTTCCCCGCAGCAAGCTGGGCCAGCTTCTAGCCTCACCGCTAATCGAGCGCGCCGCATTTGACGGCCATCCTTTTGAAGCACCGCGACCCCTCAACCACACCCAAGAGCTCATCTCGGTCGATGACGTGCACCGCACGCTTGGCAGCACCGGCCTGCCTTTGACGGGCAAGGGCATCACCATTTGCGACAGTGATTCCGGGGTGGACGTGCTGCACCCAATGTTCTTTCGGCCTGACCTCGGCTTCTACGATTTCAGCGACGAGAACGAGAACGGCTTCTTCGATCCCGCCGTGGATAGCATTCGCTGGGGAGGTGTAGACGTCGTCTTGCGCTCGCTCAATGGCGTCATAATCGACCGTGGCTCCGGGCAACCGCTGTTCGGCAGTGAAGGCAGCTCCATCGACTTCAGCTACGACTATGTGTACGCGGATCTGAACGGGGACGGGATTCGCAATGCCGGCGTTGAGGCTGGTTTCACTGAAGCGACCCCAACCTATGGCGAGCCGCTTTTCATCGCCGACGACGTCAACGGCGACGGTGAACTTCAGCAAGGAGAGCGACTCGTTGCGCTCGGCAGTTCCAAGGTCAAAGCCTTCCGTTACGACGGTGAAACCTACGAACGCGGGAAGAATCTGATCGAGGCTCCCTGGGACGATGAAATGCAACACGGCACCGGAGCCTCAGGAGTCCTGCTCGGCGGGCAGCTCGGCTTCGGACGTTTGGTTGGGATGGCGCCCGACGCAGATCTCGTGATGGCAGCGGAGCGTGGCGGCGGACGCGAGTACGCCATGGCCAACTTCTGCATCAACCGCGGTGCACGCGTGGTGCTGCATGAGTACGCGCCTTGGCAGGGCTATCACCTGGATGGCTCGAGTGACCTTGAGCAACTGATCGATGAGTCATCGTTGGAGGGCGTGGTTCACATCAATCCAGCCGGCAACCTCTCGACCTCGCAAAAACTGATGCGCCGCACGCTCGACGCCTCGGGTACGACGACGCTGCCGATCACCGTTCCAGCGATCGACGCAACCTTCTTCGGAACCACGCTTTTGTGGCTCGATGCATCGCGCGATCTCAGCTTCCGCATCGAATCACCGAGCGGCGTCGCGCTGGATATCGGGACCGGCCAAAGCCTGGTCCAAACTGCCATCGACGGCAAAACGTTGTACGCCTTTCGCGAAGACTCGCCGCGCGGCACCGCAAAGCTCGACATCTACATCTTCGATGAGAGCGTCCCCACGTCGGTTACGCCCGGTGACTGGCGCGTGATCGTCAGCGACACGTCCGCGCTCGCACCGATCGAGCTGATCGGCAGCGTCCAAGACGAGGTCAGCGGCTGGGGGTTGGGCGCACACTTCACCGAGCATGTGACGGAAGATCACCTCGTTGGCTGGCCCGGAACCGCCGACCGTGGGCTCGCCGTCTCGGCCTATGTCGGGCACGGTGACTTCCCGTATGCAGCGGGCGAAGAGGGAGCCCGAGCCTACTATTCGGGACGAGGCCACCGCATCGACGGTTCGCCGCTGATGTGGATCTCAGCGCCTGACAACCCGATTGTTCCGGCCCGTTTCAGCGACCAAGAGCTCGGCTACCTGATCTACGGCGGTACGTCAGGCGCGAGTCCGCACGTCGCTGGCTCAGCAGCTTTGATGTTGGAGAATGATCCTTCCTTGGACGGTGACGGCGTCAAAGCGATGATCAAAGCCGGCGCCACTACCGATGCCTTCACGGGTGCGGTCCCTAACGACGACTTTGGGTGGGGCAAGCTCGATACCTACCGCTCGATCTTTGGTCGGTCGGCGCCCGAGGGGACAGCTCCCGAGCTCTCATCCCTGGAGATCACCGTCGAAGTTGGCCCGACTTCCATACCGCTGTCGGTGGTCGACAAGGAGGACGGTGTCGAGTCGCTGCGCCTCGAGGCCGACCTCGACTACGACGGCGTTTTCGATCAGGAGCTCGCGGCTTCGCCAACGCCCGAGCTCGAGCTCAACTACGATGCCCCGGGCTCGCACGTCATCAAGCTGCGCGCGACCGACCCCACAGGGCGCACTGGACAGGCGTTGCTGCGGGTCTCCGTCGTGGCCCCGGAGCCGGAGCCCGAACTCGACCCCGCCTTCTATCCCGCTGGTGGCTGCCGAGTGGTCAGCTCCGAATCGTCCTCCAACGGACTGCTCGTGGCTGGTCTGGCCTTCGCCGCGGCGCTCGCCGCGCGACGCCGACGCAATCGCCTGCGACCAAACTAACTCAAGCCCAAGGCGAAGCGACGCTCGGCGTTGTCCGTAGTCTGCTGCGCGAGCACCTCGAGCGTGACGCCTCGCAGTTCGGCGACACGCTTTGCCGTTTGCACCACCATGCTTGGACGACAGGGCTTACCGCGGAAGGGAATAGGCGCGAGATAAGGGCTGTCGGTCTCGACCATGATGCGCTCCGAGGGGGCCCAGCTCGCAACCTCATGAATGCTCTTGGCGTTCTTGAAGGTCACCACGCCGGAGAAAGACAGATCGAAATCCATGTCCAGGGCGCGGCGCGCAAAGCCTAGGTCCTCACTGAAGCAATGAATCACCCCACCGACCTCGCGGGCGTTCTCCTCCGCGAGGATGGTGAGCGTGTCCTCGGCTGCCTCACGTGTGTGAATGACGATCGGCTTCTTCAGCGACTTGGCGAGCGCGATCGTTCGCCGAAAGACCTGCTGTTGCAGCTCTTTGGGCGAGTGCATGTAGTGGTAGTCGAGGCCGATCTCGCCGACCGCGACCACTTCTGGATGCGTGGCCAGCTGCTCCAGCTCGCCCAACATCGCGTCGGAGAAATGACTTGCGTCGTGCGGGTGCAACCCCACCGCGGCGCGAACATCAGGCTCCTTTTTAGCGATCGCAAGAGCTCCACGCGCGGCCGTGAGCGAGTCATCAACGCCGATCACCATGAAGCCGCACACGCCCTCGCGACGCGCCTCATCGAGAGCCTCACCGTAGCCGTTGGGGTAGTAGTGCGGGTCGAGATGGCAGTGCGTATCAATCAGTCGCAAGGGTCCGGTCGTCACCACGCACTCCTTACACCACCAGCTCGGCAAAGCGACTTCGAAGCACGGCAGAAGCAGCGTCGAGCGCGCTGAGCTCGCTGTAACCAATCGCACGCAGCCGCTCCATCATCGCCCAAGCCTCTTTCCGACGAGACTCGCCCAAATCGCGCAGCTCGCGTTCATTGGGCTCAGCGCCGACGCGCTCTTTCTTCTCGCGCAGCACACGGACGAGATCTCGCACCAGCAGCGCGACGGGCTTGCGCCGCTCCGTAAACACCGCGTCGCGCAGGTTCTTCTGCAAGTCGGGGAACACCACATCATTCGAATGACGCTCGCCCGGATGGTCGATCGCCCAGGCTGCGATCGAAGAGATGAAGCTCTTGCGGTGATCGTCGTTTTTGGAGGTAACGCCGAGCAGCGCCTCTACCTCGCGCATCATCCGCTCGTCGGCCTTCTCGTGTTCACCCGTGTGCTGGTTGCGGATGGTCTCGCCTTTGACCCAAACCGAAACGTGATGAACGTAGCGGTCGAATAGCTCGCGGTACTTGTCCTCATCGACGAGACCGCTTGCCTTGCGCATCTCCTCCTCCAACGTCTCGAGCAGGCGCCGACGAGCGATGGTCCGCATCTCAGCCGTGTCGTGGTAGTGGCCAAGCTGCGTCTTGTTGCGGAGCCAGTCGTACTCGCTCATCTGCTTGCACAGCTCGTCGAGTTCATCGAGCACGGCGAACGGCGACAGATAGCCGTAGTGCCGATTCTGTGATGCGTTCAGCAACACGGTCCGCATCGTGCGCGGACTCGCGCCTTCCTTGCCTTCGTAGTCGGTGGAGGCGTCGGTCTCGCGATAGATGTCCCCGATTCCGGCTCGCAACAGCTTCCGTGCATCCGACTCGAAGCTCTCCGGAACGCGCCCGCGCGCGTAGAGATCCATCTTCTGCTCGACGGTAAGCTCCTTCAGGATCTTGCCGAGCTCATTCGGGTACTTGTCCTGCGCGGGCTTCTCGAGCCGCGTCATCACCGCAAACTCGGCGGCCACCCGGGTGGCGTGCGGAGCAACGTGACACCCGAGATAGGGCACGATTTGACGATCGTAGATCTGTTGTTCATCAAGGCTGTTGCGGAGATAGGGCGCTGGAACTAGCTCGAAGCGGCCACGAAAACTCGGGAACTCGGGGTGCTCCCGGAAGGCCGATAGATGAATCTCGTTGGCGCTGCCGATCATCACCACGTTGGTCTGCACATTTTGGTGGGGCAGCGCGATCTCCCCCGTCTCCAACGTCAGCTGCAAATAGCGGAACGCGTCGATCGGCCGCTTCAAGAGGTCGCTGAACTCGAGCACGCCGCCCGCCGCTTCAACCAACTCGCCGTGCGCCTCGAACAGCGTCGTGGCTTGCAGCGCGGTGGGCAAAGCCGAGAGCGAGCGATCCGCGGTGATCTGCCGCTCGCCCGCGTCCACCGACAGCTCGGGCCCAAGCGTAATGGCGCCTTGCCGGTACTTGCGAGAGATGAACCAACGCTCGACTTGAACGTGTCGCAAGACCCGCGGCAAGCTGCCCGCCTCCGACATCAACAGGGCCTGAAACACTTGCTGGTTTTTGTGAGACAAAAGGCCGGTTTTGAGCCAGGTTGGCGGCGTCAGCCCCTGCGCCGCAAACCACTTCTCGAGCAGCGGCTGGCGATGCTTCACCGGCAGCAGGAACAGCGGGTGATCGCGCAGCTCCATCACGAGCCGCGCATCGATGTCGTCGTCGGTGAGGTGAGCAAACGTTTCTTCCCAACTCTCGTCGCTCACCTCACTTGAGCGCTCCCCACCAAAGCCAATCGCCCCTCGCGTTGACTTACGGCTGGGGAACACCCAGTGGAAGCGGTAAAGCGCTCCTTCAGGAAGCATGGAGTAATGCTCGAGCCCGCGCAGAATGCACGCTGCCGTCGTGCTCTTGGCGCTGCCGTTGGGTCCGTGAGCGAGCACCAGCTTGTTGGCGCGCCCCTCATTGACGAAGTTGCTCAGGAACTTGTAGATCGCCCCCTGCAGCTCTTCCTGTGCAACCAGCGTCGGTTCACGCGACTCCACCGTTCCGCCCTCGCGCGCCCACGGCGCGTCAAACAGAGCGAAGCGAGTGACACGTCCGGTTGGCTTGTCGATCTCGCTCGTCCCGAAGTGATCGAACATGTCGCGCACGTAGCTGGCCGCATCCCGACCGTGGCGAGCTGGGTCTTCGATAAACAGCTCGACGTACTCCCGGAAAGAAAGCACCGTCTTCGAGACTTCGAAGTCCGAGCGAAGGTGCTCAGCCACTTCCGAAAGGCCAGCAAGGGCGTCTTTCCTTCGTTGGTCGGGCGAGAGTTCTGAGACTTGGGGCTTCGACTTGGAGGGGTTCACGCGGAGGCAACCGTATCATGAGCGCCCGGCGGGTGCTGTCCGGCAACACGCCATGCGTGCGACCTCAGCCGCTGGCCCGATTAACGGAAGGCGACGAGCGCAATCACCACGCCAACCACGAGCAATACGCCACCAACCAACGCGGGCACTTGCCAGGTGGGACGTGCAGGCGGGAGCCCCATGATGACGTAGTCCTGAGGCAACCCCGAATCCCCGCCCCCGGGGGCTGCCTGTTTGAAGGCAGCGTCCATGGCTGACAAATTGGGGCCTGCAGCGAGCTTCTGTTGGTATGTCGCGAGGTGAGCTGGAAGCCCTTCGGTGATGGCCTTTTCTAAATCGGCTTCACTCATCTTCGCCCAGATTCGGTGGTTGCCGCTGAGTCCGAAGGCTGCGCCCAGCGCATCAACGTAGGCGCCAATTGAAGACGGGCGAAGGTCCGGACTCTTGGCCAACGCAAGTTCCATCACTTCATCCAACGTCTCCGGAAGGCCTTGAGCCTTGCCAGCGACCGACATCAGCGCGGGATCTTGGGTCAAGATCGCGAGGAGAATTGCCGGTCCGGTATTGCCAGGAAAAGGCACCTTGCCGGTGAGACACTCATAGACGATGGCGGCAAGCGACCAAACGTCAGCACGATGGTCCAAACTGGCCAACCCCTGCGCCTGCTCCGGCGCCATGTAGTACGGCGAGCCAATCGTGGTGCCCATCACCGTAAGCTTCTTGGCGTTCTCTGAGTTGTCACGCACCGATCCGAAGTCGAGGATCTTCGTTCGGTCGCCTTCTGCCGTGTGACATAGGAAAAGGTTGTCCGGCTTCAAGTCCCGATGGACCTGTTGTTTTGCGTGCGCCTCCGCGAGTCCGATCGCGACCTGCGAAGCCATACGAACCGCGCGAGCTGGACGCATGACCTTCTCGCGCTTGAGGAACATCCGAAGCTCCTCACCCTCGAGGTACTCCATCGCCAGGGCGTAAGAGCCATCATCCGTACGCTCGAAGGCGTAGACGTCGACGATGTGATCGTGCGGCAAGCCGGAGGAGACCTGAAATTCCCGCTTGAACCGCTCCACTGCGACCGCGTCTTGTGCGACCTCGGGGTGAAGAATTTTGAGCGCTACCCCACGACTGGTCGCCACGCCCTCAGGGCTCGCCCAACCGGTATCGAGCGCTTGATAAACGCGCCCCATCCCACCGTCGGCAACGATTCGCCACAAGACGTAACGGCCGTTGGTGGTGCTGCCAATTCGAGGATCTTCACTCGAGCGGGGAGCGGCGGTCGCGTCTGCGACGCCAAGTTTCTCGCCGTCGATCGGACAAAAGCCGGAAGCGTCATCGAAAAGACGGAAACACTTCGCGCACGCCTTCATGAGATCACGCGGGGAGCGTGGTTCCGGAGGGGTTGGCCTCTGGACGCGGCGTGTAATAGAGAAGTCGACGACAGTTCGGGCACTGCTCGAATTCTTCCTGTTGGAGCATCTTCTGGAACATCATTGGCGGCACGGCGATGTGACAGCCATTGCAAGTGCCATCGTGGGTCTTGGCGATAGCCTTGGGCCGCCGCGTTCGGATGGTCTCGTAGCGACGGAAGAGCACGGGTGGAAGCGCCTTTTTGGCCGACTCTCGCTGGCCGACCAACTCATCCCGTTCAAGTTGCCTCTGGGCCAAGGTCTGCGCTACGCCCTCGGCGTCGCCCTCGAGTTCGCGCGTGAGCGCGTCCCTGCGGGTCTCACTGTCGCTGGCGCTGGTCCTCGCCCGGTCACAAAGCCCGTCCAGCTTGCCGATCTCGTCCTCTCGATCACGGACGAGTTTGCGGAGCTCCTCCATCTCACGCTGGGCGGCTACGGTTTCCCGCTCATTGCGGGATCGCGCCAACTTCTCCCGCGACTTTTCGATTTGGTTCGTCATTTGCCGAACCTCACCGTGGAGTTCCCCGCGCGTCTTCTCCATGGTCGCAATCGATTCCCGAGCCACGGAGATGGTTCCTGCGAGAGCGGACACCTCGTCTTTCAGGGCAGCTAAACCACCCCGGCGCAAGGTTAGTTCATCGTCGACGACCCGCAGTCGTTCATCGATCTCAGAGAGCGTTTCGAGGAGGGGGATCTGGTCTCGTATGTTCACGGGGTTTTGGCCACCTCAATAGATGAATCGTTCCGTAGGACTCGACCTGCCAGTGGCGGCCAAATGACATCCGCCTTTGGCGGAAAAGACCACATAGCGTTCAGGAGGTTTTCAAGAGGCACGAGTCATTCTTCTTGCTGCGCAACGGAGTCGCTTGAGCGCAACTCCGGGATGTTCGTGACGGAGAAACCTGTAGGCCCACCTGGGTTCGAACCAGGAACAGCCCGGTTATGAGCCGGGGGCTCTGACCGATTGAGCTATAGGCCCAAGACTAGACACCTGGCACGCTAGACGAACGCGTTGTCGCAGGGAAGCCCCGCATCACAAATTCAACCGAGGTTCTAGCGTTCGAGCACTTTCCTCAAGCCACTTGGGGGCGCCGTGCGTTGCACTTCTTTCGTGGTTGCCTCCGGTGCGTCACGACAACAGCGGAAGCCAAGGCTGGCCGACCGCGCTGAAGGAGGCAGGTCCTGGTTCAAGCTTCGGCAGGTCGCGGCTCCCCCGCCCCAAGCTCCCCCTGCAGCGCTCGAAGTGAAAGGAGCTCGCATTCGACTTTGTTCTGGATCGGTCACCCACTCGCGAACGTTTCCCGACTGATCGTGGAGCCCAAAGCTACTCGCGCAAGCTGGATGAGCTCCGGACACTGCTCGCCTATCGCTCCGCGCCAAATCCTCGGCAACAGAGGGCCCAAGCGAAGGGACCACCTCGATCAACGGGCCAACGTCCCAGTTGCATACGCCCCGTTCTCGCGTCAGCCCGGTGGCGTACGGCCGCACGGCTTCACCCTCGCAAGAGAACTGCCACTCACGCACGGAGCAAAGTCGTTTCTCTTGCATCTCACACGCGGAGATCGCTTCGTCGTAGGAGACGAGCACCGCCGGAAAGGCGCCAGCCCGATTCGGATACTCGTAGCGATCGATGCAAAAGCGCTGGAATTTGGCTTTCCCTTCGCACAGGACTTCATCTTTGAAGCGCTCACAAATGCCAGTGTCGCCGCGCGCCCGTGCACCTAGCTCCTTTCGTTTCTTGTCACATCGGTGGGCCGCGAAAGGGCACGCGAAGCCTTCCACCAGGATCATGTCGTTCGAGCAAATGCCCTCGCTTGCCTCGCTCGGGCGGACCTGGTCAGCGCTGACCTGCGCGCTCGGAACCTCAGCGGACCTAGGCTCAGGGACCTCGGTCGGCAGGCTCGCTGGGGAGTTCGTTGATTGCAGGTCAGCAAGCGGAGCTGGGCGACTGGCGAGGAGCACCAGTCCAGCCAGAGCCGCAGAACCGGCAAACACCAGGGCGAGGATCATGGATGAACGCAACCTAGTTCGCGGTACCACAACGCTGGAGGTCCGTGCTACGCGGAGATGACTGATCGTGGTTTGAGTCCCCGCCGAGCCCGTTCAACTACCCGAAAGGCCTTTCGTGAGTGAACTCGTCGTCCGTGGCGCACGGCAACACAATCTAAAGAACGTGTCCTGCCGCATTCCTCGAGATTCACTCGTGGTGATCACCGGGCCGAGCGGGTCAGGTAAGTCTTCCCTCGCCTTCGACACCATCTACGCAGAAGGCCAGCGTCTTTACGTGGAGAGCCTCTCGGCCTACGCGCGGCAATTTCTCGAGCAGCTCGGCAAGCCAGACGTCGACTCGATTGAGGGACTCTCCCCCTCGATCGCCATCGAGCAGCGCGCGCTAGCCCGAAGCCCTCGCTCGACTGTCGGCACGGTTACCGAGCTCTCCGATTACCTGCGGCTCCTGTTTGCCCGCGCTGGCACGCCGCACTGCCCCGGCTGCGGCAAGCCGATCCAAGCGCAAACCGTGCAGCAGATCGTCGACGCCATCTTGGCCCTACCTGAAGGCAGCCGCATTCAGCTGTTCGCGCCGGTAGCGCGACGAAAGAAAGGCGCACTGCGCAGCGAGCTGGACCGGCTGCGGAGAGAAGGGTTTGTGCGCGGTCGCCTCGACGGTGAACTGGTCGAGCTCGGAGACCTCACACCAAGCGAGTCCCAGCTTCACGACCTGGACATATTGGTTGACCGGCTCGTGATCAAAGAGGGCCTCAAGGGCCGGGCGACAGACTCGGTCGAGCTCGCGCTCAAGCAGGGAGATGGCCAGCTGCTAGTCGACGCGGGTGACGGCAAACCCGAACGGCGAATGAGCGAGCGCTTCGCCTGTATCGAGTGTGGCCTCTCTCTGCCGCCGATCGAGCCGCGGATGTTCTCCTTCAACGGCCCGCACGGCGCTTGCCCGCGTTGCGACGGCATCGGCTCGCGGGTCAAGATTGAGCCAGTCCGAATCGTACCGGATGTTGGAAAGTCGCTACGAGAGGGAGCCGTTCTCGCTTGGGGCCGGCGCGGCTCGGTGCAGCTTGCGGTCGAGGTAGACAAGGCCGTCAAAGAGCTCGGCGTAAGCGCTGACACTCCATGGTCGAAGCTACCCGGAACAATGCGGGAGGCCATCCTGCAAGGCGCACCAGCGAAGCGCAAAGGAGCCAAAGCTTACGAGGGCGTGGTGGAACGACTTACCCGCGCACTCGAGCAAGGCACCGAGACGAACACGGACGACGACGATGATCAGCTCCCGCTCGAGGATGAACTCTCGCGTTTCGTCGTGACCTCGACCTGCGACGCGTGCGACGGGAAGCGACTGCGCCCAGAGTCGCTGGCGGTGCGTCTCGGCAACAAGAACATCACCGACTTCTCGGCGATGGCTTTGAGTGATTTGTCCCGTGAACTTTCTGGGTTAGGGGCGCATGGTGCGCTGGTTTCGCCCCGGGCGAGCGCGATCGCGCCCCCGCTCATTCGCTCGATGGTCTCGCGCATCGGCTTCCTGATCGAAGTCGGCCTCGACTACCTGACCCTCGATCGGTCCGTGATGACCCTCTCCGGCGGCGAGGGGCAAAGAATCCGCCTAGCCACCCAAATCGGCTCGGCGTTGGTCGGTGTGCTCTACGTGCTGGATGAGCCTTCGATCGGCCTCCATGCGCGGGACAATCAGCGGCTGATCTCGGCGCTGCGAAGACTCGTGGACCTAGGTAACACGGTCATTTGTGTTGAACACGACCGCGACACGATCTTGGCAGCGGATCACTTGATCGACATGGGCCCGCGCGCAGGCGTTCACGGAGGTCAGATCGTCGCCGAGGGCTCGCCGAAGGCCGTCTTCGCCAACGTCAACAGCGTCACTGGCCCGTATCTGACGGGCGCGAAGAACGTGGTCCATCGTTCGTCGCGAAAGGTCGAGACGGCTCCGCGGTTGCGCGTCGAGGGAGCTTCGCTGCACAACCTCAAGAACGTTGATGCGGAGTTTCCGCTCGGCATGTTGACGGCCGTTACAGGGGTTAGCGGGTCGGGCAAGAGCTCGCTCATCAACGACACCCTCTTGCGTACCGCGCGTCGTGATCTTTATCGGGCATCGGCCATACCGGGCCCTACGCGCCGCATCGACGGGCTCAGTCTCTTCGACAAGGTCATCGATATCGATCAGGCGCCGCTCGGTCGCACGCCTCGCTCGAATGCGGCGACCTACACCGGTGTGATGGGCTTGCTGCGCGAGCTGTTTGCAACGCTGCCGGAGGCCCGCGCTCGCGGCTACAAGGCCGGCCGGTTCTCCTTCAATGTGAAGGGCGGGCGCTGTGAGGCGTGCCAAGGGGACGGCGTGCTTCGCGTGGAGATGCACTTCTTGCCCGACGTCTTTGTCGAGTGCGAGACCTGCGGCGGACATCGCTACAATCGCGAGACGCTGGAGGTTCGCTATCGGGGCATGTCGATCGCCGACGTGCTCGGCCTGACCGTGACAGAGGCTGCTGCCGAGCTCGACGCAGTCCCGAAGATCCGCGAGCAGCTGGCCGCACTCGCGCGGGTCGGGCTCGGTTATTTGCGACTCGGGCAACCTGCGACGACGCTCTCCGGCGGTGAAGCGCAACGAGTGAAGCTCGCGCGAGAACTCGCGCGACGCTCGACGGGCTCCACGTTGTACATTTTGGACGAACCGACGACCGGACTTCACTTCACCGACATTGAGCTGCTGCTGGTTGCACTTCACGGCCTCTGTGACGGAGGCAACACCGTGATCGTGATCGAGCACAACGTCGAGGTGATCGCCTCTGCCGATTGGGTCGTGGATCTTGGACCAGAAGGCGGAGCCAAAGGCGGCTTCGTTCTTTCCCAAGCCTCACCCGAAGAAACGGCGAAGGGCAGCTCCGCAACCGCGTTGGCGCTCGCGCCATTCTTTGCGTCAAGCAAGCGAGAGGCGCCAGCCAAGAGCCGCGCTGCCGCGGCGGGTACGAAGAAACAAAAGACCAAACCGCTCTGAAACGAGCGGTCTTCAGGGTCATGTGTGCTCGAGGCCCAAGCCGCTCAGCTTTAGCTTTGGCCGCTCAGTTCAGCTTTGGCCGCTCAGCCGAAATCGCGTTCGGCTCGCTCCTGATCTTCCTTGCAACGAATGCACAGGCTGGTCTCCGGACGCGCCTCGAGCCGCTTCACAGAGATCTCCTCTTCACACTCCTCGCAATTGCCGAAGGTACCTTCTTCAATTTTTTGAAGGGCTCGTTCGATCTTGTCGAGGAAGCTCTTCTCACGCCCGCGAAGTCGGAAGGTGAAGGACTGTAGATACTCGCTCGACGCGAGATCCATCTCGTCCGGAAGATCGTTGGTGTCGAGAGCCATATCGTCATTGAGGGTCTGTTTGGCCCTCTTCAAGATCTCGTCCCGCTTGGTCTCGAGCAGCAGCTTGAACTTCTTGAGTTGGACCTTCGTCACGTGCGCTCCTGTTTTTCTTTCTCGTGCAGAATCGAAAGTGCGTCTTTTGCAGAGGGCTCGAGTCGTTCTCGCGTCTGCTTCCACCGGGTGGAAAAAGAAGGCCAGAAAGGTAAGGACTGGAGGTGCGATCGTCAATGAAGACCTGCGCTACGCTGACGTTGTGAAGCACAATTCGCCCCTGGGGCTATCTTTTGCACAAGAACCTGGCCCGCCCCCCAAAGCCGCAGCCACCGTATTGTTGCTCCGCGAGAGCGCTGGACTCGAGACCTTCGCCATGATCCGAAACCCAAAGTCTGGGTTTCTTGGTGGAGCGGCGGTCTTTCCCGGCGGCAAAGTCGACGTCACTGACAGCGCGGTGCGAATCGAATGGACTTCTACTCCTCGACTCGCACAGCTCGCAGAGGATCCTGCAGAACAGCAAGGGCTGCTCGTGGCAGCGCTGCGCGAGACGTTGGAGGAGGCCGGCGTGCTACCAGCGGATGCAACGCCAGCGCAAATTGAAGAGGCTCGAGCTGCGCTGAAGCAGGGTGCGTCGTTCGGTCAAGTAGCGCTACCTCTCGGTCCCCGAGCCGACGAGTTGGTACCGTTTGGTCGCTGGGTCACGCCCGAAGCCGAGAGCCGACGCTTCGACGCGCGCTTCTTCCTGCTACCAATGCCCGCAGGACAAAGTGCACAGCATGACGGACACGAGACCGTCGCTGGCTTCTGGTCGTCGCCTGCCGCGCTGATCGAAAGATTCCTCAACGGCGAGATCTTGTTGGCCCCCCCAACCCTGCGTGCGCTCGAGTTGCTAACCCCCTGCGGAACCGTGAGCGACGCGCTTCGAGTCGCAGCGCAACAGTCGCTCCTCCCCATCTGCCCGCTGTTCGTACCGCAAGATCCGCCTTTGCTCGTCTTGCCTGGAGATCCTCTTCACGAGCTTGCGGAGCCTCGTGTCGACGGTCCCACGCGCTTCGTGCTCCGGGACGGCAAGTTTCTCAGCGGTCACTTGCCTTCGCGGTAAGCGCGAATCGCGTTGACCACGGCATCAGCGAGATTCTGCCGGTAGTCCGCCTTGGCCAGGCGAGCCTCGTCTTCAGGGTTCGAGATGAAGGAAGTCTCGAACAGCACCGCCGGCATCTCTGCGCCCATCAAAACGTAAAACCCTGCCGACTTGAGGCCGTGGTCGTTGATGTCGGCGTAGCGTGAGCCAAGCGAAGCCAGCGCCGACTTCTCCAGCAGTAGCCCGAGCCGCCGAGAAGACGCACCGATCTCGCCAGAGCGAAGCCGACTTGCGATCGACGCCATCTCCGCATCGAGCGCGCCGTCCAGCGACTTGGAGCGCACCCCGTTCTCGAGCGCGGCGATCCGCGAGTTGGCCCGATTCATGTCTCGATCGTGATCGAGCACGAAGACCTCGATCCCGCGCGCATCCCCGTTCTCACTCGCGTTGCAATGGATCGACACGAAAAGGTCGGCGTGAAATGCGTTGGCGCGCGCGGTGCGCTCTTCGAGCGGAACGAACACGTCGTCATCGCGCGTCAGAATCGTCTCCAAGTTGAGCTCCGAGGACAAAAGCGACGCGGCCCGACGCGCAACATCGAGAGCCACCTCCTTTTCGGTGAGGCCAGTGGGGCCAACGGCGCCGGAGTCGTGCCCACCGTGCCCTGGATCGATCGCCACGCGCTTCAAGGTGCCGGGCGAAGCAGCCGCTGAGCCGGCAGCCGCCGCCGAGTTCGTTGCATCGATCACGATGCGAAAGGGCTCCGGCAGGTAGTAGACCTTACGTGAGAGACTTTCGGCGAGGTCGAGGACAATGCGGGCGCCCTTGTCGCGAGGACCTACGCGAACTCGCTTGATGGCCCCACCGACCTCGATCTCACGCTTGACGCCCTTGACCTTGGCGCGGTCGATATCGACGTAGATGCGCGCGTCTTTTGAGTTAGACGCGTCCTTGGCCAGCGCGCCAGCTTGAAAGGTCGTCGGTCCGCTTAGATGGACCACGACCCGTCCACCTCCCTCCGCTGGGTAGGTATCGATCTTGGTTACCTTCACGGGCTCGTCGCTGAGCTTCAGCGCGCTGGGCGACACGACCAGATCGGCCGAGGGAGCAGGGGCCGGTAGCTGAACGACGGAGCCAGTAGGAACGACAGTCGCCGGAGCAGACGGTTCATTGCGTCGGGCCAAGCGAGTGGCCTCGGCGAGCGCCTCGCCGGAAAGTCGAAAGGCCGAGAGCAGCTCGAGATCGCTGGTCAAGCCGCGCACACACGCACTTTCCCCCGCCTGCGCGAGTGGCTCGGCACGCACCTTGGCCTGATGGATTTCACGCCACGTGAGCTGCGCGTCGTGGTGCAACTCTCCGAGCACTTTGGCTCGCAGGCGCTCGTTCTCACAAGCGGACTCTTTACCCTTCTGGGCTCGAGCAGCGTCGGCGAGCAACGTCAGCGCCTCGTGCGCGTCCGCTTCGACATGGAGCGCTCGATAGCTTCGAAGCCGCAGTTCGGCCGCCGTTCGATACAATCGCGCCTGCTCCTCGGGGTTGCCCTCCTTTAGGGCTTCGATCGCAACGCCCTGGGCAAGCGCTGCCAACTCAGCCCGCGGGGGAAGCTCGCTTTGAGCTTGGAGCAGCGTACGCGCTCGCTCTACGGGCGAAGACGCTGGGGCCTGGGGCAATGGGGCTGACTCGCAAGCGAACACGCTGGCCACCACACTCAGAAAAAATGCCCTCACCCGCTTGAGGTAGCGCAGGACGTCAACTGTTGCGAATCATTCTTTGCAGGTCTTCGTTGGCCCTCATGGCTCCGAATGGTACCTTGGTCCCAAGGCACCCATGACCACACAGAACGTCGGGTCGAGTGACGTTAAGGGGTTCGACCCCGAAGAGGCGGAACGGCTTGCTTCTCTCATCCGGCCAGCCTGGGAGGACGATGACGTCGGGCTCCTCGCGGACGATGCGCCGAACGGAGCGCCTGCTGTGGAGGCGACTCCAGCCGCTGCCGATCCGGCCGATGCCAAAGCCTTTGAAGCCGCAGTCGAAGAAAAGACGGTGGTTGCGCCACCGCCAGCCCCCAGTGCCGGCGCAAGCAAATCCACCGACACGATGGTCGACAGCAGGCCACCGTTTAGCGACGCGGTGCGGCCACAGCCCGCTGGCCCAACGATGCTGGGATTGGGAGCGGAAGATTCAGCGGAGCCCGTAAAGGCTGAAAAAGCCGCAAAGGCCGCAAAGGCCCCAATTGCCGCAGCCGCGGTCGCCTTGTCAGAGGGGCTGCAGTCCTTTGACTCGAGCCCCCCGGAAAAAGACGCAGCGGGCGGAGTGAACAAGTCTTTCACGCGAACGGCCCACCTTGAGGCCACACCGCTGCAGTCCTCTTCGCCAACCTCGACTCGTTCAAAGGCGAATCAACGGCCTGGCGCCTCCCGAGCCGATGACCCGGTCGAGCTTCCCGTCCGCAAGAGTTCAACGGGCTTGATGCTTGGGCTGGGCGGAGCCGCAGTGGTATTGCTCGGCTTGGGCGGCTATGCACTGTTTGGCTCCTCAAGCGAGAAGAAGCCTGAACCTGCCACGACCGCAAAGGCTACGACGGAAAAGCCGGCTGACGGGACAAAGCCCACAGCAGTCGCAAAGGCGACCGAAACCACGCCAACACCAAAGACCGCCGCAACGGACACCGCGACCGTCACCTCCACGGCGACGGCGACGGCGACGGTGACGGCGACCGCAACCTCCACGGCAACCGCTACGGCCGCCCCCGCGCCAACGGTCTCGGAGCCGGTTTCCCCGGCGACCGCCCGCCCGACCACGACTCCCCCTCCGACGGCCAATCCCAAGCCAACTGCGCAAAAGCCGCCGCCCCAAAGTACTGGTAAGCCCGGAGGAATCATCCGCGACGTGCCTTTCTGATCTAGCCTGTGCTCCCGTAAACTACGGGATTGTTCGATTCGCACCCGTTTGAGGTTTTGAATGTCCAGCGCCCAGCGTGCTCTCGCGACCCAGCCGAAAGCTGCATCCGTCCGCAATATGACTCGAGGTTGTTTCGTTGGGCTGCGGCTCGCCGCGCTGCTCGCGGCAAACGTGACCACAGCGCTTCTGCCGACGACGATACTGGCTCAAGGCGCCCCCGCGGTCAGCGACCCTGTCAAAGACGTTGCGCGCCAACGTTACGAAGAGGGAGTCAAAGCCCTCGACGAGAAGCGATTCGAGGACGCTCGTCTCGCCTTCGAGCAAGCCTTCAAGCTCATTGGCTCGCCGGCAGTACTCCTGAATCTCGGCCTTGCTGAAAGCAAAACGAATCGTTGCGTCGATGCCGGCAATCACCTTCATCGGTTCTTGCGGGAGCACAAGGCGGCCACGCCCGACAACCGCGCGCTCGCGACTTCCACGTTGGAGGAGTGCAAGAAGAAGGTGTCGACGCTCAGTATTTCGGTCGACGCGCCAGCCTCCGAAATTGCAATTGACGGCAAGGTCGTGGGCCGGTCTCCACTCGAAGACCCCTACTTCGTTGAGCCCGGTCCCCACGTTGTAACGGCGAGCAATAACGGAAAGTCCGCAACCAACAAGGTTGACGTATTGAAAGGGGGCTCGTCCAGCGTGCTGCTGACGCTTGGTGGGACGGCACCGCCTGCGCCCGTCAATCCGGTGGTAGGCGGGCCACCAACCCAGCCGCTCGGCCAGCCGGGCTACCCAGGGATGCAACCGCAGCCCTTTATTCCCCCTCCTCAAACGGATTCGGCGGGCGAGGACTTTGGGTCCTGGTACGTCCGCAGCCCGCTTGCTTGGGTTGGAACCGGCGTCGTGGGCGTCGGGTTGGGCGTGAGCATCGCCTTCACCGCCCTCTCCGCAGACAGCCTCTCGGTGACCAACTCCATCGCCGATCAGATTCGCGCGCAGGCGGCGGCCGACGGTATTCAGGGCGCGCCCTGCGGTACGGAAGCCGGAGCCAATGACGTCTACCCCATCGCGTGTAAAGACGCGCGCGACGCCCAAGACGTGCACGACGCTAACCAGGCAGTCATGATCGTAGGCTGGGTCACCACGAGCCTTGCGCTGGCAGGCACCGTTACGTACGTGATGCTCGACTGGTATGCAGGTTCGCGCACGGAGGGTCCACCTCGCTCCGGCGAGCGAACACCGTCGGTTGCGTTCGTGCCCTCCGTTTCACCCGATGGGGTTGGCGGCGTTTTCGTCGGCGAATTTTGAGCGACGATCAAGAATAGCCGAGATCGGTAGGAGCAAGGCCGCTACGAGGACAACGGGGGCGCCCATGAACAAGAGGGCGCTCGCGTGGTTTTCTCCGAGCGCAGCGGCGTCCCATCCGACATACGCAAACAAGCTGCTCATCGCGCCAACCACGGCGAATACTCCGGGAGCGACCACCCGTTGCCTACTTGTCCCCGCGGCCCTTGCAAGAACGGCTGCCGCTACTCCGGAAAACACCAGGGCCACCACCAACGCCTTGCTGGCGTCGGGCAGGAAGTACTCGATCCCTGCGGTGCGACTTAGCGTTGGGCGATAGCCCTGGACGGCCAGCGCGCCGGTGTAGGAGCCCACGATGCTCAAGGCCAAACAACAGCTTGCCGCAAAGGCGCGCAGCCCAAGAAACGAACGCCCGAGCAATGCTCCGCTCACGAGAAACGCCGCGCTGACGAGTCCACCTCTGAGCAACCTGGAGCGACGCTCTCGCGAGAGTTCCTCCTGATCGCGCTCAGCGGCGAGTCGCAGCAGGAGCTGCGAGGCGTCATCGAGTGACGTTCGCGGGTCGAAAGTTGTGGCTTGCTCACACGAAGTGGTGGCTCGAAGCGCGCAGCCTCGTGCGACGGTCTCAGTGAATGCTCGGCCAACCGAGGCCTCCACCACAACGCTACGGCGTTCGAGGATATCAACCATCGGCGAGCCGAGGCTCTGTCGTAGCGTACGTGTGCCGAGCAGCGCAGCGACAGTTGGCGCAACGTCTCGCGTATCACGAATCGGCAATTCCACTCCGACCCGGATTGGTCCGAACGCGGCCAAGAAGAACGCGGCATGGGCGGCCTCCTCATCCCCACCGTGACCGCCGCCCGCGATGTGCCCATGATCCGAAAGAACCAGCAAAACATCGCGCTGCGGATTCAGCTGGGCAGCGAGTCGACCCACCACCAGGTCGGCGTGTTTGGCAGCAGCAGCGTATTCGTCCGACTCGGGCCCGTGCTCATGACCTGCGTCGTCAACCTCGCCGATGTGCACCAGCTGCAACGCACCCTCTGCAACGGGCGGGTCGATGAAGAAGTCAGTGGCGAACCTCAATCGCCCCGAAACGACTCCCACCTCCGTAGGAGCCCCAACGATTGCCTCGAAGGCTGAGAACTGACGAGAGTGCACGCTAACCGTCCACCCGGCATCATGGGCTGCGCTGAGCCAGGTATCGAGCCTGCGTTTGCCGACGCCACTCCCGTTGAGGCGAACGCCACTCTCACGCGGCCCGAGCCCACTCAACATTGCGACGACGTTGGGCGAAGTGAAGGTCGGGAAATGCGAGCGCAACGGTCGAAACGCGCCCTTCTCTCGAAGCTCCGCGAGATGCGGCAGGCCTCGGGCCGGTTGCGCTCCCAAGCCATCAACCATGGCCACCACTACCCTGCCACTGGGCTCGCGAAGCCTCGTAGGCGTGCCGACATCGGGAACTGTCGGGCCACGGCCTTCGGGAGGGTTCCAACTCGGCAACGTGAGGCCCATGACCCCGCCCGTCGCCGCAGCACCAAGCGAGCAAGCCATCGCGACCGAAGCGAGCAGCCGAACCGCGGTTGGCCGGTTCGCTTCGTTGCTCAGAACGATTGCATCTCCGTTCCGCATTCGGTGCAGAACATATTCGCGAGTTCGATCGGCGCGCCGCATTTGGGACACGGACTCGTCGCGTGTGTCGCCTCTTCTTCCGACGCGAGCGCTTCCAACTCCGCGGTGTTCAACCGGAGATTCGAGTCGGTGACGAGCTCGGGTTCATCCGAGCCCGCGTTGGAGACAACCAGCCCATCGATACGGACCAATAGCGCCGTGATGTTGTCGGTTCCCCCGGCTTCGTTTGCGAGGTGCACGAGCATTTCGCAACTCTCGCGGAGGTCTGCGTCTGGACCTTGAACCGCCTTGGCGAGCACCTCTTTGATTTCCGGCTCGTCGATCATGCCGGACAAGCCGTCACTGCAGAGCAGGAAGACGTCGCCTTCTTCAACCTCTGCGGAGTGGATATCCACCTTGACATCCTCGCGCATGCCAAGCGCGCGAGTGATGATGTTCTTTGGAAGACGCGCCAGTTCTTCAGGTGTCAGATCGGGCTTCAGCGCCAACGCATCGTTGATCAATGAGTGGTCATGGGTGAGCTGGCTCAGCGTTCCGCGGCGGTAACGGTAGCAACGAGAATCTCCGACGTGCCCGACATGCATCATGCCGCGGTCCCGTACCAAGTAGGCAGCGACCACCGTTGAACCCATGCCGTGGTGTTGACGGTAGGTAGAGGAAATCTCAAAAACGTCTCGGTTGGCCTTTCGAATCGCCGCAGCTAAACGCTGCGCCCCCGGCGTGAGCTCCGTGTAGCCCTCCACGAGCCGCTGACTCTCGGGAATCCCCTCTTGCGTCGCTTCGTAGAAGTTCCTGAGCGAGGCTGTTGCCAGGCGACTGGCCACATCACCGGCGTTGTGACCACCCATGCCGTCCGCTACGACGAATAGGTCGAGTTCGGGACGGAGCAGCACGTGATCTTCGTTGTGCTTTCTCTGCCGACCGATGTCTGTCACCCCTACCGCTTCGAAACGAACGTCTCCGACCGAACGACTGCTCGTCCGGCTCGGGTCTGCGGGTGGGCTGACCTTTTCAACGCCCATTGGCGAACTCGGCATGCGGGCGGATTATATCGGCCCGTTTCTCTGGTTGGGGAGCCAATTCGCTCTTGGGCGCTGCAGTTATGTCTTCCAGTGCCGTCGCGGCCTGCGAAGCCGCTACTGGCTTTGCGGGTGCCGAGGCCATCGCGACCGGATCAAGCGTGATGTTGATACCGAGCGCGAAGTAAGCGTAAGGATTGGTGCCAGTTGACCCGGCCGCGTCGGGCCAGGCAACGTTGGTGCCTAGATCCACCTCAAAAAACGGCCCAAAACCAAAACCGCGGACCGGGGCGAAGTCAGCTCCAAGGCTGATCTGTGCAAGGTCGATCCCGTGATAATCGCCTGGCGCAATGCTCAGAACATTGGCGACCTCGTCGGAACCGCGCTCAAAAGCCAGCCGACGATAGGCCATGCCAAAGCGGATCCACGGGTCCAGCGCTGCGCCCTCTACCAGGTGCGCGCGCATGCCGAGCCCAGCAACGAGCAGGCTGCCCTCACACGAGTCACAGTCCCCAGCCGCCGCCAGCAAACCGTACGTGCCCTCGGCGTCCAGTTCCAAACTTGGGCTGAGCCCAATGCCGAGCGAGCCACCACCCACGAAACCACCCGCGAAAACGTCCTCGAGCGAACCTACCTCAGCGACGTAGCCGACCGGCAAGAAGCCCTTGAAGGCGCCTCGGATCATAAAGTGGCCGGACCGTTCATCCGCAGCACGCGGCGTGGCTCGGCCCTCGTCCTCGACTTCTTCTTCAGGCGCCATGCCCGGTGGAAGAGGAGGCGGGGCCTGCCCCAAAGCCACTCGAGGCGCGGCAAAGGCGAACACCACGAGACAAACTGCCACCTGGGCGAAGCGCATGTGCAGCTGCCTAATCTCAGCTTATCGCTGCTCCGTCAACCTCTGGGAGACCAGCTGGCACCTTTTGCACTATTCAGGCAACTGGCAGTTCGCGTGGCCGATATCTGTGCATGAACACGTCGACCGTTGAGCTTCACAACGCCGCTACGCCCCTGGGCCCCATCCTGGTTTGTTTCCTTGACCGCGACGGAGCGGAGGATGGCGCTGTCGTTCTGCGCGAAGGAGAGGAGATTGTGCTGGGAAGCGGAGCATTAGCCGACTGCCGCATCGCAGCTCCAACCATAAGCAGCGTTCACGCGCGCCTTGTCCACAGAGGCCACGTGCTTTCCATCGTTGATCTCGAATCGAAGAACGGAGTTTTCGTTTGCGACGTTCGGGTAGGTGCTGCAGACCTCTTTCCGGGGGTCAATCTGAAGCTGGCCCGCGTGAGCATCGTTTTGCGGCCAGCGCTCGGACCGTCGGTCCCAAGAGCGGCACCGCTTCGCGGGCTGGTTGGCAACTCACCGCCGATGCTCAGGCTCTCTGCACGCGTAAGGCGTATCGCCAAGTTGCCGGTACCGGTGCTCATTCGCGGAGAGTCAGGAACTGGCAAGGAGCTCGTGGCCAAGGCCATTCATGAGCTGTCCGGCAGAGAGGGTGCGTTCACGGCGATCAACGCTGCCTCTCTCTCTCGCGAACTTGGGGAGAGCGAGCTCTTCGGTCACAAGCGAGGTGCTTTCACAGGCGCAACCTCCGATCGAGTTGGAGCCTTCCGTGAGGCTGCGGGAGGCACGCTGTTCATCGATGAGCTTGGCTCGCTCGCAGGTGACGTCCAGGCGAAGCTGCTGAGAGCCGTGGAAGAAGGCTCAGTTCGACCAATCGGACAGGATTGCTCTGTTTCGGTGGACGTCCGATTGGTTGCAGCGACCTGCGACGGGCTGGAGGAGGCCGTGGCAAAAGGGCAGTTTCGTCGCGATCTGTACGAGCGCTTGGCCGTTTCGGTGGTTCGTGTGCCAGCGCTGCGCGACAGGCTCGAAGACCTGCCGATGCTCGCCGAACACCTGCTCAACACCTCGGGTTTCGGCGGAGCTCAGCTCGCGAGCAGCGGGCTCACCGCGTTGCGAGGGCAACCGCTAAGGGGCAACGTCCGCGAGATGAGGAGCTTGCTCGTTCTCGCCGCGGTCGCGGCAAGCGATGACCCGCCGGGCGCGGAGGAAATCGTGATTGAAGCCCGCCATATCTTGTCCGCGGTTTCCGAACGGTCAGGCGAGGTCCACAGCCTATCTGCAGCCGAAGCGGCGATGGCGCTCAGTGATTGTGGCGGCAACGCGAGTGCCGCTGCAAGACGCCTTCGCGTGCCTCGCAGCACACTGAGAGACCTCCTGCGACGCGGGCGTGCTGCCTAGAACGGGAAGAAATTGGGCAGACCAGCTCCGCCGGTTAGGCGCCACGTGTTGGCGGCATTCTGCACGATCGGGATGCGCAAAGCAGGCGGCGGATGCGTCGCTTCGAAGCCAAAGAGGATCGCCTCGGGGGTGAGCTGGTCGAGCGCTGCGAAGAAGTTGAGGCTCAACATGGCTCCCTCTTCGCTCCAACGCTGCTGACGCTTGGCGCCAGCCGCAAGAAGGTTGTTGGTTCCGGCAACGTCAGAACTGATCTCGTTCGGTTGATTGAAGAGCGGCACTGCGCGCGACAGGAGCCGGCCGAAGTCCCCTCCGGAAACGCCGCGCGAACCACCACCGTTCGCACAGCCGGTGTGGCCGAGATGGTGATGCGCAAGTTCGTGACCGAGGACGAAGGCGAGCTGCTCATCAACCAGCAACGCCTGGCGAGCCAACTTACGCGGGTCGTTGTCTTCAGCTGGTGAGATGAAGTTGGCCGCGGGGCGCGGTAGCGGCGTCTTGGGCCGGTAGTTTTTGGCGACGTTCTGCGTATAGGCATTCAGCCTTTGTCCACCAAAGAGCTCATCGGCCGCCTTGAAGCGCGCACTGTGCGCCATGACCTCCAGCAGACCGTCGCTCACGGCCATCAGTGGCTGGCCCTGATCGTCGCAAGCTGCGAAGGCGTTGACCTCACCGACCGTTGGGTCGGCGAAGAGCGGTATCGGGTCGACCTTGGAGCGCGTCGCATCCGGCAAACCAGCCTTGAGGTCGGCCAAGACGGCACCTGCACGCTGCCGCAGAAACGCGGCATCGGTATTGTTGATTGGATCAACGCCGCCAACTCCCGGTGCTGGAACAGTGCCAGTTGCGGTCGGCTGTGGCTGTTGCGGGAAGCCCGGCTGTTGCGGGAAGCCCGGCTGCTGCGGGTAGCCCGGCTGTTGTGGGTAGCCCGGCTGTTGCGGGTAGCCAGGCTGCTGCGGGTAGCCCTGGCCATAATTGGGGTACGTAGTGGGACGGCTCTTGGGCCGACAGCTGGAGATTGAAAGGAAGGAGAGCGCCAGGGTAACGATGGTGAGCCCGACTTGTCGCATGGGGGTTGGACCATGATACCCCTCGTTTGCTTCATGGCGAACGAACGATTCACCTCCATCGAGGAGACAGCGGCAGCAACCGTAAGGTCGTTCGGCCAAAGCCGTTATGCTTCCCATGTGTGGGTGGCGGCGGTGAGCCTTATCAAGCATCTTGCGCGTCCGTGGAACGGAGGTCGCGTTTGAGTCGAGGGTGGTTGCTAGTGTTGGGGGCGGGCCTAGGTGCCTGTGGTGGGGCCTCTTCGTACGAGGCGGCGCCAAAGCAACTGCAGGTTGGCCTGGCAGATCCAGATGAACTCGCCCTGTGGGAGGGAGAGCGGGCGCTTGGGCTCAGTTCGCCCGCTGCCGAGTCAGGGCCCACAGATGCGGCTGCACCAGTACCCACGGTCTCCGCCGGCCAAGCTCCGCAGCCGCTTGCGGCCAACTGCGAAAATGCCTGCGAAGCGCTCGGCTCGATGAAAAAAGCTGCAGCGCACATTTGCGAGCTTGATCAAGGCTCCCGTTGCGAAAGGGCACAGGCCCGAGTAGCACGCGCTCGCAACCACGTGGAAAGTAGCTGCGGAGAGTGCTCATGAGCAACCAACACAGGCTGCGCGCCAAATTCGGCCTCGTTGGGCTTGTTTGCTTGGGGTGTTCGGCTCAGGAACCCAGCTACCCAGCGCCCCCGACCTACCCTGGATATCCAGCTACCACGGCCCAACCCCAGTATTTCAGCGCGCCAGGGTCAGCGCCGCTGAGTGGCTTCCCTGCAGTCCAGCCGCTCGACGCTGAGCTGCTGACGATGGACCGCGATGAGCAGCTGATCAACAGCCTGCTCGCTTCGGACCAACCAGTCCCGTTGGCAGAGGGGGACCGCTGCACCGTCATCTGCAAGGCGCTCAGTTCGATGCGCCAAAGTGCAACGCACATCTGTCAGTTGGCAACGGATCGATGTGAGGGGGCGCAGGCCCGTGTTCGAAAGGCTGAGGAAAGAGCAAAAGACGCCTGCCCAGCCTGCGCAACTCCGACATAAGCTGCAGCGCGTGGTGAAGGCCCTCCCACGCGAGCTCCCCAAGGCGATTGGCCGCTACGAAGTCGTGCGCCAACTCGGGGTTGGAGCTATGGGGCGGGTGTTCTTGGCGCGTGACCCGGTGCTTGAGCGTCATGTGGCAATCAAGGTGCTTCGCGATGACCTTGGCATCGCAGAGGACGACAAGAATGGCCTCTTGGTAAGGATGCGCCATGAGGCGCGGGCGGCAGCTCGCGTGACCCACCCGAATTTGTGCATCATCCACGACATGGGCGAGGACGATCGCCTGGGCCTTTATTTGGTGTTCGAATACATCGAAGGGCCAACCTTGAAGCAGCGACTCGAGGAAGGCAGACTCAGCCCGCGGCAGGCCGCACGACTTTCGAGAGAGATCGGCGCCGCCCTTACCTTCGCTCATGAGCGCGGTGTGCTTCATCGCGACGTAAAGCCAGAGAACCTGATCCTGTCCCCCACCGGTACCAAGCTCACCGACTTCGGTATCGCCCGAGTTCCCGATTCCACGCTGACCCATTCAGGTGGTCTGCTCGGAACGCCGGCCTATAGCGCGCCTGAAACGTTCCAGCGCGGAAGCTTTTCGCCGGAGAGCGATCAGTTCAGCTTCGCAGCCACTCTGTATGAGGCCATTCGGGGCACTCGCGCTTTTCCAGGCGATGACGCTGTGTCAGTTTCCTGGAAGATAGCGAATGAAGCGCCGGAGGAGTTTGCAGCGTCCTTGCGCTACGCAGTGGAGCTCGACGCACTACTGCTCCGCGCAATGGCTCGAGATCCGTCACAGCGTTGGGAGAGTTGCCAGGAGCTCGGTGCTCGCGTGACCGAGCAGTTGCTTTTGCGGACTACTCTGGCGGGGGAAGGTTCTCGCGCCAACGACATCTCTCGAAGTGTTCCACCACGTATGACGAGTCAGCCTCCTGCTCGCAAGGCGCGTGGCTACCGCTGGTTCGCCCTCGGGGTACTCGCGCTCCTCGGAGTTGGCGTTCTCGTTCGAGCCTTGTTGCATTCGGGTAAGGCTCAGCCGGCTATCACGAGTTCAACCGAAAGCGCGAAGGCCGTTGGCTCGACGCCAACGGCATCAGTAACCACCAAGCCGCGGACGCCGCTACCCAGGCCGATTCGCCCAACGAGCACAGCAAAACCAACAGCCACAACCGAGCCAGCTGCCCCAGCGGAGAACCCCGATGCCGGAACCCCTTGATAAGGTCGTCGACGCCCTCAACACAGCTGCGCCGTTGAACCTTGCCGAGGCCTGGGACAACGTCGGGCTGTTGCTTCCTGGCCGCAAAGACAGGCCAGTGAACCACCTCCTTCTGACGGTTGACCTAACGACGTCGGTCGTAGCGGAAGCGACCTCCCAGGGTACGGATCTTGTGGTCGCCTACCACCCACCCATCTTCAAAGGGTTCACCAGGCTTCGAAGGGACGTAGCCATGGAGAACGCGGTGCTGTCGCTCATCGAGGCCGGAATCGCGCTGTACTCACCGCACACAGCGCTCGATGCCTGCAGCGGTGGCTTGAACGACTGGCTCGCGCTCGTGGCAGGAAGCGGCCAGCTCAGCGCCATTGTCCCAAATCCGTCGACTCCGAGCTGCGGCGCAGGACGAGTCAATCAGCTCGATATCCCCACGGCTGTCGCCGAACTACTCAGGTCATACGCGACCACCACCTGCGCCCCGTACTTGCGGTTGGCTGATCAAGACCCCGGGGCGCCTGTGCATTCAGTTGCAGTCACCGCAGGCGCTGGCGGCAGTGTCTTGGAGCGATGGATCGGGCGAAGGCCGCCACGTTCACTGCTAGTGACAGGGGAGCTCCGGCATCACGACATCCTCGCTTGGACGGCGGCTGGCCACGCCATCCTACTGCTGGAACACGACTGCAGCGAGCGGGGCTTCCTTCCGGAGTTCAAGCGGAAGTTGAGCCCCTTGCTCGACAGCGACGTTCAAGTCCACGTGTCCTCAGCAGACCGCGCGCTCTTGACGCTCGTTTGAGGCACTCAGCTCAGTACGGCCCCGGCTCTCGGCTCGACTTGGCGGTCAGGCACTGATTGTACTCATCGAACTGATCGCCGCACTCGTCGTTATCGTCTTTGTACTCGTTGTCTTTGCACTCGTGTCGGTCGAGTTGGCATTCCCAATAGGGCTCCAAGATCTCAACGCAGTCGTACGTTTCAGCGACGTCAAACTCGGCGTTGACCAGGATTTCCTGTTCCTCCAGCCGGCGGTCGCTGCAGCCCTCACAAGCGCAGATCGAATCGATCCGATCGCCGACGATGTCTCCACAGCCTGTAAGCAGGAACAGCGTGGCAAGCAGCTTCAAGTGCTTCATCAGTTACCCTCCTTCGCACAGTCGTCAAACTGTTGGATTTCGACCTGACAGTTGCCTTGATCCGGCCTGTATCGGTCCTCGTTGCAACGGGACTGCTCGGCCAGGCAATCGAAGTACGCGTCGAACTCCGCGCCACAATTTTTCAAGTCGGCGAGCTCTGATTCGGCGTCGAAACTGATGTTGCAAGCGTCCTCATCGAGGTCGTTGCCACCTTCACAATTTCTTGCTTCCTCGCAGTAGCTGCCAATCGACACGCCACATCCCGACGCGGCCGAGGCGAGGAATATGGCGAACGGGAGAACCAATAACGCCGTCGCCGGGTGGCGGTTCTGCCTTTGCGACAAGGCGGACTGTTTTGACCGGGTAAGATTTATGGCTTTCGTCACTGAGCGAGCTTACCGCAAAAAAGCTGAGCTCATGACGTTCGATCCGTGCTTTCTCACAGTGCGGTGTTCTCAGCCAAGGGCGTCGGCGGACTGCGCACCCATAGTGGCTCCCCCATCACGCCTTGGGTCAGACTCACAGATTCACCAGCTTTTGGCTTGGGCTCCTTCGGGAAAGAGGTAACAACAAGCCCGAACTCGTCGAGCAGCGTCAAGAGTTCCCCCTCGTTGCTCAAGCCGTTTCCGCCCAACGACGGGACACGGAGAATGGCCGCCTGATCGAGCTCGGCAGGCAGTGCGGTAGAGTCGAAGTCCTCCCGAACGAGCAGAGCTCTCTGGCCGGGAGCGATTGTGGCGGACGGTAGTTGCACGCTTCCGGAGCTGTCCGCCAACGTTAGCAACCCCAGTTCCCCTGGAGCGACTCCGTCATTCCAGAGTTCGATCCACTCTTGAGCTGGTTCTGGTCCATCAGGATTGGCCATGACCTCACTCAGGTGCACGTGAGCCTGTGGCGAACTTGTCTGAAGCTTGTAGTTCGACGTAGCTCGACCAGTCGCCGTGGCAAATTCCAGTGACATGGAGAGCTGGCTTGCCGGCTCCAGCCCTCGAATCGCGAACGACGAGAAACCTTCGCTTGTTGCAATCCAGGTCGAGCCGTGAGCCCCCATGAGCCAGACCATTGGCAGCTCTGGCGTCCGAACGTGCATGCGGTCGTCTTCGACCCGGGCGCATCCAGGTCCAAACGCAAGCTCCTCAGCTTCGCACGCCAGCGCCTGCACAGCGGCCACGCCAGACCGAAAGTCGAGCGGCGTCGGGTCCAGCGACCACGCGCCGACCGCTCGCGGAGGATGGAACCTGCCTTCGACCGAGGGATCTTCGGCCGCAAAGTACACGCAAGGAATGGGCAGTCCTCCTGGTGACCCAGCGGCAAAGACACCCAGCGGGCCTTCAGGCTCCAGCGAATGAGGCGTGGGCCCAAGCTCAACCGACTGCGAACCGCAGTAGAGCGCCCAAGGATCGCTCACCGTCAGGTTGCTTGGCGGCCAGACTCTTTTCAGGAAAGGCGCCGCATCCTCGGACGTCCAGAAGGTAAACGAACTGCCTTGTTCCACAGCCAGCGTGTGAAGGGTCGCAAGCCGGAGAGGCACGTGCGGGACCACGACCACCTTCTCGGCTCCCGAGTAAAAGACGGTGGCGGGGATTTGCCGGTCGAGAAGCGTGGAGGTCGCCGCACCTTCGGCCCACTTCTGAAGTTGAGCGTCCGACACCTCACCTTCAAAGAGCGCGACGTCTGACGGCGAAACGTCCCGCGCGGCCGGACCTTCCAGATACAGGCGAACAACTTCGGCGCCCTGCTCAACTGGGTCAACCACAAGCCGGAGTTCCTCAACTGGGTCTTCAGTGCCGACTGACCGCGGGAACTCGGGTGCGCAGCAAACGACGAGGAGAGGCCACACATGGCGAGAGGACTTCATGACCCCTCTTCACCCACCAAAGCCTTGAGTTGCCTGCTCGGTTAAGTTTCTTCGTCGTCTTCGTCGTCTTCGTCGT
>CAITIQ010000363.1 GCA_903892415.1 uncultured delta proteobacterium | reverse complement strand
TTGCCTCCTTGTCGGCGGCGACCGGGAGTGGCGTATGCACCAGCGCAGCGGCTCCCTTTGCGTGCAGCGCCCACAGTCCAGACGCCGTGATCCGCTGTTCCCCGTCGGCGGACCACGCTCCGTCGAAGTTACCCGATGCAACCTCTCCTGTGTCGGCATTCACGAGCAAGCCCGCCCCATCCCTTGGGAAGACGACAGCGCTGCGCCCGCCTGGCGCCAGCGACACATCGACGATGGTGAGGTCGGCCGCGGGAAGCCGGACGTCTCGTAGAACCTTCTTGGCGGCCACGTCGACGAACACGAGACTGGGATTCTCGGCGTGGGACGGGAATCCCCAATCGAGCGGCACGCTGGTGAC
The DNA here is from genome assembly GCA_903892415.1 of uncultured delta proteobacterium. Classification (GTDB taxonomy): domain Bacteria; phylum Myxococcota_A; class Polyangia; order Polyangiales; family Polyangiaceae; genus Xiheicaenibacterium. The sequence goes on along the minus strand of CAITIQ010000363.1, from coordinate 24,357 downwards.
GACGACAGCACGCGCGCTCGCGCGATCTTCATCGAAGGTCTGCGAGTGAGCCCAATGCGCGATTGCGACCCGAGGAGAGGTGAGACTCGGCTCGGTGAGCTTCGCCAGTCGAGCGAACACGAGCGAGCGGTCGGGCCATTCGAACTCTTTGGGAGCCTCGCCTGCGCGGCGCGAAGCGAGGGAGACGTAGGAGGTAAGGATGGTGTCGCCCTCATGCATCATTGCAGACGGCGCGGCTCGGACCACTGCGACCCCGCGATCCGTATCGAACACGGCCGAAGGAAAGCTGCCGATGGGCGCGTACCCCACATCGACGATGAGCGGCGGCTTCGAGGGCCTCGACAGCTCGGTCACCACCAATTCCAGGCGCGGGTCGCTCGCTGGCTTCGTCGCGACCCGGAGCCACGCTGCGTGTTTGCCGGAAGGAGACACCGCGGCGCCGATCGCCTCTGCCTCATCGATCAGGACCACACCCTTTGCAATGTCGACGACGAGCGCACCTTCTGAAGACGCACCCGTCTCCGCATAGAGCGTCGTTCCAAACCATGCGCCGTTGCCGAGCGCTCGTGCAGCAGGGAGCGCGAAGACGCGCGCGCCGTCTTTTTGTAGCGAACACACCGAGCCCGCCTTCCTCGCGGACCACAAGCCTAGAGCTGCTCGAATCGAAATGACTCGTGCCAAGTCGATGGCCTAATCGGGCCTTCGGCCGCTCTAACCGAAGAGGGCACGAGTCATTCTTGTTGTTGCATCCGCCTTCGGCGAAAACGGCCGGGCCGGCTGGCACGTTTACAGGCGCGAGCCACGGCTCACGCCATAAGGCGTTAGCGGCGGGCGATGCGAGCAGGGCGCCGCTCTGCGTTCCTGGCCACGGAGTCACCGTCGTGACTTCGTCGCGGCCGAGGTCGAGCGCAGCCGAGGGGACCAGCGCCCCGCTCTCGGCTCGGTCGGTCACAAGCATGAATCGCGATTCCGAGGACTTTCTGCTCGACGGCTCACGAAGGGCTACGTTCCAAAGTGGCAGTGGCCCGCTAAAGCCAATGGGAGCTGGGGAATCGATCGCGACGCGTCGGCTCCTGAAGCCGGTTGCGAGCTCGAAGAGATGCCGCGCACGGCCATACGCGCGCGCTGCTGCCGGCGGATCGGTCAAGGCGAGCTTGGCTGCCTCGGCCGCGCCCGCTCGTCCTTCGCGAACGAGATCAGCCGGCGACGTGGGCAGGTCTGCCAAGGCAAGCACCTCCGCGATGGCGCGCTGATCGTCTGGAGACGCAGCGACCTCCAGACGCTTTGCGATCTCCTTCGCCCGCGCAACTTCGCCTGCGCTGCGGCGACGATTGGTACTACAAGCGAGACCACGAAGACTCGTGGCATGGGCTCCGAAGCAAGGCGACCTTTTCGGGATCGCTCGCGTGCTCGGCCAATGGGCAGTTTCTCGCCAATGACAAAGGGGTCTTCGACGCCTACAGCCTACGAAGCGAACCCGTACGGGCGCCATGAGCGAGTCCGTTCGATCACCAGCGCGCGACAGCGTAGGGCACCTCCTTCTTGTCGAACGGATCTCCGAGCTGACCCCAATCGTCGTTGCCGAAGCAGCGCACTTCTTGGGGCCCTACGATGGCGCACCCATCGCGATCGGAGAGCGCGATCTGTTGGGCGTCGCGTAGGCCGCGACCCCAGCAGTACACCGCCCCATCGTTCCGTCTCGTGCAGGTGGTTTCATAGCCGGCGCCAATCTCGACCACGCCGGCGCCATCCGCAGGCTTCAGCACCGGGCCGCAAGGCTCCACGTTCGCATCGCAGTTTGCACAGAAGGCCCGGACAGCTGCATGCTGCTCAAGTTCCAGCACGTTCAGCCGGAGCCTCCTTCGCGAGTGCGAAAGAGGTCCGTAGCGCACGCGACGTTCCGTCTAGAAGGAGCGACTAGCGGAGGCACTTGCGTCGATCCAGGCGCCCGCTGCTCCAGCACCGCCGCCTGCAGCACCTCCGCCTCCTGCCGCGCCCGCGCCAGCGTCGTATCCGCCCCCCGCGTCGTATCCGCCCCCCGCGTCTCCTCCACATCCACCGGCACCATCAGCGGTAGCGCATACCGTATCGGGAACGCACACGCCGTCGGTGCACTTGCCCGTGAGCCCATCGCCGTAGTCGCAGTCCTTGTCTTTGCAGCAGCCGACCTTGTCGGTACCGCACTGTATTTTCCAGTCCCGGCCGCCGTAGCAATCGGGTTGGAAGCTTTCTGCTTCGGCCTTGAAACACTTGGCGGCGGCAACGTCGCACGCGCAGCAGGCTGCCGCGCAGGCGCCCTGATTGGGAGCGCAGCTCGGCACCCTGTCGGTGCAGGTGCTTTCGTAGGCAGAGGCGCCGGCGAGAGCCGCGCAGTCGCAGCCTGCGATGCCCGTGTCGTAGCACTCGTCGTGAGTTTTGCAGCACGTGTCGGTGGCATCCACCGGTCGATGGTCAGCACCCGAATTGCCCATGCCGCAGAAACAGCCGTACCCAACGTACTGCCGCCAATCGCGTTCGGTGCAGTTGATGACGCGGCGGAAGCCGAAGAGGGTCGCCTGCTGCGCCACGTCGACCTCTTCCTCAGCGCCAGGTTCTTCGCCCGGCATTTCCACCGTGCACGCAACCAGACCGATCGACAACAGAGCGAAGAACTTGGACATGGGCCGTACTCCTGGCGCGTGCCGCGGCGCGGGTTGAACTGAACAGCGTACGGTCGAGGCCGTCGTCCAATGCCATTAGATTCCGATTAGATGGTGGCGGCGTAGCTCGCGCTCGCGGTCCCTCTGTTCGGTCACGCGCTGCGGTCGGTGAATTTGCCCTCGCGAGCTTTCCGTCCTGAAACGAGGGTCGCCATGACAAGATCCGCCGGTGATCGCCATCGTTGGCTTGTCGTCCGTGATCGTGCTGGGCTTCATCGGCTTCGCTCTTGGCGGCGCTCGGGCAGCGCTTCGCCGATCCGTTGGGCGCTCGCGGCCGCTGGGCTCCAGCTCGTATTGCTCAACGTCTTCCGTCAAACCGTTTTCGACGCTCCGTCCCATGCGACCGGCAACGCCTTGTATCGCGACGGAGCCATCTCCTTTCGGGAAGCCGACCGCATCGCCGCGTCCGATACACGGGCTCGCCTGAGTTCGTTTGCGCTCGCGGGAGTAGCAACGCTGGCGCTTCTCCTGGGCGCCAAGGCCTGGCTGGGCAAGGCCAACTCGCAACCAGACTCGCCCGAGGAGGAGCAGCTCGTGGGTCAGACGTGCACCGCCTGCAGCGAGCGGATCGTGATCGCCAGCGACGGGACACGCTGCGCCCACTGCAAAGCGACGCTCCACGACGCCTGCCTTGCGAAGCACCGGACCACCTGCGTCCCCCAGGGCTACCGCGGGTAGCGGGTAACTAGCCGAGCACGAGCTCCGCGAGCTCGGCGCGTCCCCGCCGAGAACGCCGCCTCGCCCGGGCCCAAGATGCGTTCCTCAGTGACAGCTGCGAGCTCAAGCAGCATCTAAGGTGGAACATCGGGATAGCCGCTCGCAATCGCCCGGCGATGGTTGACCCATCGAATGGCGAGCATTCGACCATGGGCAAGAAGCCACCGACGTCGAGCACGATCGCGAGCCCCACGAGCACAGCGCGTGTCGTCTTCAAGTTCCAGCGTCGGGCGTAAGGGGACAGAACGGCTCGTCGCGAACCCCGTGTTATTGCCAGTATCAGTATTCCTGATATATCTATCAGCATCATGAAAGCGGTGATCGCGCAGCACCCGACGAGAGGCGATGCCAGGGCAGCGCTCGTGCGCGAGGCGCAGGAGGCGCTGCGCACCAACTCCTTCGACGCACAGGCGCTGGCCGCGCTCGCCAAAAGGGCCGGGGTGAGCCAGCCGCTCCTTCATTACCACTTCCGCTCTCGCGAAGACCTCTGGCGCGCAGCGGTCACGGACGCCTTCGCTCCGCTCGAAGCGGCATTTGAGCACGCCTCGGCGGAGCTGAAGGGTCTGGCTGCGGCGGGGCGGCTCGAGTTGCTGATGCGGCGCTTCGTGCTCTTCTCGGCTCAGCACCCCGTAGTGGCAGCGGTCATCGTCACTGAGACGAGGAGGGAGGGGCCCCGCCTGCAGTGGCTGCTCGACCATCACCTCGCGCCACTGCACCGAACCGTCGACGCTGTCCTTGCGATGGGCGTTGCGGAGGGCGGGCTCCGGCCGTTGCCAGAGGTGCACGTGACGCAGGCCTTCGTCTTCGCGGCCGCCGGCTTCTTCGCCTGTGCGCCGCTCGTCGAGCGCCTCTATGGCGTCGACCCGGCGAGCCTTGTCGACGCCCACGCGGACGCCCTCGTAACACTCTTTCTCTCGGGCCTCCGCGCCGAAGCCAAGCCCGCACGCGAGCGCGCACGGAGGCTACGATGAGCCGCGCCACGACCGTCGTGCTCGCCGCGCACCCGACGGTGGGGCATACCAGTGCGCTCCGCGCGATCGGCGCCGAAGTTCGCGCGCGCGGGCACGCGACGAGCTTTGCCATCGTGCACGCGCGGGTGCCCTTTGCGTCGCTTTGGCCCGAGCCGGTGCGGGCCGCGTCGCGCCTCCCGGGCGACATCGCCGCCGAGGGGGCCGAGGTGCTCGAACTGACCGCTTCGCCGGCGTCGCTCTGGCACGCAGCGCGGTTGCCTCGGGCGACGGGCCAGGCCGAGCTCGAGATCGCACTCGCGCTCTTCACGAGCGGTGTAGATGCGCAGGCTCGGCAGATCGCGGCTCACGTCCGGCGGACCGGCGCGTCTGTCGTCGTCGGCGACTACCTGATGCCCGCGGCGTTGCTCGGGGCGCGCCTCGCTCAGAGACCGTTCATCGCGCTCTATCACTCGGCCCTGCCGTTTCCCACCGATGGGGCGCCGCCTTTCGGAACCCTCCTACCCGAGACCGCGCGCGGGAGCGACGGGTGGCGCGAGGCCGAGGCGCGGCTCGCGCAAATGTGCACCGACTTCGATGCGCGCATCGCCAACGCCGCGAGGAGACTCGGGCTTGAACCGCCCGGGGACGGCCTTTTGCTGCGCCCGATTTCGCGCGACTTGAACCTCCTCGCGACAGCGCCTGAGCTGGAGCCGGGGCTGCGCCCACTTGAAGGGAAGGTCCTTATGACGGGACCGTGCCTTTCAAAGCGCGCGGCGCTCGACGACGCGGGGCGCGCGGTGCTCGACGCGCTGCCTCGCGATCGACGGATCGTCTACGTGTCGCTCGGCACCGTCTTCAACGATCAGCCCGCCGTGTTCCGGGCGCTGATCGCGGGTGCCGCCGCGACGGGCGCCTACGTCGTCGTCAGCGCCGGCGCGAGCCTCGAGGCGCTCGCAGACCTCCGAGCGCCCTCGGTGCAGCTCTTCCAACGCGTGCCGCAGGTGCCGCTGCTCGAACGCGTCGACACCGTCATCACGCACGGCGGCAACAACACCGTGCAGGAGTCTCTCGCCGCAGGCCGCCCGATGGTGGTCGTCCCATTCGGAGGCGATCAACGGGCCAACGCGCACCGCGTCGAGAGGCTCGGCGTGGGCGCGCGGATGAGCGTCGCGGATCTCTCGGTCGACGCGGTGCGGTCTGCAGTCGAGAGTCTCGCGGCGCCGCGCGTCGTGGAGCGCGCCCGAGACCTCGCGCGTGCGCTCGAAGCCTACGGCGGCGTGCGCTCCGCTGCCGATGCGGTGCTCGATGTCGCATTGGCAGGCTCTACGAACGAGAGACCATCGCCGTGATGCTGACGGAGCCGGGACGCAACGTCCGAGCAATCGCTTGTGCGTTCTTCCGGGCTCACTCAACCGCCCCGGGGCCAGTTATGGGCTCCTGCGGGAGGACTCGAACCTCCAACAATCCGGTTAACAGCCGGGTGCTCTGCCATTGAGCTACGCAGGAATGTGTTGCTGCATCCGCCTTTGGCGGAAGGATGTCCTTCGAGCGACGCACAGCTCCTGCGTAGCTGACGCCCCACGTGCAACTTGGGCGGCCTGACGGTTGGAGGTACAACGCTACGATGAAGCCGTTCACGCAGGGGAGCTTCGCCGAGCTGCCGCTCGAGCCGCGCCGGGCGCATTCCTACTTCGATATGGAGGTACGCGAGCTTCAGCTCGAAACCTCAGCCTTCGGTAACGTTCGGCTGCACGTGCGCTTTGCCGGCAAAGGGCCGCCGCTCTTGTTGGTGCACGGCTTGATGACCTCGTCGTACTCCTTCCGTTATGTGCTTGAGCTCTTGGGCGCTCACTTTCGACTGATCGTCCCTGACTTGCCCGGCGCCGGGCGGAGCGAGCGGGTTCCACAGCGTGAACACACCCCAAGGGCGTTTGCTAACTTGCTTTCAACGCTTGTGGATGCCCTCGCGATTCGAGGGTGTGCCGCGCTTGGCAATTCAATGGGCGGCTACTTATGTATGCACGCCGCTTTGCAGGATGAAACGCTGTTTGGTCGCTTAGTTAACCTGCATTCCCCGGGGCTGGCGGATGCTCGCATGAAGGCGCTGTCCATCGCCTTGTCGCTGCCGGGCATTGAAGCCGTCCTCGCGCGCGCGTTCGGCCTATCGCCCAAACGGTTCGTTCATAAGAACGTGCACTATTACGATGAATCCCTGAAGTCGCTGGAAGAGGCGGAGGAATACGGCTCGGTCTTGGCCGACCCGGCGTGCGCCGTCTGCCTCGTCCGCTATTTGCGTGAGGCGCTCGGCGCCGGCGATATGCGGTTATTCGAGCAGCAGCTGCAAGAGCGGCGCGACCGCGCACAGGCCTTCCCCGTCCCGTTGCTGTTGGTTTATGCCGATAAAGACCCGATGGTCCCACCGGCGATCGGCGATCGACTCAAGGCCCTGTGCCCCGACAGCACCTTCGTCAAACTCGCAGACACCAGCCACTTCGCCCACGTAGATACACCCGAGCGGCTCGTTAATGCGGTGCTGCCGTTCCTGCGGCGCGATGCGTGAGATCGTCTTCTCGCGTGGCCCAGAAACACGGCCCCGCTGGCTCAGAGCGGAGGTCCGGTCGAGCGCTGTCGGCTTCGAATCTCCCTAGACGCTGGAGACGGACCCGTCGACGTAGAGCCAGAGCCAATGTTGATATCAACGTCGCCCGGACCTGAGTGGGGTCTCGCCCACGAAATCACGTCTCGACTTCCAGCTGTCGAAGGCTCGGACCTTGCTCGCTTGGCGCGCCTCGCGCTTGGCGATGTTGCGAGCTACGAGCGACGTGGAGCCGACATGGTCGGAACGGACGCCTACCCGATCCTCCGAGACGCTTGGCCGGCGCTCGTGGATTGTCTTTCGTCCAAGGACGCCGAAGTCGTATTGGCGGCGGCTTACTGTCTTGCCTTTGTGCTCGAACCATCCGCGTCCACGCTTCCCGCGCTCGCGCTTGCGCGGCGCAAGGCCAAAGACCCGATGGTCAAAGCTGGGCTCGAGCTTGCTTATGTGAGGCTGGACGCGAGCGTCGCGCTCCTCCGCGGCGAGGGCTACAAAGAAGACCTAGACGTCGTGCCGTTGCCTCCCAACGCGCGCAAGGCTGACCCCACCATGCGGGCGGTCTTCGCGCTTGGCGTGGTGTTCCGAATCCATCCCACGAGGCGCGTGGAAGTGGAGGTGGCCGAGGCGCTCGACGCGATTCCCGCCCCGTGTTGCGTCGGCTCCTGGGGAAACGGGCAGTTTCGGACCTTGCGCAGTCCGTGAAAGCCAGCCTCCGTCTCCCCTTTGGGGCCCGCATGCCTGGCGGGAGGATGCATCTGGGACCCGCGATCGAGGATCACGAGAACCTCGATCCATTTTCGGCGCAGCGGCCCACGCGGCAACCGCCTCGGGTGCAGCTCCGCGGCCTACGCGAGGTCGACTGGGAGAGCACGCCCCACGCTTACGGCGTGCAGCCAGCGATCCCTGACCTGATCGACGCGCTCAGTTCGCGGGATCCCGAGGATCGAAGTTGGGGCCTCGAGACGCTGCGGGCTTGCGTGCTGCATCAAGGGCTTGTCTGCCCGGCCACAGCCAGCGTGGTGCCGTTCTTGGTGCAGCTAAGCGAGTTTCCCTTGCTTGAGGTCGCGGCGGACTTGTTGTGTCTGCTCTGCGAAATCGCAGTGGAGTATCCAACTCGGAACTTGGTTGGGCGGGAGGGCGAGGGAAGGTCGGGGTTGCATGACCTCGTGGTCTCCGGGGTTCCCTCTTATCAGCGATTGCTGGCGGCCTCAGACGCCCGGGTGCGTACTGCGGCCGCCTACTTGTTGGCTCATTGTCATGCTGCGACGGAAACCTCGCTCGTCGCGCTGCGCAGTGCTCTGCTCGTTGAAGGCAACCGGCTGGCCCGTGCATCTCAGCTCATCGCCTTAGGGTACGTTTCACGCTTCTTGAATGACCAGTCCGCACGTGCCGGACTCTGTGAGTTGCTCACACACGAGTGCAAGTTGATCCAGGCGTCTTCAGCACTCGCGTTGCAGCAGATGCTTGGGCGGGACGCCCCGCAGGAAGCGGGACAAGTGCTCGAACGCTTGGGCGATGAACTCTTACCAATCGTCGGCTTCTTTCCATTCGCAGACGGGGATCTGGCGCACTTCGCTCGAGTATCGCGGATCACCTTCATGCCCCAACTCGGGCTGTGGGACTGCCTTGAGCGCCCCTACACCGACCATCACCAAAGCCGCCTGCAGGATAGCGAGATCGTGGCACAACGACTCTTGACGGAGCTGTTCGTCGACGGGTTGCACGGGCCACAACACCCTTGGTGGTTCGGCGAGCTCGCTGAGCCGCACCGTCGACTCCTCCACTTCCTCATCTGGTTGTCGTCCGGCGAGGAGGAGCTGCCCTTTGGCCCAATGTTGATCGGCGCCGGCCTTTATGAGGAAGTTGCGTGGACCAAACGCTTGCTCGGATATGAGCTTGGGGGCCTCGATGAAACGCTCACACTTCGCGGAAGCTTGCGTCCGCTGTGGGTTTGGTGTCGACAGGCCCTGCTGGAGCCGGACATCCGCACGGAGCTCGTAGAAGCGGTGCTGGCCATGACGGTGGCAAAGCGTGTTGCGATCGTGGAGGACTGGCTGACAGGTGCCTACGAGTTGGTGCGACCCCGTCGAGAGTGGCTCGGAGCCGTCCTCGGCGATTCTCTTGAGCGCAATCCGTTCACCGACGGTCTCGCGAACATGAATCGGTTCGCCTCCGAGGCGCTCATTCTCGCCGCAGACCTTGTAGGGCGCTGCGCCGAAGCGGCCGCTTGGGCTCGCACCGCGCTTCGGCAACGGGCCGGGTCGCGCACCCCACTCGTGGCCGAGCGGCTGCTCATCGGTGCCCTCGTGCTTTCCGCCAGCTCCAAAGAGCCGCGCGATGCTGCACTGGTGAGGACGAGCTTGGAGGGCTGTCGTCCCACGTTCCAGATCGCGACCGAGGAAGTCGAGCGACGGCTTCGTAGTTGCCAGTACTAGGACGCAGGCCGTTTCCCTCGGCTAACCTTCTCAACTGCTTTGTCTATGACGCGTTCCCCGAGTCGGGTATGGACCGCCCAAGGCCTGGTGAGTACGCGAATGCCCAACGCCAGCATTTCGTCAGTGAGGTTCTTTCCCGAACAGGTGAGCCATCGGGAACGCCGCGCGGATCAAACTCCGCCATCCCTCGCGTCGGTAAAGTCTCTCGAGGGTGTGCTAAATAATAATATTATTGGATTGATGTGTTCATAGGATTGTGTGCTTAGATAGTGTGTTAAATTGCCTGAGTGCTGGGTGTGGTCTGTTGTTAGCGGCGCGGGGCAAGGTGGATACATGAAGAAGATCTCGGGTGGCGGGTCGCCCAAGCCCAAGAAGAACGCCGCCGTTCCGCCCGCGACGGTCTGGCGCGTGCAGTTTTTTCAGCGGCACATTGACGACGATCCCGAGCAGACCGTGCCAGCCCAAACGTTTCTGGAAGCGTGTCCGGAAAAGGTCTCGGCGATGATCGTGGCGGTGCTTCAAGCCGTCGCTGACGCCCCACCTCCCGCGTTCAGCGGTGGCGGCAAGTGGGAGGCGATGCACGACCAGATGGCTGGGTTCTACGAGGTTCGAGTGGATGGCCCAAAGCGTGAGCACTTCCGGTTGTTCTGCGTCCTTGAACGGGATGGTGAGAAGCTCGGGTTGGGTGCTCCCAGTATCGTGGCCATCGACGGTCGGTCCAAGCCGTTCAAGACGACGCTCTCGAAGGCGGACTACGCCGCCGTCAAGAAGCTTGGCGATGAGTACCGTTCCCGAACCCCAAGAAGCGTCTTGTTCTGATCAGGCGACGGCTTGAGCCTCTGCCCTGAGTCGGCGGGGCTTGGACTTGGCCGCCTCGTTCTTCGGCGCGACCGGCACGAGCTTCAGCTCAAGTCCTAGCGCCGCCGCGACTTCGACGACCGTTGCGAGTGTCGGGTTCGCCCCGGCCTTCGTGAAGAGCCGTCGCACGATCTCCGGCTTCGCATCGATCCTGCGGGCCAGTTCGGCCTTTGAGATACCTGAGCGTTCACGCACGGCGTCCAGCGACTGGACGAGGGCATCCACCGCCTTGACGTGCTTGCGGGCTTCTTGGTGTGCCTTGGCGAAGCTCGGGCTCTTGAGCTTCTTCGCCACCCACTTGTCAAATCCAGTTTTGGTGCTGGCCATGTGAGGAGCGTAACACAAAAGTTACGGCATGTTGCGGAGCCTTCGCCTTAGTCTTGTCGTACTTGGCTCGCACGCGAGGTGGCGCTCAGTCCTAGCGCGCAGTCCTAGCGCTGACTTGCGTGCATCTGACGTGTAGCAGCCCCGCGCTCAGCCTCATGCCGTTCCGCGTCACTCCGCGATAGCGCGGTAAAGCTCCCGTGGATCGAGCCGCTCCGGCAGGATCGCCGAGCCGCCGTCGTTCAGCTCAATCACCGTAAAGCCACCCGCCGCGAGGCGCGCGACGTCGGCGACGAAGAACGGTGAGTCGACTTCATCGCCGAGCCATTCGAAGGCGCGCGCGTCATCGAACGAGGCATCTACGTCGTAGATGGGCGCGTGCGCGACCAACTCTCCGTTCCAGAACACCAAGCGATGCTCGTCGGGTACGCGCCGCCCGTCCGGGGTAAAGCCGCGGAGGTGCGCGAGCTCCACGAAGCGCCGAATCACGAAGCCTCGTTCGAAGCGGTCCCCACGAATCGCGAGCAGCTCTTCACACACGTCGCGAAAGTCCTCGAAGCCGGCGGACGAAGGCACAAAGCACGCGCGGTGCCAGTGCTCCTTCGCGCTCTTCACGTGGTCCTTTACCACCCAGGGCGGTGAGCCCAGGCTCTGTGCGACCTCCCAAGCTTCCTTGACGCTCTCGCTCTCCGTCCACACCGATTGAGGAGTACGGTCGCCGAGGATAGGTAGGTAATTGGGCATTAGGCTCGTGAGCGCGAAGCTCTCCGGGTCGACATGCAGCTGCTCTCCCCGGTCGATGATTGCGTCGTAAAGCAGCGTGTACTCGGCCTCGTCCAGCATCCAGCCGCGGTAGACCCACGTCCGGCCGGCAGGGCGCGGCAGAGACGTGAGCGACCGCTCGGCGTCGCCATTGACGATTCCATCTAGGTGAATCGCATACGACTCGACGTCGAGCTCCTCCGCCGCGAGCACCTCGAGCTCATAGCCATCATCGAAGCTCGGACCCCGTGACGGCCTACCGAAGAGAACACTCATCTCACTCATTGCGCTCCTCCTGCACGCGCCCCCCGCGGGCGCGAAGGCGAGCAATGTGAACGGAAGAAAGCCAAGATCCAGGCTAGGCAGAGACGATTGTTCTAGGCAGAATTCAAAGCATCAGGGGAGCGTTTCTGTCGGCGCTTCACGAGCGCGAGAAGCGCTGAAGGCTCTCGCGCAACTGCTCCTCGTCCTCAGCCTCGCTGACCTCCGCGAGCGCTAACCGCACTCGCTCTTGTGCGCACCCCTGAGACAAGATTCGCAAGCGCTCACGCTGGCTGGGGTCGGACTTCACCAGCGCTGCGCCAGCGGCGATCCGACATTCCGGCGCAACGCTGGGATCCCCGACCACCATGAGCAGCGTCTCCGGCTCCACTGACATGGCTCGGTAGCTCGCGGTGCCGGGCAGCGAAAGTATGTCTTGGGCCCAACGAACGTCGTCGCGCGCACCCCGTGAAAGCAGCGAGACCAGGTCCTGGGCGTTCCCGCCACGCTGGTAGCGCTCGAAGGCTGTGCGCAAGTTCGCGTTCAGCGCCTGACTCTCGGCGCCTTGTTCGTCCGCATGATCCGCGTGCTCTCGCGCACGAAGGGTAAACACGGCGCCAGAATGCAAGACGACCTGCGTCTCGACCTCGCCGTTCGCTAGTGGTGTAGCCGTGATCGACCTGACCTTCGCAAACGAGACGTAGCTCGTGAACAGCCATCGTTTGGTAAAGCCATCTGCAGCCACGGTTAGCTCTTCCGAAAGCAAGCCGACAATCCAACCGAGCAACAGGGCGGCAAGAACGGCCAGCTCCAGATAGCTCTCACCAGTCATTTTCCAAGCCAGCGCGAACCACCCAGCGCCGCCGAACACACCGAGCAGCACCTGCGCAGCGAGGTTCGGCGCAAGGCGAAATCGCGCCCTCCGGTCCCCCGCCAACAGCCCAAGTACGCTGGAAATATGCTGCGCGTCGCTCCGCGACATCCACAACGCGATCTGCCGGCCGGCGATGCCCAACTCGAGCACCACCTCTCCCCATTTTCCCGGCTTGGAGACTATCCGCGCGTACTCGACGTCTTTCGCGAGCACCCGCCGTTCTCGGTCGATACTGAGGCCCGCCGGGTCAACCGAGACTGCAACGCGCCGCGCGCGCGCGTAGCTGTTGCGAGAAAACGATGCGGCCATCAGCACAAGGCCGAACAGGGCAATCGGGGGACCAACCATCATGCCCCACAGAGCTTGGCCGGGGAGGAAAAGCCGCGAGGGGATAGCAAGGTAGCCACCCACGAGCAGCACTACGAGTCCCACCGCGGGCAGCAGCCAATTGCGCGACAGCCGTCGCGCGGTAAACGCAAGCTTGCTCACCGGAACCTCCACGGCTTCATCGGCCGTCTCGTCCCTCACGTCCCGCGCTTGCGAGCTCGCCCATCCGTCTCGCCGTCACGTGCGTCGATCTGGTCCATCATGTCTCGTAGCCCCTCCCGGTCGATCTGCCCCTGCTTCTCGAGATGCATGAACAGCGCTTCCGTGACCAACTCCACCCGGTTCAACCGCTTGCGTACCAGCTCCACCCGACCCTCCAGCTTGGTCAGTGCTGAAGCACATCCTCGCGACCCTCCCGCACCGCCTCCTTCAGTTCGTGAAGGTCGTCGTCGAGCATCTCCAGCTCGCCCTCGTGCTTGCGGAGTTCCGTCATCTGCCCAAAATCGGTCCGCCGCGGATCGAACATGTTCTCGAAGAAGCCCATGGGCCTCAGTAGAGGCAGACTCCCGCTGCCATGCAACGCTGATCAAAGAACTGACCTCGGTGAGAGCGAGACCAACGAAACCGTGAGGAAGATGCAAATGGTTGAACAACCGGCGTGGGCCGAGCTCGAGTGCAGGGTTGGCCCAGCGAGCGAGGTCCCGACGCACCTCTCTGCGCTCGCAGATGGAATGAAGGCGGAGGCTGCCCAGGTCACCCTACTGACACTCTTGGTCCATCGCGAGGATCACGTCGTGTTCACAGCCACGGCAGCGGCGGTCCCGCGCATTCTCGAGATCGCGTGCGACCCGGGCTCTGCGCCCGCCTCGGTCGAGGCCGCGCTGACCTTGCTCCGAGACTTCGCCACGTTTCGAGGCAAGGAGTACCTCGTAAAGGGCGTGCCCACGCGTGATGGCGACGTCGATAGCGCGGACAGCTTCGTTCGCGTTCCCGCCCTCGTAGCGACGGGCGCCGCGGTCTTCGAGGCGCTGCTGGGCCATCCCGGGGAGCGGGTCCGCGCATCCGCTGCCCAGCTCGCATCGCTCTTTCCACGAGCTTCGACCCTCGAGGCACTCACGGCCCAGCGACGACGCGAGAGCTCACACCGCACCCGTGCGAGCCTGCTTCTGGCGGAGGGATTGACCGCGCGGCTTCAGCACGCCAAATCGCGCGCCGACACCGCAACCTCGCTCGGCGCCGAAGACGTCGTCGAACGGACTGCGGCCGCCCTCGGCCTCGCCCTCGCTCGCGGTAAGCTCTCCGACGAAGCCTACGACGTGCTCGAGGACGCCGAAGAACTCGAGTTTCCCCGGGACTACTCGTTCTGGAACGAAGGCTGCCTCGAGGAGTACGCGAAGATCGTCTACGCGCTTTGAGGTCCTCGTGGCGAGGAAACGCGTGCGCTCTCCAAACGAGTAGCGTGATTCTCACGGTGGATGAAGCCGCCGCGCGTCTTCGGCGTGCAGCAAGCTTGCCGGCGTCTCCTCGGACTCTTGCTTGGCCGGTCGGTCGCCGAAGGGCTCGCTGCCCAGCGCCTTCATCACCGGGTGCCACGAGTACCTCCGCATGGTCTTTCGAGCCATGAGATGGCTTGATGAGTACGGTGCAAGGGTTCTATTGAGCCAGTTGTCAGCGCCTTAGCAACGATTGAGCCGTTGTAGACGCCGTAGGATGGCCAAATGAAGCGCATTGTGAGGCTTAATATTTCAGTCAATGGATAAAAAGAACTGTTCGGTGTTCTCGGGAGACGCGGTACTGTAAGGAAAGAACGGTCCGACCGTTCTTTCGCACCGCTAGCTGGTTAATAAAAGCGCTCTTTGCGCCTCCCTAAGCGCTAGAGTGGCGAGATGGCCCGGATCACCCACGTCGAGTGGAAACGGCGGCAAAAGGAAGGCATCAAGCGCGCCCGCGAGCTGAGGAAGCTGCGCCCCAAGCCTGGGTTGTCGCTCCAAGACCTTGCGGCGTTGGCTGGCACGACGACTCGGACGGTGCGCTTCTACATGGAGCGTGGGGTCATCCCACCGCCGAAGGTCCGCGGACCGGGGACACGTTACGAGCGCGCGCATCTGCTGCGGCTCGTGGCAGCGCGCACGCTCCGCGCGTTTGAATCGCTTGGGCTCGACGCGATCAAGAAGCGACTCGCGGACGCGACCCCGGAGGCCCTGGAGGCGCTCGTCAAACGCAACCTCACGCCGGGTCGGCTGGCAACGGCGCTGGGGATCGCGGTGGACGCACCCGCCGCGTCAGCACCGACGGGTGCAGCGACGCCCGTCGTCGTCGGCGCCGAGAAGCGCTGGTCGCGTCTCGAACTCGCCGTGGGGCTTGAGCTTCACGTACGCGACGATGCGTCGCCCTTCGTGCGGGCCCTCGCGGCCAAGGTGTGGAAGCTCTGCGTGGAGGGCGAGCCGGCTGGGTAGACGAGCCGTGGCTCACTCCTAGTGCAGCTCACTAGCGCGCCACCAGCCCGGTGTTACCGGGTTTCCCGAGGACTACCTGCTTTGCGCGGTGAGCAAGCCACCGCTCACCACTGTGCCTGCGAAGTACATAGGTGAAATAACCCGACGAGGCGGAGAACCTAGGGCGCTATTGCAGGCCACTGGCACGACCCGTCTTTACAGGTCAATCCACCGATGCAATCCGCGTCCGACTCACATATCGGCAAACAAAGCTTTCGGCCATCTGGAAGGGGAGGAGCATTCCAAGCACACGTTGCCCCGGCAACGCAGTCGCCATCCCCATGAAGGGCGTCGGCACAATCAATGGTGCAGAAATTGCTCCCATCAGGGAGTTCCAGCGACGCGTAACAGCCATTCGCGCAGCTGCCCTCCGTCAGGTATGGCCCACACGGGACCAACCCATTTACGAAAGGCGCGCAATAGTCTACGTGGGCAAAGCACGCGGTATTGGGCCGGCACGTTACGACCCCCGTGCACCGAAACAAACAAAGCCCGTCGAAGCACTCTGTGCCCAGCGGACAGCTGTTGTCTGCCCCACAAGCCGCTGCACAATAGACCTTATTGGCCAGACCAGGCTCGGGCCCCGGTTCATCCAACCAGATTGGGCACCCCGCTGGGCAGCCTAACCCCTCAATCGCACCAGGAAGTGCGTCGAAGTAACCTGGGCATGCTACCTCGTCCCAGATACCCATGCTGTTAACCCCGGTGGAGCCGGTTGCAGCGGAGCCGCCTTCATTCGGCTGCGAATCGTCACTAGGCCAAACCACAATCCCACCACAACCAACAAGTGCGCAAGGGATCAGAGTGAGAAAAGATAGTCGCATATTCCCCTCTCAAAGCACGGTGGGAAGGGGCAGGTGGTTGT
This sequence comes from uncultured delta proteobacterium, assembly GCA_903892415.1. GTDB lineage: Bacteria > Myxococcota_A > Polyangia > Polyangiales > Polyangiaceae > Xiheicaenibacterium. Next base: position 8,194 of record CAITIQ010000363.1, on the reverse strand, counting down.
CGAGCAGCGAATTCCCAGGGGACAATCAGAGTCCAGAATACAGGGTGGACTACACAACCCCGGATAGGCGTCTTTGCCCTCTAGATCACCAAAGCACTCGTAACCCGCTGCGCATGGGTGATTCTCCAACTCACACTCCGAAGTGCAAAGCACAGCCCCTTCAATCTCAAGCCGATAGGGGCACTCTGCAGAGCAAGCTTCTCCAGTTTCTGGCACATACACTTCACAGCGGGTGCCGACGATGCCGGGAGAGGGGTAACAATAGGAAAATCCGAACTCCTCACAGGAGAGATTATCGGGACAGCTAGTCGGAACACTTGGGTCGCAAACACCCGGTAGACAGACGTCCCGTTCGCTTTGGTCCATAGCTTTGGGCCCAGCTGAAAAGCCACAAATGAACCCCGCCGGACAATCAGTGCAAGGCGTCGTGCAATAAGCGCGACCTCCCGGACCACCTGAAACCAATGGCTCGCACGGAGCCGGGCAACCAGCGCCCGGCTCCGTCTCAAAGCCGGGGCAAGCCGGTGGAAACGCATCGGAGCCTGCTTGAGCTCCAGCTCCTGCGCTGCCGCCACTGCCCGCATCACCGTCGCCACACGCAGCAAGCGTTAGAAGGCCCAATGCCAGCCCTGCAAACGGAACTCTCAGCTTCCAATGCCACATTACGAGGCCCTCCAACTTCAGCGAATGGTCAACGGCTATAGCTCAGGGAAACCACAAGATCCTGGTCGACCAAACGTGCGTCTCATTTTCACGTTGATCTCCCCAGGCGTTGAGGAAGCCACCATCAAAGCGCGGGAGTGCCACCAGGCCATTGAACGCGCCCAAGCTCTGTTCCACAGGCGTCCCACCCGTGGTGCCTGCATCAATGAGCTGCGCCGGGGGTATTGGGTCACCGACCCGCCAGGTCCACCCCACCTGACGCACTCGATTTTTCCCGGTGGTGTCGTATTGCGTAGTGACAAAGTTGAGGCCAACGTACCCATCTGTCTCACCCGGATATTGGAAAGCGGAGATCACCGGCATCCAGGCGTCCCTAGCAATCGGGATCGCCGAACCCGTCACCAAGCGAGGCGAGTTGTAGGCATTGGCCCAGGTCCAACTCGAGGGGTGAGAGGTAGGCATGGTCCGGCGCACCTGGATCCTGGAGTGCGTATCGGTCGAGCTAAACTTCTTGGAAACAGCGACGAAGAGCTCGCCGGTGACCGGGTTGACCGCAAGGCCCGGCCGACCAACCGCGCGGTTGTGCGGCGTGCCGCCACTCACACTGCTGGCGCCAACGCAGCGGCGCCAAGCGGTGTCGTTAGCCGGAACGGCGGAAGGGTAGGTATACGAATAGTAGAGGTCGCGCACGCGCCACGTAACGTTGGCGGTAGCGGTTGAGGGGCAGGTAAAGCCTGTATTGGGCACAGACGCATAAGCCACATAAAGGTGGTTGCCGTTTGAGGCCACCGATACTTCATCGACGTTGCTAGGAATATAATCCGCGCGGCTCTGCGAGGGGAAGGTCTCTATATCAAAGACCCCAGGCACGCCCGTTTGTCTCATCAGGATCTTACGGCTGAACCACTCCGTCTCCGTGGTGGCGCATGTACTGCAGGGATTGCGCAGAAATTTAACCTGACGCCAGAACACCTCGACGTAGCCCGTCGCGAAGCCGTCCGCCATCTCTGGAGCGGCCGTCACAAAGGAGATGCCGCCGTGCGTGTAAACCGGGTCGCCGGAACCTCCGATGGTGTTGTTCAAGACGACCGGTGCGGAAAAGGTCTCACCGCCATCGGACGAGACGAGGCCGACAATGTCAGTCGCGAGCGTACCGTTGTTCAGCGAGAGGCCGTGGTCGGCCGTGCCCACCATCGACACCATGACGAAGTGCCTGCTCTTCGGCATTGAAGGGCTTTGCACTTGGTGAAAACTCACCGGGACAGGCGAGCCCTCAAACGCTCGAAACGCAGAGCGATCATCACTCGGCCGGCTAGTCGGCAACGGCCAGGTGTTGGCTGCTGGCTTCGTCCAAGTACTCCCATTGTCGTGGCTCCAGGCCCAAAGCGCGTTGCCAACGCCCTTCTCGTAGCCGATGACAACGTCGCTCTTCCAGTCGACCGCGTTGGGCCGATACTCCCCGTTTGAGGAGGCCACGTTGGGCGACTTTCCCGGTACCTTGTCAAAGTCAGATATGCCCTGGGTGTATTCAAGAACCGCTAGCGGCTGCAGCGCGGTGTCCACTTCTTCCGACTCTGTCGGCTCACACGCGCTGAGGCTAATTGCGGCGAAGAGGGTTACCCCCCCCCCAAATGTTACGTATGGTCACTTGTTGTTGCTCCTGTGAATCGGTAAGTAAAATCACCGATTCGCCAGTCCTGATAGCGCGATTGGCACATCGACAGCAATGGGCTTTTCGTTTCGACCCGCAATCGTCACAATCAGACCGGCCGGTCGCTTCTAGTGCCCCTTTACGCCGCACTTTAGTTGGAGCGTGTGCTCCTCGCCACTCGGGTTCGATGCTGTCGCCAACGAAGTGGCCACGAAACGTTCCAGCTCTCACGAACAACCGGCGTCTGAGCCGGTCTATCTCAGCGCCCCCGACAAGGATCGAACTTGTGACCTTCGGTTTAGGAAACCGCTGCTCTGTCCACTGAGCTACGAGGGCGTTACTTCGAGTGACGTGCTCCGTGGGCTGTGCTGACGACCCAAGAAAGCGCGCGCATGCTGCCAGCCTTTGGCGGGCGGTGCAACCCTTGGCGCGTGGTGCGCGGCTGGGTTTGGGCGGTTCTCGGTGAGGGTTTGGCTTTAGTGGACGTGGCCGACGTTGACGTTGGCTCGGGAGGCGCCGGAGTCGGTGGGGGCGGCGGTAGAGGGGCCGCTTTGCGCGAGGCGGGAGGGGAGGGCGCCGGCTAAGAGTGAATCGAGCTCGGCGCGGACTAACCAGTAGTCGCGCAGGGCTTGGACGGCGCGGGCCTCGGCTTGCAACTCTTCAACCTTGGCGAAGAGCAGGTCAAATAGCGCAAGGTTCATCGAGTTGTATTGCAGCTCGGCCTCGGCGGATATGCGCTTACGTAGGGGCAAGACCGTCTCTTGGAAGAAGGCTGCGCGCTCGCGGCTGGCCTCGACGCTCATCCGTAAACTGATGGCGGCGCTCTGCACGACGATAGTGGTCCTGCGCTGGGCGGCGGCCTGCATGGCCATGGCCGCTTCAATGCTGGCGATGCGACCTTGGCCTTGGGAGAGCAGCGGCAGCTCCAGGGAGAGCAGCGGCCCGATGTTCCAATGGTCGCCCTCATGCTCGGCCGAGACGCCGGCCGAGAAGCGCGGTACGTAGGCCTCGGTTTCGGCTGCGTCGAGCTCGCGTGCGGCTGCACGATAGGCGGTCTCATTGACGACAATATCGAGGCTCGCCGCCAGAGCGGTGTCCTCCAAAGCCGTCCAATCCGGCTCGCTGGCGGGCAGCGCGGGCAGCGCTTGTTGCAGGACGAACGGCTCGCCGGCGAGGCCCAACGTCACGCGCAAGCTCTCCCGCGCCATGGCTGAACGTGCCTCGGCCTCACGCAGGCCCAAGCGACTCTCTTGATAGCGAGCTTGGTGCTCGAGCAGCGTCAGCTCGGGGAGGTTACCGGCCATTGAAAGTTGCCGCGCAAGCTCAGCGTTCTGCGCGTGCGCGAAGGTGATCTTCTTCTCTAGCTCGAGCAGTTGCTCGGCGGCGATTGAGCGATAGAGCGAAGCCTTGGCCGAGGCCGCTTCTCGTATCAGCTGGCTTGCGACCATCACCGAGCTCGCGTCCAAGCTTGTTTGTTTGGCCTGCTCGCGGAAGGGCACCAACAAGAACTGGGTCAGCTCCAGCGTGCCGCCGAAGGAGACCGTCAACGCATCATCGTGGCTGTGGAACGCGCCGAAGAACTGCGGATTGGGAAGGCGCAGCGCGTCCATCACCTCGGCTCGCGCGATGCCCAGCCGCGCGAAGAGCGGCTCGGCTTGTGGGTTGCCTACCAAGGAGAGCGTGACAGCCTCCTTCTCGCCGATAGGCCCTTTGAGCGCCTTCTCGCGGATGGTGCGGACCTGCTCGGCGTCCAAACTCGAGAGCCTGGGCGTAACGCCGAGCCGCTCGTTCACCAACGTGGACGTCTGGTCGATCCCGGCCGTGCTCGATACGCAGCCGGAGGCCGTTAACAGCATGACGCCGAGCGCCCGCGTCTTCCGCTTGGTGCGCGTCACTGGGGCTCCTTCACCACCGGCTGGGCCGAGGGAGCAGCGTGATGATGGTGCTGATGGTGATCGTGTCCAGCCGCAGGAGCCTTCAATAGCTCATTGGGATTGAAGCTCGAATTCAGCGCTCCGATCGCGGGCCGGCTGCTCGGTAGGCTGCGCGGCGTTTGCGCCGGCACGCTGCCGTCATTGCAATGGTAGAGCGAGGAAACCAGCAGCGCGGCGAACGCGCTCTTCGCTAATCGATTGGTTCGTCGGCTCATGGCGTCTTCTTGGGCTCCGCCGTCTTCGGCTCCGCCGTTTTGGGCTCGGCTTTCTTGAGCACGATGCCGTCTTTGGCCAGCTCCTCGGCCGTGGCTTTGCGAGCCACGGTGCCCTCCGGGTGCTTGTACCAACCAGGGTCTTTGGTGCGGTCCCCGATGGTCTCACGCACTTTTAGCACGGTGAACATCCCGCCCATGGTGATGCCGCCAAACTGACCGGGGCCGCCTGCCATGGGAATGCTGTTCTTGGGTACCTGCATTTGCATACCCTCCATATCCATGCCGGTGCTGCCCATATCCATGTAGCCGGGGACGAGCTTCTGCACCTGGTTGCCGAGCGGTCCGCCGTTAATGCCAATAAGGTTGGGCAGCCCGTGGCCCATTTGGTTCATCACGTGATGGGTCATGTGGCAATGAAGCGGCCAATCCCCCAGCGCGTCGGCGACAAACTCAATATCACGCGTACTGCCGACCGAGACCAAGACGGTCCCTTCGGGGAACTGGGCGCTGTCCGGAACATGCCCGCCGTCGGTGGCGGTCACGCGGAAGTAATGCCCGTGCAGATGAATCGCGTGGTGGTCCATTGCGCTGAGGTTGCCGATGCGGATGCGAATGCGATCCCCTTGTTTGCATACGATCGGCGCGGTCCCCGGGAAGACGCGCGCGTTGATGGTGAGGACGTTGAACTCGCTCATCGCGTTGGGGTTGGGGCGGCTCGCTCCGATCGGGATCAGCCACTCGCTAAGCATCATCACCACGTCATGGTCGACGCGATAATCCGCGCTCGGCTTGCGCGGGTGCACCACGATCATGCCCATCAAGCCCAGCGCCATCTGGGTCATCTCGTCGTGGTGTGAATGGTACATAAACGTACCGTGTTGTTTGAACGTCCATTCGTAACGGTAGGTCTCCCCAGGCCGAATCACCGGTTGGGTGAGGCCGCCAACGCCGTCCATTCCGTTGGGCAGAAAGACGCCATGCCAATGCACCGTGGTGGCAGCTGGGAGCTTGTTCGTCACATAGATACGAACGCGATCTCCCTCCGCCACTTCGAGCGTCGGTCCGTGAACCGCGCCGTTGTAGCCCCAGCACTTGGCGCGAAAGCCCGGCGTGAATTCGTGGTCCACCTCTTCGGCGGTGAGGTGGAAGACCTTGACGCCATCCACCACGGTGAAAGGCAGGGTGGAGCCGTTGGGCGTCCACACCGGGCTGTAGTCGGTGCCGGGCTGGGCAGGGGGCTGCGCCTTTGCGTCCTCTGGACCCGAGTAGCGTGCATCCCAACCTTTATGCGATGGAACACGCTGTGCTGCCTCAGCGCTTTGCTTCAACGCGAGGGTGCCGCCTGCTGCAGCGATGGTCGCAAAAAGAGCGTCGCGACGACTAACCATGCGGCTGGGCTTAGCACGGCTAGCGGCCGAGCGAGCACGCGTGTGCGTTCGGGCCGGCGCGGCGCGCGCAGGCTTTGTGGCACCGGCCCTTTGAACTATGGTCGAGCCATGTCGCAAGCGATGTACTTCGACTTCGCCCATCTATTCGATGCGGAGGAGTACCTCTACTTCATGGCCGACTCGCTGCGCGAGGAGAACACCGAGGCGCAGACCGACTTTTTGGAGCGACATCTCGCGCTCAAGCCGGGCATGAAGATCGTCGATCTGGGCTGCGGTCACGGCCGTCACTCGATCGCGCTGGCCAAGCGCGGTTATGAGTGCGTTGGGATCGATCTTGTGGAGGGCTTCCTCGAGGTGGCCCGTAAAGATGCGGAGGCCGCTGGGGTCAATCCCACCTTCGTGCGCGGGGACATCGGCACCTTCGGTTCGGAATATACGTTTGACCGCGCTATCTGCCTGTTCGACGCCTTCGGCTTCTTCGACGATGCGCACGCCATCAACTCGCTAATCTGTATTCATCGCGCCTTGGCGGAAGACGGGCTGTTCGTGCTCGATCTACGCACCCGTGAGTGGATGACGCGCATCCCGCAGGTGTCGGTGCTCGACAAGGGCAACGGCGATATGATGATTGACCGTCACCACTTCGACATTGCCACCGGCCGCTTCGTCGACCGACGCACCTATGTTCGCGATGGCAAGCAGCGCGAGGTGATGTTCTCGGTGCGGCTTTATGCTTTTACCGAGATACGGTTGATTCTGCAGTCGGTGGGCTTTGAAGTGATGGCCGCCTTTGGCGGTTACGACGATTCGCCGATCAGCGCGCTCAAGAGTCGCACGGTCATTCTGGCCAAACGTTCGAAGCCTGCTGCTGCCAATGCGTAGGAGACGACTGTGGAACGAGTGCTCGAACCGGAAGTGATGGATAGTGAGGAGGAAGCTCGCGAATACGACGCGATGGACTTCTCGCAAGCCGATCGCGCCTTCGCTGAGCACGCGGCGCGCTTGGTTGGTGACGGCCAGGCTTCGATCGTCGACCTCGGTTGTGGGCCCTGCGGCATCGCTATGCTGATGGCGGAGCTGTTGCCGAACGCACGCTTCGTTTGTGTCGATCTCGCCGGCAGCATGCTTGAGCGCGCGCGGGTGAAGCTCGCTCGTTTGGGGCTCAGCGAGCGGGTCACGTTGTTGCACGCCGACGTCAAGGCGACCGGGCTCGCCGCGGGCAGCTTCGATCTTGTGATGTCGAACTCGACGATGCACCACCTACCCGAGCCGATCAAGCTGCTGCGCGAGATGAAGCGGCTGGTGGCTCCGAAGGGCGCGCTGCTGCTCGTGGATCTGTTTCGGCCGCTGTCGACCGAGGCGGCTTGGGCGATCGTCGATCAGGTTTCACCCGATGATTCGGCCCGGCAACGGGGGCTATTCTTTGCTTCGCTGTGTGCCGCTCTCACGGTTGAAGAAGCTCAGTCCATCGTGCGAGCGGTGGAGATCGCAGGTGCCGTGGTTGAGCCCTGTTCGTCACGTCATTTGCGGATCTCGCGGGAGCGCCCGGTCGTGCCATCATGAAAGCCTTGCGCTCGCTCCGGCGTGGTCTGCACCGAGCGGTGCGGCGCTGGCAACGAACGCTGCTCGTCCCAGGCGCGCGCGTGGTCTTCCACCCTCGCTACAGCGTAGCGCTGGAGGGAGTGCTGGATGGGCAGCGCGGTGAGCGCATCCTCAATTACCTAATCGCGGAGGCGGCGCTCCGAGCCGATGAGGTGCTTGTGCCTCAGTCTCTCTCTCTACAAGACGCGCTGCTCGTGCACACGCCGGAATACCTCGAGAGCCTGGATCAACCGGAGACGCTGGCGCGCATGTTTCCGCTGGTGCAAAGCCGGGCCCAGCCGCGAGATTTGTTGTCTACAGCGATGTGGGCCTGCGGCGGTACCGTATTGGCGAGCCAATGGGCGCTGCGGCACACCTTCATCACCACGCCGATCTTCAACTTGGGCGGCGGCTTTCATCACGCACACAAAGACAGCGGCTCGGGCTTTTGCGCCTTGGCGGACATCCCGATCGCGATAGCGGTTTTGCGCAAAGCAGGGTTCTCCGGGCGGGTGCTGATCATCGATCTGGACCTGCACCAGGGGGATGGCAACCGCGAGCTGTTTGCTGATGATCCCGACGTCTTTACCTACTCCATTCATGTGGAGGCATTGTCGCGCAAACCGGCGGTGATGAACCTCGATGTGGAGCTCTCTCCGGGCACGAGCTCGTTTACCTATCTGCGGGCCCTGCGCGAGACCTTCGAGGAGGCGTTGCAACGCTCGCGACCGGATTTGGTTTTCTATTTAGCCGGCGCCGATA
>CAITIQ010000362.1 GCA_903892415.1 uncultured delta proteobacterium | reverse complement strand
GCTTCTGGTGGGTCGACGGGGACTCGAACCCCGGACCTACGGATTAAAAGAACGTATCAAGTCAAACGAAGGGCCGTTTCTTGCTGGTTCTGACACCTTTGGCCAGCAAAAAGACGCTTACCAGAAGCACTCGGATCCAACTGTTGGGGCTGCCGTGCCAGCTGCTCTTACGGTGGAACAAGCTCTCGCGTTGGCACTCGCTGAGGCCACGAAGGCGGGCCGCTGGGACGTCGTAGCACAGCTCGCTCGTGAGCTTGAAGCTCGGCGCCTCGAGGGCTCGAACGTGGTCGCTCTTGCTGACAAGCGAGGGGCCTCTCGCTGAGCTCGGCGGCCGGCTCGTGCTCGTGACTTCGTCGCGGGGCACGGGCGGGCAATCGAGCCCGAGTGAAAGACAGGAACATGGCTTCTTCTAAAGTCTACGGACGCAAAAAGGGCTCGAAGCTCTTGCGCGATCTTGGGTTGGCGCTTGAGCTGCATCACGCTCGCAGGCGAGCGAAGGTCACTCAGCGCGACGGCCGATGGTTCATGGTCCTAACCTTGCCCCAAGACGCGAAGACAGACGAGCAGGAGCTTCCGGAAGACATCACGGCGCGCGACGAAGCGAAGGCGCTCGCTGCTGACGTTACGGTTGACCTTTGGAACGCCTACGCAGCCGGCATGGCGAAAGCAGGTGCAAAGTGAGTGGCGGCAAAGATAAACGGCCGGGTGAGCTCACCGTCGCCCGCGGCCGCAGCGGACAGAAGAGCGTGCTTCTGGAGACGGCAAAGCCTGGGCTCTCGAAGTTTGAGCACGACTTGAAGCAGTTGGTTCAGCGCAGGGTGAGCGCTCGAGTTGACCTAGCGAGGGCGGAGCTTGGCGAGCTCGCGGTTTCGATCGCGCTTCAATGCAGCGACGAGAAGTTGCGGAGGCGATGGCTCGAAAGTGTTTCATCGATCCAGTTCGAGCTTCACAAGGCCCACGCTCGACTCGATGTCTTTACATTCCCTGGGCAAACTCTCGCCTCGTTTCTCGAAGATGAGGCCGAGCTTGAAGCAGAGGACGCAAGCGAGGCGAGTGGTGATTCTCTTCTTGGTGCGCTTGCGCGCGAGGCCGAAACCGAAACAGCTGGCGTGCTGTGAAAGGCCTTCGGCTACACATGGCCACTCCGGACCCTCCCGCCTTGCGACCTCGCGTTAAGCTTGCGCTGGTGAGTCCTCGGGGCGATGACGAGAAGGCAGACGAGGGCGCTCGAATCGTCGGACCTGTCGAGCGTGCCGCCCGAGAACTCATTTCGGGGCTTTCAGGAGCGAGTGGCCGAGCCATTCCTGCGGATGACCTCGAACTGCTCATGAAGATGGCTCGCCATCTTGAGGTGCTCATCGTGGGACGGGTCGCGCAAACGGCGGACCAAACTCCCTTGGTCTCCCTCAATGACGCTCGTAAATTCCTTGAGCTAGGGCAGGGCGACCGCGACTTGGCGCTAGTCGATGCGGTCGAGTGGCTTGGAGAAATGTCCGCCGATCGGGCCTTGTTTGACCGCTTTCGATGGCGCTGCGCACTGTTCTTTGCTCCGTCTCAGCTGGAACGATTGACCGACGACTCGATCGCAAAGGTCTTCGAGGGACACAACAAGAAGGCGCCCTCGAAAACAGTGCAAAGGCTCCTAGCTGCCGCGGGTTTGTCTCGTGATGCCGCGGCCGTGGTGGGCGCGGCGAACCGCACTCGCCGCAGCCGCTAACCCCGACACACTTTTCTCAGGAAAAGTCAAAACATCTGATGTTCGTGCCCGAGGGGCGCGCGCGTGGAACTGTCGTTTTACTGAATCGCACTGGCGCCGTTATGCGGACGCCCAGCGCGCAAGGGCTCCCTTATGGCTAAGTGGTGTCAGATATTCGACGAACGAGGATGGAAGAAAGCGAAGGCTTTCGTTTCTGCCCCGCGTCGTGAGCGGCTCGCCCGCTGCAGCTCTTGCGGAAAGCTGCGAGCTCGCTCGAGTGTCGTCGGCGGCTCGTGCGCGTCATGTCGCGCCCCGGCGGTCGCCCAAGAGAGGGCGCGATGACGGCTCCCGCTGTCTTGGCCTCGACTGCAGCGCCTGTTCGTATGCGGAACTGTGGCGCATGCGGCACCCCGATCCCTTGGGTGAAATGGCGCCCGCGCTGTTTGGACTGTTACCTCGCGAAACGGCCGACCATGGCCCAGTTCGAGCGATTGCACCGTGCCATGGTGGCGATCGAGCCGTTGCTGCGTCGCTCCGCTGAGCTCTCCGGCGAGAGCCCCAGCGAGCTTTCAGATCGCGCCTTCCTTGGACTCGCGAGGCCTTGCCATGATCTTTGACCTGGCAAAGAGGGGGCTGTGATGGGCGCTCTGAATCTCGCCCTTCACTACGCGATCGATCTGGGGTGGAAGGTGTTCCCGCTTGCCCCAGCCTCGAAGAAGCCAGCCACCGCGCGAGGCTTTCTCGATGCAACGACGGACATCAAGACGATCTGCGCGTGGTTCGCCCACGATGCAGCCCGAGGCGTCGGGGCGGCATGCGAGGGCTTCGTGGTCCTCGACGTCGACACCAAGAACGGAAAGCAAGGGCGCGCCTCGCTCGATGCGCTCGAGGC
>CAITIQ010000361.1 GCA_903892415.1 uncultured delta proteobacterium | reverse complement strand
GGCAGGCCTCCCGCTTCTTCGGCGCGCTCGCAGAACTCCGCCCAGTGCGCCGCAAGCGTCCTGTAGAGCACCGTCTCTTCGGGGCGGTGTCGCTCGTAGGAGCTCGCTGCATGGTGCGCGTGCCGCGCCGCCGGGTGGGCCACAGCCCGGCCGCCTCAGGAAGCTCCGTGCCACCGCTAACGGCCGGGTTTCTCTGTGCTTCATCTGGCTCGAGGGGTGACGCTCGCCAAATTCAGATTGACGGCCGCCACCCGCAAAGACGAGCCCCAAGGAGGAGCTCTCCCTCGATAGGGCGCGTGCCCGGCCGTCGCGGCTCACCGGGGCCCATCACGCAGACGTCGTGGGAGGCCGAGCGAATGATGTTGCCCAGAAGGCCGCGCATCACGGCGCCTCACGGCGCTCCGCGACGCCGTCCGCCTGCAGATTCGGGCTGAGATAGTCTATCTCGGGCTCAATCCGCAGTCGGGCAAACGCCTCCGGGGCGAGGTGGGAGGCCGAGCGTACGAGGTTGCCGAGAGAGCCGCGCATCACGGCGCCTCACGGCGCTCCGCGACGCCGTCCGCCTGCAGATTCGGGCTGAGATATCTCGGGCACAATCTGCGTTCCAGTACACGCGGCCCCGGCGACGCCCGGCCGGCGGCCGACCGGCAATGGGCGCGCCATTTGGAAAACGCTCTGGGTGCTTTTCGTACGCGCCATCGAGCGCAGCCTGACGCACGAGGGCGACTTCTTCGACGCGTCCGAAGAAGACCTCCGCGGGCGTATACAGGGCGAGTCCCGAGTGATGATGATCGTCGTTGTACCAACCGAAGAAGGCCGAGAGGTAGTCCTCGGCGGAGCCGAGTCGGACGACGAGACCACGGCGGCAATCGACCGCTTCGTCGAGCGCGTTGAGACGCCGCGTTGAGCGCTTGCGCTCAGCAGCCGCCGCAGCTCGAGACGCAAGCATCGCAATAGATGCACTCACTCACGGCGTTGTAGAGCGGCATCGCGTCCGGATGGCTGTTCGCGCAATTCTGGAGGCACGCATCGTCGGTGCACGCGCTCAAGCACTCGACTAGCGCGTAGCACTCCGTGTCGTTGAAGCACGCGTTGACGCTCGCCGCGCAGACGCCCTGGATGGCGCAGGTCTGGCAGCTGTCGCACGACCCGACGTCACAGCTGCCCCCGCCAGTCGAGGTCGTCGCGGCGCTCGTGGTGGTGGGACCAGGGCCTTCTGCTGAGGAGAAACCACCGTCGGAGCTCTGGTAGCCGCCGTCCGACGGCGCTCCGCCGAGTGACGGCGCTCCGCCGAGTGATGGCCCGCCGCCTTCACTGTCTTCGAGTTGATCGCCAGCCGCGCCGTTCCAGCTGTCGTCGTCTGCGCTCGCGCAAGCGACGACAATCAACGAACACGCAGCGAGGAAGGATACGTTCCGTCGCTCCATTGTTGCCTCTGCCAGCAAGCTCCTTGCTGGCGGTGAATGCCCCAAGCCGTGCACCCGGGGGCTACTGCCTCAAGTCGGCAGAGCAGGCCCGTCGTGTGCGTTCTTGGTTACCGGTGGAGGTCGATTCATTCACCGCAATCGCCCTGGCATGCCGCTTCGCGGGCGAGTACCCTCCCCGAATCCTATGTTTGCGTACCGAAGACGGGTCCTCGCATGCGAGCGCTGCGGCGCGGCGGTAGAGGTGGCGGTCGGGGGTGGGCACGCGCAGTGCACCCGCTGCGGCGCGCCGATCGTGACGGCCGCGCGGCCGGAGACGAGCGTGCCGTCGGTCACCGCCGATGAACGAGATGGAGCGACTCCACCGTCTTCGTCAGCAGGACGGCCGGCCCCTGCTGCCTCCGGCCGGACTCGAGTCGCTCCTGCAGGGCGGTCGCCTCGAGCCGTGGAAGCTGAACGAGGCGCGTCAGATCTGGGGCCAGACACGCACGCACTTGCGTACGCAACCCGCGGACATCGCGGCCGCGGAGCGCCTCGTCTTCCTCACGATGATGCTGTCGAACACGCTCGCGGGCTCCGGGGACGACCTCGGCCTGAGGGCGATCTACGAGGGCGCGCTCGAGGTGCTGACGCTGCCGCGGCACCGCCAGACGATGCGCTGCTACCTCGCCCGGCACGCCGCACGCACCAACGATCTGGAGTCGGCCGAGGCGTGGCTCGCCGGCTGCGATCCCGGCAGCGACGATCTCATGACCGACAGCGCGTGGCGCGTGACGCGCGCGTTCCTCGACACGGGCTACGGACGCGCGCAGAACGTCCTCCAGGTGCTGGGGGCAAACGACCGGGACGGCCATTTCCCGGGCGCGTCGTGCTGCACATCGACCGCGATACGCCGGCCTACCAGGTGAAGCGGCTTGTCGCGACCGCGTCAGCGGCGGGCATCTACGGGATCGACTTCATGGTCGTACAGCGCATCGAAGGATCGTGATAGCAACAGCCATGGCCCTCTCGGAGAAAACGCGCCAGTGGCTGAGTACGCAGCTCGAAGGCTGTCAGCCGCCCGATACGCTCTCGGCGGGCGGCATCGGCCGCGCGGTGCAGGAACTGGCCGGCGCAACCGTCGCCTTCGAAGCAGGGGGCGGTCAGGCCTTCGGACTGTCGCTGAGCGCAGAGCGGGAGGAGCTTACGCCGCTCGCGACGCGTGGCCGCCAGATCATGCAGGCTTGGCGCGAGCGCCTCGTGGCGGAGCATGGCAGCGAAGGCGCGCAGCTCGTCGATAGCATTGCTGCCCGCTACAACCTCACGCTCCCGAGCATGACGAGCGAGATCGTCGCCCAATCCGGGAGCGAGCCGTTGCCCGCCGCAATCGAGGCCGTGCTGCAGGAGTGGGAGCGCGCAATTGCCGACGATGCCGGGCGACTCGCATGCTGGCTCGAAGCCGGCGAGATCGAGGACGACAGTGAAGGCGGTCTGCTCGTGGGGCAGCCAGACCAGGCCGCGCTCGAGCAGTTCTTCGCGCGGTTCGAGGCCAGCAGCAACGGTCGGCTCCCGCGCGTCTACTTCGAGCTACTCTCCCGCTGGAACGGCATCGCGACGCGTTGTGGGGAGAGCAGGACCGTTGCCCCCAACCAACTGGGTGAGCCGGTTCTCTGGCCGCTTGAAGCCTATGGCGATCACTTCCAGTGGGAGGCAGCGGATCTCGAAGGGGTCGACGAACCATTCGTGTTCGCAGAGCGGGCGGACAGCGGCCTATTCCTCTTCGATACCATGAAGGAAGAGGCGCCCGTGTTTTGGGTAGCGCGCGGCTCCGCAGGCGTACCGGTACCCGTAGCGGCTTCGCTCGCTGAATTCTTGAGCGCGCTGGCGGCGCACCACTTCTCGGCGAGTGCGGTGCTGAGCGCGGCAAAGGTTCCGGGCTGGGGGCGCTGAGCCGAGCCGCGCGGCAACGCTGTCACGCGGCTCAGTTGCTGGGGAACAGTTTCGTCAGCACGCGGACACGCACGATGCAGCCAGCCTCGGGCGCCGACCAATCGAGCCGCAGCGCGTTCTCTTGCGCAACGTCTTCGACATCGACCGCATAGCGCCTGGCGATGGCATGAAGGTCTTCCCCTTCGGCGGCGGGGTGCGAGAGCCAGCGGCGCTCGAGGCCAGGCTGCGAAGCCAGAGGTTTGGTCACAGCTTCTGCCGCTTCTTTCGCGAGAGGAATCACCGAGAGGACTTTCCCGTTCGGTGGGTCGAGCCACGGCGCCACGATGGCGGCGGCCTGATATCGAGCGGGGTCGTGCAGCAGGGTGCTGAGGAGTGCCGCGCTCCGGATGCGCGTTGCACCGGAAGGAAGTGTGACGTTCGAGAGGCTGTCGTCGAACCATTGCAGCAAGAGGGGGGAAAATGTCGGGCGGGCGCTGTTGCCGGTCGGTAGCTCGTCGCAGTGCCGCTCGAGCACTGCCTTCACCTGATCGCGGTCGAACTGGTGGATGGCAAACAACGTCGCGAGGTCCGATCCGTCATCGCTGAGAAGCGCGAGCAGAAAGTGCGGGAGCCCGATCTCGTAGTTGCGCCGTGCGACACTCAGTGCGGCCGCCGCCTGCATCGCGAGGATGCAGGTAGCGGTCAGCGCCTTCAGCAACGCTGTGGCCTCGCGTATGGCCATGGGTCGTAGGCTAACGCCCGACTCCCTTGATCATCACGAGCGGCGTCTTCAGGATGATCTCGAGCTCCATCCGCAGGAAGCTCTGCAGGCTCTCGAGCGCAGCGGCATAGGCCAGATCGAAGAGCAGCTTCATGCGCATATCGTCGGCGGTGGAGCCTTGTGTTTCGGGTAGATCGAACGGGTTCAGCAGCGTGTCCTCGAAGGTCGCCGCGTCGCTGCCTTCGAATGCGCGGCCGGTGTAGCCGAGCGAGATCTGCGCGAGGCCGGTGAGGCCTGGCTTCACGTCGCGCATGCGCTCTTCGAAGAACGGGATCGCCAGCGCTAGATTGACGAGCAGCTCGGGCCGCTCCGGCCGTGGCCCGACGAGGCTCATCTCGCCTTTGAATACGTTCCAGAGCTGCGGGATCTCGTCGAGCCGCGACTTGCGCAGAAACTTGCCGATGCGGGTGATGCGCGGGTCGTCCTCTTGCGCGAGCACGGCGCCGGTAAACTTCTCCGCGTCGATGCGCATCGAGCGGAACTTGTACATGTCGAACTCCTCGAACTCGGGCGAGTCGAGGCCGTCCGTCTTGCGAAAGCCCTTCAGCATTCCGGCGCGGCGCTGCTTGTAGAAAACGGGCCCCGGGTCGTCGAGGTAGACCGCCGCTGCGATGAGCGGCACCACCGGAGCGAGGATGGCAAGACCGACGCCGGAGCCAACTACGTCGAGGAGCCGCTTGGCCAGGCGCACTGTCGGGAGCACAGCGCATTTATATGCGACGATTGGAAAGGCGTGTACCCTTTGCGGTCGGTTTCACGAAGGGGTGGAGCGCTTAGGAAATTCGAACTGCGTTCTGACCGGAAGGCGGGACTGAACCTGGGCCCCTTGGACACGGATCGGCGGTCCGGTTCAGGCTCGATGGGAGGAGATCGGGTCTGCGCACGGGCCCCTGAGGAGGGACGGGAG
>CAITIQ010000360.1 GCA_903892415.1 uncultured delta proteobacterium | reverse complement strand
TTCTTCGACGAAGAACTCGTCGGAGAGTGCACCACCTACGACGTGAACTCCTGTCTCGTCGAGTACTCCTGCTGCCGAGGTTGGTTCGCGGTAGACTGAGCGTCTTGGCGCACCACCGCGCCTGCGGCATGACGCACGCATGAGCATCGGTGAAGAGCCTCGCAACGAGGCACAGCCTCGTCCGAGCGTGCACGTGAGCATCGACGTCCCCGACCTCGACGCCGGGCTGCGATTTTATGGCGCGGTGTTCGGGTTCGTCGAGGTCTCACGGCCGTTTCCGACCATGGCGATCGTCGACGCCAACAACGCGACCGTGTGTATGCATCAGAAGGCCGCAGGCTCGAAGCCGTCGCTCGCGGGTGAAGACACGCGCCGCTACGAGCGGCATTGGACGCCGGTCCACCTCGACCTTCACGTCGCGGACTTCGACGCCGTACTCGGTCGGGTCCTTGAGCAAGGCGGTCTCATCGAGCAGGAGTTCCGTAAGCACGGGCCGAAGCTCGCCGCCTTCTGCAGTGATCCGTTCGGCAACGGTTTCTGCATTATCGGCGAGCGTTAGGTCGCTGCCGCTCGACCGCACTCAACCAAACTGTCGTCGCAATACAGCGATCGCTGCGCGCACCAGGCGTTTGGCGTCCTCAGGGCCGGACAGGGCGCTGGTCTCAGCGATCATCTCGAAGCTCGCGCCTTGCAACCATTCGAGCAAGGCCGTTCGTTGGTCCTGCGGCAGTTCGCGCTGGGCGAACTCGAGCAGTTGGCGGGCGGTTTGGGCGTCGGTCACCGGCGGGCGCACGCCGACGTCGTCGAGCGGGAGCTGTTTGGCCAGCTCGTTGAGCAGGCGCTTGGCCGAGGGCTCACCGGGGGCCGGACGGGCTTCGCTGCCGCGCAGCTCACGGCCGTAGTCCCGGGCGGCGTTGCTGAGGGCGATCTTCAGCCAGTCGGCGAACGTCTTCTCGGGGTGGCGCGTGGCCCAATCCAGATACAGCTGCAGCGCGCGGTGATCCTCTTGCTCGAGCTTGGCGATGAAGCGCGTGACTACCTCACGCACGTCGTCTTCACTGGCGCCGCGTAGCGCGCTTTGCCCCCGTGCGAAGCGCAGACACGGTTCCCACAGCAGCTCGAACAAGGCGCGAAAGGACGCTGCGTCTCCGGCGGCGACGCGCCTCGCCAGCGGTTCCGCCGCCAAGAGCGGTGCGTCGAGGGCATCGGACGTGGAGCGCACTTCGCCGACTATACTGCAGGC
Organism: uncultured delta proteobacterium; assembly: GCA_903892415.1. Classification (GTDB taxonomy): domain Bacteria; phylum Myxococcota_A; class Polyangia; order Polyangiales; family Polyangiaceae; genus Xiheicaenibacterium. The sequence goes on along the minus strand of CAITIQ010000360.1, from coordinate 710 downwards.
CGCTACAGCTTGCGGCCAAAGTCAGCGCCCAGCGCTCAGCCGGTGGGTTCGCAGGCGCTCGGGGCACCGCCAGCGCAAACGCACATGCACGTTGCTGCTTCGGCCCCGTCGCTTACGGATGTTTCACCGTAACCGTTGCAGCCGCAGTAGCAGTCAGCTGGTTTGAACGTGCAGCCGGGTCGGTCGCTGCATAGCTGCTTGGACTGCTCTGCCTCTGCCTGTGTTGAGCCGCGCGTGAGCTCCGCCTGGCTCAAGTTCTGCTCACAGCTCCCCAGCGCTGGTCTGCACAAATACTCCCCACTACGCGGCTTTTGTGCGCTGGGATCGAGGACGAGCGTGCACTCCTTGGAGGCCATGCAGGCGGTGCGCGTCAGCTTCGAGCAATCTGCGGAGAGCACTCCGTCGAGCTCGTTCTCGGGAGATGCTGCGTCCTCGAAAGCGCCCGAATCAGCGTTGGTTCGGAGTTGGACCGTCGCCGGATCGGCTGGCGAGTTGGCGTCGCCCGCGGAGCAGCCGACGCCAAAGAGTGAGGCCAAGCCCAACGTGATGGCGACGATGGGGCGAACCGAGGAGTGGACCTGCGTGAAAACCATGCGCCTTGGACGCAGCCCGTGACCAAAGGATCTTGATATTCGCGGGCGGACGCTCGAGCCTCCGGTCGAATGAAGGCTTTCAAGGTTGGTTGCGGCGCTGCAAACGTTACGCTCACG
>CAITIQ010000359.1 GCA_903892415.1 uncultured delta proteobacterium | reverse complement strand
GGGCTGGGCATCCGCAACCCTTACAACCTGATGATCATCCGCGAGCAGATCCAGCTGCCGTTGATTGTGGACGCCGGCGTCGGCACCGCAAGTGACGCCGCGCGAGCGATGGAGCTCGGCGCTGACGGCGTGCTGATGAACACCGCCATCGCTGGTGCCAAAGATCCGATCAAGATGGCTCGGGCGATGCGTGCGGGCGTCGAGGCCGGACGGCTAGCGTTCGAGGCTGGCCGCATGCCGACCAAGCTGTACGCCACCGCCTCCAGCCCGCTCTCGCAGCTGATCGGATCCGCTTCGTGAAGCTGCTCGCGGCTGGCTGTTTGGTGCTTGGTTTGGCGCCCTTTCAGTGCGCGAGTGAGCCACCTCCACCGCTCGCGCGCGAGGACGCACCCGCCGAGGCGCTCATGCTCCTGGCCGCGGAGTTCGACAAAGACGGTGACAGCGAGGCCCGTTTGCGCACGCTGCGCTTCGTGTGTGCGCGTTATCCGAAGAGCCGTTTTGCCGCCGAGGCCGACGTGACGCTCAGCGAGCTTGGAGCCGGTGGCTGTGAGGCAGCTCAAGCCAATGCAGCGGCGAGCGCAAGCGCTGCTGCGAGTGTCACTGCGCCGAGTGCTAGCGCAGAAGCGAGTGCACCCGCCGCGCCGAGCGCTTCGGCCAAAGTTCCGTGAGTTCTTTCGGGGCGGCGCTTCCACGCTATGTGCTGGTGACCGACCTGGCCCAGGTCGCAGAGTCTGAAATGGTCGCTCGCATCCGCCGTGCTCGCGAGCCGGTGGTCGTACTGATACGCGACAAAGGCTTGCCGCGTGAAGAGCGACGCGCGTTGGCCTCGAGGCTCAGCGCGATTGCCCGGCCGCTCGGTCATGCGCTTTGGATCGCCGAGGACGTGCAGCTAGCGAGCGAGCTCGAGCTCGATGGCGTTCATCTCGTTAGCGCGTCCCCGGTGGACGCGGTCGCGCAGGCACGTCGCGCGCTGCCTGCGGGAGCGTGGGTGAACCTGGCCTGCCACTCGGTGGAGGAGGCGTTATCACGAGTGAAAGGCCCGCTGCTTGGCCCGCAAGGTCGGCCCGATTCTCTGTTTTTGTCCCCGATATTTACGAGCCCAGGCAAAGGCGCGCCGCTGGGCGTTGGTGCACTCTCGGAGCTGGTCTCGCGGCTGGCGGAGGGTGCATCGGCTGACACGGCGACCAAGCTGATCGCCCTCGGCGGTATTGATCGCGAGACGGCGCCCGCGTGTTTTCAGGCCGGCGCTGCTGCTGTGGCGGCGATCCGAGCCGAGTTAGGCTAGCTCGGTGAACGTGTTCGACCACCTATCGGTTGGGGTCTCGGACCTCGAACGGGCGCTCCACTTTTACGACGCCTCTTTGGCGCCGCTCGGCCTCGTACGGCTGTTCCGTACCACTCGAGCTGCGGGCTACGGGCCAGCTGGCTTCACCGGCGAAGCGCCGTTCGCGGTCATCCAGCAGGAGGACCCTACGAAGCCCGAGAGCGGTCTTCACCTAGCGTTTGCTGCGCCGACGCGCGCGGCGGTGGATGCGTTTTTTGCCGCGGCGCTGAGCGCTGGCGGTAGCGACGACGGCGCACCAGGAATACGCGAACACTACGACGCAGGGTATTATGCTGCGTTCGTTCGAGATCCGGACGGGCACCGCTTGGAGGCGGTACGGCATGAGTGAACTGACGTTTCGAGATTTCGCCGGGGCAGTCATGGGTGGGGACGCCGAGCGCGCGGCTGAGGTCCTCTCGCAGTTGCTCGGGGTTGAGCTGCTTGAGGCTCGCAGCGCGACGGCGATCTTCTCCGCGCGCATGGCCGAGGGGCCCGAGTTCGTGCAGAAGGCGATGAGCATGCGCGGCGCGGTGGCAGCCAAGGACGAAGCGCAGCTTCGCGGGCTCATCGTTGACTGCTTCGGCCTATCCAGTGAGCAAGCGAGCGCTGCAGCCGCGACCTTGCTGGCGCGAGCTTCGTAGGCGGTCAGTT
>CAITIQ010000358.1 GCA_903892415.1 uncultured delta proteobacterium | reverse complement strand
GGGGTCTCGGCGCACAGAAACGGCTCGACCACCACGGTTCGGAGCGGGCGACTGCGTGCCACGAGGTCACGCACGTGCGCCACCGCTTCAGGGCCCAGCCTCTTCGCTCTCGCCGCGAGCTCCTTCTGCTCAGCGACGGCTAGGCCCATGTCGAAGCTGCCGCCAGGCACGACAACGAAGCTCAACCCGAGCTTCGGGACTCGCACGCGCGGCAACTTGTGCGGCGTGCTCGGCTCGCCCACCTTCCACTCCTTACCGAGCGCGCTTGCGAGCGCCTCAGTAACAGCAGCACGCTTGCGGACCTTCTTCCACGTCGCGAGCGAGCTGAACTCCGGCCAGGCCGAGGCGCTTTCTACCTTCGCGGCTGCTTGTCGCGGAGCCGGCGCGGGTGCGGCCGCGCGAGCGAAGAGCTGCGCGTAGACGTCCTTCTCCCACGACGGCAAGCGGTACGCAGGCGTCCCCGGCGCGATGGGCGCCGCCGGCTTCCACGCGGAGCGCGGTGGGCACCCGACCTCGATGGCGACGCGGTCTTGGGCGCCGCCAGACAGCGCGCCGAACACGTGTTCGGGGTACTTGAGCTTCGCGAGGTAGTCAGCAGCCAGCGCCGTCGCGTCGAAGAGGCTGCGGTCGATCGGCGCACAGAGCTGCCAAGCGGCGAACGAGGTTGCAATAGCGCGGAGGTCCTCGACGCCAGCAGCGGCGAGGCCCCGAATGAAGTTGGGCATACGCGCAGACACGGGGCAATCGTACCACTGCGGGCGAAAGACGAACGCGAGGCCCAGACGGTCTTCAGCCTGTGCCTTGTATTTCGCATTTCCGACGTCGGATAGGCGCGGCTGGCGGCTAGATCCGGAAGGATGCGACATATCGCCCGGTGTCACGGCGAGACTCCGCGCAATGTCGCACGCCAGGTGCCACGCCTAGGAGTGCGCGACGACCTGGCGGCAATTCAGCGCATAAACCGAGGAGGGGTTGACGTGGTAGGGGTCATTGGCCTGGGAAGTGCGACATAACGCAGCGTCTTACGGTGAGACTCGGCGCAATGTCGCACGCCCCGTTGCGCGCTATTGCTGTCAGAGTTCATGTCGCGCGGCACCGGCTCATTGCCCGACCTTTCGACTACGGAGTTGTGAGGTCCTCACAATCGTTGAACAGCCCGTATTCGTTGCTGCAGCTGACGACCAAGATCTCCATCGGGTCCTTCGCGCAGTCCCAGTTGGCTGTTAGGCAATCGAGGAACACCACGTATTCGTCGTTGCACATAGGGTCTTCAGGCGCGTTCTTCTCCTTGATGAAGTCAGGGCACTCCGCGAGGTCCTGCTCAGTGCAGCCGCAGCACTGCGCTTCGCACGACTCCTGGATGGCGCGGTCAAGGTCCGCCTGTTGGCTGCTGCCACCGCCACCGTCCGCTTGACCGCCGCCGCTGCCGCCGCTACCGCCGCTGCCGCCGCTGCCGCCATTACCACCGTCCGCTCCCGTGCCTCCCGTCCCCGTAGACGTTTCACTGGGGCACCCCGTGAGGATCAGAACAGAAGTAGCAAGCGTCGCTAAGGAGAGCTGAAGTTTCATGTGTTCCGACTGAGCACATGCCGTGCCGTCGGCGCGAGCCGCGCTGACATCCCGCGCTGACCTCCGTTGTGGCGCGGAACGAGCGCCGACGTGACACGGGCAGCACGACATCGGTGTCAGTTGCGCTCCAAGACGTTGCACCCCACCGACGGCTGACCGCGAGTCATTCAATTCGTGGAGCCACTCCGATCAGGTGTCTCCCCTGCGGCAGCAAAGCTCCAAGAGCCTGTTTGATGTCCGATATCAGGCCATGACATTCCCATGACCTGGCGCAGCAGGTCGCGTGACGAAGGAGGTTTAGCGTTGGCTCAATGAAGCGAATGCTCGCCCTCCTCCTTCTTCCAAGCTGCACCGCCGTCTCGGCTCCTCCCGCGGCGGCGCCCGAGATCGATCGCGGAGAACCGAACGTCGTTGCGCAGGCCGACGAGCCCGCAACCGTTGCCGAGCTCACAGTGACGATCACGGCACAGCCGACGGTAGGTTCGATCGAGGTTCGCGTCTCGTCGCGAAGCGACGTACCCCCCGAGTGGTTGCTCGAAGATTCGACGCGCAGCGAGGTCAGCGACCTGGTGCTGCGAGGTGCTCGCGGCGCCGTGAAGGTGAAGACGTCGCAGCTGGGGTCGTCGCTTTCGATCAGCGCCGACGGTCCGCTCGAGCCGCCGGTCGAGCTCGCGTACAGCGTGCGACCCAAACCAAGTGATGCGCCGGATCGCGCGCCCTGTCGCTTCGCGGTGGACGCCGACTTCGCGCATTTCTGCGGAGAGCAGGTCCTGGCGCTGCCCGTACAATCGCAAGCGATCGCGCTGCGTCTCGAGCTCGCGCCTGACGCCTCCTTTCACAAGCAGGCGGCGTCGTCGCTCGGGCTCGACGACGTCATCGTCGGGACGCGACGCGCGGAGGATCTACGGCACGCGGCCTATGTCTTCGGCAACCTCACCAGCGCGGAGTTTCGTGGCGCCGAAGGCAACGACCACGCTGCGTCGCTCGGCTACGTGTCCTTTGATCCGCGCTGGATCGCAGCGGAGTCCGCGTCCTTTCGCTCAAGCGTCGATCGCTTCTTCGATCTTCGGCGCAGCCCAGAGGACCCGAGCGTCGGCCTCGTCATCCTTTCGGGCACTCACCCGAGCGAGCCGTTCGCGATCGTGCGGCGCACGCGCGGCGCGCTGATCTCCGCCGACGTTTCTGCGCCGTGGACGCCTCAGGCGCGCATCCGCCTCACCCAACTGTGGGCTCAACGCACCGTGGGCGGAGCCCTTTGGATCGGGAGCCGGGACCCAGCCGAGGAGCTGCGCGGGCTCTGGTTCAGCGAAGGGATGAGCCGGGCCGCGGCGCTCTTCGTCCTGAACGAGCAGGGCTTCGTCTCTGCGAGCGGTCTCGCGAACGACGTGAACAGTCTGCTCGCGAGTGACGCGCTCTCGACGCTCCGCGGCGCTTCCCACGAGGAGCTCGCGACCAAGGCCGCGAGCCCGGACACCGAAACGCGGGAGGAAGCGCGCCGGCTGCTCGCGGTGCGCGGCGCGCTGTTGGGGCTTTCCCTCGGCTCCGATGCTTTCAGGAAGACGACGCATAAGCTGCTCGAGACCGCCAAGGACAAGCAGACCGACGTACTCGCAGAGGAAGTATTCTTCGCAACGCTCGCGGCCACCACGTCCCCGCAGATCGCAGCGACGTTCGAGCGCGGCTTGCGCGCCGGCGCAATGCTCCCCGAGAAGAGCCTACTCGCGCCGTGCCATCAGCTGACGAAGCGCACGCTCGCCGAATTCGAGCTCGGGTTCGAACTCGCCAAAGACGCCGCCGGGACCCAGACGGTGCGCATGGTGAAGGCCAACTCCAACGCCGAGCGCGCCGGGCTCCGCATCGGGGATGTCGTCAGCACGCTCGACTACCGCCCTGGCGTGCCCAAGGTCCCCGTCGAAGGCCGCTTCACCCGTGGAGCCGAGACCGTGAAGCTACGCTTCCTACCGCAAGGCCGCAGCGCGCCGGGCTACGTGTTCAGCAAGGCCCCGCGCGCGCCGAGGTCCTGCGAATAGAGCAGCGTGGTCGACCTCGTCGACTCAGCCAAGCGCGCAGCGTTTGCCCACGGAGCAGGCCAGAGCTCGACTACAATACGTCCACGATGCCAACGTCTCTCTCCTCACCAATCGTTCAACTTTCTCCGGTCACGGAGCCGTCGCTGGTGCAAAACGCGCTTGCGTGTCTGAGCGAGGAGTTCACCCGGGTGGAGAGCGGCGTTTTATGCGGCGGCGTGAAGCTCTACGGTCGGGCTGATTTTTTGCCGGCAGGGGACGCACGTGCCTTCGACGAAGAGGACTTTGTGCGTCGGCTGAGCGCCGCGTTCGGAGCGCCCGTTGCGCGGGGTGATTGCGACGTCAGCTACTGCCTCGTGCATCGCGCGAGCGGCATCCAAGTCGAGGCGTACTCCGGCCCCTCGGGACCTGCGTATGGCGGTGACATCGATGCCCAAGACGTCATCGACGCACGCGTCGCCTCCGACCCAATTCTGCGCGCCGGTCGGCCGATGGGATCCGTTCTTCAACATGCGTGGGCCCGGCACATGCGCGACGTGATGGCAGGCGCCGAACAGCGTGAGGTCATCACGCGGCTCGATCAGCTGCTGTTCGCACTCGAAGTGTAGACGCATGCACCATCACGAAGGGATGTCCCTGGCGATTGACACGCCTGCTGCAGCTCATTGACCCGCTCGCTCCCCATACTCGCCTTTCTTCGTCGGAGGCTTCGGGCCCGCATTGGTTTGCATGGGTACCTTCATGGCGTTGGGGGCCGGCTTCTGCATGAAGTCGACGTTGACTGGCTTCTTCAGCGCCGCTTGCGCTTGCACCGGTCGGCCAGGAGTGAAGCTATAGGCGTGAACGATCTGCAGCTCTTTGCGCGTCGTACTGCTCGGGAACACCACCGTGGCGATCGACCCGATCAAGCAGCGCTTGACCGCCTCGTCCAACCCGTCCGCAAGGATCTCGAAGTTCTTGGGGGTGCCGTCAGGCAGCACGGTGAGTTTGAACTTTACGTTGGACGCCATGCGTGGGCTCATCCGCAGCCCTGCGTCGTAGCAACCTTGGAGTTCGGCTTTGCGGCTCGCGAACGCGTCGCGAATCGCCGAGCTCAGGTCTGGCTCGGCAGCCGCCGCGGACGCGCTCGCTGCGGTCTGCGATGAGGAGGCGGGCGCGGGCGCAGGCGCAGGCAGCTCCACCGTTTGTGCAACCTCAGCGTTGGCGCTCTGCTCCGACCTTGCTCCCCGAAAAGAAAACGCCAAAGCGAGCCCCGCGACGACGACCAAGCCAGCTCCAGCCACGCGCGGCCACAGACTCTTTCGCGGTCGCACAGCGGAAGCGGTGACCGCTTCGACTTGGGGGTTGGATGGTGCAATTACGTTGCTCGCGGCGAGCGGCGACGCGGGCACCGTGCGTTCGGAGGGCAGCTCGGTGGGGGCTGTAGCGAGCGCTTGCAACGCCTCTTGCGAACGGTTGGTTGGAGCAGGCTTCGGCCGTTGCCGACGCCACGGCCTGCCGACGAATGCCGCTAGTGACTCGGCCAGCTCCTCGACGTCGGAGAAACGTTGCTCCGGGTTCTTCTGTAGGCACTTCATGATGATGTTCACGAAGTCGTCCTCGAGGTCGGCGCGATGCACCCGCGGGCTGGGGACCGCCGCTTCGATCACCATGATCGCGACCTCGGTGACGCTCTCGCCGCTGAACGGCACGGTGCCGGTGGCGAGCTCATACATGGTGACGCCGAGCGACCAGATATCGCTGCGAGCGTCGGCGCTCTTCGCCGATCGCATCTGCTCCGGTGACATGTAGAACGGCGAGCCCATGGTCGTGGAGGTCTTGGTCAGGGCACCGGCGTCTTGCGCCACCGTCTTCGCGATCCCGAAGTCGAGGACCTTGAGCGACGGTGTGCCGTCCTTCTGTTCAACCACAAACAGGTTCGACGGCTTCAGATCGCGGTGCACGATGCCTTCGGCGTGGGCCTCGCGCAGCGCGTCGCAGGCATCGAGCATCAGGGCGGCGATCTCCGAGGCCGGCATCGGGCCGTCGGCGAGCAGCTTCTCGGCGAGGTTTTGACCGGAGAGCAGCTCGAGCACCATGAAGGGCGGCCCGTCGTCGCGCACAAAGCCGAAGTCGATCGCGCGGGCGACGTGAGTGCTCTTCAACTTCGCCGCCGCCTTCGCTTCCCGCGCAAAACGCTCGCGCGCCGCAGGGCTCGCAGCCGCCGCCGGCAGCATCAGCTTGAGCGCGTACAGCTCACCGAGCTCGGCGTGGCGCACGGCGAGCACGACGCCCATGCCGCCAGAACCAAGCCAGCGCTCGACGACATACTTCCCACCGATCACGGTCCCCGGCTCAAATCCCGCTTGGAACACGGGCCCAAGGTACCAGGAGTTCGCTCCCACGCGAGCCCCATGCGGGCTGCGTGGGCCAGCGCGCGACCTCAGCCCGAGTGACCTGCGGTGAAGCCGGGCCGCATACACGCGCGTTCGAGATAGGACCTGAGCTTCGGATCTTCGCCGAGGACGTCGGCGAAACGGGCCCAGCCGAGCGAGCTCGCGACGACGACGTCCGCGGCGCTGAAGGCGTCCCCCAAGATCCACGGCTTGTCGCCGAGCCCTTCAGCCAGCACCCGTTCGCAAATTCGCCACTTCTTCTTCGAGCTCTCCACCAGCGCCGGCAGTCGCTTCTCCTCGGGCAAAAAGCGCGTGTGAAACATGATCGCCTCGACCGCCGGGTCGCAGGTCGCCGGCACGTACACCATCCACTGGTAGTACTTCGCCCGCAGCGGGCTGTCGTGCGCGGGCGCGAGGCCCTTGTCGAGGTGGCGGTCGGCGAGGAACAAACAGATGGCCGAGGACTCGAGGATGACCTGCCCATCGACCTCGAGCGCCGGGACATAGCCGTGCGGGTTGAGCTGGCGGTACTCGGGCTTCCTCCCCTCGCCCATGAACACGTCCACGTGCGCAACCTCGTGGGGCACGTCGAGCTCGGCAAGCAGCCAGCGAACGCGCGAGGAACGGGTCATCGGTTGGTGATGTAGCTTCATGGTGAGTCCCTTTCGTGAAGGCTGTGTATCACACTCCAGCGCTGGCTCGCCGTCGCCCGCGCAATCATCAGAGCTGCGCGCCCTGTGCTCGGCCCACGTTCTCAGTCAGAAATTGATCGCCCCGCAGAACACCTCAGGCACGCAAGCTCCCTCAGTGTACGGCGAGCGGCAGCTCAGATCGCCGATGCACTCGTCGAGGAAACACGCGTCGCCTTCGCCCGGCGCAGGCGCACAGCGAAAGATGAAGTTTTCGTCAGGCAGGCACGCGCCGTCCGGGCCGCACTCATTGCCCGCCGAGCAGGGGGTGCCTTCCGTGAAGTACGCGGCGCACATGCCGAACTCAAAGTTGCAGAACAAGCCCGCTTCGCAGGTGAAGTCGTTCTGGCACGGGCTGCCCTCACCGACAGGCACACGGCAAATGCTGGCTGCGGCCTCGAACGCGCAGCCGAGCCCGGGCTGACAATTCGGTAGGCCGATCGAGCACTCCTCGCCTTCCGCCGGCAGCGGCGCGCAGCCGCCATCAGCGAAGCAGCCGAGCCCAGCGGCGCACAGGAAGGGGCCATCGGGTCCTGCCGCGCACGGCGAGCCCGCGGTCGGGAGGGCCGCGCACAGCGTGGTCGCGAGCTCGCAGCCGAGCCCCACCGCGCACGCCACGCCGTTGCCGCAGGCCTCACCGAGGCCCGGGCGCGGTCCACAGTTGCCGCTCGATTGATCCGGCGGCGATAGCACGCAGTAGTCGGTCGCAGCGCACTGCGCGTCGAACTGGCAGGCACTCCCGGTCACGGGCACAACGCACTCCTTGCGCACCGAGGCCAAACATTGGTTGTCCCCAACGCACGCGTCGGGACCGGGGCAGGCGTCCCCGAGGCCGGTGAAGTCGAGCGCGGCGCAGGTCCCCTCCCCGCCCTTCGGCGGCAGGTTGCACGTTAGATCGAGCGCGCACTCGGGCAAGCCCGCGCAGGCGTCGCCCACGCCCCCCGGCGTCGCGCACAGTCCGTCGAAGTTGCAGCGTAGCCCAGCCGCGCACGGCAGATCAGCGCACGGCTCGCCCTCGCCCGGCAGCTCGCCGAAGCCGCCGGGCGGCGCGAGCACGGGGCACTCGATGAAAAAGACGTCGTTCGGCAACAGCAAGCAAACGTCGATCACCGGATCGAGCGCGGCAAAACACGCCGGCGCGCCCTCCGGCTGATACACGGCCTGCCCTGCCTCGACGACCGAGAGATACGATTCGAGTTCTTGGCGACAGCGCGCTTCGAAGGCCTCGACGCACGCGGGCTGGTCGGGAAAGCCTGGCGCTTCGCTGCAACCGCAGGGCCCGTTCGCCGCAGTGCAGTAGCGATCGGCGTAACCAGGACACAGCGCTTCAATGGTGGCCTCGAGCGCCTCCGCCGGCGTCAGCTGACCACCGCCCGAACCACCAGCGCCACCGGAGCCTCCAGCGCCGCCAGCTGCTCCGACTCCGCCGGTGCCCCCCGTCTGCGTCGAAGCGCCTTCACCTCCAGCGCCGCCATCAGCGTCATCACCGCATGCAGCAGCGAGCAAAACGAACGCGAGCGACAAACCGAACCGAGACGAGCACAGGTGCATCACGTCGCAGACCCTAGTCCAGCCAAGGGCCGTCATCGGAAAAAAGAGGCTCGCGAGCCGCCTCATCGACCTCGACGGCCAGCGAGTCGTGCCTTGACGTAGTGGGGCGTGCGCGGATCGTTGAGGATTCGTGCGACGACCTCATCGTCAAGGGACTCGACGAGCTCAGCGGACTTCGACAGCCCGTGCGAGCCGCATACCAATCCGGCGGCGATGGAGTACTGGCGAGGGGTGAGCGTCTCCGCCCACGCTCGAGCCGCAGCATCGAGCCGCCGAGCAGGCGGCGGAACCTCCAGCGTTCGGAAGGGTGGGGCCTCGCCACTCCACGACTTGGTGGTGGACGCTGCGGGGTACGGGGTCATCGGCGCTTCGCCGGGGGCGTACACCCCACGGTAGAGGGCACTACCCTGCACCACGCGCGTTTGTTGAGCCGTGAGTTCACCGGGAGTCGTGGCGCCAACTGGAAACATGACGTTCGTAAAGTCCGGGCACGCCTCAAGGCCGTTTACGTCGGCGCACCGTGGTGTATCCGAGAGCGGATCCTCCGCCGTTGGGTCAAACTCGCGCGAAGTGGCCGGCCTCGTGACGCAGTACGTTGGCGTCAGAGAGGACGTCCTGCGTAGTGCCCCAAACCACGCCGCTTCCAGTGGTCCCATGCTTCGTTGCGACCCCAGGGATACCCGCTGAGTAGCCGAAAGGCCCGCCGTAGTCACCAAGCGCGAGCACGTTGAGTGCGGGGAAGGTTGGTGCCATCGAAGTGATCTCGAATTGGTCTGTCGGCGCGACGTCGAAGACGCGTACGTCTCCGAGTGAAAGCCCAGCCCAGCCATCGAAGGCGATCGCGACCCGCTCCGCCAACTCCTCATCGCTGAGCTCCGTCCCAGCACGGAACAGGTTGACGTCGAGCACACCGCCGTGGAACTGACCGTCGACCGTCAAGCGAAGCCAAGTCGCTCCCTCTAGCGGGGCGTTGGAGTTGATTTCGAATGACCAGAGGCCGGGCATGAACGGAAAGGTCTCGGGATGTTCAACCTGGGGCTGCGCGAAAGCGAGCGCGCCAGGCCAGGTAACGTCGAAATCGTTGCTCGCGATCGGGCCGTCGATCACCAGGTCTCCCGACGGGGCGGCAAGACGCGCAAGCCGAATCCCCCAGTCACTTCCGTCCGTGGTCGTAGCGACGATCGTCACCCCCAACGCGTTCGCTGGCACCGTCACCGTCGACCAATCAAAGCTCTCGGCCATCACCAGCGAACGATGGTCTGGCTCCGCTCCACCCCCGCCGGCAGCCCCGCTACCTACGCTCGTTGGAGCGCCTCCGGTTTGGTCGCCGGTTTCCTCCCCGTCGCCTCCCTCGACGCGGATGCGAGACGAACAGGCAGCCAAGAGGAGAACGGCAAAGTACCTTCGGGTCATCCTGCTGCATGCCGGTACAAGCCCGCTTTGATCCTCAAGCATCCTCAAGATGATTGGTCCAACTGGGCACGCCCGTCCTCCAACGCGATTCGAGTTCCCCAGGCGCCGCTGGAGCGATATACCCCAATGCACCATGGTGAACTTCGGATTTTCGCGGCGGTTCCAGCGCGGCGCAGCGCTGTTCCTGGTTGGCGCGGCGGCGTGCGGAGGGCCGGAGGGCGCCGCTCCATCGTCCTCTGCGGTTCCCTCTGCGGTTCGCTCCGGAGCGAGCACGGTCGTCGCTTCGTCCTCGGCCGTCGGAAGCTCGACCGGCGAAGCCCCGCGGATCGCCTCCGGCTCGCATCCGAGTGCAAGCGCAGCCGCGAGCCCAGCGTCGGCGCTCCCTCGTTCGGGACGCCCAACCCCGCTCGAATGGTGTCGCGCGCCGGCGGCGGTCCTTGGAGTCGAGAGCCCCGACGAACCTGCATGCCGCTTCGCCGAGGTGCGCGAATGGGTGCTCGTCTGGTGCCCGCTCGACGGACACCGCTCCGGCGGCAAGGACCTCGGCACCTACGATCGCGCGCTGCCCGCTGGAGGTAGCGTCGCTACGGCGGAAGAGGTCGAGTGGGGCACCCATGGCCTGGGGAGGCCCAAGGACGCCATCGTGGTGTCGCTGCGGCCCGGCACCACGGCCAAGCCGACCTTTACCTATCGGCCAGTCGAGAACCCCACGTGGCTACGCGATGAGTCGTTTAGCTTCGAGCTTCCGGCTACAGCCACCGACTTCTCGGAGCGGCGCTTCAACGGCGGGGCATGGCCGCGGACCAACGCCCGCGAGACGCAGCTCTGCGACGGCCTCGAGGCGGGGCAGAAAGAGCAAACGGCGCAGCAGCGAAGCGAGCGCGACGCCAAGCTGCTCGCCGCAGACGCACAAATCCTGGAGGACGTCGAAGGACTGCCCGCAGCTCCCGACGAGGCGACCTGGGCAGCCGAGAAGTCGGCGCTCGTCACCGGCTCGGACGCTCTCGATTGCAACACGAAGGTCTCCGGCTCGTGGTTCTGGATGAAGTGTGGCGGCAAGGTCGAGATCCGCGGGGTCGAGGTCGAGAAAGGTCGTCGCAAAACCCAAACCACGACGACCTTCACCGAGGGCGTCGCGACCGTGCTCACGCCCTACGTCGAGGAGACCGACCTGCGTGTCCGGATCGACGTCGCCGACGGACCCAGGTTCCTCAAGGTGCGCTGGGCCAAGGGCAAACGCCCCTACGAAGTCGGCCGCTTCGTCAGCGAACGGCAATAGAGCTCGACTGCGGCGCGCCAAGCGAACAAGGGCGCTAACAAAGACCGAGGATGGGCGGTCGAAGTGGACGGATTGTTGAGAACCACCTCCCATCGCCCACCGATGGGCGCCCGAACTCCACAAAACGTCCAATTCGATGGCCGATCCCCAGCGCAGGCCCAGCTTGG
>CAITIQ010000357.1 GCA_903892415.1 uncultured delta proteobacterium | reverse complement strand
GGCTGCGCGCCCAACGAAGTTGCCGAGGGAATTGGCAGGGGCGAAGTCTCGGTACAACATCGGGACGAACGTCTACATTCCGAAGTTTGAGTCGGACATCGACAAGGCGCTGTTCATCGTTGCCCAGCCCAACAAGAGCAAGCGCCACGACAAGTACATGAACTTCCTGCGCGATGCGACGGGCCTGTCGGACGACGAGATCGTCAAGCAGGGCCAGAACGTGCGCGCTGCGCTCAAGGCGCAGTTCATGGGGGCTAAGCCTGGTGAGTATGACATCGAGCAGATCTACCAGCCGCGCGCTGTGGCCCGAGTGCCCGCGCCTGCTGTGGTTCCTACGCCTGCGCCCGCTGCGGTGCCTGCTGCGGTGCCCACGCCTGCTCCCGCGGCGAAGCCGGGTGTCTTGCCTGTACTGTCGAACAAGCTCGCGGAGCGCAAGGAGCAGTTGCGCCAGTACCTGCGCGAGAACCCCGGCATCAACTTGAGGATCTTGCTCAACAAGTTCGGTCTCACGCCGGAGGACATGAGGCAGGTCCACGCCGAGGTCAAGGCCGAGCGCGCGCGTAAGGCTGTGCCCGCTCCCGCGCCGGCTGCGGTGGCCCCTGCGCCTGCCGCTGTCCCGGCTGTGCCCCGAGTCGCGCCGGTCGAACGCCCGACGCCTGCGCCCGTTGAGGTATCCGCGCAGGCGCCGACTCCGGTCGCACTGATGAAGACGTATGAAGTGATGCAGCGCGCGTTCGCGGACATCATCGTGGACAGCACCGGTGTCTACAAGACCAAGAACAGTCGTCTATCCGCGTTGCGCCAGCTGTTCCCCGCAGATGCGGTGACTACTGTCGGGCCGAGCGGATACCAGCTTGTCTCCATCAAGTTCGGAGATCGGTACTTCGCATTCCCGGCGTATAAGGGGACTAGTCTGTCCAGTTACCCCGACTATTTCCAGCGGGCAAACCGCCCTGGAGTGCCCGACGCAAAGATCGTTCGTATCGACATTCCCGCTGAACTCGGAGCCGACGGTCGCGTCATTCGTAAGGGACTGGTCACGGTGGACGATTCGCTGGCGGTGTTGCCGTTCCAAGCGCCTTTGACGCCTGCGCCGGCAGATGCCCTTCGTGGGCAGGTTTCTTCGGCCAAGACAGTGAATGATCTGGACGCACGGTACGCTGGGTACAGCGTTGTGCGGCTCCCGGACCTCTCGTTTGCGATTGGAAAGGTCGTCAACGACGAGCTGGTCGACGCGCAGGTAATCGTAGACCCTCGTTCGCTGTCGCGCGATGCGGAGCCGCTTACTGTGTGGGGCGCGTACCAGCAGCTCGCAGAAACGCAGATTGCTCAGGGGTTCAAGGCGGTGCCGGAGTCGCGCGTCTGGCTCCCGGCTGGAGTGCGGCCGGAGCCGATTGATGTCCCCGAGGTCAAGGCGCGCGTGGCTTACGTTCAGGCTTCTCAGCAGGCGCCGACTCCCGTTCCTACTCCTGCGCTTGCTCCTGCGCCTGCGCCTCAGGCGGCTGACGTTGACGTGAAGAGCATGCTGGCGAACTACTCTGTCGTGCAACTCGTCGACGGTCGTCTCGTTGTCGGGAGGGTCATCGCTGGCAAGGTAGTCGACCCGACGGTCTTCTCGTCGAACACCCCGCTGACCGATATTTACTCCGGCCTTCTCGACTACAAGGAGGCCCGCGGGTTTGTGCCGGACATGAGCGCCAGCGTACCTGCTGACCAGGTCGTGTCGGGGTCCATCCAGCCCTTGGAACCCGAAGAGTTCGCGCGCGTCTACGCAGCGAAGAAGGCCGCGGCCCCGACGCCTGCTCCTATTCCAGCAGCAGGACCGCCTACCCCTGCCCCTATCGCGGCGGTGACTGAGGCGCAACCCGAAGCCGCAAAGATTGTTGAGGCCCCTGCTCCGGCCAAGCGGAAGCGCGCCGCGCGCGTGAAGGCGGAAGCCGCAGCGCCTGAAGCTGCGCCGATGGCGAAGACTCCCGCTCCTGCCGGGCTCAAGTCGCCCGATGTCACTTGGGCCGCGTACTTCCGCAAGACGGTCAAGCCGGAGAAGCCGAGCGACGCGCTGCGCGCGGTGTCCAAGCGCGTCATCGACCTCTACGAAGACGAAGACTTCGCGCAGAGCCTCACTATTCGTGAGGCTACGGCCAGGCTCACAGGCAAGACGCCCGAGGAGATTCTCGCTGCTTCAGGCGCCGAGCGTGAGGCGTTCCTTGAGGCGCTCGATGTCGATGGTGGGGTGAGCGAGTTTGACTTGGAGCGGTACACCAGCCCACGCGAGATGATCGGGCTCACGCCAAACGAAGCGCTGGAGCTGGGTGGATTCCCGGCAGGCACGAAGGCGGCCGACTTGACGCCGGAGATCCTCGATGATCTCACCGAGCGCATCACGGAGATTGCTGGCGAAGTCGGCGGTTTCGAAGATCTTGAGCCCCGACTGCGGGAGATGGGCGGTGGCTCAGTCGAGAGCCTCGCCGATGTTCGCTACGACGCGAAGGAGCTTCAGGACCGCATCGTTCCTATTGAGAAGGACGAGGCGTTCGACTTCGTCCGCAAGACGCATAGCAAGCTCCCCGACCCGCGCCCGCAGGGGTTGCTCGCGTCGATTGGTGTCGCCGCAGGCGGCGACCTACGCATTGTCGGTCTGCTGAACACGCCGAGCGCGCCCTTCAAGGATGCAGAGGGCGTCGTCGAGTTGTCCCGCGTCGCGTCGGACGGCAAGCTCAAGAGCGGTTCCAGCGCCATCACCTACTGGGCGATGCAGAACTTTCAGCGGTACAACCGCTCGGGCGACCCCGCCAAGGGACGCCTCATCACGACCTCCCTGCTCACCGAGCCTGGCGAAGTCTACAAGGCGCTGGAGCCGGAGGGCCTGCACCCGACGAGCCTCGTCAACCCGAGCGAGGGCACCGGCTCGCGCGCGGGTGCCAAGGGTACGGCGCAGAAGGGTGAGTGGAAGATCAACTGGGAGTTCGGCCCCGCTGCGGCCCCCGAAGCGCTGCATCTCTACCATCTCCAGCCGGTCTACCGCGACGTGGTGATGACCGGCGAGAAGCTGTCGGTCAAGCGGCTGAACAGCCTCGTCCAGCGTCCCGGCACCGACCTGGTCGACGCTTACAAGGACGCGGCCCGTGTCCTCGATGTGTCCAGCAAAGAGCCCGCGATGTTGGCTGCGGAGGGAGTGAGCAACGCCTCGCCGGCGGGTCGCCGTCTGTTGGCGGAAGACCTCCGCTACATGCTGCTGGAGAAGTTCAACTCCAAGGCCGTCGCCGACGCCGACCGCAAGGAGCAGGCGAAGCTGCTCAACAAGGCGCTGAAGACGGAAGCCCCGGCTCCAGTAGCCACGGAAGCGCTGACCCCCTCGTTGGTGGAGGAAGCGACGACGAGCACGCCGCAGGTTGAGGCGGCGCTCATCTCGACGGAAACGACGCCGTCGCGCATCAAGATGGCCGCGAAGCAGACCAACGTCCGCAACCCTGAGCTGGTTGCGATGGCGAAGGCTGTGCGTGAAGGGAAGGCGACGCGCGAGCAGTACGAGGCGCTCGTCGACCGCCTGCGGCCCATCACGCCGTACAAGCAGCTCCCGGCTCCGACGCCCGAAGCGCAGATGCAGACGGCGCTGAAGTCGAACCAGAAGAGCAAGATCGGTGCGCCTCGGCAGGTCGCCGAAGGTACGCCGGTCGGTCTGCGTGTCGACATCCCCGCGCTTCAAGACCACGGTGCGTGGGTGGTCACTGTCCATGAGAAGCGCAAGTCGAAGAGCCCGCGTTCGCTTGCCGGTTCGGTCATCGGTTACGACAACGTCGCCACGATTCGGAACGCTGAGTTCGTCGTGCCCGGCGAAAACTCCATCCTCATCGCGTCCGGCGTCGACAACAAGATGCCGTATGCCACCATCGAGGGTGCGTGGGTTCCGACGACGATGGAGCAGGCCGTCGCTCGCGCGCAGGCAGCGTTCAACGACCCGGCATGGGTACAGGTCGGCCAGGACCCGCTCCGGCACGCCTACTTCTACGACCGCACCACGACGCAGCCCATCGTCGGTGCTGAAGAGGTCATCCAGATCGGGCCGCTGGTACTCGCCAAGAACCCGACGTACGCACCGAAGGAGAAGTTCCTCTATCAGGTCAGCCCCAGCGGTGCGGTCAAGGGCGCGGTGGAGACGCTCGCCGACGGCAAGACCATCCTGTACCTGTTCGAGGGCGCGGACGCCTCGACCATCATCCACGAGGCCGGTCACATCCTGCGGCGCTCTATCCTCGACAACGATGACATGGGCGCCATCACGGACTGGATCAAGAGCCAGGGCGTGAACGTCAGCCATGAGTTTGGCGAGTTCGTCGGAGACGCGGCCGAGATCGAGAAGGCCGAGGAACTGTTCGCCAAGGCGTTTGAGCGGTACGCCCGTGAGGACATCGTGCCTCCCAGCGCTCCGCTGCTCAAGACGATCTTCGCGACGCTAAAGCAGGCGTTGGACAACGTCTATCGTGTCGCCAGCGATCCTGTTGTCGCGGCTAACCTGGAGCCGGAAGTACGCGCTGTCTTCGACAAGATGTTCAAGGGCTCGACGACCACGGCCAACCCGACGATCTTGGAGAAGGTCCGCCGCACGCTTCTGGGTGGCACCGGCCCTGGGTTCGAGGGCATCCTGACGACGCTCTCGCGGGAGGTCGCGCGT
>CAITIQ010000356.1 GCA_903892415.1 uncultured delta proteobacterium | reverse complement strand
CTAGGCCGGCCGTCTCCGTCGACCACCGGCGGCCTGGTGCTCGGCAGAATGGAGTAGCTGGACCGCCTCTCGTCGCAGGAAAGGTCCACCGGCTGGCCGCAGGCGAGGAGATTGATCGTCTCGTCTGGATGGGGCGTCGAAGCGGCACACCCCTGGAGCGGCAGCAGAAGTAGCAGCCAGCCCCGGCGATGAAGCGGGTAGGGCATAGGCCGGTTGAAGTAGGACGCGGGCCTCATCGCGCCTCCCTACACGGCGGACCCAACGGATTGAGCCGGATCACGCCACCGGGCACTTCGCGCTGCTGCGGATCGCAGATTGGCAGGTTTGGGTCTGAACTCGAAGAGGCCGGCGGTTCGCTCGCTGGCGAACAGCCGCAGCCCTCTCTCCACTTGGGCGGCTCGATATCACAGTTGCACGGCCGTCCCACGGGCACCGGCGTGAGCTCCTCGGCTCGACCTTCAAGCCACTTCATACACTGCGGTACGAAGTCCGGAAGGTATGAAACCTTTGGGGTGTACTCGGTGAACAGAATCCGCGCCTCGTCGTATTTACCGAGTTCAACAAGGCCGCGCGCCCGGAGGAGGTTGAGCACTGCGACAGCGACGTCCAACTCGGGTGTGCTGTCGAACCCGCTTGAAAGCTTCGATTCGGGGAGCAGCGTAAGCGTATGGAGCATCTTCGCGCTTCGGCAGCGCCGACTAAGTGCAATTAGCGACTCCTGGTTCATCCCAGGCGCTCCATCTTTGCCGTTAGCCTCTTTGGCCCACAGGTGCGCGAGGTCTACGGCGCCACCATCGTCCCGGTAGGCAAACAACAGCTTGGCGAGCCGACGTTCCGAATCCTGCCTCACCTCCAGACTGTCTCCGTAGTAACCTCGAGCTACCCGCTCGAGCCCGAACGTCGACGCAGGGATCTGTGCGCTGTTTGCGCTGATCTTGGACTGGAGCGACTGCCCTTTGGTATCCAATCCCGCTCCAAGATTCTCTGCAGCGGGCCCACGACTTGGCAACTCGGAGAAGGACAAGCGCTGGTACTGGCACTTGGCTGGAAGCGTTTGGCCACACAGGATCGATTGGGGTTTCGTGGGAAACGGGTCTGGGTAGTCCCAGGGTTTCGTCGTCGCCCCAGCACAACCGGCAAGACCCATCCACTGCGTAGCGAACAGGAGAGCGCACTTAAACGCGCTCACTGATGCTCTCCCGCGGGCTCTCCGCGAGGGTTCCAAAATGACGCTCCTTCCCAGGTTGGAACTTCCTTGCGCTTGCTCTCCTCCAACACCGCGATTGGAAGAGCAGCGATGGTCTGCTGGCACTCGGCCGCGAACGCGGGAAACCTCTCGACGATGGACGGATCCTGCAACGCGACGCTCGCCGCGTGATAGTGGCCCAGCTCGAAGAGCCCTCGAGCCCGCAGGGCCTTCGCCTGGCCGCGCGCGCGTCCATGGTCCCAGAACAGCTCTGTTGGCCAAGACCGCGAACGTCGCTAGAGCCACCTTGTTCGGGCATTTGCGTGCAGCCGTGAGGAGCCCGCGATAGGCGCCAAAGAAGTAGCTGTGTCGTCCGTGCTTCACGATCATCGACAGCAGATCGACTCCAGCGCCCCGGTCGCCGGCCGCAAGCAGATACACGGCGAGATCCGTCTCCGCCGCCCACCTCGTCTCGAGAGAGTCACCGAAGATGCCGCTAGCCACTCGCTCGGCAAGCGCGGCGTCCTCGGGCCCCCAGTGCTCGCTGTCCTTCGGTAGCCTGCTGGCTTCTGCTGATCTTGGGCGGCCGTCTCCGTCGACCACCGGCGGCCTGGTGCTCGGCAGAATGGAGTAGCTGGACCGCCTCTCGTCGCAGGAAAGGT
>CAITIQ010000355.1 GCA_903892415.1 uncultured delta proteobacterium | reverse complement strand
AGCGCGGCGACGACCTGCCGCCGGGCGTCATGAAGGTCGTGAAGGTCTTCGTGGCCGTGAAGCGCAAGCTTCAGCCGGGCGACAAGATGGCCGGCCGTCACGGCAACAAGGGCGTGATCTCCAAGATCAACCCGCTCGAAGACATGCCTTACCTGGATGACGGCACCGCCGTGGACATCGTGCTGAACCCGCTCGGCGTGCCCTCGCGCATGAACGTCGGTCAGATCCTCGAGACCCACCTCGGCTGGGCCTGCGCAGGCATCGGCAAGATGATCGACGCAGCCCTCAAGGAGTACCGTCACAGCCATGACGGCAAGATCCTGACAAAGGCTCTGCGCGACGCCTATGGCGAGGACGAGGAGCTTCCGAAGACGATGGAAGAGCTGGAGGAACTCGCCTCCAACCTCACCAAGGGCGTGCCGGTAGCAACGCCTGTCTTCGACGGCGCCGATGAAGACGATATCGCCGTGATGCTGAAGAAGGCCGGCCTCGATACCTCGGGTCAGGTCTATCTCAACGACGGCCGCACGGGCGAGCGTTTCACCCGCAAGGTCACGGTCGGCTACAAGTATCTGCTCAAGCTCCACCACCTGGTGGACGAGAAGATCCACGCCCGCTCGACTGGCCCGTACTCGCTCGTCACCCAGCAGCCGCTGGGCGGCAAGGCGCAGTTCGGCGGACAGCGCTTCGGCGAGATGGAAGTGTGGGCGCTCGAAGCGTACGGCGCGGCTTACACGCTGCAGGAGATGCTCACGGTCAAGTCGGACGACACCGCCGGCCGGGCCAAGGTCTACGAAGCGATCGTCCGCGGGGACGACAACTTCGAAGCCGGCATCCCCGAGTCCTTCAACGTGCTCGTGAAAGAGATGCGTTCGCTGGGTCTCAACGTCGAGCTGCTCGAAGCCGAGCCCGAAGCGGAGGAGGGCGACGAGACTTAAACGTCATCGCCGCCTGCCTTTCGCAATGAATATCCGTGGGGCCCGAGGGCTCCACGGTCACCCCAAGAGGGAGACTACTCAGGATGAGCCAGGAAATTACCAACCTGTTCAACCCCAACACGCCGGTTCCGACGTTTGAGGCCATCCGCATCGCGATCGCGAGCCCGGAAGAGATCCGCAAATGGTCGTCGGGCGAGATCAAGAAGCCCGAGACCATCAACTACCGCACGTTCAAGCCCGAGCGGGACGGCCTGTTCTGCGCGCGCATCTTCGGACCGATCAAGGACTACGAGTGCCTTTGCGGCAAGTACAAGCGCATCAAGTACCGTGGTGTCACGTGCGAGAAGTGCGGCGTTGAAGTGACGCTCGCCCGCGTCCGGCGCGAGCGCATGGGCCACATCGATCTCGCCGCGCCCGTCGCCCACATCTGGTTCCTGAAGTCGCTGCCCTCGCGCATCTCGCTGATGCTCGACATGGCGCTGAAGGATGTGGAGCGCGTGCTCTACTTCGAAAGCTACATCGTCACCGAGCCGGGCATCACCCCGCTGAAGGAAAAACAACTCCTCACCGAGGAGGAGT
>CAITIQ010000354.1 GCA_903892415.1 uncultured delta proteobacterium | reverse complement strand
GGTAGAGGAAATCGCGGAGTACCTCGGCGTCAGCAAGGACGCTGTGTACTCGTGGGTCTCCACCAAGGGCATGCCCGGCCATCGGGTCGGCCGCTTCTGGAAGTTCAAGCGGGACGAGGTGGACGCGTGGGTGCGGGCTGGCGGGGCGATGGCGGTCGCGGCGTCCGACAGCGATGAAGGAGACAGTCGCTGATGGCGCCACCGCTTTCACATCAAATCGCAGAGCAGGTCGAGAAGGCGAAGGAGCTTTACAATCGCCTTGTCATCGTCGTCGGTCCGCCGCGGGCTGGAAAGACCAGCGCCTTGCGCGACCTCCACGATGCCCATGGCTGGCCTCTTGTGAACTTGAACTTGGCGCTTGCTGAGCAGTTGATCGAGCTGTCGGCAAAGCAGCGCGCACTTCGGGTAGCGCGGATCGTCGACGACATCGTCCACAAGCAGACGGGCGATACGGTGCTGCTCGACAACCTCGAGATGCTCTTCCACCCGGACTTGAGGCAGGATCCGCTCCGCCTCCTTCAGAGCCTCTCTCGGAACCGAACGATCGTAGCGTCGTGGCGCGGCGCGCATATCGGCTCGTCGCTGACGTACGCGGCGCCCGACCACCCTGAATTTCGGCGTTTTGAAGACCTTCAAGCCCTCATCGTTACCTGCGGGGAAGTCCCCGGCATTAGTGGGGCAACGGCGGCCCAGGAGCAAACAGCATGAACTACGCGGACCTGATTCAGTTCGACCCCATCGAGACGGTTGTTCAGCTCCGCGAAGCCGATCGAGCAGCCAGCGCCCGTCGCCTGGTCGAGACCTTCGTCATCTCGAAGCGAATGGGAGAGCAGCTCGCTGACCTCGTTCTCCCGCAGCTCCAATTCGAGACGCCTGCTGACAACAAGGGCCTGCTCGTCGTCGGCAACTACGGCACCGGTAAGTCTCACCTCATGGCCGTCATCTCCGCCATCGCGGAGCATGGTGAACTCGCAGGTGCCTTGACCGACCCGACAGTGGCGGACAAGGCGGCTCTCGTAGCGGGGCGTTTTTTCGTCGTACGTGCTGAGATCAACTCGTCGATGCCGCTGCGGCAGTTTGTGATGGAGACGCTGCAGGATCAGCTGTCCGAGCACGGCGTGCAGTTCGACGTGCCCCCCGAGGATCAGGTCAAGAATCACAAGGACGTATTCGCCTCCATGATGGCGGCGTTCACAGCGAAGTTCCCTGACAAGGGACTTCTTTTCGTGCTCGACGAACTGCTCGACTACCTTCGGTCCAACCGCGAACAGGAGTTGATGCACAACCTGAACTTCCTCCGCGCGGTTGGAGAGTTCGCTAAGGGGTCGCGCTTCCGCTTCGTCGCCGGTGTCCAAGAGAGCCTCTTCGACAACCCGCGCTTCCAGTTTGCGGCAGACAGCCTCCGCAGAGTGAAAGACCGCTTCGAACAGATGCGCATCGCCCGCGAGGACGTTGCGCATGTTGTCGCTGAGCGTCTCCTCAAGAAGGATGCGAAGCAGCAGGCGCTGGTGCGCGAGCACCTGACCAAGTTCGCGCCGCTGTACGGCTCAATGAACGAACGGATGGATGAGTTCGTTCGTCTTTTCCCGGTGCACCCCGCCTACCTCGAGACCTTCGAGCGCGTGTACGTCGCGGAAAAGCGCGAGGTCCTCAAGACGTTGAGCGCTTCCATTCGCCGGATGCTCGGCGAAGCCGTGCCCGCAGACGCACCGGGGCTCATTGCCTACGACTCCTACTGGCAGAACCTCAAGGACAACCCGTCGTTCCGCTCGGTGCCTGAGATCCGAGAGGTCATCGCGAAGTGCGACGACCTAGAAGGACGTATCCGGCAGAGTTTCACTCGGCCTGCCTACAAGCCCATGGCGCTGAGGGTCATTTTCGGGCTGGCTGTGCACCGGCTCACTACCAGCGACATCTATTCGCCTCTCGGCGCGACAGCGGATGAGCTCCGCGACGCCCTGTGTCTCAACCAGACGGGCGCGGCGATGCTCGGTGGTGATCCGGCAGACAATCTCCGGTCGCAGGTCGAAACAGTCCTGCGCGAGATCGTGAAGACCGTCAGCGGGCAATACATCTCCTTCAACAGGGAGAACGGCCAGTACTACCTCGACCTCAAGAAGGACATCGATTTTGATTCCCTGATCGACAAGCGGGCGGAGTCACTGAGCGACTCCCAGCTCGATCGATACTACTTCGATGGTTTGCGCCGCGTCGTCCTCGAGGATCCGGAGGCGCCGCCCTACGTCTCCGGGTATCGAATCTGGGAGCACGAGCTCGAGTGGCGGGAGCGGAAGGCCGGCCGCAGCGGCTACCTGTTCTTCGGCGCCCCGAACGAGCGCTCCACCGCGCAGCCCCCGCGCGATTTCTACCTGTACTTCATCCAGCCCTTCGAAGCGCCCTACTTCAAAGACGAGCGCAAGCCCGACGAGGTCTTCTTCAGGCTGACGCAGCGCGACGAGGAGTTCGATCGCGCGCTCAAGCTGTACGCGGGTGCGCGTGAACTCTCTGCCACCGCCTCTGGCAGCAACAAGAAGATCTACGACGACAAGGCACTGGAGCACCTGCGGACCATGACCCGCTGGCTGCAAGACAAGCTGACGACCGTCTACGAAGTCACGTATCAGGGGAAGGCGCGAAGCCTGGGCGAACTTCTCCAAAGCCTCTTCGCGCGCGCCCCATCGCGGGGTGGTGTGCGTGACTACGTAGACGTCGCGGCAGCGGTGTCGCTATCCACGCACTTCACGGATACGGCGCCGGATTACCCCATCTTCGATACGTCCATCACTCGCGTGAACCGAGGGCAGGCGGCGCAGGATGCCCTGCGTTGGATCGCAGGCAGCGTAAAGAGCAAGCTGGGGACAGGCGTTCTTGAGGCCCTCGAGATGCTCGATGGCGACCAGCTTCGCCCACGCGAGTCTCGCTACGCGAAGCACCTCATTGAACAACTGGGCGTCAAGGGCGAGGGCCAGGTGCTCAACCGCTCCGAACTGGTCCAGGAGCAGGCCGGTGTCGACTACTGGACCCGTTTCCGCCTTGAGCCAGAGTTCCTTGCAGTGGTGCTCGCCGGACTGGTTCACAGCGGCGACGTGGTCTTGAGCATTACCGGCAAGAAGATCGACGCGGGCGCGATCGACCAGTTCGCGAAGCTCTCGGTCAACGACGTCGCGCAGTTCAAGCACCTCGAGCGCCCACGCGACCTGCCGCTCGGCGCACTCCAGGAACTCTTCGATCTGCTCGGGGTGCCCAAGGGCCTCATCGTCAACCCGGCGAAACGGGACGACGCGGTCACCCAGCTGCAGGCCAAGGTTGCCGAGTTGGTCAACAAAGTGGTGCTCGCCCATGCCCGGGTGGCCGAGATGGTTCTCTGGGGCAAGCCCATCCTATCGGAACAGACCGAGTGGCGGCAGCGCCTCAGCGAACTGAAGCGCTTCCTCGAGTCGCTCCAAGCCTTCAACACCGCCGGCAAGCTCAAGAGTTTCCCGCACGACGTCGCGACGATTCAGGCTCAGCGGCCCGGGCTCGCGCTCGTGCGTGAGGTCGAGGAGCTCGGTGAGCTGGTGCAGCAGGTCGGGCCCACGACCTCCTATCTCGGCAAGGCGGAGGCGGTCCTACAAGCCGGCCACCCCTGGGTCGACCAGATGCGGGAGCGCCGCGGTGAACTAATGGCCAAGATCACGAGCCCGAAGCACCGCGCCGACTCGGGGTTTCAGCGAGAGCTCGGCCAGGCCCTGGCGGAGGTCAAGGCGGCCTACCAGGACGCCTACCTGCAGCGCCATGCGCAAGCGCGCCTCGGGGCCACCGACGACCAGCGCAAGGCTCGGCTCGGGCAGGACCCACGCCTCAAGCAGCTCCAGCAGCTCTCGACGGTCGAGATGATGCCGACCCAGCAGCTGCGCGACTTCCAGAACACGCTCTTCGGCCTGAAGACCTGCTTCAGCCTCACGAAGCAGGACCTCGACGCTGATCCCATCTGCCCGCACTGCGCGTTCCGTCCCGTCGAGGAGCCCTTCGCCGGGACGAAGGCGGGCGACCGGATCGGTCAGCTCGACGCCGAGCTCGACGACATGCGGCAGAGCTGGACGAACACGCTCCTCGGCAACCTCCAGGACCCGACCGTGTCCGGCAACATCGAGCTCCTCGGCGCCGGCGAAGGCCGTGACGCCGTCGAGGCCTTCCTCAAGAGCAAGAGCCTGCCCGACCCGGTGAGCCCCGGGTTCGTGAAGGCGCTGCAGGAGATCCTGAGCGGGCTCGAGAAGGTCGTGCTCACCGAGGCGAGGCTCCGCTCCGCGCTCACCGACGGTGGCGTCCCGTGCACGGTCGGCGAGCTCAAGGAGCGCTTCGACGCCTTCGTCGCCGACCTGACCAAGGGCAAGGACGCCACCCGCGTACGTGTCGTCGTGGAGCGCTGAGATGACGGACCCCGCAGCCGAACAGTGGCCGCTGCGCCGCGGCAGCCTCATCTACCCGACGCCGGTAGCGATCGCCTGCGGTCGGGTCCTGCGCGCGCGGACGGCTGCGGAGCGCGTCAACGCCTGCCTCAAGGCGGCCGAAGTACTCACCCGCTATCTCGCGGCGGTGGCGGTGGCTTCGTTCGCGTCGCGTGACGATGAAGCCGAGGCCAAGCTCAGCGAGCTGCGCGGCAACCTCTCCTTCGGCCATTTCCTGACGACCGTGCGGGAGGTCGCGGCCGCCAAGGG
>CAITIQ010000353.1 GCA_903892415.1 uncultured delta proteobacterium | reverse complement strand
CTGCGTGCTGCGCGCGCGCCTCGTCGACGTCGATGGGCGCCGCATCGCTGCGCAGACACGACGCGTAGCTCGCTGAGGGAGGGCGAACGAACGCGACGGCGGGTGTGACGAGCATGGGTGAGATATCGCACGCGTCGCGACGTGGAACCATTGCCGGATAGCGCAGCAGTAACCGACGGCTACGGGTCCGCCCATTGTGGCTTGGATATTCTATCTCAGGGCAAATGGGCGGCTCTCGCGAGCCGCAAGCAGGCTCGACCGTGCAGCGCACGCAGGGATCGCCGGTAAAGGTGCGAAATCCCGGCTGCATGCACCAAAGCCGAGCCGCAGCCGTCGCAGGCGCAGCTGCCCATTGCCTTCGAGATAAATCATCTCCGGCACAATGGGCGATCAAAGGTTCTTGTCAGCTGCGGAGAATGGCGCTCACGAGCTGGTCGAGCCAGCTGCTGTTGGTGGAAGCACCCTGCTCTCGCTCTGCAGCGCGCACATCTCGAACCTGCTTGCAGCCTCGACAGATTCGTCCGTGCTCCCAGAACATCAGCTCGTTAGGCTCGAACAGGCGCTCACAATAGACGCACTTGACCTGCGTCTGCGCGAGAGCCGCTCCAGCCTCTTCGCGATAGGGAGCTCGCGCGCGCGCCGCCCGGTCCGGCTCGAAGGCCGCTTCCTGATAGTCGGCGCCGTCGAGCCAGACCCCAAGACAGGAGACACAAAAATCCACCCACACGCCGACGAGCTCAACCTGAAACGGAACGGCATTGCACGCTTGGGCAGTGGCCGATGCCTGCGCCAGCTTTACCGGTCAACGCCACCTCATCGACGTGATGGGGCAGGTGACTCACCGTGGGGCAAGCCGACTTCTGCTGTGCCTTCGTCAGGTAGAGACCCTGACAAGTGTCGCACCCTTGCAGCTCGACATCGCCCTCGGGGCTCGGAACACGCCAGGTTGAAAGCGGTAACGCTCCTGGGCAACGCGGGCAGATCATGAGCGGAGCGTACGGCCCAACGGCTGGAAGACCCCAGGCATTTCACGGGCGCGGTGCGGGAGCGCCTGTCGTCGCCAAGCGAAGCTTCGTCCCACCGCATGCCTCGTCAGCTGTAAGCTCCTCCAGCTTCCGCCGTTCTTTCGCCCATGATTCCGAAGACGCAACTCGAGCTGCTCGTCGGCGCGCTCCTCGCGCTCGGATGCACCGGGGTTGCGTCAACCACGCCGGAAACCCCGGCGCCTGTTGGGGTCTGCGGAGCCCAGCTCGCCGCGCACTCCCGCTGTGCGGCTGACCGCGGTGGCGACTGCACGCGCGAGTCCAGCGAGGTCGCTGCGTGTAGGCTGGCTGAGGTCGGCGCGGCGAGCAGCGACGCGGAGCGGTTCGACCGTGCGTCGCTCCTCTTTTGGGACGGCGGCGAGATCTACGGGGAGAACGATCAGCGCGAGCAGGCCAAGGCGCAGCTGATGAGCGCGCTCCCGGGAGTGGTTGCGGATATCGATAGGGCTCGCGGTGAGCGGCGCTACGGAAGTGCGATCTCACGCGTTCGCTTTGTCGAGGGCGTGGTACGGCAGTCGCTCGGCCCGTTCGTCTTGGTGGAGGAGACGGCTGCGTGGAAGAGCGTGCCTCGCGAGCGGGAGCTGCTGGTCGAGGCGGTGCGGTTCCACGTCGAGCGCTTCGATGCGCAGGCCCGCGCTGGCCGCCCAAGCTCTGCCGCCCAGCATGCCTGTCGTGTGGCCACCCTCGGTCATGAGTTCGCAACGCAGGACGCCTCGCAGGAGACGTCGGCTGACATCGTGCGCGCGCGGCAGGCTTGCGAAGCCGCGGTCAACTCGCCGGCACGTCGCCGACGCGACGTCCTCCTCAGCGGTGCGCCGAGCGGGCTGATGCGCAACCTGGCCAAAGCAGCCGATGGGCAGGCCGCCGTTGCCGCGAGTACGCCGCGTCTTCGCGTCTTCGACGTACAGGTCGAGCTAAGCGAGACCGAGCCGCAGAAGACCGTCTGTGTCGAGCAGCTGCTCGATGCCCATATGGTGCCCGGGGGCTCGGCGCAGTCGCGTGTGGAGCGGCCGTGCATCGCTTGGCAAACCAAGAGCCGACTGGCCTTCAGCCTCGAGCTCAGCTGGCCCGCGGATGCACAAGGCGACGCGCGCAGCGTTGTGGGCGGCCATCAACGAGCCGGCGAGTTCAACCATGACGTGCCGCTCGGCAACCCGAACGAGGAGGCAAAGTTTTTCGCCGACGCCCGCGCCCGCAAGATGAGCGCAGAGCAACTGCTCGGCACGGTTCAGCTCGATGCCGCCGTGTTCGCCGCGGTGGATGCGCTCGGGGTCATCGTCGCACTCGAGCGAAGCGATGCGGACGTGCTCGAGGAGGCTTGCTCTCGTCTGCTCGAACAGGAGCCCGCCGACCAAGGCGCTGCAGCGCTCCTGTTTCCGAGCCTCGAACCTGCATTCAAGGCATGTTCCAAGAACACCGACGAACTCGCCCTCTACGCGAGTCCGTACTCGAAAGGCGCGCTCGGATTCGTCGGGTATCTGAGGCATTGAGCCCGGTGGATGGACGGGCGCCCAGCGCGCTGGATCCACATGCGTGAGTCGAGAGCTGAGCAATCGTCGCGCTCCGCGACACCCGGGGCCTCTCCTGTGCAGGCCGCGATACATCGAGTGCACCAGGCGGCCATCGCACGGCGCGTAAAGCTCTGAGGCTCGGGGGCACGCCGGTTGCAGACGGCCCGACATGCGCTGTCTGGCCTGCTCGGCATTAATTCTCGGCCTCACCCAATGTACCCCTGGAGCGTCGTTGGGCGACCCGGAAGAGGCCTCGACCGACGCCGAGGCTGTGCGGGTCTGTGCAGCGGGCACCATGACGCTAGGCGTCGACGTGACGCACCACCAAGGTGAAATCGACTGGGCGAGCACGGCCGCTAGCTCGGTGAAGTTCGTCTATGTGCGCGCGGGTGACGGGGTCGCTCCCGACACGCGCTTCTCGTCGAACTGGGTGGGCGCAGCGGGCGCTGGCGTGCTGCGCGGGGCCTATCAGAGTCTTCGACCGAGTCAGGACCCGGTCGCGCAGGCGGAGGCCTTCCTCGCAGCGCTCGAGTCGAACCCCCTTTCGGACGACGATCTGCCGCCCGCTGTGATGATCGCGAGCGATGGCTCCTCCGGCGCGAAAATCAAATCGAGCCTTGCTACATGGATATCGGTCGTGGAGGCGGCGACGAAGCGGCGCGTGCTCATCAAAACAAACGCCTTCGTTGGTTCGCCGCTCGGCGACGCCTTCGAACAGCACCCGCTCTGGGTCATGAACTACACGCAGAAGTGCCCCTCGCTTCCGGCGGGCTGGGACGATTGGTCGTTCTGGCAATACACCGATAGCGGCAGCTTTGATGGGCTCGAGCTTCCTGCGAATGGCAGTCGGTTCAACGGCACCATCGAGGACCTGAAGGAGTTCGCTGCGAACTCGCACAAGAGCGGCGGCCCCGAGGACCCGACGCCTCCCGCGCCCGGGAGCGTCTGGACGCCGGCGCCTGGGACCACGTGGCAATGGCAACTCGTCGGGAGTATCGACACGAGCTACGACGTACAGGCGTACGACGTCGACCTGTTCGAGACGCCCGCCTCGACCCTGTCCAAGTTGAAGTCCGACGGCCGCAAAGTGATCTGCTACTTCAGCGCCGGCACCTATGAAGAAGGGCGACCGGACTCCGCCGAGTTCCCGGCGAGCGTCATCGGCAACGTGCTCGATGACTGGCCCGGCGAGCGATGGCTCGACACGCGGTCCGCCGTCGTCCGCGGGCTCATGAAGTCGCGACTCGACCTTGCCGTGCTGTGGAGCCCGACAACGTGGACGGCTATAGCAATAGCCCCGGCTTCGCCTTGACCGCAGCAACGCAGCTCGACTTCAACAGGTTCCTCGCCAAGGAGGCGCACGCCCGCGGACTCTCCATCGGCTTGAAGAACGACATGGACCAGGTCGCAGCGCTCGTCGACGACTTCGACTGGGCGCTGAATGAAGAGTGCTACGCGTACGAGGAATGCGGTGTGTACGAAGACACCTTCATCGCAAAGGGCAAGGCGGTGTTCCACGCCGAGTACGTGGCCGCGAGCAAGCTCGCTTCGGTCTGCGCGGTCACCAAGCCATTGCAGCTCTCGACCCTGATCAAACACCTCGACTTAGATGCGTGGCAGAAGGCCTGTCCCTGAACAACGTCGCCGCCGACGTCAGGAAGAAAGCTGCTGTATCTCGGTGCCCAACGCCCGCAAAATCTCATCGTCGTGGTCGCGCGCCTTCTGAAACGGATCTGGGATGTCCTCCGTACGCGCGGGCGTCCTCAAATTCTGGCGTCTTGACACTTATCGCGCATACCGATAGCTCTCCGTCCATGACGCGGATCACGCTTTCTCCCGCTGCTACCAGGCAGCCTATCAAGAAATCATGGCGGTCCGCCGCAGCCTCAAGCCTCTTCGTAGGCGCAATGACAGCGCTGATGACGCCCCAACCAGGATGCCTGGTCGTCAGCGATCCACAGTTCGATGTCCCGCCGTCCTCCCACGCAGAGGGGGTCTGCATGTGTGCGCTATGCTGGAGCGAGGCGTTCTGTTTTGACCCGACGAGGCCTGAGGGCGAGCAGGTTTACGCCCTGCCGTGCGACCTACCCGCGCACGAAGCGGTAGCCGCCGATCGTGTGGATTCGGTTGGCCCGCGTGAGGCCGACTTCTTCTGTGTACCTCCGTCAGCCGACAAAAAGGTCGGAGGGCTTGTCGGGCTCGAGTGTCCAGCAGACGCGGAAGCCCGCGCAGATTTCGGGAACCTCGACCCATGCACGGATCTGCAGCCCTGCGCTCGCCCCGAGGAGGAGTGTGATGAACCCGCGGAGGAACCTCTTTGTCCTGGGCCTACGTCCGCACTGCGCGCCGTCTGCGTCGCGAACCCGCCCGTGGGCGAGGAAGTAGATGAGGCGCAGCGGCTCGCACAGGGCGCGGCGCTCGCCGTCGAGACCCTTGCTGATACCTGCGCCCTCTACGGCGCCGGGCCTCCCAACTTCGAGTCTGGGCCTGCCCGCTACTGTTTCTTGTCTTGTGTCACGCCTCAAAGCTGCACGCTCAGCGATCCCACGACCACCGACTCCTGCGAGAGCTGTGACGACAGCTACGTCCGTAGCCAGAGCCTCACGGCGTTCCCCGTCGAGGTCTCACCGGCAATCAGCATCGTGCGGGTATACGCGCGGAACGGGGAGTCGTTGGACTCAGTTGGGACCCTCGCCGTCCAGGGGCAGGTGGATGTTGACATACCATCTTCCTGCTTCGGCCCAGTCCCGTTCACCAGCTGCGAGGCGTCGATTCGTCGCATGCGTCTTGACGCACTTGGGAGCTTGAGCGGCGGCGGTAACAGTGTCAATGACGTTCACTTGCTCGACCTCGGTGGCCTTGGGGCGGTCGTCGAGACCACCGACGCGCTGAGCGTCCTGCCGCTCCCTCCTCCAGCGCGTTTCGCCCTCACCGGGACGATCAATGGCCGGCCGAACCGCTATCTCGAGTTCGTGCCCAATGGCCCGATCCAGACCTGGTACAACTGGGTCACGCGTCAAGCCGTGATGTCGCTTCAGCTCGAGAGCGAGGACGGCGCACTGGTCGTCCAAATCGAGCTCAACGGGAGCTTCCCAACGATCACTCCGCGCGCTGTCGCTTCCGCGGACCCCTCCACAATCGAGTGCGGGAGAAGGACGGTGCTTCAGGCGTCGGCGAGCAGCGACCCGGACGACGATGTAACGTCGGCTCTGTGGAGCAGCGAGTGGCCGAGCGGTTTTGTTTGGCAGTCGTCCGGAGATGCCGAGGTGACCCCGCCGCTCGGCACGCACCGCTTTCATCTCGTTGTTGGAGATAAGGTGGGCAACCTCGATTTCGCCTACGTCGACGTGACGGTTGAGGACACTCTTCCTCCCCAGCTTGAGATCCCTGCAGACCAAGTGGTTTATGCTTGCTCGCCGCCGTCCGTCGAGCTGCTACCGCGAAGGGTTGAGGACACCTGCGACTTCGAGCCGGAAATGGACATCCGGCTCATCTCGGTCAACGGCATCGCGGCCAACGTTGTCTACACACCACAGCTCAAGTTCCCCTTTGGGCGTAGCTTGGTGCGCTACACCGCAACCGACGACGCCGGCAACTCGGTCTCGGCCGTGCAAGCCGTTGACGTCGAGCGAGGCGAAACGTGTTGCCCAACCGGCGCACTCAAATTCGTTGGCAACGCTTCCAACAATACGTTGAACGGGAGCGCCAGCCAGCCGTCTTGCCTCGTCGGATACGACGGAATCGACCGCCTCTACGGAAACCTCCGGTTCGATACTCTGCTTGGCGGTCGCGGGGATGACCTGCTCGAGGATAGCGCGTCGGACCTCACCTTCGGAGCGTCGATCTGGGGCGGTCTAGGCAACGACACCCTGCGCAGTCGTAGCCCGGCGAGCACCCTCCTTGGCGGCCCTGGAGACGACTTCATCCTGTACACGGGCTCTGCATCCGTACGGCTTCGGGGCGGCGCCGGCATGGACACGCTGGATAGCTCCAGCGGGCAGCTGACGACCTTCGTCGTCGGCGCTGGCTGCGAGCTGGTGGCTGGTGAGAGGTGGCGCTCCACAGGGCCCGCGCGGATCGAATCCCCTGTGAGCCTCAACGCGATTCAATCAGCGGGGGTGATCTTGCAGTTGGGGTCCCCTGTGACGTTCGTTTCCACACCGGTTCTGTCCGACAAGGAGTGTTTCTGATGAGGCACGGGTCGGTTCTGGGGGTCTTCGCGCTTCTCGGTATTGTTTGCGGCTCGCTCTCGAGCTGTGGGGACGACAAACCGCTCGACGAGTGTATCGTCGGAGCTTGGGCTGGGGTGGACGCTCCTTGCCCGTGTCCACCCGCTGATAGTGGTCTCGCGCCTGCCGAGTGCGCCGACCCGGCCTGCGTACAGAACTACGTCTCGGTGTTCTTCTCGGACGGTCGAGCATTCGATACATACACATTCCGCGATGACGACACCTTCTCTGCCGTCGTTGTTGCCAAAGGCACGTGGTCGGTCATCGGGACCGAGCTCGAGACGAGCTTTCCAGGTCTTGGCGGAGAGCCGCAGGCCTTCCGCACGCCGCTCGAATGTGAAGGCGACACGATGAAGCGTGGCGGCTCCGGAGCGCGGAGCCGACCCTCTTGGGAAGAGGCGCTGCTCGAAGCGGCCGAGAGCGGGCAATGGGCCGAGCGACCCTACTGACGCTCGGCGGGGCCGTCTCGGCGTTCGTGGGCGCCTGTGTCTTTGGCGGCCGCAGCGATCTCACGGCGACCGAAGAACTCCGCTGTTGGGAGACCGCCGCCGATTGCAACGGCGAGGCGGAGGACGGGTGCGAGACGGATCTCCTCTCCTCCGTGGAGCACTGCGGCACCTGCGAAAACGCTTGTCCGAGCGGCCTCGCTTGCGGGCGTGGTGAGTGCCTGCCCCCGGATCATGTCGTCGAAATCCACGGCTTCGACACCGGCATCGTGGTGCGAACGGCCGGTGGGGACGTCTGGGCGTGGGGGGACAATCAGCACCATCGCATCACCAGCGCTCCTGGATTGCCAATATCCGAAGACGCCGATTTCTTCGCCTTGCCAATTCGGGTCGAAGGCTTTCCGGCGAACGCCGCACAGATCGCCGTCGACGAGCTGGGGATTTGCGCCCGCGTTGCGGGCGAGGTTTGGTGTCGGGGCGCCGGATCGATCACGCTGGTTCCTGGAGATGATGCCCAGGACTTTGCACACCGCATCCCGGGTATCCGCGATGCAGTGCATCTCGAGGCGGGGCACGGGGGCTTCTGCGCGGTGGACGCCTTTGGTAGCCCGCTGTGTTGGGGATCGAATGCGGACTGGAACATGCTGGCGGTCGCATCTGGCTCGTACGTCCCGGCCCCGCCGATTGTACCGGTGGAGCTGACGCAGCTCCCCGAGGAGCTACGGTCGGTCCAACCGTCGCTTGCTCTGACGGCGGACGGGCGAGTGCTCAGCTGGGGCTCGACGGTTGACGACGGCTTCCCCGGCGAGGATCCGCGGGAGGCTCCGATTCGTGAGGTGCCGGGGTTAGGTCGTGTCCGCCGCGTCGATCGAATATCTTACCGCGGATACTGCGCGGAGACGGAGGACCTCCGGGTCGTCTGCTGGGGCTTCGGGCCCACGGTCTGGGAACCTACCTTCGACGCGAATGGCCACTTCGTCCTCAGCACGGGCCGGCGCTTTCGACGGGTGGTATCCACTCTGGCGACAGATTTCTGCACCCTCGACGAGGCAGGCCAGCTTGAGTGTCTGCGCTACCCCGCCGCAAACCGGGGGAATGTGTGGGACGTAGCGCAGCACGGACCGGCCCAGTGCATCATAAGGGGTGGTGACCGACGCGTGTTCTGCAACAACACCGTCTTTGATGCAGCGGGGCGTTCCGACCAGTGGATCGAGGCCCCAATCCCTCGCGACCAGTAGGCCTCTCACAGCTTCTTCTTCAGGTCCTTCAGCTTCTTCCCAAGCTCCTTCAGCGTCTTATCGATTCTGCGCGATACGGTGCTGACGCCGACGCCGTGTTCTTGGGCGAGGGCCTCGAGGGTGACGCCATCGATGTAGTAGCGGCGGGTGAGTTCCGACTCGTGGTGCTCCGAACTTCACGTCACGCGGGCGGACTTCTGCTGTGCCTTCGTCAGGTAGGCTCAGCCCTCAGGCCCGGTGTCGACGAGCTTGCTGCCGGCTTCGATCGCGGCGAGGGCCACGATGCCGAGGGCGATTCGAAGTCCCGTCCCGAGGCCATCGCCCGCGACCACCGTGACGAGCGCCAGGGCGAGCCCCGCGCCGAGCGCGAACCGGCCGAGCCCTCGGTAGGCGCGCCTCTCTTCGGCCTGTGCGGCGCTGGTGAGTGGGCTGCCTTCCGGAGGACCGAACCAAAGTCGAAGCAGCTCGCCGAAGCCCCGCGCGCGTCGCGACGCCGCCAGGAGCCGCACGAACAAATACGTGTTGGCGAAGAGCGGGCTGGTGCGCGCGTAACCACCGGGGACGCCGTAGTGCACTGGGCCCGACTCCGGTTCGAAGGTCCCCAGGAGCCGATCGAAGACGATGAAGAAGCCGCCGTAGTTCTTGTCGACGTAGGGGGCGTTCTGGCCGTGATGCACGCGGTGGTGGCTGGGGCTCGCCAGGAGCCACTCCAGCGGGCCGATGCGCCGCACCATCTCGGTGTGCACGAAGAACTGATAGATCTGATAGGCCGCGTGGACGAGCACGAACGTCTCCGCGGGGACCACCAACGCCAGCGGCAGATAGAACAGGTAGGTCACCCAGGTGGCGACCGCACCTTGTCGCAGCGAGACGGTGAAGTCGTAGTGGTCGCTCTGGTGGTGCACGACGTGCACGGCCCAGAGCACGTTCACCCGATGCGATGCCCGGTGGAAGGCGTAGTAGGCGACATCGTGGAGGACGATGGCGAGCAGGATCGCCACCGGGCCGTGCGCAAGCCGGAGCAGCGATGTGGAGGCCTGGTGGACCGCCGCGTAGGCGCTGAGGAACACCGCCAACGTGGCGAGGTTGACCAGCTGGTCCCAGGCCAGGCAACCGAGGGCGCTCCCGAGGCGCCGGAACGTGAAGGCGCGCCGGGTGCCCCGAAGTGCCAGCCCCTCGGCGCCAAGGGCAAGTGCGAACAAGGGTGTCGCGTAGAGGATCGGGTCGGCCATGCGCGACTCACCGGGTACGACGGCCGCGCTGTATACCTTCCCCGGCGTCCGATCTGCGGCAAGCTTGCGTTACTAGCGGTCGAGGGTCGCGCTGCACGTGAGCGGGTCACCGGGCCGGTACGACTGCCACGGGCTCGGGACCGGGAGTTGGAATAGCTGTCGCGAGGCCGCGGTTTGCGAACCTAGGAGTTCGTGAATGAAGAAGCGACGTTCGATCATTGTGCTGTTGGGAATGATCATGGCGGGTGTAGCTGTTGCAGGGTTCGGCGCCCCGGCGTACGCCGCAGAGTCAGCTCCAGATACAGCGATAGCGGCGGAGGTCATGCCCGCTGCGGGGTCGAAGCAGCTGGGGGAATTGGAAGCGAGGTCGTGAGGCGGCTGGGGTCCCGTCTCTGATCATCGTGGCCGGCAACATCCCTTGGTCAGGCGAGGGCTACGTGCCTCGGCTTCGAGCGCCGTAGAGAAGGGGCGGCGGGGCAGCGTGAGCGGCGGCGGTGCATGCTCCCGCTTGCGACATTCAGCCGGGCGATAGGTTATCGCGCGCCTCAATGTCGCGGCGTCCTCGCAGTCTCGCGGCCAACCGCAGCGCGCACCGCGAGAACGCACGCCTTTCTTGCGGACCCCGTAGCCCGCATCGTGCTGACCAGGTTTGCCCGCACGTCGGGATGTGACATTGCGCCGCGCGATAACCCATTGGTCGACGAAATGTCGCACCGCCTGCCGGGGGTTCGACCGTAACGGGCTCGGGACCGAGCTCGCCTCGTGGATTCCCCTCGACAACCTTGCGAGCGGATCCATGCTTCACCCCTGGGTCCAGCGCTCGCTGGAGGTTTTGTTGGTCGGGCCGCCAACATGAAGCACTCGCAGGAGATGTTCATGTTGGATTCAAAACGGTCTGTCTACCGGGAGGCCGAGACGGTCCCGGAAGTGAAGCTCGAGTTCGTGCAGGCGGACCGGACGAGCACCTTCGGGATGGCGTTTCTCGTATTGTGGTCCTTGGCTGCAAGCTTCGTCGCTTGGCACGCAGCGCTGCCGATCCGTTTGGTGTTCCTGCTGATGCTGGCGATCGGCTTCGTGCGCTTGATCGACAGCTTGCGCGTACGGCATCGGCTGCAGGTCTTCAGCGGAAGCTTGGAATTAGAGCGGTGTGGTCTCTTGTTCTCGGAACGAACGCGCGTCGCGCTTCGTTCGAGCGACAGGCTCAGGCTCGACTCAAACCCCAACAGCGTCCTCGTTGCGACCACCGCCAGCGCAAAGCAGGATCTCGCGTACGGCCTGAGCCACGCGAACGCTGCAGCCATGATCGCCTTCATCGAGGAACGACGCGAGCACGAGGCGGCTCTCATCCGAGCCTCCGAGCGGCGTCAGTCCCTGTAGTCGAAGGTCGACCCCAGCGACACGGCCAGCGAGACGAGCGTAAGGATGCCCGCGAGGGCCCCGACCAAACCGTTGGCCGCTAGCGCGAGTAGCACGAGCAAACGGCTGCGCGGCGCCGGCGCTTCGTTCAGGCCCATCAGGCTCTGCGCAAAGCCGGCCGTCGCGAAGACGGCCGAGACCAGCGCAACAGCGACGCCCCACGCACTCCAGCCCAAGTAACGACGCAGCAGGTACCAACTAACCAGCGCGAGCGTCGCCGCGATCAGCCTCCGCACGCCGGGGACGCGGCTGCGCTTTGGAGGCTCCTCGCCCGCGTGAGCGGGCGGTGCGTAGGGGTTGATCGGCTCGCTCATTGGCTGGCCCGATAGCCACAAGGAAGTTCTGGCCGCCAGCCCGCGCTCCACCCCACGAATGAACGCAGCGCTTTCACGCCGCCAGCCTAGCCCGCCACCAGCGAACACAACAGGGCGACCGCGCACGAGCCCTGCGCGCTTGCTCCCGCGGCCTTTGCGGTGCACAACTCCCGGGTGCAGGGTCTTTACGCCATCGTCGATTGGGACGCGCTCCGTGGTCGCTCGGTTACCGCAACCGAAGTGGCCGCCGCTTTGATTGACGGCGGTGCCAGCACGCTGCAGCTCCGCGCGAAGGGAGCAACGCTCGCCGACGCACGCGCCCTGGCAGCGCCCTTGGCCGACCTTGTGGCGCGCAAGCTCAACGCCGAGTCCTTCTTCGTGAACGACTCGATCGAACTTGCGCTCGAGCTCGGCGTGGGCGTGCATCTCGGCCAGGAGGATCGCTCGACTGCGCTCGCTCGCGAGCTCGCCGCTGGACGCACGCTGCGCATCGGCCGCTCGACGCACAACCTCGAACAAATGCGCGCCGCCCTGCGTGAGCCCAACGACTATCTCGCGCTCGGTCCGGTCTTCGCCACCGCCAGCAAAGAGCGCCCAGATCCGGTGATCGGCGCTGCCGCGGCCAACGAAATCGCTGCCGAGGCGCGCAGGCTCGGTTGGCACAAACCGCTCGTCGCGATCGGTGGAATTGATGTGCAGACCAGCGGTGAACTACCGGCCTTCGACGCCGTGGCGGTGATCAGCGCGCCGCTCCCTGAGCGCGGGCTGGATCGCGCGAGCACGCTGCGCGCCGTCACAGAGCGCACGGCTGCTTTGTTGCGCGCCTTCGAGCAAGCCAAGGCCGGTGCAACGTGAGCTTGTTGTTGATCGCTGGTTGCGCCGCGGGCCTGGCTGCGGTCAGCGGCTTCGCGGCCGCGCGACGTGCGCGCTCACTGGTAGACGGAGTGAAGGGCGCGCCCGAGGCGTTGCCGGCCCCCGTTGCAAGCGCCGCACCGGAGGAAGAAGAGCTCGGCGTCAGCTTGAAGCTCGGTCACGTGGTTGCGCTGGTGGGCGCAGGCGCCGTCGCCGGCCAAAGTGAAGAACGCTGGCTCTCCGGAGGCCTCGTGCTGTCCGAAGGGGACTCGGTGGCCGCTGTGATCTTCAGCGCGCCGGAGGGCATTGCGCAAGGCATGGTGGTGGCCTTTCCAGCGCCGCGCAGTGAGATCTTGTGGCTCAGTCCGGTGCACGTTGAGCTCGGTTCGGATTTGCCGACGACGATCGAGCACCAGGGCCTCGTGCTGCAGCGCAAACGGCGTTTGGGCGTGAGCCTGCGCCGCGTCGGGCGGGATGCGCCCTCGCTCGGCAAGCAAGGCGTTTACGCCGAGTACGCCTCCACCGGCGCTGAAACCTTGGTGGCGCTGCTCGGCGAGTCCGGCGCGATTCAGTTGTGGGGTCGGCGGCTCACGTCCGCTGAATACGATCCAATGGGAAGCGGAGTGTCACGGTGAGTCACGACCACGATCACAATCACGACCACGATCACAATCACGACCACGATCACAATCACGACCACGAGCATGTGGGCTTCGCGCAGCAGCGAGCGGCGATCTTGTCCGATTTGCAGAAGGTCTTCGAGCAGGAGCTGGCCTTCCGTGAGTGGGGTCGGCTTTTGATTGAGCTCGCCAAAGACAAGAGCGGTGCGCTGCGCGTGGCCGACGTGGTGGTCGAAGAGATCGTCGATGAGGCGCTGGTGGAGCGGCTGTTCGAGCAGCCGGCGGCGGGCCAAGTGATGTCCGGCTTGCCTGTGGTGATCGAGGCGCTGGTCGGGCTGGCCGGCGACGCCGATTTGGAGAAGCTCGGCGGTGGCACCTTCGTGCGGTTCGAAGCCGAAGACGGGGACAAACTCGAGTTCTTGCCCGGCCTCGTGCGTGCGCCCAGCGTCGGCTTCGACAGCGTGCGAGAGCGCGTGCTGACGCAAGCGCGCGAGAACGATCTCGTGACGCGCTTCGATCTCGCCGGTGCCGTGGTGCAGACCGATATGGAGCTCGGCGCGCTGCGCTTCGTTCGCGGGGAGACGCCGATCGCCGAGGGCCGTCAGATCGTGCTCGGCTCCTTCGCCAAGCCGGCCCGCGCTTGGGTTTGGGCGGCCTTCAACCCGAGCCTCAACGAGACCGCCAAGGCCCGCGCCAGCGCCCTGCTCGACGCCATGCCCGACCGCAGCGCCTGGGAAATCACGACCCCCGGCCTCGTCACCGACCAGCCCACCGCCTGGGCGCTCGCCTGGTGGGTGGCGCTCGAAAACAAGCTCCTCGGCGTCGTGCGCGTCGACACCGACGACGGCTTCGTCGTGCTCGGGGTCGAGTCGATCGAGCCGCGCTAGCGTGCGGGGCGACCTCGGCCGTCAGTAACGCGCTCACCGAGCGCCGATTGTGCCTGAGATAAAGTATCTCGAGGCGAATGGGCCGCTCCATCGCACGTATGGGCCTGCGCAGCCCGGGTGGCGTCTCAACTCGTGCGGCTTTCTGCGCTAGGCGATCGGCGGTGGGCGTGTACCAGCGCCGATTGTGGCTGAGATAGGGTATCTCGAGGCGAATGGGCGAGGTGAAGATGGCCGGCCGGCACTAGGCATTGCGCGACGCGAGCAGACGTACGCCGTCCTGGAAACGTATCTCAACTTTTCCTTCAAGCTTGCGCGTCACCTCGCCCGTGCCGAACACCGAATGCACAACCGTATCGTTCACCTCGAAGACCCCAGCAGGCGAGTAAGGTCGTGGGGGTCGGGGAACTGGCAGCCATCGTATCTTTAGGAGTCGGGACACGGCAGACGCGAGTTCGGCGACGAGCTGCTCCTGTTGAGCGGCATCCCGATACAGCCCCACTCCGCCGAACGAGAGTGCCAGCTCTTTCTGCCATCCGCTTAGCGCCTCCGGCGCTGCGTGTTGCGCGAGCCCCCACGTTCGAGCGGCCTGCGTGACGTGCGCCGCGAACTCCGCGATGCTCATGCGCTCCACCACGGCTTGGCGCACGGCATCCGCGAGAGACCGTTGCAGTGCTGCTTGAAGGTCCGCCGGCACTGGCACCGAATCGTCGCGAAACTCGAAGTTAGCGGCCTCGACGAACCACTTGAGAAGTGTCTCTCCGTCGAGGTCGTCGAGGGGCGTCATCCTGAGCAGACCGACAAGACCTGTTTTCACCTCGAGCATCCGCCGCTTGGCCGCTCGCGGTATTTCGAGCTCGCACAGTGCGCTCAGGATTTGGTCTGCCGCGCTCGCGCAGCCGTTCGAGTACGGTCGTGCGTCCCTCATTACGTAGCGGTTGTCGTCCAGCTCGAAGTCGACGGCGCTCCCAAGCGCGTGTTCGAGCGGCTGTTGCAACGAGCCGGAGACAATGACTGGAGCGCCTTTCGACCTCAGCCCTGTCCTTCGTCTCGCCGCCGTCATTGGTCCGCTCCGCCGATGGGGTT
This sequence comes from uncultured delta proteobacterium, assembly GCA_903892415.1. Taxonomy (GTDB): domain Bacteria; phylum Myxococcota_A; class Polyangia; order Polyangiales; family Polyangiaceae; genus Xiheicaenibacterium. Next base: position 1,300 of record CAITIQ010000353.1, on the reverse strand, counting down.
CGCCACAAGGGCCTCACTATCGCACGAGTAGCTGCCGGCCAAGCAGCAGCGCCGACACAACGTGTGGGCGAGACGGATCGAGCGCCGCGCTAGCGTGCCCGGCCCACAGCCGCAGCGCGCTCTTCCGGCGGTACCACGCCGCGCTCGGCGAGCTCGAGCACCAGCGCGCCGAGCTGCATCGCCGGTGAGCCGTTGAACTCCTCCATGTCGGCGAGCACGCGCAAGAGGTGCGAATAGCCCTCGGCTGCACGGCGCGCGTCTTCGGGGTTGCCGCCGTTTTGTAGCAAGCTGCGGCTGCGCCGCGCGAGGTGGGCGGCATAACCGATCAGCGCCTGACGGCAGTTGTGTCGGTCGCTCGGCGCTGATTCGGCGAACTGCGTGGCAGCGCCCGGTGTGCCGATACAAATCGCCTTCTCGATCGCCTTCACGAAGGTCGACTTCTCGCCGGCGCTTTCGGCTCCGGCGAGCTCGAGCGCCGCCTCGATGCTGCCTTGCGCGAGGTCCACCAGCTCGTCATGACGGCTCTCTTCGACGCCGTTCTTCGTGAGCAGCGTGCGCATCACGCTGCCGGGCAAGGGCGCAAAACGGATCGGCATCGTGCGCGAGCGGATGGTCGGTAGCAGGCTGTCCGGGCGCGAGGTGAGCAGGATGAAGTGGTTACCGGGGCGCGGCTCCTCGAGGGTTTTGAGCAAGGCGTTGGCTGCACCAATACTCATCTCCTCAGCCCTTCGAATGATGAAGATGCGGCGCTTGGCCTCGCTCGCCGAGTAGGTGACCTGCGGCTGGATAATCTGGCGCACCTGCTGAATGCTGATCTCGGTGCGCTCTTCGATCTTGCGGCCACCATCGCGTAGCAAATCGGCGTAGCGCCCACGTTCGATCAGCACGATGTCCGGATGAATCGGCACCGACGGCGGGCCCTCTGCGAAGGTGACCGCACGCCGGCAACCCTCGCAGTGACCGCAGCCGAGCGGGTCGTCGCTGGTGCAGGCCGAGGCCATCGCCACGCCAAACGCAGCGAGCTCTTTGCCGACGCCAGGCGGGCCTTCAAAGCGAAGCGCGTGATGCAGCTCGCCTTTTTGCAGCGCCTGGCTGAGCACGGCGAGCGCGCTCGGCTGTCCGAGGAGCTCGCGCAGACTCAACGCTTCCTCTTGGCCACAGCCTTCTTCTTGGGAGCGGCGGCCTTCTTCTTGGGAGCGACGGCCTTCTTCTTGGGAGCGGCGGCCTTCTTCTTGGGAGCGACGGCCTTTTTCTTGGGAGCGACGGCCTTTTTCTTGGGAGCGACGGCCTTTTTCTTGGG
>CAITIQ010000352.1 GCA_903892415.1 uncultured delta proteobacterium | reverse complement strand
CACTCAATTCGGCATGCAGCGTCGGTTAATGATTCGCGGGCGCGACTACACAATCAAGACGTTGCGCATTGCTGCTGCTCGCGATGGGCGAGCGGACGTTATCGAGTGGCTCGAAGACCAGACGCTGCCGACGTTTAGCGAAGCCATGAAGCTTAAGGACAAACCATGAGCAAAGTCGACATCGATGAACTCGTCCGCTGGCGAGACAAATGCGAGGCGCTGGCTGCGTCGTTGCAGCGCAAGGTCCGGCACTGCGACGAGATTACGGAGGAGCGTGACCAGATGCAGCGCGAGCGCGACGAGGCGCGTGACGAACTCGCGAAGACCTCCGCTGACTTCCACGACGTGTGGGAGTCCCGCGACAAGGTTATCGAGGAGCGCGAGCGAGCGCGTCAGGCGTGCAACGCCTACTGGCACGATCTCACGCGGATCGCGCTTCTCTGCGCGCAGACCGATGACGAGTATCCGCTCAAGGCAGTCGAGCGCACGGTGCGCGAGCGCGACGAGGCGCGGGCGGAGGTAGACCACTGGCGCGTGAAGGCCGAAGCATACGGCGGGATGGTCCATGGGTGCGGACCGGCCCTTGAAGCGGCGGGTCATCCGATCGACCCGTTTCAGCCGGACGGTCGCGTTGGCGGTATGCGGCGGTCGGTCGACGCACTCATCAAAGAGCGCGACGAGGCGCGGGCGGAAGTGGAGCGGTTGCGGGCGGAGCTTCGCACGGTGCCAGTTGAGTTTGAGCCGGAGGAGCCATGACCTGTGCTGACTGTGGGGCCGAAGGTGCCGACTGCCTCACGGCAGACCGCGTGCGCGTCTGTTCCGACTGTCTCTACGACCGTGTCGTAAAAGAGCGCGACGAGGCGCTGCGCGAGCGCGACGAGGCACGGGCGGAGGTGGACGGTCTACGCTTGCAGATCGAGAGGCTGCGGGGCGTGCTGCACATTGTCTCGCTCGACGAGTACGAGAGCACGAGCAGCGCAGCCGAGAAGATACACGCGCACGCCCGCCAAGCTCGCGTCGTGCTGAACGAAACGCTGGCAGTGATTACGCCAAGCGACGCGGCGCATGTTGCCAGTCTGGAGAACCTATTTCTGAAAGCGTGCAAGCGTGCGGAGAAATGGGAAACAGCGTCAAAAGACGCTTACCGCCGAGGCGCGGAGGCCATGCGCGAGGCGTGTGCGGTCGCGGGTCAAGAGGCGTGCCGCAACTACATCGCGTGCGGCGAAGTGGTGGCCGAAACGCTGCGCGCCTTGCCGGTCCCAGAGGAGGAGGAGACAACTGATGAAGCCTGACAAGGACTGCCCCGAGTGCGGAGCAAGAAAGATCCACCACACGGTGAGCGTGTGCGAAGTTTGCGAGACATGGGCTAAGGCCGAGCGGCAGATTGCGTGCCTGGAACGCGAGGTGGCGCGACTGCGCGAAGGCGAGGAATGCCACGTCGCGCGACCCGGCGAGGGCACCTACGAGTGCCGACACGACAATCTTTGCGCAGCCTGCCGACTGCGCAGCGCGGAGGCGCGCGCAAACCGCGCGACGTACACCGTGGGCGAGACCGAATGGGCGCACCGCATCGCGGTCGCCGAGCAGCGGTTCGT
>CAITIQ010000351.1 GCA_903892415.1 uncultured delta proteobacterium | reverse complement strand
CGCCGTGCTCAGCGGCCTACGGATGCCCAAACATATGCGCGCAGTGGAGGACGACTTGGACGTGATCGAGGAGATCGCTGACTTCAGATACGCGCGCGCCTACGCAGAGGACCGTCGCAAGGCCGTGGCTGCCGCGCGTGCGCGCAACCAAGCGTGGCTCGCCGAGCGAGGCCACCACGGTCCTTTTGCTTGGAGCTGGTTCTACGCCGAACAGCGCCGGCTGCAGTTGGTTCGCGCCGCCGGCGTCGCGCTCTTCGGGCTGCTGCTTTTCGCGATCTCGCAGCGCCTTCGCCGGGTGGGCCTCAAGGAGCTTATGTTCACCGTCTTGTTCCTGGGCGTGGCCGCCCTCGCTACGACGAGCGTGCACCGGCTCGTGCTCGGCCCCTTCAACTACGACGTGATCAACTTGCGTTCTCGCTTCATACCGCGCGCTCTTTTTATTGCTGGCTCGGCTGCGCTGCTAGCGGTGGCCGCGCACTCCCTCATCGCTCGCGACAAGCATCGCCTCCTGCTCGACCATGCGACCTTCGTCGCGTTGAGCCTGCTGATGGCCGTCGGGCATTGCATCGTCTACGGTTGGCAACTCGGTTTTCCGCTGCCCTCCGCCGCGGAACTCTACGCACCGTTTCTGCTCGCCTTCGTGGTGGTCTGTAACGCGCTCGTTTTGTTGGGCTTGGTGGTTAGCCTGAAGCTGCGGCGTCGCAAGGCGGCGGCGACGGGACGAGCCCACGCTACCGCGGAGCGGCAGCGCTGACCGAGGTCGACGCGGCCGACGGCAGGGCGTTGGAAGGCGTTGTCGTTGCGACGATGTCACCCGGAAGGGCCGGACCGTCTAGCCGCTCACCTTCGCAGGCGGAGCAAGCGGTGAGCGCGAGCACGGCAAGGAGAACGCGGCGCATTGACCATTGATAGGCGCACGAGGCGGGGGGCGCAATCGCGTGCACGCGCTGCTGCACGAGCGGTAACCAAGAAGACCAACCGAAGCTCAAGCGTCGCGCTCGTCGCCGCCGGACTTCTCGTCCTGGGCGCTTGCAAGGATCCTCGCGGCGAGAGCCACAACCTCGTTCAGACACACACCTCAAGCATCGTGATTAGCGATGACCCAATCGACAGCGCGGCGGGAGTCAGCGACGAAGCCTTCCACCCGACCGTTCCGGTAGAAGTCGATCCTGTTCATCAATTTGTTCGTGAGGCCGCTTAGTTCCGGCTCTTTTTTGTAGGCGCAGGCGAGCGCGGCGGCACGCACATGGAACGCTTCAGCGTAGGTGAAGCCACCGCGCGGATGACGAAATCCGCCGGCGGGAGGCGCCCCACGTCCCGTCCAATGGTCTTTGAGTGCGGCAAAGAGCGGATAGGCCGACGGGTCGAGGACGAACAGGTAGACCAACTTTGCAGCGTTGGCGCGACCATAGGCAGCGAACAGCTCCATCGGCTGAACCAACGCGTCATGCACGTCAAAGGTCAACGAGTAGGTGCTGATTGCGTCAGCTGCAGCCCGCAGAAAGTCCCCCTGCCCGCGAACGAGTTGCGCGAGCGCACCGTGGTCCTGAGGCATGAGTCGCGGCCGCTCTATGAAGCCAAAGATCCGATCGAGGTGAGGACTCCCGAGTACCTCCGTGGCAGCTGCATGCAGCACGGGGTGCCCAGACATGGCCGCGACAAAGGCGACTCGCGGCGCGCAGCGTGACAATTTGTCTGCCAACCAACGAGCGTGCCCACACCCCACCAAGAGGTCAACGAGCTGCAAAACGCGTGGCCCCTGCCCCTCTGGATGAGGGAATCGATTCGGGTCGTCGTAGTTGGGGCTGAACCAAAACTCCATTGGGTTGACCGGCGGGTTCTCAAGCAGCTCGAGCGCCTGCCCGGGAGAGAAGTTGATCAGGACGTGACGCATCCAGCTTGGCAATGTGAGCCGCGGATCGACCCAGAAGTCAGCCGCCGTGCAGCCCTCACTGGCGATGTCCGCCTTCACAAATGGTCGTCTCTCGGCGAGGCGAGCGAAGTAGTCCCACGCGCGATGCGCTCGCAGTGCCACGTCGAACTTCTTGCTCCGTCTTCGACGGTAGGAGAGCACCGCCTTAGCGTCCGCGAGATCGATGTACCCGCTGAAACACAGGCGATAGAAATACTCGGCCGCGTCTTCATACCTACGGAGCCGAATCGCCGCCTCGACAGCGTCATTGTAGTGAGTAGTGGAGGTTGGGGCAGTCATCAAAGGCTGCGGTGAGGTCGAGCTGAGCCTCGAACTGGCCAGTTTTCTCGAGTTGCGCTGCCAAGCGCAAGAGCAGTCGCTGTGCCTCATTGACCCGCCGGAACGGCCAGGGCCGGTGTTTGAGCAGATCAATCATCGACTCATAAACAGCTCGGCAGACCGGGGCTCTTTCAGCGTCTGAGTACGACGCCTCAAACACACGATTTTCTGCCTGCGAGCACTGCGCACGCCAAGCCCGAAGGGCCCCCGAATGGATCGGCTGTTCTGGGTTCACCAGCAGGCGACCATCGCTTGGATGAAAGGCTTTCATCGATGTCTCCTCGCAGGCCTCGACCAGACCGCGGCCCTCGCGGAGACCTTACAGCTCAAGGAGCGCAGAGCACCAGCGCGGCGAACCCGTACGCCGAGCACGGAGGCGAATAGCACCTTCACGGCCGCGACGACGCGCTGCCAACGCGGAGCCTCCTCGCGCGGAGGCCGCGGACGATGCAGTCGAGGCCCATCGCGAAGCGCCGTTCGTGGTGTTCGCCACCGAGGCGACGCTCGGCGGCACGCAGCGTTGGTCCAGCGAGGCGCGCTGCATACGTGAGGTCGGAGACTTCCGCTCGCTCGTGCGCCTCTCGCCTTACGACGAACCCCTCGACGAAGTCGGCGATGAGGCGAGTGGCGAGCCACGCCTCCTCCGGCGTGAAGCCCGCGCGCACCAGGTAGCGACAGCTCTCTTCGTGGAGGGCGATGATGGGCAAGCCCCAGCGCGGCTCTTTCATCGCCGCCTCGGCCGAGCCCCGGGAGGCCTCGAACAGCGCGCGCAGCTCGCTGGCCGTCTGCCGCATCGCGCCCTCCCACTCACTCGGGTCCGGAAGTCGGAGCCGGAAGCGATCGAGCAGCCGGGCACCGAGCAGGCCGAGCAGCTCTTCCTTGGAACCCACGTGGTAGTAGAGCGTCGCCGCGCCGATCCCGAGCTTCGCCGCGAGCGCGCGCATGCCGAGGCGATGCGCCCCCATCTCGAGCGCCGCGTCGAGGATTCGTTCCCGATCGATCTTCTTCGGCCGGCCGCGAGGTCGCGTCTTCACCGAGCGAGGATAAGGGATTTTCCGAACGACGTTCTGCATCTGTTCGATCAAGAGGTCACGTTGGCGGACATGAAACGACGAACGCTGCTCGTGCTCGCACTCTCCTCCCAAGCTCTCTTCGCCTGCGCTGCTCCGACCGCCGTCGGCTACGAGCCGGGCACGACGCCCGCGGCCCGCGACAAGCTCCAGCGGGAGACGCCCGCGCCGGAGATCGCGCCGATGGAAGACCTGACCTCGACCACCGTCGAGGCGGTGTTCGACCTCCCTGCGGACGAAGTGAGCGAGTGGTTCGAGAAGCTCCCACTCGACAAGGCACTGCCGGGCACACCGGAGGTGCCGGGCGTCGAACGCACCGAGCCGCTGACGAACGGACGTTGGGGCACGGTCGGACAACGCAGGCGCGTGGTGCTCAAAGACGGCAGCACGGCGCTCGAGGAGATCGTCGAGTCGGAGCTACCGAAGCGCGTCCGCTATGTGGTTTGGAACTACACGACCGACGCGGCGGCCTACGTGGAGTACGGAGTGGGCGAATTCCGCTTCGCGCCGGCGGGCGACAAGACGAAGGTCGAATGGACGTACGCATTCGCCTCGCGCGGCTGGCCAGCGAGCTGGTTCTTGCCCGGGTTCGTCAACGGGGATTACCGGGCGATGATGGAGAAGTCGATCGTCGCGATGAAGGAACTCGCTGGCGCGTTCGATGCGACACCAGCGAGCAGCAACGTAGCGCCGTGACCTCGAGTGCCACAGCGCCTAACTCAAGCCGCGGCGAGCGGAATCAGCGCGCTTCGCTCGCCGTCGTGGACGTAGCCGTGGGAGCCGACCGCTAACGTCGGGTAGCGAACTGAAAGCTGCTCAATGAGCGCGCCTCCGTTGGACGCCTCCGCGCTCGTGAACACGGGGAGCAGCAAGCGGCTCTTTCCCGCAGCGGCCCGCTCAGCCGACCCCCCAAAGACCAACAGGTCGAGCAGTTGGGTCCTTCTTTCTTCCGCATGCGCAAGTTCCTCGGGCAGCGTGAAGTCGAACCAGCAGCGGCTCCAGATCCCGCTGACTCCAAGCGATTCACGCAAACTGACGGAGGTGCCCGTGCAAGCGTCTCCGTACGTCGGCGCGGGCAGGCCCTTGTCGAGCTCCTCGTGAACGACGATGCCGAGCACGTCGCGCGAGCGGCGCAGCTTGAGGAGCTGGTTCACGGCCCGAATGGCGTTGGGCAGGTGCGCCAAGCTGCGAACGAAGACCACGGCCCCGGACCGTTCCACGTCATTGACGACCGATTGCATAGGTTGCTCCCGATAAGACCTATCTCTCGTAGCGGTAGCTTTCCGCGGATCTTGCCTCTTTAAAAACAGAAATATCGGCAGCTATCGTTCTATTTTTCGGAACCTTCCAAAAACGTCAACCATCGCCACAGCCACCACCTTCGTGAAGGCTGGGCCGACGTCAAAGCATCGAACAGATCGGATGTCCGGGGCAGCAGAAGTCCTCGGTGAAGCCGGTATGCGCGCAGGCGATCGCGCCTTGGCTCGGGTAGTAGTAGCCATAGAAGAGGCACATCTCGTCGTTGGCGGACTCCCCAAATGAGACCAACGCCGTCGAGGTGTTGTTCCATTGGCAACTAAATCGGAAGCCGCCGCCCTCGGGAATCTGGATCGGAGGATCGAGATACTCAATCGGTGGTTCACTCCAAACGAAGTTCGGCGGCGCATAGACGACTGCGTCCTGCTCGCCCGTGGCGTTAGCGGTGGCGACCTCGACCCCGGTACCGAACTTGTGCTGGTGCCCTGAGAAGCCGAAGAAGTTCACTCCGCTGAGCGAAGCGGGCGTGGCGATGAACTGCGGGCCAAGGGTCGCGGCTGCACCCGGCTCTAGTTCAATATCGTTGTTCCCCATCATCAGCAGATTGGCTGCGTACTCCACCTCTGACTCGGGCATCTCTTCGAAGCTGACCGTCGATGACACATCGACGCTCGAGGTCGAGGCATTGATGTAGTGGAGTTCGAGTCGGATCATCTGATTCGCGCCGATCTCGAGGCCCACCCCGGGCGGAAGCTCGAGCGTGTCACCGCCCTGCGTCTGCGAAATCATCAGCAGCGTCACCTTGTCGGGACTCAAGATGTCGACGAACGGCTGACACTCGAACGGCTCGAGTTGCTCCTCGCTGTCGGTGGTCTTGTAGACGAAAAGGTGATGCGAGCCGTTGCCCATCGTGTTGGTGATGCGGTTGACGTGGATCGCCTTGTCGTTGCCGAGCCGCTTCACCACGCATTGCGTTCGCTCTTCGGAAGGAGCGACGGTGAGCGGATCGAAGGTGACCGAATAGCTGACGACTGAGCCTCCACCAGCTCCACCCGCTCCCGTCCCGGAGCCGGTCGAAGGGTTGTCATCACCGCACGCGAGCAGGAGCACGAGCGCCGAAATCGTAAAGCTTCGTTGGATGGGCATGGGTCCTCTTTGCAACAATTGGTTGCAAAGAGAGACTTAGATGAGCCTTTGCCTCATTGCAACTTTAAGTTGCGAACAGCTCCGAAGGGCGCTCCCGGGTTACGCTGGCCGCAAGCAGCAGCTCGTAAAGTGAGCTCTCGTGGGAGAACGCATGACCAACGAAGGACCTACGGAGCTCATCCCAGCCCTCTGGCGGGGAAGCCTTTTGATTCAGCTGGTGACGCCGTGGCGCTACTCGCCCGTTGGCTGGCTTCCGGACCTGCTTTCGGTCTTGGAGAGCGAGCCGAGGATGGTCCCGCACAACTTCCGTACCGTCTCGCTCAAAACCATTCCTTACGAGCGCGCAGCGCTGCTCAGTAAGTTCGAGGCCGCCGTCACCGGTGGCAAAGCGTTTGACTTCGTGGCGAGACGGACCAGGGACGTGCCTTACGAGCTCCGCGTCTGGAGAACGTACCATTGGCATGTTGACGTGGCGTTCGACTCGGACTCGGCGCGCAACGAAGACGATCTCGGCCTGATCTTCGCCATGGCAGACAAGCTCGCGGTGGCCGCTCGGGCGGACGTCGGGACGCTGTACCCCGAGAGCTTTGCTCCAGTCGAGAACCCGGTGGGTCGGAAGTACAAGACCAAGACCGCTCACCTACCCCTGCACGGTGCCGGGCAGGAAGAGTTCGGTCTCACAAGGCTGGGCGCACGCTCCTTTCTGAGCGCCCGTGTGACCGAACTCATCGGACGAGATCTCGTGGCTTCATCCGGCTGCCCCAGCGTCATGCTCGAGCGCGGGATTCTCCGCGTCGACCTCACGGAGCGGCCCTACTCCCTGAACCGCTCGGAACTCGAACAAGCGATGGCGCGGGCGAGCGAGACCCTCGCGCCGAGCGAGGTATTCCCCGCGACAGTGCAGGTCGGCAAGCCACCTCACTCGCGCATCGTGCCGCTCCAGCCAGGTGCGCGCTGGGTACCGTTGCCCGGCGTGCGAGCGAAGAAGGAGCCCGTTGCAGCCAGCTCATACGGGTCGCTCGCGGAGGTCGGCGCTGCAACAAGATCCGCTTCGCTTCCATCTCGTCACCGCGCGTACCTTCTCGGAGAGCTGGCTCCACGAAGTCTGTGAGGTCATCGAGCAGCTCGGGCCGGAGCAGTTTCTGATGGGTGGAAGGCCAGTAAAGTACGATCGCAGCGCGTTGGTGAGTTGCGTCAAGAAGGCGATCGACGATGATGAGGCGCGAACGCTGACGCTGCGCAACAAGCATCGCAGGCCGTTCAACTTGAACCTCGGTTTCCTGTTCGGGTTCCAGACGCACCTGCTGCTCGAGCTGCCAGGCGATAGCTCCCGCGGCGAAAGCAACTGCTTCGACCTGCTGCTCATTGCAGACCAACTCGCAGTGGCCCTGGACGTGGACCTCGGCACCTTGGGGCCGCCTCATCCCGGAACCACGATCGAGTCTCGCAGCGAACTCCTTGGCGAGCCCTTCGTGGAGTCGCTCGCCTACCACGGCCTGAGCAGCGTCGGGATTCGCACCTGGCTCGGTACGAGGGTGCGCAGCCTGGTCGACGGAGGACCGCTCGAGCAGCTCGGCATCCGTGAGGACCGGCTGGGAGGCGGCGTAGCCCGCTTCGACCTCGACCAGGACCTCTTGAGGCTCAGCGGTCCGACGCTGGAGGCACGGCGCGCCGCCTTGGAGTTAGCCCTTCGTTCGCAACAACTGCTCGCGGAGCGCGAACCCGATGGCAGCCTGAGGCCTGGCGCACGATGGGTTCCGCTGCCCGGCGTCACCGAGTTCGTACGCCGCGCGATCGCGCTGAATAAAGGGGATGACTGACTACTCGCGAGCGGCGTCCGGATTCCGGCCTACCGGCTTCGTTTGCCGTTGAGAGCACACGTACGTCTTCTTCACTGCGTCCCAGCGGAAGCTGACAGCGAGCCCAGCGAAGACGCGCTCCGATTTCTGATCGGCTGGAGCGAGCAGATAGTCCCCGCGGAAGCCGAAGCTCGATAGATCCCGCGTCGCCTCGAGCGTCGACGGACCGCGGAACCAGGCCTGGTGTGGCTTGCGGCTCGTTTGCTCGATCAGGTCGTAGAGATTGGGGCCGAGGTACTCGGGGGCGCCGGGGGCGCGCCTCTTCAGCTCTTCTTCGAGCAGGACCTCGTTCATGTCGGGAGGCAGCGGCTCCCCCGCCGGTGGCGGCAGCAGAGCGCCATCCGTCGAGACCCGAACGATCGAGAAGTGGGCCTGCAGCGGACCGGCCCAGGCGCTGTTCTGCGCGGGGAGGAAGGAGATGAGGTGGAGCTCGGTGCCACGGAGGATCGTGCCCACAAAGATGCGGTTGCCCGTCTCGTCGTTGACCATGCCCGCATCCTCGAGGTCGGGCAGCACGTGGAGCAGCGTGCCTTTGCGATGGACCACCAGCGCCGGAGCCGCAGCTCGCGCAACGCCGATCTCGAGCTCGCCGAAGACCTTCTTTGGCTCGTAGAGCGCCCGCACGACAGCGCCGACGACGCTGCGGTCATTCTGATCGCTATTGGTGTAGTCGAGCGTCTCGAGATGCAAAGGATCACTCGGGTGGAAGTTGATGCCAGGCGAATTCAGCCTGTGCCCGGTGAGAGCGAACATCCGCTCGCGCAGCGCTGCGTGCGGCTCGAAGTGGACGGCCTCGGGCAGCGCGGCCCAGAGCCAGGGCTCGGCAGCGATGTCGGCAGGCAGCGTCGCTGAGGTCCGCGCGGCGACGCGCAGGCGAAGCAAGGGCGCTTGCGTGAGGCGGGGCATCACGGTGAGAGGGAGCAAGGCTTCGAGCCTGGTCCCCGAAGGGCCCTGCTTGGCGACGATCCGCGCGCCTTCGATCGGCGTGAGCGTGCCGTCCTCGGCGAGCTGAGCGGCGCCATTGGGTGTGAGCTTGATGCGCTTGCTGAAGCGCTTCTCGTACTGCGTCGTGAACTTTGCGTAGCGCGTCTTGAGCGCCTCGCAGGCGGCGACGACCTCCGGCGGGTTGGGAGCGCCGTAGCTGACCTCGCCCTCGAACATCCCGAGGTCAACGCGCTCACACTGCATCGGCCGGGTGTAGCCGCCGCGTTGATAACGGCCCATTGGCAGCGGCTCAGGCGGCCTGTCGGCGATGCCGATCCACACTTCGTCGCCGCGGCCTTCCCCGAGCTGCGCCGCGATCGAGAGCCCGGTTTGGCTCACCGCGAGCGCCACGCGAGAGGGCGCATCGAGCGGATTCTCTGCGTCGGAGAGCTCCGCACGGATGGGAGGGTAGACAGGCGCCGTCGCGGCCGGTTCCTCGGGCGGGACCGGCTTTGGGATCGGAGCCGGCGGCTCGAGCGCGCCCCACTCAGAGAGATCGCCGTCGAGGGACGCGGCTCGCGGAAGGTTGCGAAGGACCACGCTCGCGCGCGCTGGATCCGCAGGCGGTACGCTGGGCGCCGCGGGCGCGCCCGAGGTGGATGCGGGGGGCGAGGAAGCGAGCTGCGCCGAGGCCTTTGCCTGCGGCTCTGCGTGCGGCGCTGGCGCGCGTGAAGCGGTGGGCGCGCTGCCACAACCAAACGCGACCCCGGCGACGAGCGCAGCAAACGCGACGAGGAGCCAGGTGGCGGCGCGATGGGTGGGCTGGCGCATCAAAGGCCCATCGCGCGAAGCGACCCGACTGTGACACGCGTTGTGAGGTCGGGCCGCTCGGACGATCTAGTGCGCGCGTTTGCCCTCGAAAAAGCGCCGGCGGTCGTGGGGCCTCGACGACGCTCAGAGACCCAGCCACGGGATGTTGAGCTCACCCGGTTCGACCACGAGGGAGTTCGCCTCGCTGGTGAGCTCGCCGGTCTGAATCGAGATGACCTCGCTGCCGTCCTCGAGGATGACGTTGTATTGCTCGCCGGTGTAGTTGCCTTCTTCGTCGATCAAGACCTTCACCGTGTGAAAGCCTGCGCCGATCGGGCTGCCGACGGTTGCGGCCTCCACGGTGTTCTCGCCGAAGTCGCTGGGCGCGTAGACGATCACGAAGTCGCGCACGATGCCCACCGTTTGGTCCTGATTCGTGAAGTCGATGGTCGCGAGGTCCGCATCGTCGGCGACGATCGCGATGAACGCTTCGGCGAGCGCTACGTCGCGACCGTGAACGTAGGCCGGCGGCGCTTCCACGAGATCGACGCTGAACTGACCGTCCTCGGCTACGAGGGTGGCCTCGGTCGCGAGCAGCGCGCCGGTGCAAGAGACCGAGTCGTATTCGTCGTGGGCGTACTCACATTGGTCTTCGGGCCAAAAGTTCCACACCGCCACGGCTCGCGTCTTCGGCAGGCTCGTGGCAGCTTGCGGCCGAAGCAGTTTGCCCGCCGCATGGGCGACCTGTTCACCAGGCACCAGCTCCGTCGACTGGGGACTTTCACAACCGACGAGCGCCAACGAGAGTCCGATGGTGGCGAGCGCGATCGGACGGAGACTTGAAAAGAACTTCGAGCAGGCTTGGGGTTGGTTCATGCCTTCTCAATGTCCGGCCCCCAAAAATCCTTCGGCCATGGACGTCGAGTTGATCGGCAGGTCCGATGGCGGAACATGAGTAGGCGCGCGAGCCGACTCAATTTGAGCGGCATTTAAGCCATTTTTGAACCGGCCAAGGCGAGCTGACGGACCCAACAGCGCTCGCTACGTTCTGAGCCCCTCGAAGAGCAGGAGCTCGAACCCGATGTCGAACGAACAACTACGCTGGCTTTTGAAGGTCCTTCAACCTGCGCGCACGCTGGCGGCGCTGCCCGGAGGCGCTGCGCTATCGCAGGAGACCCATGCGGCGCTGCTCGGGCTTCCGCCTGAGGTCTACGCTGTTGAACTCGAGCGCATGAAAGCAGAGGCCAGAGCAGCCGCGAGCGAGCTCTTGGCCGACCCGGCCGTGGCCTCGATGGTCGACCGGCTTCCCCTGAAGCGGGGCGCACGTGTCGTCGCCTTCGGAGACAGCCTGACGTCCGAGCCGCAGTCCTGGGCGGTGATCCTGAGCGAGCTCTTGGCCGCCCGCCGCGCAGCCGACGACATCGCCGTAACCATCAGCGCCCTCGGCGGCGACACCACGACCCACGGGCTGATCCGAGTCGGAGAGGTCATTGGCCAGCAGCCCGATTGGGTGCTCTGCCTGATCGGAACCAACGACGCGCGGACGCAAGGCCCCCATCCGCACAAGACGCTCGTCCACCATGAGGAGACAGCGCGCAACCTCGCCGAGCTGCGACAACGGATCGCCGGCGAAACCAAAGCGCGCGCCCTGTGGATCACTCCGCCCGCGGTCAACGAGGAGCAGGTGGCAGGACATTGGGGGCTCGCTCGCTTCGGCGTTCGCTTCCGCAACGAGGACCTAGCGCGCGTCGCGTCGCTCGTCCGCGAACTCGACGAGGCGGCGATTGACCTCTTCTCATCGCTCGGTACACCGCCCCCGGCCGACCTATTGATGGGCGACGGCTTGCACTTCACCGCGGCCGGTCAAAAGCGATTGGCGCTCGAGGTGCTCAAGGGCTGGAGCGCACTCCAATGAAGCGACTCATCTTCGGCGCGACCGGGAACATCGGCTCGCGGGTCACCGAGCGGCTTATCGCGCGTGGCGAGCGGCCGTCCGTTTTCGCACGTGACGCCAAGAAGGCGAAGGCGCTCTTCGGCGACAAGGTCGATATCCATGGTGGCGACCTCGACAAGCCGCGTTCGTCGCTGAAGGCCGCGCTCGCCGGCGTCGACGCCGTCTTCCTGGTCACCGACGGGCCGGGGCTAGAGGTGCACGATCGCGCGGTCGCTGTCGCAGCGAAATCGGCCGGCGTTCGGCAGATCGTGAAGCTCTCCACGCTGGACGTGAATAGCGGCGTGGGGACGGGACCGTGGCACGCGCGCGGCGAGGCCGCGATCCGCGAGAGCGGGCTTTCGTACACGTTCATTCATGCGGCCGGCTTCATGTCGAACGCGCTCGGTTGGTCGCACTCGATCCGCGAAAAGGGCGTGCTGCGGACCTCGACCGGAACGGGGAAGATCGCCTTCATCCACCCGGACGACCTCGCCGACGTCGCCACCGCGGCGCTGCTCTCACACGAATACGACGGTCAGTCGCTGGTGATCACGGGGCCCGAGGCGCTCTCCTACGGCGCGATGGCGCAGGTCATCGGCGACGCGATCGGCAAGCGCGTCCGCTTCGAGGAGATCTCCGACCAGCAGGCCTATCGAAGCGTGGTTCGCTGGGCCGGGAAGGGCCCGTACGCAGACGCGCTCGTCGACATTTGGCGTGCGGTGTGCGAAGGCCGGCTAGCGACCGTCTCCGACGGCGTACAGCAGGTCCTCGGACGCAAGCCCATCTCCTTCGACCGCTGGGTCAAGGAGAACGCCGACGCCTTTCAGTAACCGCTGGGGTGTCCGGACCGATACGAATTCAAGTAGCCAGCGACCGTTCGGATGGCCTCGTCTTTGGCGCGCACCCGAGCGATCGCCTGCTGCTGGTGAGCCACGCCATGCACCAACCCGACGACCATCGGCGGAAGGACGAACAGCATCCGCTCCGTCTCCTCGGGGCTATAGCGATCTTGCTTGCTGGGCGACGTCACGTGTTCGAGTGTGGCCTGGATCGCGCGCTTGAAGCCGCGTTCGCTCACTGGCACGGCGGTAGAGACGAGCGCGTGCAACTCAGCGTCTTCCGCGTGCAGGTTGGCGAGCCGCTCCAAAAGCTCGCTCGTGAACTCCCCGACGGAGGCCGAGCTGCAATCGCTCTTCGTCTGATCAATCACCTGCCGTACGCTGACGACGTGGCGCTCATGCAGCGCCATGAAGATGGCCTGCTTGTCGGGGAAGTATTGGTAGAGCGAGCCGATGCTGACGCCCGCTGCTTCCGCGACACGGTTCGTGGTGATGGCTCCAGCACCGTGACGCCTGAGCACACGCCGCACAGCCTCGAGCACATCCTCCACGGTCTGCCGCGAGCGTTGTTGCTTGGGTTCACGGCGGGTGGAGGCTCTTTCGCGGGCTTTCATAGAACGAGCTAGCTGCCGAGGGACCTACCACTGAGTTGGCTTGGCAGCACGCGCACACGCTTCGTTGAAGCTGCGTGGGTTCGGCTCAGCGTGGCCCTTTGCTTGGGTACACCGGCGGAGTTTCGCCGGGAGCGAGGCAACGGCCGGTGAGCGCGAGGTCAAGGCCCTCCTCGAGTGAAGCGCCGGGCTTACCGAATACGTAGATGACGCCAGCGCCCTCCTGGCATTTCCAAGCAAGCACCGCCGCCGGGTGCTTCGTTTGCGAAAGCTCGACCGAGCCGCGCCACAGCTTGCGCCCTTTGATCTCGGTCGGAGTGGGCGAGTCGAGGCGGAAGCCACTAGCGCGGACCGCGTTGGGAACGACGGTCTCGAGCGGGGTCGCGGCATCGGGGAGAGGCACCAGCATCGGTTTTACGACGACTTGATGCTCGTCTTCCAGCAGCGGAGGTCCCGTTGGCGAAGTCCGCTTCCAGCCTGGTCGCGCGTCGACCACGACCCGCACTTGCTCGAGATCCTTCGATGGATCCGGTGAGCAGCGAAAGCTCCGGACCATCTTGTCACTCGTCGACTTGACCTCCGAGACGCCGCCGACGAGGATCTGAACGACGCGGCCGCCGCACTCCGCGAAGGTAACGAAGATGCTGTAACCGCCGGCAATCGTCAGCTCAAACTGCTGACCTGGTTGACCACCAAGTTCCACGGCGCGGGTGTCGGCAAGGCGGGCCGGCGAACCCTTCTGCGCCTCCAGCGTCGTAGCCATGGACGCCACGATCGATTGCAGTGCTGCTGCGGGTGGCAGCGGTCCTCGTTGCCACGTCACGGCCCACTCCGTCGGATAGCTTGACTGACTCGTCCCCTGGACGTAATCGCCCGTGACCGCCGCGTAGCTCGGTGCCTCGAGCGACATCCCCGGCAGCGCGAGAAGCACAAAGGACCCCGAGTCCGACTTGAGCAGATCGCTCGCTGCGATCTCTGACAAGGGCGCAGCGCTCGCCTTCGCACTCCGCTCGAGGTCGCCTGGTTTTTCACTCGGGCAGCCGAGCAGCAGCCTGCTGCAGCAGATCAGCGCAGTGCCGAAGACAACCTGGCCTCGAATGCTGTTCATTGAAGCGAGTGTATCGGCACGGCAAGCAGGGAACGACGTGAGGACGGGCGTGACGAGCTCGTTGGGGCGATATGCTTGCTGACGCTGCCGACTATTGATGCGATGACGCGGCGGAGATGCTCCTGGGCATCCGTCGGGCGAACGGGAATGTATCAATGACGACGCACCGCCAGCCCCCGCCCCGACCTTGGTGGACGCGGCTGCGAGACTTCCTCCGGCCCGCGCGGCTCGAGCTGCGGGAGGACCAGCAGGATGCCCTGGCGGACGCGCTCCGCACGTTGGGCGCCGGCGTCACGGAGCGTGAGTGGCTGGTCGCCGGGGCCACGGAGCGCAGCGTGTACCAGGTGCAGCTCGGCGATCTGCAGGCCAAGATCGTCTGCTACTCATACGAGGGCCCGGTCTTGATCGGCGACCGCGCGCTGATCACCGCGGTCGGCCAAGCGATCGACCGCGCAGGAGAACGCGGAGTGGCTCGCGGCCTGGAATGAGGATTGCGCCGCAGCTACGTGGCGTCGGCCGGGTTACCTCGCGCGAGATGTAGAAGTACTGCTCATCGACGTGGCCCCATTCCATCTCGGCGCGGGCGTCGCTGATGAGGGACTGGAGAGCGCAACAAGTCGTCGCGCTCCGGAGACTACCCATAAACACCCTCTCTCGATTCGCCGTCGTCCTCTCGTGTCCTTCGGTCTCGCTGCATGCTCCGGATCGGAGGACGACGCTTCGTCGCTCGCGATCGAGGAGTCTCTTCCTCTTGACCGGTCAAGCCGCGCGGGTCGCGCTCGGCACCGAGCCAGATCCCTTCGAGCACGAGCGGTACACCGAAAACTTATTCGAGTCTCCCCGAGGAGGCTGCACCAAGAGAGCCCGCGCGAGACCGTCGCAGCGCTGCGCACGTTGAGCCTGCCCCGGTTTGGTGGACGCCCAGCAAGGGATACGCTCCCTGTGAGTACCATCGATGCAACAACGCAATTTACGCCCCGATTCATTCAAGAAGGACGCCGTACGTCGCCTGATGGCACGCGGCTCCAAGACTGTT
>CAITIQ010000350.1 GCA_903892415.1 uncultured delta proteobacterium | reverse complement strand
GACGGCGCAAGACTCGCTTCCGACTTTCGGCGCCGATTGGTCGGACGGGACTTCAACCCGCTGGGACACATCACCTGGTTTCTGTTGTTTGGCTTACATGACTTCCTCCAGGTCACGGCTTTCAGGACGCACAGTACGGATTTGGGGGAGTGGTAGCGCAGCGCAGCTCCGCTGCGCGAGCAAACCGAGGGGGCCACCCCAGCGCGAGCACACCGAGGGGGCCAACTAAGGCGTCTCTACCTTGGTACCGATCTGAAAACTGAAGGGCGCACCCGGGCGGGCGCCGTACGGGCGATTGGAAGCAACATAGGCCATATCGAGCAGGTTGCGGCCGGTCACATAGACCTTTAAAAAATCGAAGGGGCGCGCGTACACCGAGGCATCGAGTAGGAAGCTCGCATCCGTTACCGCGAACCGCTCTGGCTCCTCGTCAACGGCGCCTGCCGCCTCGCGCATCGCAGTCACGTACGTTCCAGCCACGCTGCCGCCGACGAGGCGATGCTCGAGCCCCACTGAGCCGGAAACCTGATGCTCGGGGATATACGGAATTACGTCCCCCTCGGCGACATCTCCGAAGATCGGGTCGGACGAGTTAAACGAGGTATCGAAGCGCGCGTGGGTAAAGGTATAAGCCAAGCGCCCTGGAAGCGTGAGGTCGAGCGGCAGCTCCACCTCGGCGTCCACGTAGGCCTCGAGACCAGCAACGGTCGCTGCGCCCGCATTGGATTGAGCATCAAGCTCGGTAACGCAGCCGGTGGAGAAGGTGCAGACGTTCGATAGGTTATTGTAGTCGTTGTAGAAGCCAATCGCCTCCACGCGAATGGTCCGCTTGGGCGACCATCGACCACCAAACTCATAGTTGACGCTCTTCTCCGGAGTCACATTGGAGGTTTGGCCCGGCGGCACTGGCGAGAAACCCTGATTGACGCCAGCGATCAAGCCGAAGTCCTCGGGCAGCGCGAGATGAGCGCCCGCCCCCGGTAGCACGACCTGCTGGGTGATACCCTCCTGACGCTCGCCCAAGCGGTCTTCAAAGCGGCTCTGAATCGACTCGACGCGAGCGCCAGCGGTGAGAGTCACCGGCCCCCAGGTGGCGGAGTGAATCCCCCACAGGGATAGCGCCAAGGTGCGACCTTCATTGTCGGCGGTCGTCTCGGTAGGGCCACCTTCCGGAATGAGGTTCATACCATCGATCAGGTAGCCATCCTGGGTGTGAAGCCGCTCGACGCTGTCGTGGTGAATCCTGGCTCCAACCTCGATCTTGTGTTGGACAGGCCCTGTCTGTGGCCGCCACGAAGCGCGCGTCTGAAAGCCCTGCGAAACGAAGCGGCGATCATTGGGACCGACCATCAAGGTCTCCGCGTCGGTGGATGGCGGGATGTTCCCGGTGAGTACGCCGTAGAAAACAGCGTTACGGGGGTCATCGGGGTTGGCCAAGACGTCACTGAGGGAGGCTCCACGGAAGCCGTTGACCTTGCGCCAACTGCGGTCCATGTCATGCCGGTAAAACGTCGATTTGATGTCGAGCTCAGAGCCGTGCATCGCTGTATGCGTCAGCGCCATCTGGCTGCGCCAGTACTCCATCCGGTCGAACTGGCTAGCTGCATATCGACGGTAGGGGTCGGCCTCGAAGTCGGCCGCCGCAAGACCGAGGTAGGTCTCGTTGCTCTCCTCGGTAGAGAAGCCAACCTTGAGTTCAAACTCGTGCAGCAGCGAATCCGCGTTACCAAAGGACGCACGAACTTTGCCCATTAGTTCGTTGCGGGCATAACCGGTATTGCCACCAACCCCATCGATCTCTTTGAAGCCGTCATTGGCCTCGTGCACGCCCTCCAGCAACACGGCAAAGTGATCGCCTGCCGTCGAGGCACGGACATGGGCTTTGCGCGATAGGTAGAGGCCCATCGAGAGGTCGGCGAAGGCATGCTCACCTTCGGGGATGGGTGCCGTGATCAGGTCAATCGCACCGGCGATCGTGTGGGGCCCAAAGGCAATCGCGCTTGGCCCTTTCACGACTTTCACCGCGACCATCCGGGTGATTAGGGGGAAGTAATAAGCCGCTGGCGCTGAGTACGGCGCTGGACCGAACAGCACGCCGTCCTCCATCAACGTTATCTTCTTGCTGCGATCCGAGATGGCGCCGCGCATACCGATGTTGGGCCGCAAGCCGAAGCCGTCTTCCCCGCGCACATACACGCCGGGCACAGATTGAAACACCTGATGCGGATCGCTGTATTCGAAGCGCTCGAGCTGGGCTTCACGGATGATGTGAGCCGAGCCAACCGTCTCGCGTATCTTTGCGCCAGCAACGGTTACGTCGATGCCCTCAGGCTCTTCACTCTCCGCATCGTCGGCCGGTTCTTCAGCGGCTGGTTCCGCGGCAGGTGGCTCCCCCTTAGCGGCTGGCTCGGTCGTGGGGGCCGGCTTAGCGGCGGGAGCTTGGGGCGCAACCGGCTCGTCGGCCCGCGCTACGGAAGCGCCGGCCGATAGGCTGATAAGAAGCGCAACGTTCAGTCGGTTCATCATCGCAATACGCGCACGACAGGAGGAGCGGCGTCGGGGGCCGGAAGAATCCAATCGGCCTTGCTGAGGCCATCGGCGACCTGCACCAGGTCCACGTTCGGGTCGATCAAGCGCGCAGTGCGCCGCCCGTTCAAACTGGCGATCGCGTCCACCCGCACTCGCAGCGAATGACCGGTACGAGCTTGTCGCTCACGGGCAATGTGTTGTCCCAGCTGGAGGATCAGATCGGGTTGGGTAGCGAACTCACGCAGCTGCCTTGAATCGAGGTAAGCGCGCGGACTGACCTCGGTGGTGCGGCCGGTATCGAGGTCGTCAATGAGGTAGGTGACGCTCGCGTTCTTCTCGCGGACCATCACGCGCCAGGAGAAGCGCATGCCTTGCTCGTGCCAGTGCACGTCATCCCCATAGGTGAACGCGCGCAGCGGCATCAAGGCCTGGAGCACGACATAACCTGCTATCACGGCGCTGCCCAGCTTGAGCCACGGTCGACCTTGCCACACGAGCTCCTTCGTCGGCACGGCTGGGAGAGCCTTTAGCCGAAGAAACCGACGAGGCCAGCTTGGCGAGAAGAAGGAGGTTGCCCCGGCCACCATGATGAACGGGAACATGCCGATCGGGAAAAGCGCGCGGGTGACAGCGTGGAAGCCAATCACCACCAAAAACGCAGGCACGCGCGTACGGCGATAAAGCAGCCACCAAGCGATGGTCAGATCGAAGAGGCAGCCCGCCCAGCTCATCAGATATGGCGCCCAGCGATGCGAGAGCAGCGAGCCAACCAGCGGTAGCGAAGCACGCGAGGAGAGCCAGATCGAAAGGGGCTGCGCGTGAAGGAGCCAATCCGGCGTTATCTTTGCGACGCCGGCGTAGGTGTAGACGGTGCCAACTTGGAAGGCGAGCAACGCGTAGCAAAGCGCCGGAACGGTGGTGCGCTTTGCCTCGCGACCCCTGCGTACGGCGATAAGGCCATCGAGGCCGTAGGCGCGCCCGAGCGGCATGAACGCCAAGAGCAGCGTTAGCAGGCTAAGCAGATAATAGTGATTGAGATAGTTGGTTACGTCGAGCAGCTGGACGTAGGTGATCGTCGCAAACAAGGTGATGATCGCTGCGCGGTAGAACAGCCCGACTGCCACCAGCAGGCCTGCTGCCGCCATCGTCCAGAACACCGAGTGCATTCCGGTGCGCCCGAGCGGCTCGACGAACGGCGCAAACCAATAGGTGAAGAAGAAGCGAGGCTGGACGAACATCTGATCGACCCAGCCGTAGGCAAGAAAGCGCAGCGCGCTTACGCAGGCCACGAGCCCGATCAGCACGCGAAACGCCACGATCCCCGCCGCGTCCTTCTCGCTGGCCAGTTGGGTCGCGAGGCGCTGCGCGAAACGCTCAATCATTGTCGCCTTCGATCGACGCCGGGAGATCGAGGTCGAGCACAGTGATGAACTCGGTCTTGATGGTGTCGGTGAGCCGATCTACCGCGGTGTGAAGGGCGACGGCGGACTGTTTGTCCTCGCTGATCAACTTGATCAGGTCCTTCTCCTGCAGCGCGTCTGCCGTAGCGATCGCGCTGGCGAGGTCCGCCGACATGCGCGAGGCCAAATCGCCTGCGCCGACGGTGCGCAATAGGTCGTCGAAGCCGACGTCTTCCGATTGACTGCAACCCTCGTAGATGCGCTGGAAGCCAAGCAAGTTGTCGCGGATATGGTCCACCGAGATATGCGCGTATTGCGACTCGACGTCCTGCGGGCAGCTGCCCTCAGGACAGGTATCAGCGATGCCCAAGGGCTTGGCGAGCTTGAGGTCCTTCAACTCAGCCTCGAGGTAAAACATGCCATCCGAAATCGTGTTGAGCGCGAGCTGCTCGGAGGTGAAGGGAGAGTCCCCCTTACCTGCGTTCGCCAACTGATCGGCGAAACCGCCCGACCACGAGTCCGAGAGCTGGCCGGCCTTCTGCGCCAGATCCCCCGATAGGACGTGCGCGTAGTCGTACTTGCGCTGGAGCCGCGTGGCGCTTCCGAGAGCGTCCCAGGTGCCCTGCGCGTTGATGCTGGAGCTGGCCGAGCAGCCGTTGTCTTCCGCCCTGTAAAAGAGCAGGTACTCTTGTGCGGCGAGCCCGCGCGTATTGACGAGCCCAACGTCCGCGAAGTTCGCGTCGTCGTACTTCTCTTGGACCAACGCCTGGTCAACGAGACAACGGCTCACGAGCGGCCAGCTGTAGATGTAATCACGCAGCCCCTCGCCCCCAGGCAAGGTGGTTGGCCCGGCTTTGCCGAGCTTCAGCAACTCTGCCTGCTGCCAAAGTGAGATCGTGTTCCGCCAGGCGGTTTGCGCCTGCGCTTCGGCCTTGGGAGAAGGGTCTGTCGAGAGCGCAGCTGTCGCGTCCTCCAGCGCCAGAGTGGAGGTGTGAAGGTCGGAATAGAGCGCCGTGGCGCAGGTCGCTACGGCCTCGAGCACCATCGCCCGCGAGACGTCCTCCGGGCCGGTGGCCACGGTGCTCGGTGAGGTGGAAGGCCCCTCACCTCCGGCGTTTCCGCTGCCACCGGAGATTGAGTAGTACGTCACGCGTTCACACGCGCTGACACTCACAAGGACCAGGCCAAGCGCCGCAACCCGAGCGAGCGAGCGATGAAGCATGG
This sequence comes from uncultured delta proteobacterium, assembly GCA_903892415.1. Classification (GTDB taxonomy): domain Bacteria; phylum Myxococcota_A; class Polyangia; order Polyangiales; family Polyangiaceae; genus Xiheicaenibacterium. The sequence goes on along the minus strand of CAITIQ010000350.1, from coordinate 25,403 downwards.
CTGTCTCTTAACGAACTTGAAAGTAATATTCAACAAGAATTGCGTTCGCGCAGCGACCGTTGTCTCGCTGGGACCGAGTCAGGCGCTGAGCAGTGATGGCCGCCCGCCTCAGGTGTGCCCTGAGGCCCGCGAACGACTATCCATGGGAGAGATATGGAGTCCTCGCAAGCTTACGATGGCGCAGCCAACGAGTCGGTCCCCAAGGCAACCCGCCCTCGAACCGGCTTGCCGCCGGTAGCCCATCGCCTGGAGGTAGTCGTCGAACGGGAAAATGGGCTGCCTTCTGGGCGAGTCTGCCTGCTCGAAGGTGACGTGCTGCGCGTCGGCTCCCACGAGTCGAATGAGCTTGTCCTACGTGACCCGATGGTTTCCCGCTTTCACTTTCAGCTCCGAGTGGGGGACGCGGGGGTAACGCTCGTCGACAGCGGCTCGCTCAACGGCACCCTGTTGGGGGGCTATGCCGTGCGCGACGCGCAGCTGCGTCTACCCGAGAGCCGCATTGAGCTTGGCAGCTGTACGCTGCTGGTGCGCGCCGTGGCACAGCGCCCCCAAAGCTCGCTGTCCTCGCCGATGTTCGGTGCCATGTTTGGTTCGGCGCCAGCGATGCGACGCCTATTCGAGCGTGTGACCAAGGTCGCTGCAGCGGACCAAGGCGCGGTGCTGATTGAGGGGGAAAGCGGCACCGGCAAGGAGCTGCTCGCCGCCGAGGTGGCGCGCCGAAGCAAACGCCGTGGCAAGCCCTTCGTGATTGTCGATTGTGGCGCAGTTGCTCCGACGTTGATGGAGTCGGAGCTATTTGGCCACTGCCGTGGTGCGTTTACCGGCGCCACAGCGGATCGCAAAGGAGCCTTCGAGGCCGCTGACGGTGGCATCCTCTTCTTGGACGAGATCGGTGAGCTTCCGCTCGAGATGCAGCCCAAGTTGTTGCGCGCCCTCGCGACCGGCGAGGTGAAGCGGGTTGGCGAGAATCAGGTCCGGCGCACCGACGTCCGAATCATCGCGGCAACCAATCGCTGTCTCGATAAACAGGTCAATGAAGGTCGCTTCCGCGAGGACCTCTTCTACAGGTTAAGCGTGCTGCGGCTCGATGTTCCCCCCTTGCGAGAGCGCATGGTGGACCTGCCGCTGCTCGTAGGCTGCTTCCTCGAGCAACTGGGAGCTACCGACAAACATGCGCTCTTTGACGAGACGGTGATGCGGCGGCTCGAGACCTACGCTTGGCCGGGTAACGTGCGTGAACTTCGCAACTACGTTGAGCGGGCGGTCGTGTTCGAGGAGCACCCGCCCCAAACGCAAGCACCGGCGAGCACCGACGCGCCCATGCGCATCGATCTCTCGGTGCCCTTTCGTGAGGCCAAAGAGGACGCCATTCGCTCGTTCGAGACGAGCTATTTGTCGGCGCTCTTGGCCGACAGCAACGGCAACGTAAGCCGCGCTGCGCGCAAGGCCAAGACCGACCGCATGTATCTGCACCGACTACTACAACGCTATGGTCTCAAAGACTCAAGCTCGCTCGAATAGCCTGTTTGACCTGAAGTCACTTAGCCCAACGCCGCCGGCTCTGAATGCGACGTAGCTTCGGCACGAGCCTTGATACCTCGACCGGATAGGCCAGTACGTCGGCCGCGCCGGCCGCAATCAACGCCGCTAACTGATCTCCACCTCCCGTCTTCAAACAAACCACGATCGGCGTTTGCGGCCGGTCCGAGGCGCGGAGATAGGCGATCGCGGCTTCACCGTCGGTCGAGGCGTCGAGTAGAATCACATCGGCCAAGGAGGGGATCTGCAAGCGCAGGCCGGCGAGCTCGAGCGCCATGCGGACGCCGTCTTTCGCAAGATCGTGTGGTGGTGGTCCCACCATCACGATCGCGACCCAGCCAAGCTCGAGTGATGGGCTCGAGATCACCTTGGGTTCGGCGAAGGTCCAAGCCGGCAGTCGTGCTGCGCGGTCCGCGCTGGGCAGCTGGCGATGCCCCGTTGACGAGAAGACCTCCACCCAACGTTTGCGTAGCTCCTCCGCAGAGCCGGGACGATTGGCCGGCTCCTTTGCTAGCAGCGCGAGTCGGAGAGGCTCCAATAGCGGAGGAAGAGGCTCCGCATCGGCAGGACGCCGCAGTGGCGATGGGATGGCAAACATTTGCTTGGCGATCAGGTCAGCCGGTGTGGTGGCATCAAACGGGGGCTCGCCTTGCAACAGCGCGGTGAGCACGCAACCGAGCGCATAGAGGTCTGTTGAAGGGCCTACCGATAGCGAGCGGCACTGCTCCGGACTCATATAGGCAGGCGTGCCCGAGACCATCTGAGTACGCGTGATCGCGCCTAGACTTTCAGGACCCGAGTCAACGCGCGCAAGGCCGAAATCCAGTACCTTCAACGTGCGACTGCCATCGACCTCAAGGCTCAGAAACAAATTCCCGGGCTTGATGTCGCGATGAACCACCGAGGCGGCGTGCGCAGTATCCAAAGCACTTAGCGCCTGACTCATGATTAGGTCCACCTCGGCCAGCGTCGGCAGCCGTCCGAGGCCGGCGAGCCAGCGCTCGAGATCAACACCTCTGAGCAGCTCGAGCACGAGGAACGGCATGCCCTCAAACACGCCGTAGTCGATGATGCTGGCGATGTTGCGATGGCTGATCGAACTCATGATCAACGCCTCCCTTCGGAAGCGAACCGAGAAATCTCCCAGCTGGGCGAACTCCGGCAGCATTACCTTGATGGCGACCTCCCGATCGAGCGCCTCCTGCCGCGCCACGAAGACCGCGCCCATGCCACCGCGGCCGATCTCCTTGATAATGGTGTAGCGCGAGGCGACCACGCTTCCGGGCCCCAGCCCGAGTGGCTGCGCGCCATTGACCTTGGTGCTCTCGCTGACAAATCGAGCGTGCAAACACGCGAAGCTGGCCGGGCGGGTATCGTCTTCGCGGATCAGAGCAAGGTCTTCTTGGCAGAGCACACGCTGGTCGTGATCTATGGCTCGGCTTCGCAGTCTTCGGTCGGCCGCGCTCCTCCAGCCGCCGTGGAGCTCAAGCAGGGTGAACTCCAAGCCGGTATGGCGGCTTTGCGCGGCACCAGCGCCGAAGTGGAGATTGCGGGTGGTGGTCGCGTGTCAGCCGCGTCCCGTGACGCCGTGATCAAGTTGCTCAATGGGCTTACCACGCTATCGGTGTTTGACGGCAGCGCCAATGTATCCAGCGCCGGTAAGCAGGTGTTGGTCCCAACCAATCAAGGGACGCGCTTCGCTCAAGGCAAACCGCCCGAGCCACCTCGGCCGTTGCCGCCAGCACCCGTTTGGGCGGCTGATCAGGCGAGCTCTTTCCTGGGCCTTGGCGGTGTCGAGGGCGCAGTTCTCACGGCGGCTTGGAAGCCCGTACCCAACGCAAAGTTTTATCGTATTGAGGTCGCACGTGACGCTCAGTTCGAGGACGTCATCGTACGTGAGCAGGTGGCGCGTGAGGTGGACTCGCTCGCAGTGAAGAAGCTGCCGAGTGGCCGCTACCACCTTCGTGTTCGGGCGATCGACGGGGACGATTTCCTTGGCGTCGCCACCGAGGCGAGAAGCGTACAGCTGTGTGACGTTCAGTTTGAAGAGGGCGCTGGCTCAGTCGAGGGCGCCATCGTAACTGCGCATCGTTATTCAAAGGTTCGCTTGTGCACAGCTCCGCAGTTGGAGCTGAGTCGGGATAGCTTGCTTTGGACCGAGTTTCCATCCTCCGTCGATCTTGCGCTGGCCCCAGCGGGGCCGCTCCACGTGCGGCAGAAAGGGCAAGCGTCGACCTCGAGTATGACGTTCGCTTTGCGACCGCTAACTGTTACCAGCGCGCTCGTCGATGGCACCGTCGCCTCGTTGACCGTCCCCGTCGAAGAGGGGGTTACGCTCTCTAGCGATGTCGGGCTCCAGGCGCGAATCGTCGGGGATACGCAGCTGCTTCCTGTGCAGTACGACCCAAGCCAACACACGGCGACGGTGGCGGTCGCGCGGCTGGCCACTGGGGCGGAGGTCGAGTTTCTCGATCGCTACGGCAACGCGATTGCGCGCGTAAGCGGGCACGATTCGAGCGGGCCTAAGGTAACGACTGCTTCCAGCGTCGTCAGCCCGCGGCCGCGCATCGGTCTGCACCACTTTACGGCGAGTCCCGAGGGTAGCAGCGACTTCAGCCTCTGGTCGCCTGCGGCAGCCCCAGGCGCGGCAGTGGCACTGGCAGTTAGCGGCAGCGGTGAGGACTTGAGAGTACGCTCGCTCGTCGCCGCTCGCGCGGCTGTGGGGCCGGTTGGGGTTGACGCCACGGTACGGACGCCCAACCTCGTCGAGTCTGGAGCTGCTGTAGATAGCAGCGTAAGTCTAGGCGCGAACGTGCTTGCCTATCGCGCGGAGAGCGCGCTCTTTGAGTTTGGCGGCGGGCTTCATGCAATCATCCCCTTCGAACAAAGTAGCCCGTCCACCCGCATTGAACCTGCGCTGAGCGTGGGCGGCCAGCTCGGGCCGTGGACCTGGCTCGGGAATCTCGGCGCGCGCATTCGCGTTGAACCTGAGCGAGACGTCCCAACCGACGCCGAACAGGCTTTTGTGCTCGCGGGGGCGACGCTCGATCTCACAAGCTGGGTTCGGAGCTTCGCTGTGGTTGACGGCAGCTTCGGCTTTCGTGAGCCAGGGCAAGCTGTTCAGGGCAGGGGAGGCGTCTCGCTTGGCGCTGAGGTAGGCAGCTGGATCATGGGCTCGCTGAGCGCGCGGGTTACACCCTGGCCCGAAGCGGACGGCTACGTCTCGGGGCAGCTCTCGCTCGGGGTGCGGGCTGAATGAACCCCAGGCGAAGGACTCCAGTTGTGGTTGAACCAACTGCCGAGACAGTGGCAAGTCAGGCCGGCCGCACAACGGCCCTCTCGTTGGCCCGCGGTCGCTTCGCTCCAGTTGGCGCCTGGGGGCTTGGCGACCGTATCGGGCTTGACCGAGGCGATCTTGGCCGTTGGCCGCTCGCCGACCGTCGCCGGCATCACCAGCGTCGTCCCAGACTTGAGCGCCGCCCCCGGAATGCACGTTACGCGGTTGTAGCGGAGCACAAGGGCCTTGTGCTTGGCGCTACCATAGAGTGCCTTGGCGACGTCTTCGCAGGTCTCGCCCGACTGCACAGACCATTGCACGACCTTCTCGCCATACCCCGGCGTGTCAGCCAGCGCCTCGCAGGCAAACGCCAGGACCGTCCCCGGTAAGAGCAAGCTAGCAACGCTATTAATCAATCGATAGTTCATAGACTTTGAGCGCATTTTCGCGTCCCGCTAAGGTTCTTTCTCCGAGCAGCCGCAGGTCTGTGCGAGCAGGAAGTCGGGAGGCCGTGGCCTGCCCAAGCAGAATCTGGTTCGGCGCGGCGAGGCCCTCCAGGCGAGAGGCCACGTTCACGGCATCGCCGATAGCCGTGTATTCCATGCGCTTGCTGGAACCGATGTTGCCGACCAGCGCCTCGCCTGAGTTGATGCCGATCGCGAGTTGCACGTCGACGCCGTAGCGCCTGCGAAAGCCGCCGCGCCCTGCCTCGACGAAACGCAGCATGTCTTCGGCCGCATCCAGCGCGTGTTCGGCGTGGTCGGGGTCCGCGAGCGGAGCCCCCCATACCGCCATGATTGCGTCGCCTACGAACTTGTCGACAGTACCGCCGTGACGGAATACCACCTCCGATAACAGCGTAAAAAGCTCATTGAGCAGCGCAACCACCTGCTCCGGCGGCAGGCCCTCGGCAGCCTTGGAGAAGGCAACGAGGTCGGCGAATACCACCGTAATCTCCGAACGCACCCCGCCGAGCGCGAGTGCGTGCTCCCCCCGTACGATGCGCTCTACCAGCTCACCGCCCATGAAGCGACTGAGGTCGGCACGCAGTTGAACGTCCCGCGCCAGTTGGTGCTCGCTCTGTTCGAGATCCCGTGCAACGAAGCTTAGTTCCCGCGAAAGATCGCCAAGCTCGTCGCTGCGGCGGAGAGGCGTCGCGGAGGCTGCCCAGCGACGAGCCCCAAGATTCTTCGCTTGAGCCGCGATCAGGAGCAGCGGTTTTGTCAGCGCCCGCGCCGAGAGGACAGCGAGTAGCAAGGCTGCCAGCCCAACCAGGCCGCCGAGCCAAAGGGCAAACGTGCGCGCCTGCTGATAGGTCGATAGCGCCTCTGCTTCCGGTCGCCACGAAGCGACCGACCAGCCGTGAAAGTCGATACCTTCATAGGCGCCGAGCATCGTCTGACCGTCCTCTTCAAATGAGAAAACAGCGCCGACGCGCGCGTTGTTTTGTGCGCTAGCGAGCTGCCCTGCGTGCGCAAAGTAACCCAGCGGCATGGCGAAGCCGTGGCTCAACAGCGGTTGCCCCTGTTGATCGAGCAGACCAAACCCGGCCGCGGCCCCCGACCAATCCAGCTCGATAGCCGTCTGGTCAAGGGTCTCGGCCAGCACCGCCAGCAGAACGGGCGTCGTTATATATCCACGCGGCGAACTCTCGTTCTTACGGGGAATGGCAACGACGATGATGCCCACCGCGCCGGTCATCGACACCGCCGCGCCTTCGCTGTCGGCGAGCAGTCTCAGCGCTTCGGTCGAGTGTGGCGCGAGTTCATCATCAATGCCCGCCTTGGCGATGACCGTCTCGAAGCGGGCGGAGGGCACCTCGAGGCGGACCAGTGAGAGATGTTGAGTCTGCTGCAACGATGCGGCGACGAACTGATTGGCGAACTCGGGCGTCACCCCCTCCAAGCTCGAGGCTGTATGGATGGCGGACGCGACCGCGAGGGCTTCTGCCTCAGTCGCTCGCAGCTCGGTAGTCAGCGCGGAGGCAAGCCGTGCAATCAGCGCCAGCTGTCTTCGTTCCTCCGCTTCGCGCGCCGCCAGGCCATAGCGGGGCAGGCCAAGGGCGAAGCTGATGGTCAGCGGTAACAGCGCCACCACCAGCAACAGCAAGGCGGTGCGCACTCGCAGCGACAAACGGAGCTTCACTCGAGTGGCCCCATCTTCCAGCCGTCCTTACCAAGCGCGCTGCGCCTGACGATCTGAAAGTCGACGCGACGATTCGCTTCACGCTCGGCCGGCGAGCTATTGGGCTTGAGTGGCCTTCGCGAGCCGTAGCCGCTCGCTTGCAGCCTTCGTTCGTCCACGCCGTGCTCGATCAGCCAGCGCATGACCGCGGCAGCGCGCGCTTGCGAGAGCGCAAGGTTCTGCGGCTGGGAACCGAGATCGTCGGTGTGACCTTCAATGGCGAGCCGGGCGATCTCAGGATGGTTTGTGAGCAAGTCGGCCAAGCCAGCGAGCACCGCCTCGCTGCTCGCTTCGATGCGCGCCTTACCCGACTCGAATACGATCTTGTCGCGGATCACGATCTGCTCGCCGATCACGAGCGCGGTGGTGCGACAACCATTGGCGCTTGGGTCGGTAGCGACGGGTCCCGCGTCCTCAGGGCACGCGTCTTGGCTATCGCTGATACCGTCACCATCGCGATCCAGCAGGCAGCCGTTGATTTTGCGTTCAAAGGAGGCCTGACCTCGGGCCGAGGGGCAGGCGTCTTGCGCGTCGGGAATGCCGTCCGCATCCGTGTCCAGCTCCGGATTGGAGGCCGATTCGCCCGCCGGGATAGGCCCGGGAGGCGCGCTCGTTGGGGCTCGAGGGATAAGCGGCGCTGGCGCGGATTGAGCCGGCGTCGGTGCGGCCTCGTTTGTGCCAACCGCTTGCGATGGAAGACCGACAGAAGGCGGCAAATGAACCGAGCGTTCGGGCGCGCTTTCAACGGCATAGCTGAAGCCGCCAAGGACACGCACCGCAGGCGTTCCGGGAGCATGGGTTAAACCGGGAGCGGCGCCCAGACGCAGTTGGACCGGGCCAAGCTGCAAGGTCGCTGAGAGCAGGGCCTCCAAGTTGACCGTGTCGCTCTCGAACGTGGTCCCCGGCGTCGGCGTGGGGACAGCACCGATCAATTCGGCGGCAAGCAACAGCGGCCCCACGCGCGGCCCGAGCGCCGCGGAGAAGGTCGTCTCGTGAGTAAAGAGACCGGCTTGCTCGACAGCCTCCGGCTCGAAAACAAACCGTCGCCCGAGCGAGGCCGACCACACGAAGTCGCCGTAGTCGGCACCGAGGATCAGCGCCGGCTCGAGCCGGATGGTTCCGGTCGAGGTGTAGGCTTCGCTATCCCCTGTCGGGAGCCATAGTCGCAACGACAGCGCCGACGAGGGCACCGCATCGTGCCCTTTGAGGCCTTGCAAACGCGCCCCCAAACGCACATCGCCCATTGCCGGCCCCGTTGGAGAGGGAAGGCGCTCCGCGGAGGAATTCCCGTTCTGCTCCAGCAGCACCGGCGCATCGACGTCCACCTTGAGACGCTCGGCGATCTCGAAGGAGGCGGTGTTGTGAAGCAACCACTGTTGCTCAATCAGCGCCTCACGCGTGCCTGCGTTGAGCACGCTGAGCGGCGCGTACGCGAAGGACAACGTGGCGCCCACCGCAAGCAGCAGTTCGCCCTCCACGTTGGGAGACGAGGTTGCGACGAAGGTGTCACCAACAGGCGCTGGTTCAAAGCGATCGAGAGCCGTTGCCGATTGCGCGAGGGCCTCACGGCACGGCAGCAACATCAGCAAGGCCGAGGCGGATAAGCGATAGTGCACACCCTCGAAACAGCAGAATTGATGCCGCAAAAATCACGCACAATTCCGCTATCAACGCCCTAAAAACAGCGGGCCAGAGCGCTCAGTTGAGGCAAGTCGCCCTCATTGCACCGGCCGACACCAATGTGCGCCTTATCCCACACCAGCCACGGATCGTTTACACGTGTGCTTTCAATCAGTTGGCGTTGATCCAGGCCGCTACGTTCGCTCGAAGTGCAAACCAACTGTGCACTGTGTGCAAGCGTTGACCAAGGCGCGGAGCCCTAGCGTTCAAACGCGGGTTTCCAGCGTTGGTCCAGTGATTGCTGAAGCGAACGGCATGAGCCGACTCTTCGCCGTGATCAAGTCCGTGTGCGTAGTCGCTAGCGTCGCGTTCCTTGGCTGTGCGCCAGGTGGAGCAGAGACCGAAGACGAGGACTTCGCCGAGCAAGACTCTGAGTTGAGCGGGACGGTCAAGCAAGGCGCTGTGCTCAAGGTCACGGCCTCCGCCCTCAACCTTCGCAGCGGGCCGAGCACCAACAACCCAGTGCTCGAGGTTCTGGCGAAGAACGAACAAGTCACTTGTGCAGCCGACAGCGGCGCCAACGGTTGGGTTAACGTCGTCACCGCCTCCGGTGAGGAAGGTTGGGCCTCCGCTGGCTACCTCACGCAGGTTGCTGCAGCTCCCGAGGAGGGCGGCGGCAACAACGACGTTGACCCGAGCGACTTTGGAACCTGCTCGCCCGAGCGCGCAGAAGGCGCCGTTGGCAACTACCAGAAGGCTCTGCACGACTCGATCGCCTTCGCCGAAGGGACGATGGACTACTCGAAGGACGGCTACAACGTGCTGTTCGGTTTCAAGACCATAAGCAGCTGCTCGTCGCACCCGAACAAGTGCCTCAAGTTCGGCAGCTCGTGCTCAACCGCAGCTGGCCGGTATCAGTTCCTCACCGACACCTGGAAGTCGGTTAAGAATGCCAAGGGACTCAGCAGCTTTGAGCCGGAAAACCAAGAGCGCGCTGGCGCTTACTTGATTGGGACCGTGCGCAAGGTGACCGTGCCGCAGTCACGCGCGATGACCGCGTCGGAGTTCTCCAACGCGATGAGCAAGCTTTCCTGGGAGTGGGCCTCGTTGCCCCCCGGCCGCTACGGTCAGCCCAACAAATCGATGTCGCAGATGCGGGCGAAATACTGCAGCCTGGCTGGATGCTGAAGAGCGAAGAGCCGCCTCGAACCGACGCTGCGGGGTCGTCCAAGCGGTTTCTTTGGCTCGGTGGAGCGGCTCTTGTCGTCGTGCTTGGGCTCGTGGCCTTTCGTTCTGTGGGAAGCGGGCAAAAGCCTAGTGGACCAGCCAAGAGCGCGACCCCTTCGGCAGTAGCGGCTCAGCGCCAGACCACTGCTCGTACCACCCGCGCTGGCACCAGCGCGCCGGCGTCCACGAGCAACGCGCGTCGGCCGCCGCAACCGGGCGCAAATGCTCCGGGCGACGCCGCGGCGAGCGACGGCACCGACACTCTGCGTCCAGTGAAAGCTGCCCAAGCCGACCGTTCCGAGCGAGGCACCGACGCGCTGATCGCGGCGCTCAAAAGCCCGGATGCGGTCGTCGTAGCGGAGGCCAGCAAGGAGCTGATTGATCGGCGAGCCACTCGAGCGATTGATGCGCTCGCCGAGATCGAACTCAGCGATGCAGCCGGTAGCGGCCTCAGCATCATCGACGCGCTCGGTCGACTGGGCGCCCTAGCCGACGGCGACGAACGCACGCAAGCGGTGGAACGTTTGCTGGCACAGCTCGCTTCGGAGAAACAACGAGCAGCCCCGGAGAGCCCCGGTAACCTGCTGCAACTCTACGAGGCCCTTGGGCGCACAGGCGACGCTCGCGCAGCGCAGGCGCTCGAGGCCGAACTCGTAGACCCGGAGGTCGGCCGTGCGCCGAAGGTGGTGATCGTGCAATCGCTGGTTTGGCTCGCACAACCCAGTAGTCGCGCCGCGCTCGAGAAAGCCCGCAAGTACCAAGCGGAGACTCTGGCCACCGACGACTTCGACGCGGAGCTTCGAAGCGAGCTACTGGCCGCGATCGACGCGGCCCTGATGCTGTTTTAGCTGCTTGCTGCGTTAGTCTCGAGCCGCGCTCAGGCGAAGACGTCGGTGAAGAAACGCTGCATCGCGAGCCACGAGCGTTTATCCGCCTCGGCGTTGTAGAGGAGCCCCATGCTCGCGTCATTCGCTTGCGGGTTGGTGAAAGCGTGTTGCACACCGGCGTACGCCTCGAGTGACCAGTTAGCGTCAATGCGCTTCATCTCCTCGGCGAAACTGCCAACGTCTGCGGGCGGGGCCATCGGGTCATCTTGGCCGTGAAGCACCAAGATGCGCGCCTTCGCCTTGGCTTCGAGTTGCTCGCCGATCTTCAATAGGCCGTGAAAGCTCACCACGCCGCGTTGTGCGAGACCCATGCGAGCGGTGAGAATCGAGCACATCCCGCCGAAGCAGAAGCCGATGGTGCCAAGCCGATCGCGATCGACGCCGGGCAGCGCGCTCACGGCTTCAAACGCAGCAGCGAGCCGCTTGCGCAAGCTCGGCGGGTCATTGACCAGCGGCATCATCAGCGCCTGGCATGAGGCCGTGTCGTGACCACGTTGGCCAACGCCGTACACGTCAATGGCTGCTCCGATGTAGCCGAGCTCCGCGAGCGCCTTGGCTTTGCCCTCGGCGAACTCGTCGCGCCCGCCCCAGGCGTGGCAAACCATCACCAGAGGATGTGGGCCAGCACCGCTCGGCCGCGCAATAAAGGCATCAAAGGTGTTTCCAGACTCCGAGTACGAAACCAGCTCTTGACTCATGGCCGGGATACTAGCTCGCTTGCTTCGATCTGCACGACGTAGCGCGCCCAACCTTGCTGAAGTGCGCGCGAGAGTCGCAACGAGCTAGCCTCCAGCCTTCGCCATGCAGGCGCCGAAGGTCTCACAGCTCTGTTGTTGCAGACATTGCGAGGCGGCCTCGAGCGCCTTTCGATCTTCTTCGGCAGAACCCCCGGTACCGCAGGTCTGTTCGCAGCTTGCGCGCACGTTGGCGGCATCATCACGCGCTTGGTCACGCAGCTTGATCTCGGCTGGCGTGCCCTTGATCGCCTTCTCCACCTCCTCGACGCCGCAGGCAGCCGCGCGCTCGCAAGCCTGCTTGCAATAGTCCTTCTGCGTGGGCCCTGACGGGCCGCGCGCTGGGCGAGCGAGCGACCGCTCCGCCTGCGCCGAAACGCCGTCCTTCGATTCGTTGCAGGCTGGCAACGCACAAGCAGCAAGGGCTGCGCAAAGGAACCAACCGCGGGCTCGATGGGCGTAGTGCATTGGCCGACGAGACACCGCCGCTTCGAGCAAGTTCCCACGCACGAAAATTGTGGGAACCATCGGCGCGCACGGCTGTCGCTGATGGACCGATGAACAACAAGCACCTCGTGCGCGGGTTGGCCGTGGCTGGCCTCTTGGGATCAATCGCGATGAGCCGAGGGGAGGCCGAGGCCTGCCACAACTCAACCGTCGCGCGCGTGGATCCAGCCGTGGCGATGCTAAAAGAGGCAGAGCGTCTCGTTGATAACGGCAATCCCAAAGACGCCGTCTCCTGGGTGCACACGGCAGATCCAGCCATGGCATCGAAAGCCCCCGGAGCGGGCCTGCTTTCGGATAAAGCGCTGTCGGTGCTTGCGCGGGCCACGCTTCGAACCGAAGGACAGCTCGCCCCACGGACGCCCAAGAACAGCGACGCACAACCGAGTCCGGAGGAGAACCTGCGCTGGGCGGTTGAAACGGTGCAGGCGCTCGAAAAGACCCACAGCGATGACCCGGTTTACGCTGCAATGCTCGGAGAGGCGCTCTCCATCGTTCCCGCTCAACGCGGGGAAGCCTTCCGGGTATTGCAGCGACTCGAGAAGGCCGACATCGTCGCTTCGCCCTTCGGCTATGCAGCGCTCTCCCGCTTGCGTGCAAACGCGGGTGAAGGCAAGCCCGCCGTCGTTCGTGGGCCGCTGCTCGCGATGAGTGGGGGCATGCAGAAGCTGGCGAAGTTGCGCTGCGAAACCATGTCGGGAGATCCCGGGCTATGCGAGGGGAAGCCGTCGAAGCCTGCGGTTCCGAACGTCAATGTTCGACTGGCCGCCTACGCAGCTCGCGACGCGGCGGATGCAATCAACTCCTTTGTCACCGGCAACTCCCGTGTCATCGGGCGTCGCAGCTCCCACTGACGAGTCGCTAGGCCGGTAGCCGCCGCACCGTCTCAAGCGTCTCGAGGTACTCGTCGATCAGCTTGTGCGACGGCAGCGCCGACGCCTTTTCGGCCAAGGCGTCAAAGCGTTCGAGTTGGGCCTCGCGACCTCGTTTGAACATCGGCCAGGGGTTACCGTGATCGGCCGCGCACACCAGGATCGAGAGGAAGTTATCGATCTTGTCGGCGAGCGAGATGGCCTGCGCATCCCAAGGTTTGCGGCCGAAATTCTCGATGTAAGCGTGCTTGCGCTCCTCCCAACTCAGCGACTTGTCGGACTCGGAGACGTGGCGCACGAGCTCAGCCACTCGCGCGCCGAACTCGGCCTCGAGGCTCTCGCTGGTTGCACCACAATCCTCGATCACGTCGTGCAGCGCTCCGGCAGCCAGCACCTCCTCATCGAATTGGTGGCGCGCCAACACCGAAACCACGCCTGCAACATGGCTGACGTAGGGCACGCTGACGCCGGGGTACTTGCGACTCTGACCTTGATGCAAAACGGCCGCCCGATCGAACGCACGCTTTAGTAGCTCGCCGGGCAGCCGCTTCATACTCAGCCTTCTTGGTCGCTCTTCGACCCGATGCCGTGGCGACGAAGATAGGCGCGAACGTGAGCTCGCTCCATCCCTGCACGGCGGGCCATCTCGGAGACGTTGCCTTTGGAGTCATCAGCAAGCGCCGCGAAGTAGTCGCGCTCGAAGCGCGCCAGAACGTCACGCTTGGCCTCTTGGAAGGGCCGGCCGCGGAAGGACATGGCGATGTTGCCGGCTCCGGCGGAGGTGGCAGCAGGGCCTTCCGAGAGCGCGCCGAGGTGGGCGGCCACGTCGATCTCCTCGTCGTCGGTGTTGAGCGCGAAGGCCACAGCGACAGCGTTGCGCAGCTCACGCACGTTGCCCGGCCAGTCGTGGCGCATCAGGCGCTCGAGCGTGGTGGTCGAAACGCGCTCGTAGGCGCTTTCATCGCCCAAATCCTTCAACATCCGCCGAACCAACACCGGGATGTCCTCGAGGCGCTGACGCAGCGCCATCATCTCGATCTTCACCTGTGCGACGCGGAAATAAAGATCGCTTCGGAAGGTGCCGGCGTTCACCGCCCGCACCAGATCGCGACGCGTTGCCGCCAGCACGCGTACGTCCACCTCACGGTAGTTCGACCCGCCGACGCTCTTGACGCGCCGCTCGGCGAGGGCGCGAAGCAGCTTGGGTTGCACCTCGAGCGGGAGCTCACCGAGCTCGTCGAGGAAGATGGTTCCGCCGGCTGCTTCTTCAAACGGCGAAAGTCGCTTGTCGACGGCGCCGGTGAAGGCTCCGCGTTCGTGACCGAACAAGGTCGCTTCGGCCAGGGTCGGCGGAATCGAACCGCAATCCACGACCACGAACGGCTTCTTCGCGCGGTTGGATGCGAGGTGGATCGCCTGCGCAACGAGCTCTTTGCCGGTGCCAGTTTCACCCTGGATCAGCACCGTTAGGTCGGTCGGCGAGACCTTCGACAGGCGGTCGAAGATGGCGCGCATCGGCGGGCTCTGACCAACCAAAGGGCCGAACTGCGGAATGGCGGGGATGGCGACCTTCTCCGGTCGCATCGCCTCGAACAAGACCTCCGTCTCGCCGAGCCGCACCTTGGTGTTGGCCGACAAGAAGACGTCACCTACGCGCACACCACCGACCCACGTACCGTTGCGGCTACCCAGATCGCGAAGCCTCACACCGAACGGCGTAGCGACGAACTCTGCGTGCACCGCGCTCACCTTGCCGTCGTCCACCACGATCTGACAGGCTGCGTTGCGCCCAACGATCACCGGCTCGGTGCCGACGTCCTGCCAATCTCCTTTTGCGACGCGGATTCGACCACCTCGAACTTCGAGGCGATTTTTCGATCCAGCAACCGTTGCATCCAACACCTAGCGGCCTCCTTGCTTACGTTGGCCCGTGCGAGGATTGCGGGGCCTTCCCGGGGACTCACGCGGCGGACGCGTCGAGCCCTCGTTTGAACCAGTCATTGTCGGTGGTGAGTCGTCCACCTCGGTTGGCATGTCTTCGTGAAAGCCTCCGCTCGTCCCGGCGAACGTGAAGGCTTGCATCGGAGGAGCCGGAACCGACTTGGGTTTTGCGCCACCACGCGACGAAGGCCGCACAGCCGGAAACCCGGAGTGCGAAGGCGGCAGCATCACGCGAGTGATGTTGCCGGGCTGCGCTGCACGCCACGCTTTGAGCGCCTCCTCGGCAGTGGCAAAGCGCCCCTCTCGCGCCTTGGCCAACGCCTTCTCGAGGAAGCGCTCCACGCCGCCGGGCCATTTCTCCCCCGTGGCTTCCTCTAGCGAGGGCGCGTTGCGATCCAACTTCAACGACACGAGTACAGCAGCGCTCGTGCCCTCGAAAGGAAGACGGCCAGCGAGCGCACGGAAGGCCACCGCACCAACCGCATAGATATCAGCGCGCTCGTCGGCGCGCGCCGCCCCGCGGATCTGCTCGGGCGCCATGTAAGCGAAGGAGCCCAGCGTGGCGTCGAACGCGGTGAGCGTCGGTTCTTCCTTCTTGTGGCCGGTGATCTTCGAGATGCCGAAGTCGAGGATCTTTCCGCGCTCAGGGCGCTCCACCGAACTCGTGCGTTCAACGAAGATGTTGCCTGGCTTCAGATCGCGATGAATCACGCCGACCGCGTGAGCGGCGCCGAGGCCCTGCAAAACGTCGTCGATGATCGGGCCTACCTCGGACAGCGGCAGGTATTGCTCGCGCTTGAGCCGGTCAGACAAGGACTCGCCGGTGAGGTGCTCGAACACGAGCAACGTCGTCCCGTCTTCACTGCGCGTGACGTCCAGCAACTGACAGACGAAGGGGCTCTTGATCGAACTCGTGATCTTGGCCTCGCGCTCGAAACGGCGAACCAGATCCGGCTTCATTGCCGCGCGTTGCAGCAAGACTTTGATCGCGACTTCACGCCGACGATCGTCGACCGCAGCCCACACCTCACCCATGCCGCCCCGTCCAAGTAAACGGGTGACGCGATAACCAGCTAGTTCGTCTCCGGGGTGGATCGCCACGAATCCTGGATCGGCAAGGTACCGGCAATTGCCTCAAGAAGAGAACAAGAAAAAAATTCTTACCTCGGTGTAGTCTCCCGGCCCATGCCTGGAAGCCTTGAGGACGTCGAAAACTACCTGATCAAGCTCGGACGAAAGTACGAGAAGACCACGGCGGCTACTCCGGAAGACGCGACGCTGCTGGTCCACGCTTCGGGAGGCGGGACCTTGATCGCGCTGCGCGCGATCGCACCCATTCTCGCAATCCATGTGGAGATAGGCCCCGAGCCCACCACCGACGCTCGCCGACTCGCTCTGTATCGGCGCTTGCTCGAGTTGAACGCAGAGGATCTGATGCACGCGGCCTACGGCCTGGAAAACGGGCGCGTGGTTTTGTCGGCTGCGCTCGCGCTGGAGAACCTCGACGCGAACGAAGTGGAGGCGACCTTGAGCGACATCGACCTAGCGCTCGCGCGTCACACCGAGAGCCTGACTCACCTCGCACGCGACTAGCGAGCACGTCCGTATCGAACGGCGGTTCTCGCATGCTAACTTCCTCGTCCGTAGTGGCGGGGTAACCTTGACCGAGCCCAGCGGCTCGCTACCTAGGTAAGGAATCGATGGGAATCTTTGCACGGCTGGCCAGCCTCATCAAAAGCAACCTGAATGACCTCATCTCCAAGTCGGAAGACCCGGAGAAGATGCTGAACCAGGTCGTCATCGACATGCGTCAGCAGCTGGACGAGGCGAAGAAGCAGGTCGCTGTTTCCATTGCTGACGAGAAGCGACTGGCCAAGCAAGCCGAGCAAGAGGTAGCCAATGCTGCCGAGTGGGAGCGACGAGCGATGCTGGCAATCAAGGCCGGCGACGACACGCTGGCCAAAGAAGCGCTGCAGCGCAAGAAGGAGCACGACAACCTCGCCAACACCTTCAAAGATCAATGGCAGAAGCAGAAGAACGCCGTTGATCAGCTGAAGATGGCCCTCCGCTTGCTCAACGACAAGATCGAGGAGGCGCAGCGCAAGAAGAATGTGCTGCTCGCGCGCAAGAAGCGGGCGGAGGCACAGAAGGCCATCCAAGAGACGATGACTGGCCTCAACAACGCCTCGGCGTTCGAGACCTTCGATCGCATGGCCAACAAGATCGACCAGATGGAGGCCGAGGCCGAGGCCACCGCTGAGCTGCAGGAGCAGTACACAGGGGACTCGCTCGCCCACAAGTTCAACCAACTCGAAGCCAAGGCTGGAGCCGACGACGACCTGGCTGCCTTAAAGCGAAAGATGGGTCTAGCCCCGCCTGAGCCGCCGAAGGCGCCGCCGCCTCAAGTTCGCGTTCAAGCCCCGCCGCAGAGAGCCGATGCAGCCCCGGTCGAAGAGATCTCGGCAGCCGAGCAAGACGAGCTGGCCGCAGCCCTCGCTGAGCTGGAGGCCGAGGAGCAGCGCGAGCAGGCTCGAATGAAGCGCTGAGCCCGAGGTTGGGTGATTGCGACGGGCCCGGGTGGTTTCTCCGCTCGGGCCCGGTTGTTTTTGGAACGAACCTCGCGCACTATCGTCCAACACGTCCCATGAGGTTCCGAACCGCCCGCGCAAAAGCGGCTCTCGGCTGCTGGTCCGCCCTCCTCTGCGGAGGCGCCTTCTTTAGCAACGTCCGAACGTCGGAGGCGGCGCTCACCTCCTCTTCCGCCTTCCGCATCGATAAGGTCGAGAAGGCGCCAAGCGTCGATGGCCTACCGAGTGAGTGGCCGCGCGACTTGATCAAGCTGGGGAGCAGCGTCAAGGGCGCGCCTTCCGCCGCTGACCTCTCCGCGAAAGCGGCGATCACCTACGACGACAAGAACTTCTACTTCGCCGTGGACGTTACCGATGACGTGCTGCGCGGCGGGGGCGACGGCGATCACGTCGACTGGGTCGTGTCGATTGACGGCGTGACGAGCACGTTGAGCTTGCACCCCGGAGTCCCCGGAAAGAGCGCGGGCAAGGCACTGCTCGGCGGCACTCAACTGAAAGACGCGAAGGTCGTGGAGGCGCCACGCAAAGGCGGTTGGACGCTCGAGGCCTCCGTGCCGTTCACCTCGATCCCCGGAGCTGCCAGCACGCGGATCGGCCTGAAGGGTGCGGTGCTGGTACACGACGCAGACGCCAGCAGCACGGTGGAGGCCATCGTCGGATCGACGGCGGGCGCTGACACCTTGGCGCCGATCCTCACCACCTCGGAGCAATCGCTGGTGGACGGAATGGTGAAGGACAAGAAGCTCGGTGAGCCGAGCTTCGAGTTGATCGCCAACGTTACGGGGGACGCGCACAAAGAACGCGTGCTCGTGTTTGGCCAGCACGTCGCGGTCGTGGGGCCTGCGTATCGCAGCGGCTCGGAGTTCTACTGGAACGATATGTCGGTCGCAGGTTCCACCATGAGCATCGACCGGGTGGATTCTCGCGACTTCGACGGAGACGGGCGGGCGGAGCTCTTCTTCGTGAAGCGCTTCACGAAGTCTGGCCAGAAGACCAAACGCGACGTGGCCCACGTTTACACCTTCGGCAGCAACGAGACGGCGGACCTGGTCTTCCAACATGAAGTGGGGATCAGCAACGCCAAAGGCAGCATCAAGAACGAGGTCTCGCTGACGACCGACGGCGCGAAGCCAGCCATCTTGATCAAGCCTGGCAACGCCAAGGGGCTGGACGAGAAGAACTACGATGAAGCCACCGAGGGCTCGTTCGATCCGCTGCTGCTGCCCTGGGGAACGATCGATTCGCAAACCTACAAGTGGAAGGGTAAAGGCCTGTCGAGGGTTGCTGAGAAGACCCACGCGAAGCCGGTGGCCGCAACGCCCGAGGCCCCCAAGCCGATCGAAGGCAAAGCACCTCCAGCCGAGAAGCCGAGCGCCGACAAGAACGCCGAGAACGTCCATTCGCTGTTCAAGAAAGACCGCAAGGTCAAAGGCACGCCGAAGGTAGACCTGTTCGCCGATTGCGCCGAAGGCACCGAAGCAGAGCGCGTGGTGCTCCACGGTCGGGATCTCGCTGTGTTCGGGCCGGGATTCAAAAAGGGCGCCGCTTACGTGTTTACGACGCTGCCCTTCGCCGCGCCGGAGGATGTGAAGAGCGTCAGCGCGAAGGACGTCACTGGAGATGGAAAGGCGGAGCTGCTCGTACGCGGCGTGCTCAAAGCCAAAGGGCCCAACAAGGAAGACGTCGATCGCGAGATCGAGTTCGTCTACCGCGTGAGTTCGGAGGGGGTGAAGCGTGTGTTCGCCGCCGAGGTTTCACGCAGCATCGGCAAGCAGCAGATCCTCGGCGCCATCTCCTTCGCAGCGAGTAAGAACCAGGGGAAGGTCACGCTCAGCGCCAGCAAGGCCGTCGGCTTCACCAAAGAGAACTACCCGTTCAACCAGGACGCAGGAGCGGTTGGTGGTATCGAGCCGCTGCTTTTGCCTTGGTCCGACAAACGGGAGCTCAAGTACAAGTGGACGGGTGCCGCTTTCGAAAAGGAGTAGGCGGGACAGGGCGCGTAGCATTCTACGCACTTCTGACGAACTTTCGACGCACTGCCGCATCGCATCAACGAGAAAGGTGCGTCAGTTTGATTGAGGACGGGGCCGGGGCCCCCTGATCTTCGCAAGAAAGCCAGCAAGAGCCTTTTTCCTTGGTGCTGGCCCGGGATTCGCTTAGAAGCGCGCGGTGTCGAACTTTTGACACCTCCTTCCTATGCGCACATTCCCCCAAGTCCTTCGCGAAAACGCTGTTCATGCGGACCGTGCAGTGACCTTCGTTCGCGCGAACGGAGAAGAGCGACGAGTCAGCTTCCCCGACCTTTGGAAGATCGCCTGCCAACGAGCGCAAGCGATGAAGGAGCTCGGCCTTCAACGCGGTGACCGCGTTGCATTGGTCCTACCCGAGCCGGATGAGTTCGTCCTCACCTTCATTGCGTGTTTGACCGGCGGCTTCGTGGCCGTGCCGATGTATCCCCCGCAGACGCTCGCAAAGATGGAAGCGTACGGGGACACCGTCCGTCACATCCTCGCGGCCAGCGGCGCCAAGCTGCTCGTCACGAGCGAAGGCTTGATGGGCCTGATCGAGGAGAACCTCAGCCAGGTGACCGGCACCCGCGTCGTGCGAGAAGCGGACGTACGCGGCAACGACCACAACACGGTCGAGCCCGAGCCGGTTGCGCTCGAGGATCTAGCGTTCCTGCAGTTCACGAGCGGCAGCACCAACAAGCCCAAGGGCGTGATGGTGACCTTCGGCAACCTCGCGGCGAACGCCCACGCCATCATGGTGGACGGCCTGAAATCCACCCCAGAGGACCGAGGCGTTAGCTGGCTGCCGCTGTACCACGACATGGGCCTGATCGGCTTTGTGGTGGCCCCGCTCTACACCCTCGTGCAGGTCATGTTCCTGCCGACGATGGCCTTCATTCGCCGTCCCTCGATCTGGCTGGACGCGATTCATCGCTTCCGCGGCACCATTACCTTCGCGCCGAACTTTGCATACGCGTTGGCGGCCCGAGCCGTGACCGACTCGCAGGCGAAAGACTGGGATCTCTCGTGCATGCGCGCGCTCGGCTGCGGCGCCGAGCCGATCCAGGCCGAGGTGCTACGTTCGTTCCTCGGTCGCTTCGAGAAGAACGGCCTCTCGCCCAAGAGCGTCTTGCCGAGCTACGGCATGGCCGAAGCAACGCTGGCCATCAGCTTCTGGGAGCTCGGCAATGAGCTCACCACCGATCGGCTCGACATCGAGGCCATGCGGCGGGGTGTCGCTTCCACCGTACCGGATGGCGGCATGGAGATCGTCGCTTGTGGCAAGGCCTTCCCGGGCCACGAGTTGCGCATCGTCGACACCAAGGATGAACCGGTGCTCGAGCGCCACGTCGGGGAGATTCAGGTTCGCGGCCCGAGCATCACCTCCGGCTACTTCGGTAACGAAGAAGCGACGACCGAGGCCTTCTCGGGCGATTGGCTGAAGACCGGTGACCTCGGCTACCTCGCCGACGGTCAGCTCTACATCTGCGGCCGCGCCAAAGATCTGATCATCCTCAACGGCCGCAACTACTACCCGCAAGACATTGAAGCGGTCGTCTCGCGAGCGCCCGGCGTTCGCGACGGCCAGTGCGTCGCCTTCTCGGTGTTGACCGAGGGTGGAGCCGAACATTGTGTGGTCGTTGCAGAAGCCCGCATTGGTCCCAAGGCTGGAACCGCGGCGGACATCATCACCAGCATCATTCAGCTGGTGCGCGCCGAGGTCGGCATCGTGCTCGGGGAGATTCACCTGATCAAGCGCGGCACGTTGCCGAAGACCTCGAGCGGCAAGGTGCGCCGACGTGAAGCGCGCATGCGCTTGGAAGCGGGGACCCTCGATTTCATCACCGAGTCAGACACGGGAGTGGACAGCGTTCCGCCTCCGGTCACCGACTATCCGAAAACCACCACCAGTGAAGGCGCGCTGCAACTCGCGACCTTGACGCCTGACGGCTCCCCTCGCATGCCGCGGGGGCAGTTCGCAGAATCATGACCCATCGGCGTTTGGATAAGCCGATCGGCGTTGGAGGGCAGTAATCATGGGCTCAACGAAGGCGGATGTCGAAGTTAGCTACGACATCTCGAATGAATTTTTTAGGCTCTGGCTCGACGAGCGCATGAACTACACGAGCGCCGTCTACGAGAACTGGGATCAGTCTCTCGAGGCCGCTCAACTCAACAAGCTGCGCATCCTCAGCGACTTCGCGAAGGTCACGCCCGAGAAGCGAGTTCTCGACATCGGCTGTGGCTGGGGCGCTTGCGTGGAGTACTTGGCGACCACCCGCGGAGTCAAAGACGCCGTGGGGATCACGCTCTCGAGCGCGATGGCCGAGGAGGTCAACGCTCGCAAAATCCCGGGCGTGAACTGCATCGCCGGCGACTTCCGCAGCTGGAAGTTCGACCAGAAGTTCGACGCGATCATGTCCATCTGCATGATGGATCACCTCTGTTCGCCGGAAGAGGCGCGAGCAGGCAAAGCGGTGGACATCTACCGTGACTTCTTCAAGAAGTGCCACGAGATCACGAACCCCGGCGCCCAGATTGGCCTACAAACGATCCTTCGCAACCGCACCCCGCGTCGCGGCAAGGATCTGGAAGACATCTTCTGGGTCACCAAGGAGATCTTCCCCGGCGGGCTGAACCCGCGCATGGAGGAGATCATCATCGCGGTGAACCCGTACTTCGAGGTCATGCAGGTCCACTCTCGCCGCGAGCACTACCAGAAGACCACCGGCGAGTGGCTCCGGCGGCTCAACCTGAACGAGAAGACGATCTGCGCGAAATGGGGCGAAAAGCTCTTCCTCGACTATCGTCGGTATCTCGAAACCTGCGTGATGGCGTTCGACAAACACTACAGCTCGTTGGCGCAATACGAACTGCGCCGCGTCGACTGAGGATTCCCATGGCCCGAGAAGATCTTCTTGTGTTGTTCAAATCAGTGGCGACTCGCATCGACAAGCGTGCGTTCGACCACGTAACTCGTGACTCGGTGATCACCGAGCTCGGCATTGATTCGCTCTCGATGATGCAGATCGTCGGCGAGATGGAGACCGAGCTGGGCGTGATGATTCCCGATGAGGATCTCGTCGAGATCCGCACCGTTGGCGACCTGGTCGGTAAGGTCGAGCAACGCGTCAGCGCCTGAATGACTCGGCCCAAGTCGATGGTCCAACGGGGCC
Source organism: uncultured delta proteobacterium (assembly GCA_903892415.1). Taxonomy (GTDB): domain Bacteria; phylum Myxococcota_A; class Polyangia; order Polyangiales; family Polyangiaceae; genus Xiheicaenibacterium. The sequence continues at coordinate 2,845 of CAITIQ010000350.1, read as the reverse complement.
TGCGGCCATTCTTTCGCAGAGGGCCCGAGTCATTCTGTTTGCTGAATCCGCCTTCGGCGGAATTAACCCGCCGGTGAAGGGTCGCCTCGCATGAAGCCCCCGTTTACCGGCTCGCAGTTGGAAGAGCGCCTTTCGACACTCGCGCGGGCCTTCTTTGAGAAGGCCGAGCGCGAGCGTCGTTGGAGCGTGTTCGAGGATTTACCGTGGGGAGCTGCGCTAACAGCGCCTCCCCACGAGCTCGCCCACGTGGTGGAGACGTTCTTCGTGTTGGAGGCTTCGGCCCCCTCGTTTGCAGGCCGCTCACTCGAGGCCATGCGCTGCTCCCCTGCCCTCACAAGCTTCGTGACGAGCTGGAACTTCGACAAGGGCAAGCGGCTGGCAGCGTTCCGCGAGTGGCTGGTGCGAGCCGGAGGACGAAGCCACGCGGAGTTGTCGCAGTTGGAGCTAGAAGCGCTCGCTGCGCCTCTCTCGCTGCGCGGGCTCGAGGGCCTCGTGTCGGCCAGTCGGAGGCTGGTGTTCTTCGGCTGTTTGCAGGAGATGGTGGCCTTCGTCACCTACGCGAAGCACCGCGAAGTGGCGCGTCGCGAACAGGACGAGTGCCTGCGCACGCTCTACGATTTTTTGGCGCGCGACGACATCGCGCATGCGCGCTTTTTGCAGCAGGCGTTGGCCCTGCACCTGGAGCAAGATCGCGAAGGGACGCTCGCCGACATGGCCGGCGTGCTCTCCGATTTCACGCTGCCGGGGCGAACGGTGCTCAGCGATTGGGAGACGCGGATGCAGGCGATCCGCGGGCCCGGGCTCGATCTACAGACGTTCATTCAGCGAGTGTACGTGCCCGTGTTGAAGCACCTCGGGGTGGGTCGGCACGAGATCCTGCGGCGGCGAACCGCGCCGCCGGAGCACGATGGCGCAGCCGACGGTTGATAGCGGAACGACGATGCGAGCAAGCTCGCGAGGAAAGATAGATATGGGCAGCAGGGACATCGTGATCACGGGCGTAGGCATGGTGACGCCGCTTGGAAACGACGCAGCGACCACCTGGAGCGCGCTTTGCGCCGGGGAATCCGGCGTCGGCAAGATCACCGAGTTCCCGACCGACAAGCTGCGCTCCGACGTGGCCGCGATGGTCAAAGACTTCGATCCGCGGCGCTATCTCTCCAACAAGGAGACCGAGATCTACGGGCGCGTGGTGCCCTTCTGCATCGCAGCGGCGGTGGAAGCGCTGGCACAAGCTGGGCTCGACTTCCCGAAGCCGGAGCCAGTGAAGGGCTCGAGCGGCGATGGCGACGGCGACGCCGACAGCTCGCTCGTAGCGGAAAACCTCGCGCTGCCAGTGCACCCTTCTCGGATCGGCTGCTTACTTTCCACGGGGCAAGGCGCGGTCGATATCTTCGAGCAACAGATCGAAAAGAGCACGAGCCGCGGGCCGCGCGCCGTCTCGCCCTTCTTCATTCCGTCGGTGATGCTCAACATCGTCTCGGCGCTGGTTTCGATGCGCTACGGCTTCATGGGGCCGAGCTTCAACATCGCCAGCGCCTGCGCGACGGGCACCCACTCGATCGCGGTGGGCGCGATGATGATCGAGGCGGGCGAGGCCGACGTGATGGTGGTAGGCGGCAGCGAAGCGGCGACTCGGCTCAATACCGTGGCGGGCTTCGGTAACGCGCGCGCGCTGGGACGGGCGATCGACGGCGACCCGAAGAAGACGAGCCGACCCTTCGACCGCAAGCGCAACGGCTTTGTGATGGGCGAAGGAGCGGGAGCGCTCGTGCTCGAGGCGCGTGAATCAGCCGAACGGCGTGGGGCGACCATCCTCGCGCGCGTTGCCGGCTTCGGCATGACCAGCGATGGCGATCACCTGACCCGGCCGCACCCGCAGGGCCTTGGCCTGCGTTTGGCGATCGAGCGGGCGTTGGTCCGCGCAAAAATTGGTGCTCAAGAAATCAGCTACATCAACCCGCACGCAACCTCCACGGTGCAAGGCGATATCGCTGAGGTAGAAGCGCTGCGAAAGGTGTTCGGCGAGGTGCTGAAGACCATCCCGATCTCGGCCACCAAGAGCATGCTCGGGCATCTGCTCGGTGGCGCTGGTGGCGTGGAAGCAGGCGTCACCGTGCTGTCGCTGCGCGATCAGAAGATCCATCCTTCGATCAACGTCGACGAGCTTGATCCGGGCTTCGAGTTGAACCTGATCCAAAAGGAAACCGCGCTCGATTTGCGCTACGCGCTCAAGGTGTCCGCGGGCTTCGGCGGTCACAACTGCGCCGTGGTGTTCGGTCGCGAGCCGGCTTGAGTATGCAATACGAAGGTCGAATTTTCAGGCCGCCTTCGGAAGCGAACTCGTTCATTTTGCAGGCGACGATCGGCTGCTCCTGGAACCACTGCACCTACTGCGACATGTATCGCGACAAGACCTTTCGCCTGCGAGAGCTCGCGGCGACCTTGCGCGACATCGACGAGGCGAGCGCTGAAGGCGCCCAGTTCATCGACAAAGTGTTCGTCGCCGACGGGGATGCGCTGGTGATGCCGATGGAGCTGTGGCGGCCGATCCTCGAGCGCATTCGCGAGAAGCTGCCGCTGGTGCGGCGCGTTTCGGCCTACGCGATGGCGACCAATTTGCTGGCCAAGAGCCCGGCCGAGCTCGAGGAGCTCGCTCGTTTGGGGCTCAGCTTGCTTTACGTTGGGCCGGAGAGCGGTGACGACGTAACGCTCAAACGCATCGCGAAGGGCTCGACCAAGCAGCAGCACATCGAAGCAGCGGCGCTTGCGCGCGCGAGCGGAATGCAGCTGAGCGTGATCGCCCTTTTGGGTATCGCCTCCGAGCGCAGTCAGCAGCACGCAG
>CAITIQ010000349.1 GCA_903892415.1 uncultured delta proteobacterium | reverse complement strand
GTCCTCCGGCGTCGGGACGCGAGCGGATGGAGGTCCTGCGGGCGGGATGGCAGCGGGGAGCGGCCGCTTCGAGGCTCCCTCCTTGGTCTCTGTGTTCTCCGTAGGAGAGAAGGAAACCCGTACTGCTCGTCCGCGGCGGGTGGGTTCACCCATACGAGTTCCTGAAGCGCCCTCTTTGCAGCCGAGCCAAGGAACTGAGAGCCGATCTCAGTAAGTCTGTCCAGCAACTGAACTTGCGGTCATGGGACTCAAGGATCCGCTCCCGATGCGGATCGTCCCGCTGCCTGAGTCCCGGCGGCTCGGTTTCCAGCATTTGAGTTTCGAGACTTTCCGCAGCCTGCATGGCCACCGTCGAAGCCGCCGGATGGTCCGGTGCTGCGGTGCGTCCATGCAGGCTGCGGGCTAAAGGAAAGGAGGCTCGACATGAGCCATGAGATCACCGTCCGCAAGGACGGCACGGAGGAGTTCTTCGCCGCGGGATCGACCCCCGTTTGGCATCGCCTCGGGCAGAGGGTGGAGCGTGCGCTGTCCAGCGGAGCGGCACTCAAGATGGCCGCACTCGACTGGAAGGTCGACGAACGCCCGATCTACGCCGACATCGCCGGGGAAATGTCGGAAATCACGACGCACAAGTCGATCGTCCGGCGCGACACGCAGGCCGTCCTCGGGGTCGTTGGAAGGCGCTACAAGCCCGTCCAGAACGAGGAGGCCTTCGAATGGCTGGATGGCCTCGTAGGGTCGAGGCTGGCCGTCTACGAGACCGCAGGCAGCATCCGCCACGGCGCCGTCGTCTGGGCACTGGTGCGGCTGCCCGGTGAGCTCCGCATCGCCAACACCGACGACGTGGTCAAGCCGTTCATCCTCGTCGCCAATAGCCACAATGGATCGGTTGCGTTTCGGGCGCTGAACACCTCTATCCGCGTGGTGTGCTCGAACACGCTGACGCTTGCACTCCGAAGCGCAGGCCCCGACGCCATCGCCGTGAAGCACACGGAATCCATCCACGACCGCCTTGCCGATGCGCAGGAGGTCCTCGGCCTCGCGGTGACGCAGCACCGGCGGTTCGAGGCGCACATGAACCTGGCGGCGGAGCGGAAGTTCAGGAAGCGGGATTTCGAGACTTTCCTCGACCGTGTGCTCAGCCCTGCATCGAGGCGCAGGGATGGCGACGGCGAGCCCGAGGTCACCGCTGCCCGCCAACAGATCGTGGCCAACTTCGACCACGATCTGCAGTCCCTCAAGGGGATCGAGCACTCCGCATGGGCTGCGTTCAACGCCGTCAGCCAATACATCGACTGGGAGCGCCCCATGAGGGGTTCTGTCGGACGGGAACGAGAGGAGCGACGCTTCGCCACCACGATGTTCGGGCAAGGCGCAGACCTCAAGCGCAAGGCATGGTCGACCGCACTCGAGATGTCGGGGGTGCGCTGATGTGCCGAGGATGCGGAGGTGGAAGGCCTGTTGTTCACCGCGGAGGCGGTGGTGACGGAGGCGCTGCGATGCTTGGCATCTTCGTCGCGTTCGTGCTGGTCATCGCGATGCTCCGTGCGTGCGCGTGATCGGCGTGGGGGGAAGGATCCTCGGCGGGGTCCTTCTTCTTAGGTATCGAAGCCGAACGAATCAGTATGTGCCCCAGTTCGAGAGGAGGATCGAGAGATCAGCGCCCGCAACAATCCCGTCGCCGTTCAAGTCACCTATCGGCGGAGATGGAAATCCCCACAGTGAGAGCAGCACCGAAAGATCCGCTCCAGCGACAACACCATCGAGATCGAAGTCGCCTCTCGCATACTCGCACGCGTCGAGAACCGAGTCACTGTCTTTGTCCTGCGCTCCAGCCTCGAGATCGCATGAGTCCGGATTCAGATTCCCGTCGCAGTCCGGATACGAACCGACAGGCTGGCATGAATCAAGTACCCCGTTACGATCGCAGTCGAGCGACGGATCCCCAAAGATCTGGCAGCGATCCTCGGCTCCATCGCCATCGCAGTCGGCGAGAACGCCGTCGTAGACGATCC
>CAITIQ010000348.1 GCA_903892415.1 uncultured delta proteobacterium | reverse complement strand
GGCGCTGGTGGCGCGGCCGGCGCTGGTGGCGCGGGCTCCGGCGCGGGTGGCGCGGGCTCCGGCGCTGGTGGCGGCGCTGCGGATGCGGAGGACGATGGTTGCAACTGCTCCCTCCCCGGTGGCGACAAGGGCTCGAACACGATCGGTCTGGTCGCGGTCGCGGGCCTGCTCGCCTTCGCGAAGCGACGTCGACGACGGTAGTTACACGCTCGAAGCCGACGCCCTTCGGGGCAAGTGCTTCGACGTGAAGCGATGAACCGATGGCCCGCCCGGGCCATCGGTTTTTTTCGTTCAGCGCACGAACCCAACCGGCTCGACGGCTTAGTTCGAGAGGCCGATCGCTCTCGCGGAGGTGGGCGCGTAACAGATGAGTCGCGCCGTCTTGCTCGACGTTAGGTGCTTCATGAGGGCCTCAGCTACCCGCGCGTTCGGCACTTTGACTCCGAGCTGTCGCGTCGAGCCGACCTCGAACGCCACGAGCTCAATCGACTTCACGTCGGCGAAGGTCTGCAAGACTTTGCGAACCTGAGGATAGGCGAAGCCCTCCGCAACCGACGGGCCGCTCTCCTCGAGCAAGACCATCGGGACCTGACATGCCGCAGTAAACTCGATGCTGGCCGTGGGTTGCAATTCCTCGAGCTTGCCGGAGCCGCGGTAGAACTTGCCTCGGTGGCGAACGAGATGACCGCCAAACTCCGTCCTCCAATTGAAGCTCGCGACCTTGGTCCAGTCGCTCTTGTCCCAGCGGTGTATTGCGAAGCCATCCGTCGCGTACAGCGCCCCGTCGGAGACAAGCGACTCCGTGATGTTCGACAAGCCCCCGAGTTTGGAAGCCACGCCGCCCTTCACTTCGATCGCGCCAGCGCTACTGACGATCCACAGGCCGCTGTCCCCTGCGGCATGCGCGTGCAGGAATTCTACCGGGGCGCCGGGCCACAGCGAGTCGAGCATGACGGTGGTCCCCTTCTCTTGGTTTGGCTTCCAAAGCTCGAGCGCGGGCTTGCCGAGGCAATGCCTTCCCGCCGCGACCAGCGTCCCGTCGGGCGTTGCTGTGATGACCAAGGGTCGCACAGCAGCTTCCTCACCCAAGCTCACTTCACACCCTTGTTCGCGAGCGGTGGTGAACTGGCGTCGGAGTTCCGGCCCCGCAATGCTCACGAGCGCTGGCCCCAGCCCTAGGTCGGTGCGCAGAACCAGCGTGGAGCCGCCAATGACCGCGAGTCCGTGCGGCACAAACTGCTGAGGACGGTCAATCCACTTCCGGTCGTCACCGAGTTGAAGGAAGACCTCCGCTGGAAGCCCCCTTGCCGCTGTGAAGAGCCCGAGCGTGGCGAAGAACGCGTCGGGGTAACGCCCACCAATCCAGTTGAGGACACCACGCTCCGAATCGCGGGCGCTGGCGGCGGCAATCCACTCCACGCTGTTATCGCGAAGGCGCCCCACTCGTAGCCCTGCGGTGACTAGCAGCTCGCCGTTCAGCTCATAAACCCCGGAGACCGTGGGTAGCTCCTGCTCGAGGATGGGCGTGGGTGCCAGGAGAAGCGGCTTTGCAGCGGGCTCCGTCGCTTCGACGACTGCGCTCGCAAGCGGAGCTGGTGCGAGCGATCCAGCGGAGATGCCCGGCTCTGCCGAAGTCCCGGCGTTCGGAGCATCACGCCGCGGAGCCGTGGCTTGGTCCGAGCATGCGCTCAGCCAGAAGAGGGCCGTACTCGCGACGCCCAGCCGGCGCACTCCCGCGAAAAGGCTGCTCTCGCGCCCTGCCCCCGTTTGCTCGTGCGCTCGCATGACGGCCCAACCCGTACCGTGAACCCGATATTCCGCGAAGTCATTTTCGCTGCAATGAAGGCGGTGGCGCCTCCTCGTACATCGCCGACCAGTTCACCGCCGACCCGGCAACTTCGACCGCGAGCGGCTCGTAGCTACGGACAACGACGCCTGCCTCCGCGGTCTTGAAGGCATCCGTCACGAGGATCTGGCCGGCCTTTGCGGTGTCCTCGCCGAGCTTGCTGGCCGCGTTGACCTGTTGCCCAAAGACGTCGCTGTCACCAACGCGCAAGAGCTGGCCGAAGCCGATGCCGATGCACAGCAGGATCATTTCTTCCTCGCGTCGACGACGGTTGATAAGCGAACAGGTCGCCATCATCTCGAGCGCGCAGCGCATCGCCACCTCGGCCCGTTTGAACAGGATGAGCTGACTGTCCGCCTCACTCTTCACCAGGATCCCGTCGTAACGCTCAATCACAGGATCGAGGTGCCTGCGTTGCTCCCAAATGATCTGCAGAAAGTGCGTGATCCCAAACTCGGTGGTGTGGCGAGAGAAGCCCGATAGGTCGGTGAACATCACGGCCCACTCCTGACCGAAAAGGTCCCAGATGCGAGCATCGATCGCCGCGATGTCTGCGTCCGGGTGCGTCCGCTGTTCAATGAGGGACCAGAGCCTGTCTTCGCTGCTCCTCAGGTTGGGCTTCATCGCCGAGAACCTTAGCAAAGCAGAACTCCAGCGGGCGAGAACGCTACGGCCTGGGCCTCGGTTGACGCCACTTCCTTGCCGCAAACCTCCATGGTCGCGCCACAGCTGCGCCACCGCAATCCGCGACGCTGCTTCGATGAGATGGTGCCTGCTCCTTCTGCTCGCTGGGTGCGCGAGCCCAGATGCAGCGAACACGCGAGCTTCAGACGAAGTCGACGCGTCGGCGGGCCGAGCGTCCGCAGAAGCCCTCGATCGGAGCCTGCTGCTCGCCGACGTCGAGCTGGAGTTGGTGCGCGTTCATGGGCGGACACCATTGCAGGAGGCCACCACCTCCACCTCGCGCTCAGCGCTGCTGCTGGCGGTGAATGCAGGTTTCTTCGATGCAGACGTTCGTCCACTCGGTTTGGCAACCAGCCGGGGCCACTCGTTCTCCGCGTTGGATCGCGCGATGGGCGGCGGCGTGCTGTGGATCGCGGGCGGAGTGGGGCACCTCGACGCGGCCGAGGAGTACCGCGAGACGGACGTGGACCTCGCGCTCCAATGTCGTCCGCGTCTCGTCGTGGGTCGACAGAACAACATCCGGCGCGATGATGGTGTCGCGGCTGCACGCACAGCGTTGTGCCTGCGACAAGGCGGTACCGAGCTCGTGGTCGTGCGACGGGTGACGGAGGATGGCTCGGGACCGACGTTGCACGCTCTCGCGCGTGAACTCGTGGCGATGGGCTGCGAGGACGCACTCAACCTCGATGGCGGTCCCTCGGTTGCTTGGGCTGCGCACGACGGGCCGTGGCTCGAGCCGAGGACGCCGATTGCGATGGTCTTGGTGGCAGCGCGTAAGCCGTCCGCGGTTGGGCGCTGACGGCCCGGGCTCACTCAGCAGCAGCTCGCATCGCGAGCAGACCGGCGATCACAGCTTCGCCCGTGAGTCGCAAGGGAACCTGGGTCTGGGCGTTGGCCTGCAGATCGAACTTGTTCTCGCCAAAGGCGATGAACCCGCGCGGCCCGTCGACGTCGACGTCAGCGACGCAAACGATGCGACGCTGAGCGCGAGAGAAGAGATAAAAACGCGCGACGACGCGTCCCTGGGTCACCAGGTCATTCTTGGTCAACGTCGCCTCGATCCGCGACTTCTGCACCAGGACCCCGTCGTGACCTTCGTGCCATTTGTCGATGTCCGCCTTGAGATCCCGCATGAAGTTCGCTGCGCTCGCGGAGAGGTGGCCGTCCTTCAGCTTGGCTTCGTAACTCCGGAGCGCGTCCTCGAGCGCCAACGAAGAGACTCCGGCACGACGGCTACTGCGTTTGCCGTCGAGTGCGATCACGTCCGCGACGGTGATGGTCGCCGAAAGCAGCTGCGCGGAGTAGGCGCGCTTGGCGTTGTCGGTCGCGTCTGGCGCTGGCTCCTCGGGCAGTAGCTTCTTGCCGTCCACTGGACAAGGCAAAGCCGCGGAAGGGCCGGGGGTCGAGGCCGGCGGCCCGACGACGGCCGCGAGCCGCGCGTCGTCGATTGCCTTCGCCGAGGCTTTCGCGTCGGCGATCATGGTCTCAGCGCTGCGCTTGTCCTCATCGCTGAGCGTAGGCGGCGGCGTTGTCCCGGCCTTGTCACCACAATGAGCAAGCAAGAGGCCCGTTAGCATGAGCGTCCATCGCATAGCGCCGGATGCTAGCCGACGAGAGCACGCTCGACGCTACCGCGCCGCGGTTGCGCTCGCAGGGCTCCCTAGGTCCGCCGCCTGCGGCTCGGCAAGGAAGCCCCGACTTGAACGCGGCTTCGAACTAGAATGCCCCGGTGAAGACCGCGAGTTCGAATCGTCAGGCTGCGCTTTTCTTGTGGGTAGTTTGCAGCTGCTCCGCCGCACCGCCGACGCCAGCGCCGAGCGATGCGCAACCAACGACGGCGACGGTAGCGCCCATCAGCGAGCCTGACCGTTCGCTCCACTTCGTCGTCCAGGGGTTCTCTCGCGGGGAGGTCGCGTGGGCTCCCGACAATCGGCACATCGCCGTCGTCAATGACGGCGTCGCGATAGTGGATACCAACGACGACAGCGTGAAGGCGCGGTTCCCTGGCTGCGCCACCGCGGCCGCCTTCTCCCTCGACGGCAAGAAGCTCGTTACCGTGGGCTGTGCGAGCGAGCCGTCGCGCGCCACTTGGATCTCGATCGACTACGCTCCTGTCCCAGTCTCCCTCTGGAATCTGGAAGACGACACCGTCCGCGAGATCACGCGGGGCCGCTTTCAGAGCGTCACGGTCGACCCCGAGGGGCTAGCCACCGCGACGGGCCAAGGCGAGATCGCCCTGATCGACGTCGAGCAGGGCCGCGTGCTGATGTCGCGGTTGGGCAAGGCCGACTATGAGGGTGGGCCCAATACCTTGGTGCCCCCGCCATACTTCGTGCATGGACCGCTCTTGGTGTTGGGAGAGACGGTGCTCGACCCGAACGGGAATGAAAGCGCGCACTCGCTCGGCGAGCTGTCTCCAGACGGAAAGACGACCATCATCGACCGAGGCATAGGCCCCGTCGGTGGCCCCTACAAGCCGCTCCCCGAGCTCGCTGCCTGCACCCAGACCTGGGTGCATTGGGCCGGCGACAGCGAGAAGCTGACGCTGGAATGCTTCGATGGCAAACAAGGAGTCAGCAAGCGGACACAGTTCGTGATCGAGAAATCGGGCCGCGTACGCTGCGCGCTCCCGCCCGCGTCGGACTTTCTCTGGTCGCGCGACGGCGCACGCATCGCCGCGACATCGTTGGACAGGAACTTCAGAGAGTCGACGCTGGTGTTGATATCGGCCACCGACTGCTTGCCGATCCAGACCGTCGAGGGGCGCGGCGCGCGTTACGTTTGGTCGCCCAACCTGTCTCGCGTTGCAGGTCCAGACTCCGACGACAATTCAATTGGGCTGATCGACACGAGCACCGGCTCCGTTCGTTCACTTGCGGCGAGACCGTCGCCGACGCTGTTCGGAGAATCGAGGCCCGTGGAGGCGGACATCTCGTCGCTCGTCTCCGTCGTCAGCAAGGGGACGCGCTCGTGATCGACCCCACCGAGAAGCACGTGTTGCAGATCGGCGACAAGACGACGAGCTACGATCTGACGACAGGCAAGAAGCGTTGGTCGCTCGACACGCCGAAGCCTGATGCTTGGGAAGCCGTCCAAGTCCCGCAATGGTCCAAGCGAAGGTCACTGCTGGCCATGACCCGGAAGGGCGTGCTCGAGCTCGACGGCAAGCTGCTGTGGGCGGCAGACCACTTTCCCACCGATCCGTGGTCGCCCGACGACGCTGTCGTACTGACCTACACGAGGAACTTCCGCGACAGCTGCAACGCACGTGTTGTCGGAGAGATGCAAGTGCGAGACGCCAAAACGGGCGCAGAGCTCGCGGCGCTGCCGGGTGCGGTATACGTGCTCGGCTGGTCCGGCCACTACCTGCTGACCAAGGACGGTTGTGGTGGCACGCTGGTCCAGCTCTGGGACACCAAGACGTGGACGCTCCACTCGAGCCACCGACTGCGTAGTGGAATGTACGGCGCGGACGATGCCTCCACCGTGGCGGCCGCCTCGGCGCTGGGCTTGCCCGCCCTCTCACCAGAGGAGCGGGAGCAGCTCACCGGCGCGCAATTGACGACAGACGGCAAGCGCCTCCTCTATCAAGGTGCCGAGGACTATCGACAGCTGCGGCTCGAAGACCTCGCCGTGCTTCGCAGCTACTCAACCCCCGGCGGAGCCAGCTTTCTCCACGTGGACGCGGAGGAGAGATTCGACGGCGCTGACGACGCCCTCGAGCTCGCGCGCTACCGCGTGGGAGCGAACGTGTTCGAGGGCCGCTTGGTCCGCCTACCGCGAGGTAAAGCCGAACGCCCTTTGCCGTGGCTTGGTCGATGATTTCGCCGCTGGCCGAAGAGCTACTTGCGGCAAAACACCCTGAGGAGTTCGCTCGGCCGACGTCCGCCGGCCACCGTCACTCGAGCGTGCCGATGAATACTTGCGCCTGGTGCTCGTGATTGATCGACCCGCCAACACTGTAGAGCTTGTTCTGAAAACGCGGCGTTTGATGCGAGTGGGCGCGTGCCAAGGGCAGCGCCGGCAACTCCGAAAAGGCCTGAAGCTTGCCGTCCATACCGAGATCAGCCCGCAGCACCGTGCCTCGCTCATCGCCCGTGAGTTCGGCCATACCCGCAATCACATAGAGTTGATCGAGGAACAGCAAGGCCGAGGAGGTCGCTCGGCCCTCGGGCAGTTCACCGACGACCTCCCAAGCACTTAGGTCGCCGTTTGCCGCGACCTCCGTTCTCAGAATTTGAGTGCGCGCCGGCAACGCTGAACCACCGCCGATCACGAAGATGGCATCCTCTGTGGCAACCGCAGCCACGTGTGTCAGCGGCTCCGGCAGATCCGTCGCGGGAGACCAGGCTCCAAGTGTCGCCCCGTCGAAGGAAGCCCGCTCGACGCTGGCAAGCACGTCTTGCTGCATCATCCCCACATTCTGAAAGAGCCCGCCAATCACATAGGCGTGTCCCTGAACGATGACGACAGCGCCGTGGTAGCGAGAGTTCACAAGGTCCGACCCCTCAGCGAACTCGAGCTTGCCTTCTGGGTTAACCACGCCGAAGTAAGTACTCTCGGAGCTGTTGCTGGAAGCTGTAAGGCCGCCCACGACGACGAACGAGGCTCCTAGCTGCCCAAAACCCGGGCCGATCCTGGCCTTGGGCACCTCAGCGATGGTCTCAAAGGCGCTGAGCCCACCGTCGGCACCAATGGTCGCGCGTTCGATCTCGCGCGGAGCCCCACCTTCGGCGGCTCCGTACGCCACGTATAAGAAGTTTCCAGCTTCGGTTTCTGCGACGAAGGTCACATGGTGATCGCGAGCGACTGCCAAGTCTGGACCAGCCTCCCATCCGAGCAGCTGGCTTGCGCAATCCTGCCCTTCGAGGTGTGAGCCGAGAGGACACTCGGTTGTGGCGCCGCCGGCACCCGCCGTTCCTCCCGCGCCCGCACCGCCAGCTCCACCAACTCCGGGACTGGAGCTATCACCACAACCAAGTAACAAACCAAGTCCAAGCAGTGGGAGGAACGACATCGAGCGCATGCCGAACCGAGTAACACGGTTTGCCCTCAGCTCGGACTTGACGCGGCAAACTTTGAAGAGACTTGGAGTCTGACTACTCGCAGCGGAACCCTATCCGAAACGTGTCCTGGCCATCGACCGTGCCATCGGTATTGAGACCGTAGAGGTTCACCGTCTGGTTGCCCAACGTCATCGTGCTGCAGGTGTCGTCTGGGGCGCCACTGGTCATGCAGTTGCCGTCTCTCGTACGTCCCCACTTCGTAGGCGGATCATCACAGGTGTCACACTCGCCATTCCAAGCGAAATAGAGAGAGCAGCGCTCTCGGAATGCAGTCATGGCTGACTCTGCGAGCCCAAGACAATTGAGCGCTCCGTTGGCTTCTATACCGACCACGAACTCGCCAGCAGGACAGGCGTTCGTCGCCACGGCTTCGGTGCTGACAGCGTCGTCGCAACGCAGCCCGACGTAGAACGTATCATCGTCATTGACCTGCCCACCGAGCCCAATGCTCTGCAGTTGCACTGTGTCCTCGAACAGAGGAGCTGCTGCACAACTGTTGCTACCGCCGCCCACCTTGCAGTCTGTCGACGTGGACCAAGCGTAATTCGCTGGCGGCATGTTGCAGCCGCTGCACGTGTCACGCCAGCCCGTGACGATGCCGCAACCGGGTCGCACGTAGTCGAGAACGGCACCGGACACAGGCGCGCAGGTCGTAGTGGTTCCGTCATAGCTTGTGACCAAGGTGTCTTGCCCGCACGCCGACGCAGACGCGCTCCCGGGCAGACAATGGATCGCCGCGAACAGCCTATCGTCGCCAATGATGTTACCGACGATGTCGACGCTGAAGAGCTCAACGTCCACGTCCGACCCTAAGGTGAAGAGTTTGCACGTTGAGTCACCAAGCCCACTGACTTCGCACTCGGAGCCCGAAACCTTGCCAGAGCGCGTGGGAAGACAGTTGTTGGAGCAGTTGTCCCGCCAGCCGTAGTAGACCGAACAGCTGCTCGCCAGCGCCTCCGTCGCGAGATCGGCAACCGGCGTGCAACTGATAACGCCATTCGTAATGTTGGTTACAAACTCGCCAGGGTTGCAGTGTTGAGCAACGGGACCTCCTCCGGCTCCACGGCAGCGGCTCCACCAGCCGACGCGCCTCCGCCACCAGCAGCCGCTCCACCGGCAGCAACTCCACCAGCCGACGCGCCTCCATTGACGACGCTCTCACCGCCAGCGCTGCTGCCACCGGAGGGAGCTCCACCGCTCTGACGAACGTCCCCCGTGACGTCGACCAAACAGCCGCTCGCCAACAGTACCAACAGTACAGATCGCGCGCCCAGCATGCTTCACTAGAGCACAACCAGCGATGAGCCTTGAATACATTGTGCTAAGCGCCGCCCGAAAGCTCCGAGCCGGGTCATCGACTAATCCTCCGGCGGGGGAGGGTTCGTACGGTGCTCGAGATAGTCGGCTGTGATCCTCCCGAGCACGTCAGCAATCTTCCGGTAGCGCGTTCCCGAGGCTGCATCGACGGTAGAGGCTGCCCAACTCTTGGTGATTTCGATCTCGTCCAGCAGCCTGCCGCCGCGGTCTTCGATCTTTACGTTGACCGTGATTCGGCTCGAGGACGACGCCACCCAGGCGAAGAAACCAGGCTCCATGAAGTTGATTTGCGGCTTGATCACGAACGGCCCTTCGGCCACGGCCTCGGAGCTGTCTTCTCCGTCGAACTCATCGTCCGCTGAACGCTTTTTGGCGGGCGGAGCCACTTCGTCTGCCTGGCGCTCCTTGGCTTCAGCCCCGTCGGCGATCAGAGAGAACGTGGGCGGCGGCGCGGCGGCTGCGCCCATCAGGAGTTCCCGCGCCGATAGTCCAGTAGCAGTGCTCTTGGATTTAGGCTCTTTCACCTTGAGCCCCCACTGCCTCGAGGCTCGCACCAAGTTGAGGTGGTATCTCTCGGCGACGTCCACCTTGTCCGCCTCGAAGCTCTGCGCGGATTCGTCCTCCTTTGCGTCGACGTATTCCTCCTCGGTCTTGTTGCCAATGCGAAGATTGGCGTAGTCGACGCGGTGGGCGTAAAAACGGCTCTTGCCGACGAACGGATTGGGGTTGGCTTGTTCGATCACCACGCACGGGTAAACCACACGATGCTTCTTGCATCCCACGGTGGCCAGCGATCCTAGAACAGCCACTGCGATAAGAATCCGACGCATTTCGAGTCTCCGGTTGTCCGATCGGGTTGGAGTTTAAGCCAGAGTTGGATACGGACCAACGGTCAACATGTTCCCGTCGGTTTCGTGCGCTTGTGACGGCGCGCTCAAGAACGACGGTACGTAACCTTGAAGCACCACGATGGAGCGCGGCTTGGTTCGAACCTTCTTCCTGCTGAGCACGATGCATCGCATCTGCGCTGACGTTCGCTGCGAGAGCCACGCCGGTCTACCATCCGGTCCGTGGGCGTAGATTTCGCAATCGAGTTCGAGCCTCGGCAACCGTCGCTCACCGCGGTGACGGAGGAAGAGATCGTGCAGCATTATCGCGCCAGCGTGCCTTCGGGGGATCCGCCCCTCTCGGCCATTCGTGAGCACGTGGTGCGCGCGCTCGCTGTCTCACGCGAGACAATGGCCGACCCGATCGCTGCGCTCCATGACCGCTTCGTGGACGAGTTTGGTCGCTATCGGATTTGGTTCGACGCCGATCTCGAGACGCTCGCGAAGGAGCTTGGCGTCACGCCTTTGCAGCGCTTTCAACGGGACCCAGGAGCTGCGCCCGTCGCGGCTGGCGAATACGTCTTCGACAGCCAGGAGGAGGAGCAAGCGTGGCTCGCTGCGCGCGCCGAAGAGCGACAGCGCCACACGCTCGAGCGCGGCCCCGGGTGGAATGCGTGGTGTGAGCCGTCAGACGGTCTTCGCAGCGTGCGCGCGCTCCACGCCGCGATCGCGCCCTCCGCACAAAACCAACGCGCGTGCCTCGCGTTGCTCGAGCAGATGCTCGTGATCGCTGAACGGCAACAGCGCCGCTTTCGCGTGCTCGCCTTCTGGTAGCGGCCGCGAAGGCGCGCGGCCCGCAGCGCGCGGGCTGAAGAACGCCGCTAGGAACCGTGCTCGACCTTGCCGACCTTCAGCTCGAAGTCCTTGGCAGCGAGCACGCGCTCGACGTCCTCGTTCACGAGCACGCGCACCACCGAGCGTTTGCCAGGGGCGATGCTCGGGATCGAGATGTCGCCTCCCATGGGCACCCACGCTGCGCCCAAGGGGCCCATGGGACCGTCTGCGTCGCGAGGCACCACGTCCAGCTCGAGCCGCGTGATCGGCGCGCTGCCTCGGTTGTGGATCACGACCACGAGCTCGGTGGTCTTCTTGAAACGAGTCTCGAGCCGCTCGACAGCGACCAGCGACAGGCCTACTTGCGAACTCCCATCGAGCTTCGTAGGCGCCTCGGGCAGGGGGTAGCGCCAGTCGAGGCGGTGTTCGAGCGAGGGCTTCCAAAGGCCAGCGTCCCCCCTGGACGCTCCGTCTTGCGAGGCGACGAGCGCCGTGAGTTGGACCTGGGCGCGCGTATATTTGCCAGCATCCTCGATGCGGACGACCCGGTACCAGCCTGCCTGATCGCCCTGGAGCGGATGCGTCCCCTTGGAACTCTCGCGGACAACGCCGCGTTCATCGGCGATCCTGACCTCGTAGCTGATCCCCGCAGCGCCCTTGGGAGCTCCATGAGCCCAGAGAACGACGTCGCGTCCGCTGCGCACGGCGCGCAGCGTCACGGGAGCGCCGTCCGTCCTCGGCGCTGGTGCAGGCCAGCTCGGAGTATTGCCGACCGCGAGCGTCTCGAGGTCGCGGAAAGGATCGAGGCCACGAGCCTCGAGCGTTTGCAAGAAGGTGGGGACGCTCGCGGCCGAGGCGCTCGAGGCGCTCGACGCGCTAGAGGCGTTCGGAGTGGCTCGCTCGGGGCTGGCCGACGAGGCCAGTTCGGGGTTATCCGGCGAGAGCTCGGACGTGGTGCTCTCGCGGTCTACGCACCCGCTGGCGGCGAAGGCGAGGACGAAGGAGAAGACGGGGCGGAGGCGCGAGGTCGTAGGCCGGATCTGCATGCACGTCCTCTACGTCGAGCGCGCCTCCGGCCTGTCCCGATAGATCGTGCCAACCCGGTCCTGCGTGCCGATACTTCGTGCCACGAGGGCTGGTAGCTTCTCGTCGGTGCTGATCGCTCGCGCTGACAAGCGGCTCCATGACGCTTCCCTGCGCCTCGATCTGGCCTTTGCGCCGGGGCTCTGGACGAACGTCGTGGTGCGGCGCGGACTCCTGCTCGACACCAGGTTCGTCCCTGCCTACCGCGGCGCCGCGCGCCCCGGCCACTGCGTCTATCTCCTCGCGCGCGGACGCGTCGAGTTCGAGGACGACACGTCGTCGAGCGTCCGAGTCGGTCCGAGCGCATGGACGCTGAGCGCCGAGGAGCTCGAGGGCGCAGAAGGAAGGCGCGTGCTGAACTATCGAAACGAGGGCGACCCCTTCGTGGCGTGCGAGGTCCACGTCCGCTCGGAGGAGCTGCTCGTGCACGCCCCGCCCGGTGCGCCAGAGCTAAACCTTGGTGACGACGTCTGGCGCAGCGTGGAGCGCCTCGCCGCGATGCCGACCGCCGCAGCCGACGACGACGTTCAGACGGAGCTGCTCACTCTAGTCGACGGGCTGCGCCGTGGTGGGGTGCTCCACGCGCGCGCGGCGGAGCGCGCGCGGAGCCGCGTGCCGCTCGAGCGGCTGTGGCGCGGGGTTCGGCCGCTCGCCGAGCGGCTTGATGTCGCGGCGACGCTCGATCAGCTCGGTGAGCTGGCGAACACGTCGCGTCGCCAGCTCGACCGCTACGTGCACGCCTTCTTCGAGCAAGTCCCTCTGGTAGGGAGCGGCTTTCGTTCTGCGACACTCCACCTCCGCCTCAAGCTCGCGGTGCTTTTCCTGTCCGCGGAGGGCGTCACCGCGACCGAGGTGGCGGAGCAGATGGGCTACGGGAGCATCGACGCGATGGGCCGAGCCTTTCGCGACGCCGGTCTACCGTCTCCCTCCGTCGTGCAGTCCGCGCTGCGGCCCTGAGCCGACTTCAGCCGACCTTGCGCTGCAGCTCCGCGACGGCCGTCTCGAGTGCCAACATCCGCGCCTCGTCTCGCGTGCGCATGCGAATCAGCTCCTCAGCGAAGAAGTCCAACCGACCGTTGGTTCTGCGGTGCTCTTGCACCAGCACATCCTGCATCTCCTTGACGTTGTCCACGCGCTCGGTGAGGTGGTCCACGCGCTCGGTGAGGTGGTCCAAACGCTCGTTCGTCTTCTGAATCTCCACACGCAGGCCACCGAGCCCCTCTTTCAGCTCGGTGCGAATCTGCTTGAGCACCTCGAGAGTGAGGTCTTGCACGTTGCTCATGACAGGAAGTTAGCACGCATCGGGGAGGACCATCGACGGCCTCACGGCCTCACCCCAGCGAAATCACGCCACCGCTCCATACGATGGCCCGCTCGAGCTCTACGCCGTCCTCGACCCGCGCGCCGGGCAACACCAAACAGCGCCGCAACCTGGCTCGCCCGATAACCGTCTGCTCGGCCACCACCGTGGCCTCGAGCTGAGCGCCCTCTGCTACACGCGCCGACGCATCGACTTTGCAGCCCGCATATGCAGCTTGTGCTCCGGCGCGTTCGAGCCAGCCGAGGTTCGCCTCGAGCAGCGCTTGCGGTGAGCCGATGTCGATGAAGGAAGCGTCGCTCTGCAGCGTCTGCACCTTCTCGCCCTCGAGCAACGCCGGCATCAGGCCGTCAGCCACCAAGCAGCCGGGCGCGACCAGCCTCGCGCGCAAGCGCTCGGAGAGCACCGCGATCCCGACGTAGTCGCTGCCGAAGAGCTCGGGTTGCGAGCTGCGATAGGAACGCAACCGCACCACGGCTCCATCAGCGCCCACTCCGATCGTGCCTTGGCCGGCGGAGAGTCTTCCGCTCGTTAGCAACGTGGCCGAGACCGTCTTCGCGCGATGTGCCGTCAGCAGCTGACCAAGGTCCGGCGCACCGAGCATATCTGCGTTCCAAAGCAGCACCTCCCCTGCCCCCAGAGCGTGTGCGGCGTTGACCAACGCGCCGCCGGTACCGAGCAGCTCCGGCTCATGCGCGACCTCGACAGCAAGCGGCTGGCGAGCGAGCCAATCCGCTGAAAAGCGCGCGGCGAGGTGATGCGTGTTGATCACGCAGCTCGTGAAGCCCGCTGCGCGCAAATGCGCAAACACGTGCTCGACCTGCGGGCGGTCATAGACCCATAACAGCGGCTTTGGCGTTTCGTCGGTGAGTGGGCGCAAGCGACTGCCGAGCCCGGCGCAAAGGACGAAACAGCGCGCGGAGGTCACTCTTCGGGCTCAGCGACAAACGCGCAAAGGTCGATGGTCTCCGGGTTGGCCAAGGCGAAACACGGCGATTCGCTCTGCGCAGACAAATTCACCGCCACGTCGCAGTCCGCCATCGTCTCGACCTTGTCGGTTTGACACTTGGCCACCTTGGCGATCGCATCGACGCAGTCGGCGACGTCGTCCTCCCCGGGCTCCTCGCTGGTGTTCTCGAGGCCAACAAGACAGTGATCGCGATAGTAGGTGATGCAGTTTTCGACCTGCTGCTCGGTAACGATGCCAAACGGCGAATCGCTTCCCTCGCACACAGGTGCGGCGGTGCAACGCGCCGACTCAATCGAGCGACAAGCATCGATACCGACCGCCTCGGTGGTGCACCCAGCCGCGGCCGATACGAGCGCCGCCCCACAGGCGCTGGAGAGAAGGGAACGCAAGGCCGGGAGCGAGAAACGGACCATAGCGGCCACCTACGCAAAGCGCGCCGCATTGGGCAAGTTTGTTGCGGTCCGCGGGTGTGGCCGTGGTATCCCGCAGGCATGCTTGCCCGCTTTGCCAGGTTGGGACTCGCGGCCGCGCTGGTCGTCGTGGTCTCCGTTGGCTGCAATGAATCAACGGATTCGACCGACAGCACCGACATCAACACCGGCGTGCAAGTAGACCCGACCGAGTTCTTGGGCGCCCTCGCCTGTGCGGAGGGTGCAGCGCGCTCGTACAAGGCCGAGCTTGTGAACGCCGGGACGGAACAGAGCTTCGCCACCTCGGCGCGCGTGAGCTGCGGAGCCTCGGTGCTCTTTACGGACCTCACGCTTGGAGAGCTTTACGGCGCGCGCATCTCGGTCTTCCGCGAGACGGTGGACGAGGCAGCGGGCAGCCCGGCCTGGGCCACTGAATGTGGCCTTGCAGGCAGCGGAGCGGCCAAAGCCGTGGACGGCGAGCTGGTGACCGTACGCTCCTGCGAGCCGATCGTGGTCGAGGGCGAGGACCCCACGGTGGTGGTGGATTTGACGTCGCTCGTCGGGGAAATCGGCTGTGACGCGGAGACTGGCGGCATCGCCGAGCTGGACGTCGTTGCTGAAGAAGGCAACAGCTTGCCCAGCGTCACCGTCCCTTGTGCCACGCCGATCGTGAACTACGGCAGCGGCATTGAGCCGGGCACGGTCTACCGCTTCACCATCGCCGCCAAGAACAGCGCAGGCGAAATCACCTGGGGCTCGCGCTGTGAAGCCGCAGCGCAAACCTCGAGCCCGGCCTTCGCGTCGTGTTCGCCGCTCGCCAGCCACGGTACCGCCAGCTTCCCCATCCCGGCGTTGCTCGAGGCGGAGAAGCTCTCCTGCGCCGACTTCGACGGCGTATTGATCAGCGTACAAAACCTGCTCAGCCCCAAGCTGGTCCCCTGCTCAGCAGCGCCAACCGTCTCGCTGCCCGCCGGGGACCACAAGGCCTCGCTCCGCCTGCTCAGCGGCGGGCTTCAAACCGTAAAATTCGCCTGCAACGGTACAGTTTTGCCCGGTTCGCAGAGCGAGCTGGCCTGCGTGCGCCAGGACTGAGCAAAAGCACCCCTTTGCGGCCGCTTTAGCTTTGCTCCGCCCACCGACTCGACTAGTTGAGGTCGGGCACGATGGAAGACTCTCAGACCAGTCGGGATCGCATTCCGGTAAGCATTCAGGACGAGCTTCGGACGAGCTACCTGGATTACGCGATGAGCGTCATCATCGGCCGGGCCATTCCGGACGTCCGGGACGGCCTCAAGCCGGTTCACCGCCGCATCTTGTTCTCGATGAACGAGCAGAAGATCGGCCCTTCGGGAGCGCACAAGAAGTGCGCGCGCGTCGTCGGCGACGTGCTCGGCAAGTACCACCCGCACGGTGATTCCGCGGTTTACGACGCGCTCGTGCGTATGGCGCAGCCGTTTAGCCTGCGTTACCCGCTGATTGACGGCCAGGGTAACTTCGGCTCGGTGGACGGGGATTCGCCCGCCGCCATGCGTTACACCGAGTCGCGCTTGTCGCGTATGGCGGTGGAGCTGCTCGAGGACATCGAGAAAGAGACCGTCGATTTCTCGCCCAACTACGACGACAGCGAGCAAGAGCCCAACGTCCTCCCCGCCAAGTTCCCCAACCTCTTGGTGAACGGCTCCGGCGGTATCGCCGTCGGCATGGCGACGAACATCCCGCCGCACAACCTGGGCGAGGTGATCGATTCGACGATCGCCATCATCCACAACCCCGAGATCACCATCGACGAGCTGATGGTGCTGATGCCCGGCCCCGACTTCCCCACCGGCGGTCTGATCTACGGTCGCAGCGGCATTGAGTTGGCCTACAAAACCGGCCGCGGCTCCATCACCATGCGCGGCAAATCCCACGTCGAGAAGACGCAGAAGGGTGACCGCGAGCAGATCGTCATCACCGAAATCCCCTACCAGGTCAACAAGGCCCGGCTGGTGCAGAAAATCGCAGAATGTGTTCGCGACAAGCGAATTGAAGGCATTTCGGAGGTACGGGACGAGAGCGACCGTGAAGGTATGCGCGTCGTCGTCGAGCTGAAGAAGGACGTCTTCCCGCAGGTGATCCTCAATCAGCTGTTCCGCCTTACGGATCTGCAGAGCACCTTCGGCGTGATCAACCTCAGCATCGCTGGCGGCCGTCCCGCGGTGCTCAACGTCAAGCAGACCATCGAGCACTTCATCGAGCACCGCCGTGAGGTCGTCACGCGGCGCACCCGCTTCGAGCTGCGTCAGGCCGAGGCTCAATTGGAGCTCGTAGAAGGCTTGGGCGTCGCCACCGGTGACATCGACCGCGTGGTCGAGACCATCCGCAAGTCGAAGGATCCGGAAGAGGCACGCACCAACTTGATGGCGCTACCGCTGGCCGGTCTCGAGGATCTCCTGCGCCGCGCCGGCCAACCCGAAGAGGCGCTGGAGAAGGCTCGCGCCGCAGGCGCCTATTACCTTTCGGAGCGCCAAGCCAAAGCCATCCTCGAGATGCGGCTGGCTCGGCTCACCGGCCTGGAGCGTGACAAGCTGGCCAAAGAGTACGCCGAGCTGGTGAAGGAGATCGCCCACCTGCGGGCGATCCTCGGGGACAGCGTGCTGCTGATGAACGTCATCATCACCGAGCTGGAGGACATCAAGACCCGCTTCAATGATCCGCGCCGCACCGAGATCGTCGCCACCGAGGCGGAGATCGACGTGGAGGATCTGATCCAAGAAGAGGACATGGTGGTGACCATCTCCCATGCGGGTTACCTCAAGCGCACGCCCGTCTCCGACTACCGAGCCCAGCGCCGCGGCGGCAAAGGGAAGATCGGCATGGAGGCCCGGGACGAGGATTGGATCAGCCAAATCTTCGTCGCCAGCACGCACACCTTCGTCTTCTTCTTCAGCGACCGCGGGAAGATGTTCGTCAAGAAGGTCTATGAAATCCCGCAGGCGCCGCGTAACGCCAAGGGCCGCGCGATCGTCAATTTCGTCGGGCTCGAGGCCGGGGAAAAGGTCGCGGCGATTACGCCAGTGCCCGGCTTCGACGCGGGTCACTTCGTGGTCACGCTCACGACCAAGGGCCAGATCAAAAAGACGGCCACCGAGGAGTACGAGAACTACCGCGAGAAGGGCATCATCGGCGTCAAGATCGAGGAGGGAGATCAGCTGCTCTCCGCCGTGATCACCGACGGCAACAAGGAGCTCGTGATCGCCACCAAGCGCGGCATGAGCATCCGCTTCCCGGAGGAGCAAGTTCGCCCCACCGGCCGCGCTACCATGGGCGTCAAAGGCATCGACGTCGAGGAGGGCGACGAGGTCGTCGGCCTTTGTGTCGCCTCGAGCGAGGAAGATCGCGTGCTCGCCGTGTGTGAACGCGGCTACGGCAAGCAGACCGCGCTCAAAGAGTTCCGTCTACAGAGCCGCGGTGGCAAGGGCGTCATCCTGATCGACGCCTCCGACCGCAACGGCCCGGTGGTGGGCATCGCCATCGTCAAAGCCGAGGACGAGGTGCTGCTCGTGACCGACCAAGGTCAGATGTTGCGCATCAAAGCCACCGACATCCGCGAGACCGGTCGCAACGCCCAAGGCGTACGTCTGATGACGGTTGCGGAGGACGAGCGCATCGTCGGCGCCGAGGTGGTGGATCCGGGCCCCGCTCCGGATCCCAACGCCTCTAATCCTCCGCCGTCGTCGCCGCCGGACAGCTCGGGCAACCTTGAGGCCGGAAGCCTCGAGGGTGGCGCACTCGAAAGCGCACCGCCCGTGAGCGGCGAGCCCGCCGATCCCGACGCTGAAGCCGACGAAGCCCCCGAAGAGAGCTAGCCGCTCACCGATTTCAGCTCCAAGGCCGACTGCCCGAGGGGTGGTCGGCCTTGTTCGTTCCATCGAAGATCTTTCGCCAGGTCGGTCAGGTTCGAGCAACGGCGGCGACCTGCGAACCGTGCGCGGGTGACGCCGCTGCTCGAGTCCTTTGTAGCGACGGGCTAGCGGGCCACCGCTATCCTCGGGACAATGTTCTCAGTCAAAGACACCCGCCTCGGCGAGCTGCACGCGGTCGAGCTCCACGATCTGAGCACCCAGGCGCAGGTCACCATCGTGCCCTCCCGAGGAGCCTTGGTGACGTCATTTCAAGCGCTGGGTCGCGAGTGGCTGTACTTGGACGAGGCCACGCTCTTTGACCCAGCCGCCAACGTGCGCGGCGGAATCCCGGTGCTCTTCCCCTCGCCGGGCAAACTCGAGCAAGACCAATTCACCGCGAAAGGCACGCGCATGAAGCAGCACGGCTTCGCTCGGAATCTCGCCTTCACGGAGGTCGAACGAGGCGTCTCCGGGGGAGCTTGGCTGGAGCTCGAGCTGCGTGACAACGAGACCAGCCGGGAGGCCTTCCCGTTCAGCTTCCGAATGCGGCTGCGCTTTCGACTCAGCGGTGCAGCGCTCGAGATCCGCGCCGAGGTCTTCAACTCGGATGCGCAACAGTTGCCCTTCGGCCTCGGCTACCACCCGTATTTCCAGGTCCCAAACAAGGACAAGCCCCAGACGAAAATCCCGACGCAGGCGACGCGCGCCTGGGACAACGTCGCCAAGCGTGAAGTCAGCGTGGAGGTCCTTCGCCTCGGAGAAAGCGAGCTCGATCTTCACCTTCTGGATCACCGCTCGAACGGCGCGACGCTGGAGTCGCCGCAGGGGACGGTGGAACTCGGCGGTCACTTTACCCGCTGGGTGGTTTGGTCGTTGCCCAACAAGGACTTCGTTTGTTTGGAGCCGTGGACGTGCCCCGCCAACGCCCTCAACACAGGCGAGGGCTTGATTACGCTGGAGCCGGGAGACACGCGCTGCCTGACGCTGCAGCTTTCACTTTCATCCGTGGTAGCGTGAGAGCGTGAGCGCGCGCTGGTACGGCTTGTGGTTGGCCCTGGCAGCGGGTTGTTTCAACCCGCCCGAGGAGGAGCTCGCAAGCGTTGCGCTACCGCCTCTCATGGCCTTCGAGATGGACGGCTTTTCCTGGGTTGTGGACGAGCAACTCTCCGGGATGCCGCAACCCGGCTCGAATACCTCCCTCGAGCAGGATTTGAGCTTCCTTCGCGATCAAGAGATCGACCTGCTGTTTTCCCTCACCGTTGGTGGGACGGATCCCATGTTGGCCACCAGCTACGGGGTGGAGATCGTGCATGTGCCGGTGCCAGACTTCACCGCGCCCAGCCTCGAACAACTCGAACAGTTCGTGAGTCTCACCCGCAGCGCGCTGGCCAAGGGTGAACGCGTCGGGGTCCACTGCGGTGCCGGGCTGGGCCGAACGGGCACCTTTCTCGCTGCCTTTTTCGTCACCACTGGGCTTGGCGCTGAGGCAGCGATTGCGCGCATTCGAGCCCTACGGCCCGGTTCGGTGGAGACGGAGGCCCAGGAGCAGGTTGTCCGAGACTTCGCCGCAGCATGGCCAGCGAACTGAACGGCCTGGTGAGCTGGCGTGCAAACCGAACGCCTGCAGGAAGCGGTCGGGTAACGTTGAAGACCTTTTGCGCAGCGGCGCGCCGTCGTACTCGGCGACGGGAGCGAACAGATTACTAGACAACTTTTAGCCCACGGCCTCCGCTGTTGACTATTATGCAACGCCCGAATGGCTGTGAGTGATTCCCGCATGGCTGCAGCCGACCGAATGACTGTGTGTGAACGTTCTGCTCGCGCAAGCTCGAGCCACGTACGCCTCTGCTGCGGAGTTTGCGCATGACGAGTGCACGCGAGCGCGTTGCGCAGTTGCTGGGCCACTCGGGCCTGGGTTGGCTTTTGCGCAAGACTGGCACCTGGGATGGGCTCTTCGTATTGAACTACCACCGGGTTGGCGCTTGGCAAACGGAGCCTTGGGACCAAGACCTTTACAGCGCGACTGAGGAAGCCTTCGATGCTCAGCTTGCGTTTTTCAAGCGTGAGTTCGAGGTAGTCGGAGCAGACGATCTCGATTTCATCCGAGAGAAGCGGGGGCGGTACGTTCAGATCACCTTCGACGACGGCTATCGCGACAATCACGACCACGCCTTGCCAATTCTGCGGTCTCACCGATTGCCGGCCACCTTCTTCATCTGCACCGGGTTTCTCGACAGCGGCGGGGTACCCTGGTGGGACGAACTAGCCTGGCTGGTGCGTTCTTCTCCGATCGATCGGCTACCCAGCTTTCGCGGATTGCGAGAGATGTCGCTTGCGGGTGACGGGCGCATCAAGGCGGTGAAGGCCCTCAATTTTCTGTACGACAACCTCTCGGATGTCGAGCGTGACGGCTTTTTAGACGAGCTCGCAGCCGCCACCCAGATGCCACGCTGCAAGAGCTCCGAGGCCGCGAAGCTTTGGATGAGCTGGGATATGGTTCGAGCGTTGCGTCAGCAAGGCATGACGATCGGGGGCCATACCCGCACTCACCTTGAACTCGCCCGCAACAGTCTGCAGACCCAACTCGAGGAAATCCAAGGTTCTTGCGAGCGAATCTCCTCGGAGATCGGTGCGCCGGTGAGCATCTTCTCGTATCCCTACGGCACCCGGCAGTCCTTCAACACGGACACCCGTCACGCGCTGAAGCTGGCCGGGATCCGTTACGCCTACTCCTACCACGGGGGCTACCAGCAGCCCGGCCAATGGGACGCGTTGAACCTGAAGCGGGTGGCCGTCGAGCTTAACGTCAGCAGGCAGCTGCTCGAGGGAATGGCGACCCTCCCTCACCTCCTTGCCTAGTCTGACGAACCGCTAGTCTCCGTCGAAGATCCCGCACAAAAGCTCCGACTCGCTGCGGCAGACCTCGTCGCTGCAAGCCAGGTTGGGCGCACACTGAAAGTCAGGGCAAGGTTCCCCGTTTCCGGGCAACGCGATGCACGTAGTGCCGTCGCAGGTTGCCTCCGGTGAGCAACCGAAGGTGCAAGGCTCGCCCGGCCCGGGCAAGGCTTTGCATACCGGGTTCTCAAAGTCGGTGGTGTCGCAGAAGCCGGAGGCACAACCCATGAACCCCGGACAGGGTGAGCCGTTGGGAATCGGCGCTCCACAAACCGAACCGTCGCAGGCTAAACCTGCCGCGCAGCCGAAGCCTGAACAGGGCTCACCAGCACCGGGTAGTTTCGAACAGGTCCCCGGCGCGGTGACGGGCTCCGAAGCACAGAACGTCCCTGCGGCGCAGGATACGAACGACGTCTCCGACAACTGACCGCAGGGCTCGCCCAGGCCGGCTCCGCAAGGGTTGACGCAGGTACCAATACAAACAAGGCCGAAGTCGCAATCACGAGGGTCGGCACAGACCTCCCCCTCCTGCACCGTGCCGTGGGCGATCCCGGCGCAGGCGACATTGCAACTGCCGTCTTCGGGCACACCGTTGGCACCCGAGATCGAGCAGGTAGCGCCGTCCAGCGCGGCGATCTGCTGTTCGACACAGCGTGGATCGTAGGTGTAGCCGTCCTGTTCGGCCTGATCGATCAAGAGGCCGAAGTTGAGCCGAATCTGCTCGGCACACGAGCTCTCACTGCCGCCCGGGAGCACCCCCTCATCACAACAGCCAGCCAAGTAACCGCAAAATGCATCGCCGAGTGCTTCGCCTGCCTCCTCTGGGTCCGAGAGGTCTGGCTCGCTATCACACGCGCCGAAAAAGCCGGCTAACGAGGCTGCAAACACGCAAAGGCCCGAGGTTTTGGCAAACAAACGCGTTTTCACGGGGCCAGCATACGAAAGCGGCGGAGGAAAGCTCCACTGCTCAATGGAGCAAAACGGGTCGAAGCAGCTTTGCGGCGACCCTTCTTTTGGACCGAAGCGTTACACTCATATTGTCTAATTTTTGAGTCCGAGGCCCCCCATAGCCTCGGCGCGCTATGTTCAACGGTATCGAGAACCCCGAAACCTGGGTCGCACTGGCTTCGCTCACCGCGATGGAAATCGTGCTCGGCATCGACAACATCGTGTTCATCTCGATCCTCACCTCGAGGCTACCGAAGGAGAAGCAAGCGCCGATCGGCCGGCTCGGACTCGGGATGGCGCTGGTGATGCGCATTGGCCTTTTGTTCGCCATCGGCTGGATCATGGGCCTCACCGCGCCGCTCTTTAAGCTGTTTTCGCACACCGTCAGCGGGCGCGATTTGGTCCTGCTGATTGGTGGTTTGTTCCTGCTCGGCAAAGCGACCAACGAGATTCATAAGAAGGTCGAGGCCGACGAGGAGGACCAAGCCGGGCAGGGCTCCGCCAAGGTGGGCTTGATCATCGTGCAGATCTTGCTGCTCGATATGGTGTTTTCTCTCGACTCGGTGATCACTGCGGTCGGCATGATTCCACCCGACCAAATGTGGGTCATGGTAACGGCGGTGCTCGTATCAGTGGCCGTGATGCTGGTCTTCGCCGGGCGGCTATCGGCCTTCGTGATGGCACACCCAACCGTGAAGCTCTTGGCGCTCTCCTTCTTACTGCTTATTGGCGTAATGCTTATTGCCGACGGCATGGGCCAGAAGATCCCCAAAGGCTATATCTACTTTGCCATGGCCTTCTCCCTCGGTATCGAGCTGCTCAACATGCGCTTCCGCAGTAAGCGGCAAGCCAAGGGTGCGCCTAGCCAAACGGCGTAACCAAAGCTTGCCGCCTTCGGGCGCACGCTCAATCGCAGGAATTGGCCTCGCCGCAGCCCACCAAATTGTCGGTAATTTGCGCTGCCGCGCTTGCGGTTAGCACGCAGTCGCCGACGTATTTTGTACCTGGCGCTGGTCCAGTGCTGACAACGGGCTGCGGCGGAACGATCAGCCGGACGTTGGGATCGGTCCGAGGCTCGACCGTCGAAATATGCGAGGAGACGTCCACGCTCGGCTCACCTCCTGGCACACGCCACTCGCAAGTCCCCTGCCGAATCTCCTTCTCGCACTTGTCGCCAGCGCCGTTCTCACATTGCTCGCAAGCGAAGGCGCTAAAGAGCTTACCCGTGCAAGCGGCCATGGCCGTCTGCCCCACGAGGGCCTTGAGCGCCTCATCTTCGGCAGAACCGAAAGACGCGCAGACTTCCGGCAGGTCTGCCTCGGCAGCTTCCTTGGTGTCGTATTCTTTGGCTGGGTAGCCTGGCGTCTTCGACATCCATTGCTGCTTAATGATGGTGCCGCCGTCGACGACGTTCTGAGGAAACTCGCTACCGTATAGCGATTGGTCGACGACGCGAATTCCTGCGCCCCCGCACTGAAGGAGAGCCACGGCCGCAGCCTGCGCCACGCTGTCCACCTCTTCCGAGTCGTCTTGTTCCGTCGCCTCGATGTCAGCGCAGCCTGCCGACAGCAGACAACCGAGAACAACCGTAAATGAGCAAACTATGTGATTGGCACTGAGGTTCATATTGGAAACCTTTCAGCGTAAGTGACAGGGCGACCCGCGCCGTCGAGGCCAGCTGCGGAAGTGTGCTGGTTGACGCGGCGACTCATGAGCAGCGAGAGCTGCTCGGGGGTCACGCCTCAATTGCGAGGAAGACCTCCGAATCGGCTAAGCTGTTTTCGCGATGTTGAGCTAACCATTGGTCAGCAAGGCGCATACCAACTCCCGTCACACGACGAGATGGCTAACGCTTCACGTGGCACCCTCGAATGCTCGGAGAGCCGCAAACTCCTAACGGCCCACATTGTCACAGACCAGCAAGCGGGATCATGGGCACCTCTCCCTGCTAGCCTCCCGGCCATGAAGAAGGTCGGGGTCTTGGGGTCGGGGCAAGTTGGTGAAGTGCTAGCGAACGGCTTCTTGAAGCATGGCTATGCCGTCATGCGCGGCAGCCGTGAGCCGGAGAAGATGGCGGAGTGGAGCAAAGCGGCGGGGGAGCACGCCTCGGTGGGCACGGTGCAGGAGGCAGCGAGCTTCGGCGAGTTGATCGTGCTGGCGGTCAAGGGCTCGGCTGCAGAGGCCGCCGTAACGCTCGCGGGCGATGCACTCTCGGGCAAGACGGTGATCGACGCCACTAACCCGATCGACAGCGCACCGCCTGAAAATGGCGTCTTGCGCTATTTCACCGGGCCGAACGAGTCGCTGATGGAGCGACTACAGAAGCAGACGCCGGGCGCCCACTTCGTGAAAGCCTTCTCCTGCGTAGGCAACGCTTACTTCGTCAACCCGGACTTCGGCGGCGTCAAACCGACGATGTTCATCTGTGGTGACGACGCCGAGGCGAAGAAAGAGGTGAGCACGGTACTCGACCAATTCGGTTGGGAGGTCGAGGACTCAGGACTTGCGACATCGGCACGCGCCATCGAGCCGCTGTGCATCCTCTGGTGTCTCCCCGGCTTCCGCGAGAACCGCTGGACGCACGCCTTCAAGCTGCTCAAGAAGTAAGCGCTAGCGACGTTCGCGCAGCACGGTGAGACCGCGCGGGCCGTCCACGCAGATGCGAAGGCCGGGGAACTTTGGCAAGTAGGCGAGCGGCGGTGGCTCTTTGCGACCGCCCTTCATCACGCGCAAGACGACGGTATTGGCGTCCAGATCGTAGTCCGCCTGATAACGACAATCGCCAATGTCCACCGTCATCGGGAAGTCTCGTTCGAGCAGCGAAGAAAGCTCGTACGGCAGCTCAGGCGGAAGCAGGTCCTTGGGCGAGAGCAACGCGAGATCCTCGCCGCTCTCGACCCCGAGCTCCAGCAGCCGAGCCAGCACCCAGGCCTCGAGCGATAGAGCAGTAAAGGCCGGGGCGGCGGAGAACCCTGGGTGGTTACGCGTCGCCAACTTGGCAGCGAGCGCATGCTGAGCGACGCGCTCACGGCTGAGCGAGAGCGTCTGCTGGGCTTTGAATAGGCTGCCGCGCAAGAACAGCTCCGCCAGCGCCGCGCGAGCTACGGCGCCCTGCGGCACTTCGTCGCGGGTGGCGATCACCCGCTGGGCGTAAACCCTTTCAACCTTGGCCAACACCCGTCCGCCCTCGAGCCGCACCGCCCCCAGCTGGTCCTGACCTAGCCCAGCCTTCACAACCACCGAGAATGGCACTGCCGCAGCGCAGGTCACCAGTAGCCGCGTATCTTTGCCTGCGCCGAAGGCGCGGGTCTCTAACACGACAATCGCCTCGAGCTCGCGCAAGCGTCGCACCGCCGATTCCCTCGCCAGCCCAAGCTCGGTGCCGCCGTTGCTCAACGCCAGCTCCTGGCCGCGGCTCCGAACGATGTGCACCACCCGAGGATCGGCAGCGGTCGCCGCAGCGAGCAGCGCATCGCGGTCTAGCTCGTGACGCGGCTCGCCCGCTGCCAAACCGAACTCTCGGCGCAAACGCGCTCGCGTCCGCCGCGCCTCCTCCCACGCGCCGCGCGAAAGACCGTGCTCCTCGGGGCGGTCGCAGCGCACCGCTCGTACCAACGCCGTAGCATCACAGCCGGACCGCCGAAGATCCTCCGCCGGCTCCTCAGCGCCGCTGCGAAAGAGCGGGCGGCCCGCCGCAAGAGCCGCCACTAGGTCCAAAGCGTCCTCGAGACAGCCGAGTCGTTTGGCCTCGATCAAAAGGCGAGCGTGAGCGGCGTCGATCGGCAAGGCATGCAGGGTGCGGCCACGCTCATTGACCGAGCCGTCGGCGGCCAGCGCGCCCCAAAGCGATAGTTCGGCGCGAGCATCCGCTAATGCATAATCTTTGGCCGGGTCCAAGAGCGGCAGCTGCTCGGGCTTCTCACCCCAGACCGCGGCGGAAAGCACCAAGGGAACCAACGACTCACGGTAAATCTCCGGCAGGGTGAGCTTGGCCAACGCGGCAGCAGGACTCCAAAGCCTGTAGCTCACGCCGGCGGAAGTACGCCCTGCGCGGCCGCTGCGTTGTGCAGCCGAATCCAGAGCGATAGGCGCTAACATCAAGGAGGCTCGGCCATCGCGATAGCGGGTCTGCTTGACCAGCCCAGAGTCAATCACCACACCCACGCCTGGAATGGTGATTGACGTCTCGGCGACATTGGTCGCCAGGATCACCTTGCGCCGCGGGGTAGCAACAAACGCCGCGCGCTGCTCCTCGAGCGTGAGGCCGCCATGCAGCGGCATGAGCGCATAGCGATTCTTCGTTTGTAGCAGCCGAAAACAAGCGTCGATCTCCGGCTTACCCGGTAAGAACACCAGCACATCGCCCGGGTCGTCTTGGCTTCGCTCGAGCGCAAGCAGCACGCGCTCGGCAAGCTCCGCCGACTCCGGCAGCAGGCTTCGCGTTGGTAGATAGTGAACCACCACGGGGAAGGTGCGCCCTTCGGCTACGAGGTATTGGCCCTGCAGATGGCCGGCAACCCGCTCGCCGTCCAAGGTGGCGGACATAACAATAAGCTTGGGGGCCTGTTCCGGCGCGCCGCGCCGCCGCTTAAGTAGCAATCCGAGCAGCAGGTCCGACTCGATGCCGCGCTCGTGGAACTCATCGAGCACGATCGTCCCGGCCGACTCGAGCAGCGCCGCGTTGCGCAGCGCGATCCCCGGCGTAGCGAACACGATGCGCGTGGTCGCGCCATAACGCGAGTCATCGCGGACGGCGTAGCCGACCCCCTGCCCGAGCGGCGTTTGCTCGAGCTCGGCGACTCGCGCGGCCAGGCTTTGACACGCAATCCGGCGCGGCTCGATCACCAACACGCGGCCGGGGCACCAGCGGGGAACCTCGGTCGACTTGCCTGACCCGGTGGGCGAAGAAACCACGACCGGTCCTTCAGCAAGCGCAGCCAACAGCGACTCGCGAATAGCAACGACGGGGAGTTCGTGCGATGCCATCATCTGGCCCGATCGGTACGCCTGCGCAACAACACGCTGGCACTGTCGCAGTCGGCCTCAGACGCTGCAAGCCCGTTGGTCCTTCGCCTTGGCCCTAGTCATTGGGCTAGACTCGGGCGCCATGAGCGACACGCTTCCGGTGGTAGATTTTCGCGAACTTGCGGCGGGAGAGAACGGCTTTCGGTCGTTTGCGCAGAGCTTTGGGGACAGTCTCTTTCACTACGGTTTCGGCGTCGTGGCCGAGCACCCCCTCAGCGCCGCGCGCATTGAAAGCGCGTTCGAGCGTTGTCGCGAGCTTTTCGCGTTGCCCGAAGAAGCCAAGCTCGGTTACGTCGTGCCGGAGAGTCACGGCAATCGCGGTTACGTGCCCTTCGGTGGAGAGCGCGCATTGGGCGCGCAGGCCGCGGACCTGAAGGAGTTCTTCCACGTTGGCCAGGAAAAGCGCCCGGAAGGGAGCCCGCTCTTGCCCAATGTCTGGCCCGGGCAAGTGCCTGGCTTTCGCGAAGAACTTTTATCGCTCTATCGTTCCTTCGAACAAATTGCTCAAGAGCTGCTGCGGGCCATCGCGCTGTATCTTGATGTGGCCGAGGACACCTTCGCCTCGATGATCGTCGGTGGAGATAGCATATTACGCCTCATTCACTATCCACCAGTGCCAGCCGACGCAGCGCCTGGCGCTGTGCGAGCCGGCGCACACGAGGATATCAACCTGATCACGCTGCTCGCCGAGGGCACCACGGGTGGGCTCGAGTTACAGCGCAAAGACGGCTCGTGGATGCCGGTGCGCTCGCTGCGCGGGCAGCTGGTGATCAACGCCGGGGATATGCTGCAACGAGCCACCCACGGAAGAATCCGCTCGACCACCCACCGTGTGACCAACCCGATCGGCCCCAATCAATCACGCTATTCCCTCCCCTTCTTCACCCACCCAAGGCCCGAGGTGATGTTGGTGCCGATGCAGCGCCCGCCCACCTGGGAAGGGCCGGACCTTGCGTCGGTGAGCGCGGGAGAGTTCCTGAAGGAACGGCTGGCCAGCATCAAGGCCGGCTAGGAGTGCGCGCTGCCTACGGAAAGATCACGAAGCCGATCGCCGAGATGAGCAGATTGAGCATGATGACCGCGAGCGACGAGTTGACTACGGCGCTCGTGGTAGCCCAGCCAACGCCCTCGGAGCCGCCGTGCGTGGTGAGCCCGGAGTGCGCGGATACAACTGGGATGGCGGCTCCATAGGCGAGGCATTTGGTGAGGCCCACCGTGAGGTCTCCCGCATCCACCATCTGTAGGTTGAAGAAGGTCTGCGGCTTGAGGTCGAACATGGCGTAGCCGGTGAGCAGGCCGACCAACATGGCCACACCAGCCGACCACACGATCAGAATCAGCGTCATCACGACGCTGGCGATGAAGCGCGGCTTGACCAGAAAGTCGATCGGGTCGGCGGCGCTCATCTTGAGGGCGTCCACTTGCTCGGTCACGACCATCGACCCAACCTCCGCAGCGATGCCCGCCCCGACGCGAGTGGCCAGCATCAACGAGCCGATCGACGCTGCGAGATCGCGCACGAGCAACTCGAGGAAGGTCGCCCCCAACATCGAAAGATCGGGCAACACGCGCAGCGTCTGAATGCCGGCTTGGTACACCAAGATCATGCCGATGAAGCCCATCACCACGGTGAGGAAGAACAGGCTCTTGTTGCCGATCTCGTACATCTGCTTGGCCACCGCGCCCGGCTCGGTACGACCGAAGGCGCAGTAGTAAAGAACGCGAACGAAGATCGAATAGAGTTCCCGGCCCGTGCGGAACAGGCCGAGCGCCCCGGCGCCGATGCTTGCGACAAAACCTCGTTTCTTCATGGCAAGGTGAAGGAGACGAAGTAGTCGAGGATGAAGATGCCGGTCGCCGAGGCGACGACGGTGGCGTTGACTGCGCGGCCAACGCCGGGAGCGCCGCCCGTTACGGTGAGGCCGAACTGGCAGCTCGCGAGTGCCATCACGATGCCGAACACGATGCTCTTGACCAAGCCGTTGACGACGTCGGGGATGCCCAAGAGACCGCTGGTGAGGCCGTTGTAAAAGAGGCCCGGTTCAACGCCGAGCAAGCCCCAGCCCGCGTAGGCTGCGCCCACCAGCGCCAACACGTCGGCGAAGACGGTGGCAAAGAACAGCGTCACCACGATCGCCACCGTTCGCGGTGCCACCAGAAAGCCGATCGGATCGATCGCCAGCACGCGCAAGGCATCGATCTGTTCCGTCACGACCATGGTACCGAGCTCGGCCGTGTTGTTGGCGCCGACGCGACCGTTGATCATCAGCGCCGTGAGCAGCGGTGCGATCTCCCGCAACGTACCGAAGCCTGCGCCCCAGCCGAGCAGACCGTGCGCACCGAAGCGCAACACCAGCGGGGCGGCCTGCAACACCATGATCGCCCCGGTGAAGAGCGCGGTCACGATCACGATCGGAATGGACCGCACGCCCATGCGCTCCAGGTTGCGCAACAGCTCGAGACCGTCGAACTTGAAGGTGATCAGCCGGTGCAGGACCTTGAAGCCGAGGATGGTCATGCCGCCAGCAGTGGTGGCCGTGCTGAGGACGTTCTCCCCGAGGCTCGCTAGGAAGCCCGGGGATTTGTCGGCACTCTCGACAGCTCCACTCATCGCGGCGCATCCTAACCGAAAGCCCAGCGTTTCCTATTCGAAAGGGCCCTCGGCTCGGCCATTGATGAACTGATCGATCACAGGGTCGGTGCTGGCCTTGAAGTCCTCTCGGCTGCCCAGCGCCCGGACAAAGCCCTGGTAGAGCATCACGATGCGATCGGCGATGCTGAAGATGCTGATCAGATCGTGGCTGACGACGATGCTGGTCACGCCCAAGGTGTCCGATAGTTCGCGAATCAGCTTGTCGACGCGGCGAGCGCTGACCGGGTCCAAGCTAGTGGTCGGTTCGTCGAACAGGACGTACTTGGGATCGAGCGTGAGCGCCCGGGCGATGGCGACGCGCTTGCGCATACCGTCACCAAGCTCCGGCGGAAAGCGGTCAGCGAAGTCCGCCATGTGCACTTGCTTCAGGCGTTGCCGCGCTTCGGACACGGCCTCCTTCATGCGCAGACCTTTGTGTTTACGCAGCGGCAACGCCACGTTCTCCGCGCAGGTCATCGAGTCGAACAGGGTGGAGTGCTGGAACACCATCGCGCACTTTTCGCGGATTGGGTACATCTGCTGTTCGGTGAACTTGCTGATGTCCTCACCGTCGAGGAGGATCTCGCCCTCGTCGGGGTACAGCAAGCCAACCAGATGCTTGATCAGCACGCTCTTGCCCACGCCGGAGCCGCCGATGATGAAGAAGACTTCGCCGTCTTGAACGTCGAAACTGACGCCTTTCAAGACAGTTTTGGGACCGAAAGACTTCTTGATGCCGCGAAAGGAGATCACTTGGGCGAGGGCTCGCGCTCGGGCCGAGCGCAGCCGACGCTATCAGGCTGAAGGACGTCTCGCTATGGGCGAGACGAGCTGATACGTTCCCGCGCCGTGGCGAGCTCGCGGTCCATCGAGGTCAAGGTCGGCATTCTCATCCTCCCAGCGTTGGGACTGCTCGCAGCTTTCATCCTGGTGATGGGCGGCATCAACTTTCAGCCGACCTACTCGATCTTGGTCGAATTCGATAATCCGGGCGGCGTGCAGACAGGCGCGCCGGTGAAGATCGCCGGCGTGAAGGTCGGCAAGATCGACGAGATCAGCTTTCAAGGCGGTCGCATCGAAGAGTCGACGGGGCGCCGCTTGCCGCTCGTGCGCATGAAGGTCAACTTGGAGAAGCGTTACCAAGAGAGCATCCGCGAGAACGCGCTCTTCTACGTGACCACCCAGGGCGTGCTCGGCGAGCAGTTTTTGGCGATCGAGCCCGGCTCTTCCGATGCACCGATTTTGACCGAGAGTTCCAAGCCTGTGCGCGGCCTCGACCCGCCGCGGCTCGATATGTTGCTCGCCGAGAGCTACGAGCTTTTGCACGGCGCGGTCACGGCCGTACGGGAGAACAAGCAAGAGCTGAGCGAGACCTTCACTTCGCTGCGCACCACGCTCAAGGCCACGAGCACGCTACTCAACTCGAACCAGGACCGGCTCGACCGCATCCTCGCCAACGTGGAGAACGCCACCGTTGAAGGCAACGAGCTGCTCAAGAACGTCAACGAGAAGTACGTCGACAACCCGAAGATCGAGAAGATCATCGACAACGTCGACAGCGTTTCCACGCGCGTCGCCGCAGAAACGCCCGCCCTCTTGGCGGACACGCGAGTCGTGCTCGCCGACGGAAAGGTCGCCGTCGCCAATACCCGGCGCTTCACCGACTCGATCGCCAACGAGGAGCAGGCTGCCAAAATCAAGAAGGTAGTGGATGACACCTCGACCTTGCTCTCCAAGGCCAACGCCACCGCGAGCGACGCTCAGTACATGGTCTCCCAGATGCGCAAAGGGCGCGGCTCGGTTGGGGCGCTGCTCATGGATGAGCAGCTGTTCGACGACCTCCAGGAGATGGTGCGGGACCTCAAACACAACCCGTGGAAGTTCTTCTGGCGGGAGTAACCACGCCGCTCTCGACAATCGGCGGCGGGCTCTGTAGCGTCGCGGCCCCATGGCGAAGACGATCAAGGCGCACATCACGGGCACTGTCTGGAAGATCGAAGTCAAAGTCGGCGACTCGGTCGACGAGGG
Organism: uncultured delta proteobacterium; assembly: GCA_903892415.1. Lineage (GTDB taxonomy): Bacteria > Myxococcota_A > Polyangia > Polyangiales > Polyangiaceae > Xiheicaenibacterium. The sequence goes on along the minus strand of CAITIQ010000348.1, from coordinate 16,695 downwards.
CACAGTGGTCGCGATTCTCGAGTCGATGAAGATGGAAATGCCCGTCGAGAGCGAGGATTCCGGCACGGTGACCGCAATTCACGTGACCGAAGGCCAGCCGATCAACGAGGGCGTGGCGATCTGTACGCTGGATTGAACCCGCCCGAGTGGAGCTGCTGAGGCAAACAACGTTTGCATCCCTCCACTCTTTATTGGAATATTCCATGGTCGCTGCGCCTGCGGCGGAGCAGCACGAAAACTCGGTAAGGAGCCTGTCACGATGTCGGAGCAGAAGGAAAGCTCGGTCCTGTTCTCTCTCAAAGAACTGATGAACCTCGAAGAGGATCGCATCAAGACCGAGGAGGACGCAAAAGCCCAACAGGTGCGTGCCGCAGAAGAAGCGCGCGCGGCTGCTGAGCGTGCTGCCATTCAAGCCGAAGAGTCACGTATCGCCGCAGAGGCCGAGCGTCGACGTCTCGATGAGCAGCGTCAGCGTGAGGAGACCGCTCGGCTCGAGGCCATTCGGCAGGCCGAGGTGGAGAAGGCTCGCTTGGAGGCCGAGGGCCAGACGCGCATGGCAGCTCTCGCGGCCCAGCAGCAGCATGAGCGTCAGCTCGTGACGATCAAGTCGGACCAGAGCAAGAAGACGCTGCGCAACGCCCTGATCGGCGTCGTGGTGGCCGTGCTCGCGATCGGCACCGTGTCCGGCGTGCTCGTCTACAACAAGGCCCAAGAGACGGCGAAGAAGGAAGCCGCTCTGCGAGCCGAAGCAGACGCCACCAAGGCCGAGCTCGACAAGCTGAACTCCGACCTCAGGGCGAAGGCTCAAGCCGTCAAGGACCTCGAGGACGCGTTCGGCAAAGAGAAGGACGAGCGCAAGAAGGCTGAACTGCAAGCCGCTCTAAACCAGGCGAAGGCTGCAGAAGAAGAGACCAAGACCAAGATCACCAAGGTCGGCGGACCGGCTGCTGGTGGTCCTGCAGCAGGTGGTGACAAGCCGCCGGCCGCCAAGCCGGTTTGCACCTGCAAGTCGACGGATCCGCTCTGCGATTGTCTCTGATCTGTGTTGGATCAGGCTCGTTCAAGGCTAGCCGTAGCACTTGATCTCCCCACGCCCGACGAGGCCCTGCGCCTCGCTCGGGCGGTTGAGCTTCATGTGGGCGTGGCCAAGGTTGGCTTGGAGCTTTTCATCGCCGCAGGTCCAAGCTTCGTTCGCGAACTCGCGCGCGGCGAGCAGCAGGTCTTTTTGGATCTCAAGCTGCACGACATTCCGGAGACGGTGGCCCGCGCGGTCGGACAGGCCTGTGAGCTCGGTGTTTCGTTCCTCACGCTCCACGCGGGTGGAGGGCGAGCGATGATGACGGCCGCGGCCAAAGCAGCGGCGGGCTCCAACTTGACGTTGCTTGCGGTCACGGTGCTCACCTCGCTAGGCGAGGAGGGGCTCGGCGAGCTCGGGGTCGCGGGCTCGGTGGAAGCGCATGTGCTCGCTCTAGCGCAGTTGGCTGCAGCGAGCGGCATCAACGGCTTGGTGGCATCGCCGCTCGAGCTGACCGCACTGAAAGCGGCCTTGCCGGAGAGCTTCGTCGTTACGCCCGGCATCAGGCCGCAAGGCGGTACCGTGGCCCGAGAGGACCAAACAAGGATCGCAACGCCGGCCTCGGCGATTCGAGCGGGCGCGTCGATGCTGGTGGTGGGCAGGCCCCTGCGGGACGCGCCGGATCGAGCCAGCGCTGCACGATTGCTAAACCATGAAGTGACGGGAGCGATGGCTTGAGTCGAACAGTGTTTGGGATTCAACCCGTACGTGAAGCGCTGCGCGTTCACGGGGCAAAAGTGACGTCGCTGATCGTGCAAGAGGGGAGCGACAATCCCAAGCTCGCAAGCCTCTTGAAGCTGGCTGAATCGGTGGGCGTCACCATCGCACCAGCTTCCCGCAGCGAGCTCGATCGGCGCACCAAAGGCGGAATGCACCAGGGCGCCCTGGCCGAAGCGCCGGAGCTGAAGCTTTGGGAGATCGATCACTTGACGGCACGCTTGGCCAAGACCGACGAAGCGCCGCCGCTCATCACCCTGCTCGACGGCGTAATGGACCCAATGAACTTCGGCGCGGTGGTCCGTTCGGCGGTGGCCTTGGGCGCGGGGTGGATCGTCTTTCCGGAGCACGGGGCAGCACCGCTCACGGCTGCGACCTTTCGAGCGTCCGCTGGCGCGATTGAACACGCGACGTTGTTCCGTGTGCCCTCGCTACTTCCGGCGATGCACGCCATTCACGACGCAGGCGGAACCACCGTCTTGCTCGAGGGCTCGGCCGAACAAGCGCTTGAATCGATCGACCTGACCGGCATCGTCGGGCTGATCGTCGGCGCTGAAGACAAAGGCGCTCGGCCAGCCGTGCGCAAAGCGGCGACGGTCAAGGCCCGCCTACCGATGTCGGGGGCGGTGCAGTCGCTGAACGCCTCTGTGGCAGCCGCGTTGGCCCACTATGAAGTGGGACGCCAACGACGAAGTGCTAAGTAATTACGGCCACTTGTCGTCCAAGCTCAAAGCGACTTTTGAGGTCGAGCGAGCCCGTGGTCCTAATTACAGTTGCCTACATGAACGCTCGCTGCCCATTTTGCCGCAAGAATCCATTGAATGGAACGGCTGTTTGCCTCAAGCGTGTCGGCAATTGCGAAACAACTTCAGGAAGTTAGAACCAAGAGATCAGGCCGGCAGTGAGGGCTGGCCTTTCGCTTAACGCACTGGACGAGGATTCTGCGGACTAGCTGTTTCTCCGCAAAACGAGCCTAAAGCTCTGGAGAGCAAGTGTGCAGTCCTCCAGCGTGGTCCCCTCCCCCAACGAGATGCGCACCGCAGACCTCGCGCGGTCACGACCAAAGCAGTGCGTGATCACCGGAGAAGGTTCAGCCGTGCCCGCGCTGCAAGCCGACCCGGAGGAGACGTGCACGTCCTCCAAATCGAGGGCCGCACATAGCTCGGGACCTTTCCAACCGGCAAAAGAAAGGTTGAGAACGTGTGGTGCGCGGGCACCCGTTCCAGCGTTGAGTTCACACTCCAGTTCACGAAGCGCTTCATGAAGCAGGTCGCGCAACCTTGCGACGCCAGCATAACGTTCGATCATCGCGGGCGCGCGGTGGAGCGCGGCAGCAAAGCCCGCGCAAGCGACGGGATCTTGCGTCCCCGGCCGCACGCCCCGCTCCTGGGCCCCACCGCCAAACACGGGTGCGAGCTTGAGCCCGCACTTCACCGCCAACGCCCCCACGCCTTTGGGGCCGCGCAGCTTGTGCGCTGCGACCGTAATCAGGTCGATTCCGTGGAGCAGCTCGCTGGGGAGGCGACCGAGGTGTTGCACCGCATCGCAGTGGAACAGGACGCCGCGAGCATCGCAAAGCCGACGCACCTCTTGAATCGGTTGCAACGCACCGGTCTCGTGATTGACCGCCTGCAGCGAGACCAACTTCACCGACGGGCCGTGAGTCGTGAGAGCCTGTTCCAGCTCGGCTACGTCGATGGCGCCCGAGGCCTCTGCGGATAGCCGCACCACCGTGACGCCGCGCGCCTCCAGCCGCTCGGCCGTGCGCAGAATGCTGGGATGCTCGATCGCCGAGGTGATCAGCACGGAGCGCTCGGCGAGCACGCTCTCGGTGAAGAGACCGAGCAGGGCGAGGTTGTTGGCCTCGGTACCACCGCCGGTGAGGATCACGTCGCGCGGATCGAAGCCGAGCAGCACGCCCACCGCTTCGCGGGCGCTCTCGATGTAGCGGCGCGCCGCCCGACCGGCGCCATGCACGCTGGCCGGGTTGGCCCAGCCATCCCGAGTTGCAGCCGACATCGCCGCGAGAACCTCGTCGGCTGGGGGCGTTGTTGCGTTCCAGTCTAGATAGACCACGCAAGGCTTTGTAGCATGCTGACCATGAACCCCACTCGCCTCGCCGCAAGCTTATTCGCGGCGACGCTGCCTCTGCTTGGTTGCCAGTTCATTTTCGGCATCAACGAGTACGAGACCGGTGAAGGCGCAGGCGCTGCAAACCCGAGCAGCAGCGGCGGGAACGCAGGAGAGAACGCTGGCGGCAGTGGAGGTATTGGCGGCCGCGGTGGCAATGGTCCGGGGCCCGGAAACGGCGGGGGCGGAGAAGGCGGGAGCGGTGGAGCCCCGTGCGGCTGCGCCGACGGAGACGGTTGGACCTACGTTTCTGCGCCCATCATCTCAGATCTCGGCTCGGAGCCAACCACATGCGGGGGCGAGCCGCGGCTCAACCTTTATTTCGGCGAGCCGCAGTTGAGTTGTTCCGCTTGCTCAGCCCAGATCGACTCAGGCAGCTGCAGTTCTACACTGACTTGCTTCAATAGCGCGACCGGCTGCAGCGAACCCCAGCCCACACCAGGCTGGAGCACCAGCTGCCAGACGATTGTCGACTTCGGGGAACTAGTCGTCGATAGCTGTTCAGCGTCTCCTCCCACAAGTCCAGGTTGCAACCCCGGCGTCAGTACACTGCAGGGCGAGCCAAACCTGAACAGCGTGCTTTCGTTCTGCCCAGGTTGCGCCGACGATTGCAGCGAGAATATCTGTGCGGTTCACGACGAAGCAGAGACAGTCTGCCCAGAAGGCTTGACCGAAGCCTACCTGTTACGCGGCGCGGCCGACGGAAAGGCTACGTGCGACGAGTGCACTGCGGCTCCAAGCTGCTTGCCAGCGTTCTACGTTCGCGTGCTGCTTGGCGCATGCGACACACCCGCGGTCGGTTGTATAAACAACGTTACGGGTGCTCGACAGGCCGAGGTCTCGACCGATTGCAACTCCAATCACCTCGAGCCCTACCCCCCTGCCTTTGAACCCACCGGGACCCTGCGGACGGTCTGCTGCAGCGCGAGCCTCGACCCGGCGTTGGACGCCTATCGTTTGAAATGAGCTTCGTTGGGTGTTGCGTGAGCATAGCTGCGCACGCGCTTGGGGCTTGTGCTTCGACCGGCGCGGCTAGAGGATCCGGCGCATGACGACGAAGTACGCGGTGCTCCTGCTTGCGGCCTGCTCATCCAACGTTGGGGAGCTGTTCGGCGAGGCCGGCGGCGGCTCGGCCGGCAGCCCGGCGGCGGGCGGCGCGTCGAGCTCAAGCTCGGGCAGCGGCGCGAACACGAGCAACGGCGCGGGTGGTGAAGGAGCCGGACCGAGCTCCGGGAACGCTGGGTCGAGTGGAACCGGCGCGGCGAACGCGGCTGGCGGCGCTGCGGGCTCGAGCGGGACAGGCGGAGGCCCGATTGGCGGAGGGGGCAGCGCGAACACCGGCGGAGCGGGCGGCTCGCCCAACAACCCCTGCCTCACCGGCTTCGACTGTGACTCGGGGATTTGCGTCAACCAACAATGCCAAGACGGCTCGCTCGGCTCGCCTTGTTTGACCGGCTTCGATTGTGAATCAGAGACGTGCGTCAACCAACAATGCCAAGACGGCTCGCTCGGTTCACCGTGCCTCAGCTTCTTCGACTGCCAGTCGGAGATCTGCGTCAACCAGCAGTGCCAAGACGGCCTGCCCGGATCACCGTGTCTGAGCGACTTCGATTGCGAGTCGGAGGATTGCACCGGCAACGTGTGTAACTAGCCCGCTTGGCTTCAGTACCAGCCAGGATCGCCTCATCTTCGCTCAGCCTAAAACCGACCTTCGACCCCGAGCCCCAGCGGGCCAACCCGCAACGACACAGTGGGCTCGCTCGGCTCAGCGGCCGGCGCCGAACCCGCCTCACTCGCGGCCTCCTCGTCGCCCGGCTCGGTGAGGACGATCACCAGGCCTACCGTGAAGGCCGCTGCGCCCGTGGCGAACAGCACGTTGGTTAGGTTCGCGAACAGCTCGGCCTCAGCGTAAGTCTCCGAACTACACGATCGCTTGTTCGGGCAGGTGTCCTCCAACTCGGTGCGTTTGGACCACGCGAAGCCCGTCGTCACGCCGCCGGCCAGCCCCGCCGCGATGCCAAACGCGCCCGTCGTCAACCCGGCGATCATGCGCCCGGAGATCGGCTTGGACACAACCGTGGGCTCGGGCTCCGGCGGCTTGTCCGCGAGCGGTGGCAACAGCACGTTGGTGAGGTCCTTCGGTTTGGCGGTGAACGGCACGTCGATCGGTAGCTTTCCCGGTGCCTCGAGCTTGAGCACCTGAGGGCCGGGATCGATCGGCAGCTTGGCGCCCAGGCTGTCCTTGGTCGAGCTGATGCCGCCGCGGAGAATGGTCAGCCCTTCGGGCGGGTCCACCATCGAAAGGCGCACATACGCAAGCTCCGGCTCGAGCTTCTTGGCCTCACCGTCGGCGAAGACGGCGCGACGCTCGTCGTTGCGACGGCGAAACTCGCGCGCGGTCTCCAGGAATTCGCCCCACGCGGTCGCGGTCTTGCCCTCGAGTCGATGGCATTCGGCGATGTTGAGCAGGGTGCCGGGCGCAGCGTCGAGCCGGTAACTCTCGGCGAACATCGGGCAGGCGTCGGCGCGATTGCCTTGATCCATCATCGTGCGGGCGCGCTTGAAAAGGGCCTCGGCGGCCGCGGGATCTCGCTTGGGATCGGCCTGCGCCCAAGCCTCGCCGACGGGCAACGACAAGCCCAACCCAAGCAGCGTCAAAACCAATGCGCGACTAACCATCGAGTTCCATCGGGGCACGTATTGCGACGCGGATCGTGAAGGCCGCTCCCGAAAGTGGGACGCCTTCAATCACTTGAGAAGACGGGCTCTCGATGCGGACGTCCCCGCCCAAGCCCCGACAGGTGCGGCGCACGATCGCCAGACCGACGCCCACGCCCCCCTGCTCGCGGGTGACCGAGCCGTCCACTTGGATGAACGGTTCGAAGATACGGTCGAAGTCCCCCACGGCGATGCCTCCGCCCGAATCAGCAACGCACAACTCGTAGGCGCTGGCGGTACGCGTGACCCGCACGCCCACAGTGCCGTGTTCAGGCGTGAACTTCGCCGCGTTCTCGAGCACGTGGACCATCGCGCGCTGCAACCGATCCGGATCGCCGTAACCTGGCAGCGGACCGCGCGGTAACTCCTCGACCAAGGTCTGATTCCGCTCGGCAAACCGATCGGCGACGCTGGCGATCGCACGCCGGGTGGTGTCGAGGAAATCGTACTCACGCAGAGCGAAACGCAGCCGCCCCGTCTCGAGCCCGGTGACGTCCAACAGGTTGTCGAGCACGGCGCGCAGTCGCTTTACGCAACCATCCATCGCGACAAGCGCCTTGTGCTGCCCCTTCGTCACCGGACCGAGATCCTCGTCCACGAGCAGCTTGAGGTAGCCGACGATCGGCGTCATTGGCGTGGCGAGCTCGTGGCTGATGTTGCGATAGAATTCAGTGCGGGCCAACGACAGCTCGCGAAGTCGGGCATTGGCCGACGAGAGCTCGGCGATCTTCAGCTCGAGGTGCCCGACGATGCGCTGACTCTGCTCGCGCAGCATCTTCTCCTCGAGATCGGCCGACGAGGGCATCTCGCGAGCGCCGCGCAAATAGCGCGCGATCAAATTGGCGAAGGTGCGCGCCTCGATCGGCTTTTGGATGAAGCCGGTGCAGCCGACGGCCAAACTCGTATCTCGATCGCCCTCGGCGGTGATCGCCACGATCGGTACGCGGCCCAGGGAGGCCTCGCCGCGCAAACGCAGCGTCACTTCGAAGCCGTTGAGCCCGGGGATGTTGAGGTCCACCAGCACGAGATCCGGCTTGATCGCACAGGCAAGACGCACGCCCTCAATGCCGTCCCCGGCGTCAATCACCTCGTGGCCGGCCGAACTCAGGAGCTTGCGCACCAAAAGGCGGTTGGCAGCATCGTCTTCGATGTGCAGGATTCGCGACATGGTGGCGCTTGGAAAGCGGGGCCGAGCGTACCCTCCTTTGCCCGTAACAGCCACCGCCTGGTGGAAGGGGGCCGTCTTGGCCGCCACGACCGGTGTTGCGGCCGGTTTCGCGCTCACTGTCGAGGCCTCTCCCCTGTTGGGCCTGCTCGCTTGGGCGCCGCTCTTTCTGGCTTTGCGTGGTAAAAAAACGGGGCGCGCCTTCGTTCAAGGTTGTGCAGCGGGCCTGCTGATGACGCTGATTTCGACGAGCTTCGTTGTGAGCAGCGCCGCCGCCTACTTTGGCTCGCTCGCGGTCGGCCTTTTGGCGTGGACGGCCGGAGCGCTGCTGGTTTCGGTCGGCGTGGGGCTCGGCTGCGCGTTGGGTTGCAGACTTGGTCGCGCGCAGCAGCAAGAACCGCTGCTCGCGGCGCTCGCGCTCACGCTGCTCGAACGCGTCTGGCCGCAGCCCCTTCCCTACCCCTTCGGCATGACGCTGGTCACCTGCGGACCGTTCGCCCGCGGGGCGTCTGTCTTTGGGGTCAGCGGTCTTTCTCTGGCGGTCTTCCTGGTCGGCGCGGCTACGGCGAACCTCGCTCTGCGCCTGCGGAATCGGGCTGCAACGCCCTCACACAAGGCCGAGTTCGCTGCGGTGCTGGCGCTCGCGAGCTTGCTCGTGGCCGGTTCGTTCGCGCCCTCGCCAGCGACGGAGCGCAGCCCTTTGCGCGTGCGCCTCGCAGGCTCAACGAACCCCGCGCTCGAAGCATCAGCATCCAATCCAGCCAACTCGGAGCCGCCGCGGATCGACCTGCTGGTGCTGCCCGAATCGACCTTCGAGCAAACGTTGGCGGCCGAAGATCTAGGTCCGCTAGTCGAAACGTTGCTCGGGCCGAAGAGGCCTGCGGTGCTTGTCGGAAACACGGTGCGCGACGACGACCGAAGCTACAACCGCGCATTGCTATTGCCGCGGGGTACCGAGCCGCCGAGCAGCTACGACAAACGCCAGCTCTTGCCCTTCGCCGAACGACGCTGGCTGTTCGCGAGCAGCGCCGACTACACGCCCGGCTCAACGAGGCCGGCGATGAGCGTCGAGGGCACACCGTTCGCTACCAGCATTTGTTACGAGAGCCTCTTTGGCGAACAAACGCGCACGGACCTGCGGTCGAGCGGCGGCACCTTCCTGGTGAACCTGGCGAACGACGGCTGGTTCAGTGACGCACGGCCGATCGAGGCGCAAATTCGAGCGTTGCAGCTGCGCGCGATCGAGAACGGCGTTCCGGTGATACGCGCGGCCCGTCAAGGAGTCAGCGTGGCGATCGCAGCCGACGGAACGGTGCTTTCACGCTCCCTGCGCGGCGCCGACCTCGAGGTCGAGCTGCGCCCGCGAGTCGCCGGGACAGCGTACGCGCGGTTTGGGGATGGGCCGCTTGTTGCGGCGATGCTGCTTCTCGCCGCGACGCTCCTCCTCGGCTGGATGCTCCGCACGCGAACAGCGGAGCGTCGCCAGCCGAGCGTTGGTCAGGCGGGGGTCTTGTAGGCCTTCTTGAAGCGCTTTGCGTCCGCAAACATGTCGTCGTTCGTGAACACGTAGGTCGCGAACTCATGCTTGGCGTTGCGAGCGAGCTCAGCCAAACGCTCAATCGCCGGATCTTCATAGCGGGACTTGCGACCCGCCGGGCCGTGAAGCCGGTAGTAGGCCTCCTTCAGCTTGGAGATGCCCTGCGTCAGCGGGTCACGTGAGGAGAGCGCGCCGACCTCGTGAGCGAGGTTGTCACACTCATCGGAGTCCCAACCCGGGCCAGGCTCAAACACCACCCGCTCGAAGCGCTTTTTGACCGAGGCCAAAAACTCCTGCAGCGTGGCCTTGTTGGCTCGGTTCTGTTGGAACTCGGGCGGGCCGATGAAGACCGCCGTCTTCGCGTTCAGCTCGGTGCCGATGCCTTCCAACGTCTTCAGAGCCGTTTCGATGACTTTTCCGCCTCGAAACCCTTCCTGACCGATGTCCCTCGCACCCAGCAGAGCGAAATTGAAGTCGCCCGGCGCCTCGCGCTTCCAACGCCGAACTGTTCCCTGCCCAGGCGTTTCCTGGACCTCGACGAACATGAACTCTTTGAAGTAACGCGTTGGCGGGACCGGAAACCCAGCGCACCCGACCATTATCATTGTGCGTCGCACCTTACTGCACATCGCGGCGAAGAACAAACGACTACAGCGATCATCGACCGACAGCCCCTCCCCGCTTCGGCTTGCGAGCGGTTCCTCCAGGTGTTGGCTTCAAGCGAGAAGCGTCGCGCTTCTTCACCAACCGGTCATGGCGCTTGCTCACCATCGCCTCGGCTTCTCCGGTGCCCTCTCGCAGGACCAACAAAGCTCGGTCGAAGTCTTTGGCGTGATGCTCGTACAGCTTCACGAGCTCTTTGCGCACCGCCCGCGTGGCGAGCGAGAGCGGCTGGTCCAATGGGTCCTCATCACGCAACAAGGCAGCCAACGCCTGTTCATAACGGTGCAGGGCGGCCGCCTTGTCACCGCGGGTGCGTGCGACCTCGGCAGCCACCGAGAGCGCGCCGCCCGAGGTGCTCTTCTCGAGCGCGACGCTCGACCAGTTGGCCGCGCGTTCAACCGCTCGCACCTTAGACCGAGCCTCCTCAGGCGCCGCTAGGCCTTCAGCGCGCAGCTCCCCGAATTTTTCACGCAGCGCGCGCGTGCCAACGATCTTGTTCGCAACGCGCGCGGCCATTGCCAGATCCTCAGGGTGCACCCCCTGTTCGAGCGCTTCTCCGTATAGGCCGACCAGGCTGATCATGCTCAGCACGTCGAGCTCGTTGTGTTCGAGCACACCGGCGAGCACGTCCCCATCCCCAGTTCGCACGTAGTGCCAATAGATCGCCGCGATCTCCGCGCCCTCGACGTCGCCCACGCGATCGCGCCCGAGCACGTGCGACTCGATGCTCTTGAGCGAACAGGAGCTGAGCCGATGGCGGTGGAGCCTGCGAGCCACGTGCAGCAGGTCCAAATGCACCGGCTCGGATAACGGCCTCACCCGATTGAGCACCGCCCGCGAACGAAGCAGCGGCAAGTCGAAGGTCTTACCGTTGTAGGTGATGACGCAGCTGGCGGCGCGCAGACGGCGCTCGAGGTGCAACAACATGGCTCGCTCTTCGGCGAAGGTGCGCAGCAGCACCTGCTCGACCACGAACTGCTCGCCTTCGAAGTAGGCGAGCCCTAGCAGAAAAGGCACCGTCCCGGTCCCGCCCATCAAGCCAGTGGTCTCGGTGTCGAGGTAGAGCGCACGGCTGAAGTCCGTCTCGGCGAGCCCGGGCTCGAGCGCGAGCAACGCGAGAATGGTTGGGTCCGCCTGCAACGCGCCCCACAGCGGCGCGTGGCCCACGCGATGGCTCAGCGGCGCTTTGCGTCGCCGTACGAACAGCCGCTCGTCCTGTTCGCCCACGGCCTCGTAAGCGAACTCGACCAGCGCCTCGCTGACGACTGGCACTTCGGTATCGCTGAGCTCGGCGTAGGGCTGCTCTTCCTCGAGCTGTCCGCCGCTGGGCTGTAACAAGCTCTGAATGCGCTCGCGCAGCGCCTGCAACGTGGGCACGTTGGGTTTGCCGTTTGCGACGGCCTCTTTGAGCGGCGGCAGAGCCTCCAGCTTGCTCGCGAACTTGGACACCTTACCAGCCATGCACGGCCGGCTAGCGTGATGGGATGTTCAGGTGCCGTCAACAGAGAAGGCCGAGCGCAGACGGATGCCCCGCCGCAAACCAGCCTCGCTAGCTCAATAGAATTGGATGCAGCACGACTCTTGTAGGACGCAGCCGACTTCAAGTTTGTCCTGGCAGGTGCCGAGTTCAACATCGTCAACAAGGCACCGACACTTGTAGCTGAGGTCGCCGTCCTGCTCGCATTCAATCGAGGCGGCTTGCCCATTGAGACATTGACCGGTGCTGCCGCAACCTGAACCTCCACCCGTGAACCCCGTTGACGAACACAAGGTCGGCGAGTGTTGGGCAAGACAGGAACTCAACGCCGCAGCCTCCGCCATACAGACGTCGCCAGGAGCGTCGCACACCTCGTCGAAGTACGGGGTCCGACACTCGACCGCAGCGTTCGACTCCTCGAGGCAATTCTTCTCGACAGCGTTGCAGTACTTGACGCAATCCGGGCTCGCACACGCCGGAAGCTCGCACGTCTGCTCGCACAGCGTCGGCCCCGAGCCACCATCCCCGACGCTCCCTCCGTCGCCAGCTTGCCCGCCAGCGCCGGAGCCGCCGCTTCCACCGCCAGCATCGACAACAACGTCGCTCGAGCAGCCTGCGAGAACCAAGCTGCTGAGAAGAACACGGCCGAACCAGGAGCTGAACTCACTCGCGCGCATACCGATCATCTAGTCGACCCGCCGCCGTTACGAGAAGCAGCAGAATGTACTGCGGTCGCAAAAGCGATGTCCTGGACTTGGCGTCGTTCAGTCCAAACAACGTCGCCGGTCGAAGCCTTAGGCCCCGTCAACAGAGAAGGCCCGCAGCCGAGGGATGAGCTCCTCCACCGCCGCCTGCAGCTCGGCTAGCGAGCCCTCGTTCCACAAGACGAAATCTGCGCCGGCGAGTTTGCGGTCGAGCGGCCATTGGGCCGCGAGCCGAGCTTGCGCTGCCTCCTGGTCCAACCCGTCGCGAGCCATCAGACGCTGTTGTTGTTGCTCTGGCTTGAGCGCCACCAGCACCACCGGTCGGAAGACCGCGTCGAGCCCGTTCTCGAACAGGAGTGGGACCTCATAGCCAATCAGCTGGTCGCCCCGAGCAGCGTGCTCCGCAAATCGCTCACGCGACAGCTCCGCTACCCGCGGATGCACGATGCTGTTGAGCAGCTTTCGCTGTCCGGCGTCACTAAATACGCGCGCGGCAACCGCCTTGCGATCCAGCGAACCGTCTGCTGCCAGCACGCCTTCACCAAACGCCCCGACGATCTGCTCGAGGGCGAGCGAGCCTGGTGCAACCGCCTCACGCGCGAGCTGATCAGCGTCCACCATCGGAAGACCGCGCTCCGCGAGCAAGCGCGCCACCGTGCTCTTGCCGCTGGCGATGCCGCCGGTAAGGCCGAAGACGCGCACTAGTGCAGCGCCTTCGAGATCGCATCAAGGGATCTGCCGATGATCGAAGGCGAGGCCAAGGCGCGCCGACGAAGGACTAGCAGGGCGAATTCGAGGAGGCGGAACGATGGCATTGCCTTCGAGCGCGGCAGAGGATTGATGCGATCTCGAAGGCGCTGCACTAGACGGCGACGCCCAGCTCGGCGCTGGTGGTGAGTAAGCAGCCCGCCGCTTCCATCGCGGCCAGCGCTTGGCGTTCGCCTTCGGCGGTGATCGCGCGGATGCCGTCGGTCAGCACGGTCACTTCGTAGCCGCGCTCGGCCAGGCCCAGCGCCGCTGCGCGCACGCAGTAGTCGGTGGCGACCCCGTAAACGACGAAGCGATAAGCTCGCGCCGCGGTGAGCTGAGCGAGCAGCGCTTCCGCGTTCGGGTTGGCGAACAGGCTGTACACCTCCTTCTCGAAGTAGAGCCCTTGCGTCGAGCCGGAGAGCAGCTCGCTCACCAGCGGTTCAACGGCTGCGCCCGCTTGGTTGGGCACAAAACGAAAACGCGGCGGCAAGGTGCCTTGCACCTTCAACCAGCCCGGCGTGCCTTTCACGCAATGGTCCGGGAAATTCGGCTTTTCACCGCTAGGCGCTGGCACCTGATTGGAGGCAAACTCCCAGGCGTCGTAGCTGTGCGAATCCACGCTGCCGAGGATCGGCAGGCCGAAGCGCACCGCCCAAGCGGTCAGCCGGCGATACAGGTCATTGGGTGAACCGGCCACGGCCAGCGCGCCGTTTGGCTCGCAGAAATCAGCCTGGATGTCGACGTCGACGAAGATCAGGTTCTTCACGTTGGCTCCTTGGCGCGCGCCAGACGCAGCTCCTCGACCAAGCGGGCCGTTGCCGAGGAAACCTCCACGGCGAAGGGCGTTTCTCCCGGGCCGAAGGGCTCGTTCGAGCGAAGCTCGGTCGGCAGCGTTTGATGCTCGAGCGCGACGTGCGCCCGAACCTCTTCGAGCGAACGACGCGGTCGCTTACGCTCACCCGCGGAGATCGCGCATTGCAGCAGCGCCACGGCCCGTTGTCCGGCTGCGAGCGTTGGGCTGTCTTCGCGTTCGAGCAGGATGATATCGCGGGCGATCCGGTTCTCCTCATCGTAGATGCGCAGCACCTGATGAGCGGAGGGCAGTGTGGATTTGCCTTCGGAAAATTTTGCAACGGGCATGCGCTCAGCGCCGCGCTCGAGCTCCACTAGCTTGTAGACGCCCGAAAGCCGTGGGGCATCCCCGCTGGTAACGAGCTCGGTGCCAACGCCAAACGAGTCGATCGGCGCGCCGCTCTTCACCAGCGCTGCAATCGAGTGCTCGTCGAGATCGCCCGAGACGATCACGGCCGCGTCTTTGCAGCCTTGCTGATCGAGCACCTTGCGCACCTCAACGCTGACCTTGCCGAGATCCCCCGAATCGATGCGCACGCCCCGCAGCTTGTTGCCAGCGACGCGGGCCGCACGCTCAGCCCCCCGCACGGTGTCGTAGGTATCGATCAGGAGGGTGCTGCTATCGGGGAAGACGGTGAAGTAGTTCTTGAAGGCCTCCTCTTCAGTCGCGTGCGCCATCGTCCACATATGCGCAGCCGTACCCAAGACCGGCAAATCGAAGCGCACGCCCGCTTCAACGTTGCTCGTGCCAGCGAAGCCCACCGCACAAGCGATGCGCGCGCTGTCGATCGCGGCGTCCGGGTGCGTGCGCCGCGTGCCAAATTCGATCAACCTCTTTCCTTCGGCGGCGCGCACGATACGCGAGGCCTTCGAACCGATCATGGTCGAGTGGTTGATCACAGATAGCAGGTACGTCTCGATCAACTGCGCCTCGATGATCGGTGCACGCACTCGCACGAGCGGCTCGTTGTCGAACACGACGGTGCCCTCCTCCACCGCGAAGACCTCACCGGTGAAGCGGAACTTCGACAGGTAGTCGCAGAAATCCGGGGTCATCGCCGAACGCAAGGCCGGGAGCTTCGACAGCGCGGCGATCTGCTCGCTCGAGAAACGTAGCTCCAGCAGGTAGTCGAGCACGCGCTCGATCCCCATCGCCAGAAGGTACCGCCGCGTCTTCGGCAACCGGCGAATGAACATCTCGCAGGTTGCGATGTCCTTGCTGCGGCCGGCGTGGAAGTAGCCAGCGGCCATCGTGAGTTGGTACAGATCGAGAGCGAGCGTCGGGCTTCCGTTCACCGCGCCATGCTACATCACGCAAGCTCCGAAAATGGGCCGCTGATCACCGCCGTGATGCCTCGTTGCTGAAGGTTCACAAAAAGTCGGTCGTTGGTGAACGTTACGCCCGCAAGCTCACCTCCACCGGTATTCACCGCCAACGTCAGCAGCTGACCACTAGGGCAAACAACCGCCAGGCCGTTCGGGGCGGAGCCGTCTTCCGCGAGGAAGACATGACCGCTGGGTGAGACACACACGTTGTCGGGCATCTCCAACGAATCCCCGCCGGGGGCCTCCACCACCAAGCTCAACACCCCGCCATCCTTGCTGGGCGAGAGTCGAAAGACCTGCCCTTTGCCGTAGCGACCACCGGTGGTGGCAGTGAAGTAGATGTGCGTCTTGCCATCGCGAACGTCGGCGAAGACGCCCTCACCGCGTCGGAAGGTGGTTGCGCCCGACCGCACAGCGCGCACCCGCAGATCATCCTTCGCCGCGTCCCAGCCGTTCACGTCGACCCACGACACCTCGAGCGAGTCATTGGCCGACAAGGTGTTGACGTCGATCTTCTCGCTGGCCAGCGCCTGCAGCTGACCGTGAAACGGGTTGTCTTTGGCTTCGGCCTTGAAGCGGTAAAGACAGCCGTCCGCCATGTCCTCGGTGAGGTAGGCGTCGTGCGTCGCAGGATCGATCCCGACCGCCTCGTGTCGAAATCGACCGTAGGCCTCGATGCGCTTGGGAGGCTGCAATTTGCTGGCGTAGCGATCACAGAGGAAAACAAAGCCGTGATCCCCGGCTGTGTACTCTTCGCAGGTGAGCCAGCCCCACGGGCTGGTGCCGCCGGCGCAGTTGTTGGCCGTCCCGGTGAGCACCAAGTTGGATTCGATCACCGTATTGTCCTGCTCCGAGAGGACTACGCGCGTCACCCCACCGAACATGTTGCTCTTGTGCGCGAGCTGCGGTGCCGCTCGACCCGGGTACGCTGATAGCGACTTGTCGTCGGTGAGTTCGTGATTGCGCATCAGGACGATCTTCCCGTCTTCGCTCCAGCTCGCCATGCCGTCGGGCTTGCCGGGCACGACGAAGCCGTCGCTCATGGCGTTGCCCGTCGAGTCCACGACCTGGGCCGAGAAGCCCTCCCGCAAGCGAAAGTCGGGGATGCCTGAAGGACGCAGCGACTTGAGCGACTTTCCGTGTCGATTGCGGAAGTAGAGCGGCAGAGCAACGCCCAGGGCGGCGGCACCACCCACGCCGAACCAGGCGCGCCTCGAGAGCTTCACGTTCAGCTCTTGACGTTGGATTTGCGGGCGACAGCTGCAAGCACGGTGTTCTCGAGCAAGGTCGCGATCGTCATCGGCCCGACGCCTCCCGGGACCGGCGTGATCGCGCGGACCTTCGGCAACACGGCCTCAAACGCTACGTCTCCGACCAGCCGACCGTCCGGCAGCCGATTGATGCCAACGTCGAGCACCACCGCGCCCTCCTTTACGAAGTCCGCGCCGATCATCTCGGCCCGACCAACGGCGGCGACGAGCACGTCGGCTTCGCGGCAGACGGCGGCGAGATCCTTGGTTCGCGAATGAGCGATGGTCACGGTGGCGTGCTCGGCCAGGAGCAGCTGGGCCATCGGCTTCC